>CAMUGE010000005.1 GCA_947088345.1 uncultured Roseburia sp.
CTGATATCGGGAATATCGGCGCGAGAAATGCCGAAGCTGCCAAAAAGATCCTGGCGCAGATGCGGATAAAACTGATTGCCGAGGATACCGGCTTAAATTACGGGCGTACCGTAGAGCTTCATTGTGATACAGGTGAGTTTTACATAAAGTCTGTCGGAAAGCCTATAAAAATAATTTAATTTTTTTATGGGAAACCGGTTATTATAATACAGGGAAAGGCAGATATCATATGAAAAGAAAATCAATACCTGCAATTATTACATTGACAGCGGGGCTTATTGCGAGTATTGCCGGTATTCTGGCCAGAATGGGAACAACCAAATTTATGACTATGCTGTTGGTCGTATTGGTTTCGTTTTACATATTGGGAAATATTGTAAAATTTGTTCTGGATCTGGAATTTAAAGAAAAGCCAAAAGAAGAAGCGGAAGAGAGTGAAGAGACAGCACAGACAGCACAGGAAGAAGAAGAAAACAGCGAAGAAGCCGAACGTGAGGGCATTGGATGAAAACTGTAGACAGAGAAAAATTATGGGATGAGTACAGGCGTCGACCGTCGGCAGATCTTCGGGAAAAAATTATTACAGAATATGCACCGCTTGTAAAAGTAGTAGCCGGAAGGTTAAGTATGTATCTTGGCTATAATGTAGAGTATGAAGACCTGGTCAGCTATGGTATTTTTGGTCTGATCGACGCAATTGATAAGTTTGATCTGGAAAAGGATGTAAAATTTGAAACGTATGCGAGTTTGCGAATCCGCGGCTCTATATTGGATCAGATTCGCAAAATGGACTGGATTCCAAGGACTGTGCGTCAGAAACAGAAGAAAATTGAAGAGGCCATTCGTAAAGTTGAGACAAAGACAGGACGCAATGCATCGGACGAGGATATTGCAAAGGAACTTGGAATACAGGAAGTGGAGTTGAATGACTGGCAGTCGCAGCTGAAAGTTACAAATATCGTATCGCTGAATGAATTTGTTGAACAGGGCGGCGAACCTGTAATGGATGCAAAGCATAATTCGCATTTTATTCAGCCGGAAGACGCAATTGCCGAGGAAGAGTTGAAAAAGGTCTTAAAGGATACGCTGGAACTTTTGACAGAAAAGGAGCGTAAAGTAATTTTACTGTATTATTACGAAGATCTTACCTTAAAGGAAATCAGCAATATTTTGGAAGTATCCGAATCGCGTGTGTCACAGCTTCATACCAAAGCGCTGCTTAAAATGCGTAAAAAAATGGGAAGTTATATGGGAGTTTTTATGGATTAAACCGGAAAGGCGGGGAGTGTTATGTCGATCAGGCCGGTAGATTTAAACGGAATGATTCAGCGGACGCAGGATATCGGTACGATCAAACAGAACGAAGACAATCGGCCGACAGTGGAACAGCATAATATCCAGATTCAGCAGAAGCAGCAACAGGACGAAATGTCTCATAAAGTACAAAAGTCCGATGAGAAAGATACAAAAGAGTATCGCTATGACGCCAAAGAGGGTAAGAACGGCGGCGGCAGAAAAGGCTCACAAAAGAAAAAACAGAATCAGAAGGAGCCCGAAGAAGATGGTAAAGTCATTTTTAAAGGGCAGAGCAGACGATTTGATATGAAAATATGAGGTTTTATATGACTGGAATAGAAATTTTCCTGCTTTTGGCGGGATGTGTGTTTATGGTTGGGAGTTTCTTTATTACAGAAAAGTTATCGCCTTCGGAACTGAATAAAATTGCAGAACTAAGCCAGGAACAATTAAAGCGCATCGTGGACAGTGAGATACAAAATGCGGGACCAAGAATAGAGGAGAAAGTAGACGATCAGATTGACGCCTCTTCCGATCTGGTTCAGCGTGCGCTGGAGAAAGAAACAAATCTGAAAATTATGGCAATCAGTGATTATTCTGACACTGTCATAGAAAATATGAATAAAACACATAATGAGATTGTGTTTCTTTACAGTATGTTAAATGATAAGCATACGGAACTGACAGGTATGGCGTCTGATTTGCAGCGCCTTGCCGCTGATATACGAAATATGGAAGAAACGGTGGTTACAGCTGCTAAGAAAGCGGCTATGGCAGCCGAGAATAAATCAGATGCGGCACAGAGTAGAGAAGCGCCAAAAGTACAGACTGTGTTTGAAAAAACAGAACCGGAGATATCGGACGCAGGTTTGAGCGAATCGTCCGAGCCGTCTATATCCGATTTATCAGATACAACGGATGAAAACATTGCGGGAGACTCATCAGCAGAGCAGGACAATCACAACAGGGAGATACTGCATTTGTGCAAAGAGGGCCTGACTGAAGTTGAAATTGCGAAAAAATTAGGGCTTGGCATTGGGGAAGTCAAGCTTGTAATCGGATTATATAGGGGAGAACTTGATCTGTGAAACTAAAATACTATTTACGGGGATTGGGAATCGGCATGATCGCCACCACAATTATCCTGATGATCTGTTTTTCACTGCAGGATACAACCGTTTCGGATGAATATGTAATAGAAAGAGCAAAAGCGCTTGGCATGGTTATGCCGGAAGAGACAGAACCAAAGGATTCCACGGAACCGACAGAGGAGTTGTCAAAAATAGAAAATCCGGACGCAGATGAGCAGGACGGATTTGTAACGGGGCATTCTAATACGCCGGTTACTATGACAGGGAACAGCAGCCAGGAGATTTCAGACGGCAACAATTCTGTGGTGAAAGATCCGGATACTGTACAAAAAAATACAGAGGCAAAAACACCGGTGAATACACAAAAAGATACGGATATCAGTGCAGAGAGCAGTTCGCCTGATGCATCAGGAACACAGGAACCGGTTGATTCGCCACAAGATACAGGAGTAAAAGCGCCGTCATCAGATCAGCCTGCAGAATCGGGCAATTATCGTCTGATCATAAAAAAGGGCGACGTATGCCGTACTGTCTGCGACACGTTACAGGCGAACGGTCTGATTGAAGATTCGGAGAGTCTGCGCAAACATCTTTCCGGTATAGGGCGCGCGTCAACGCTTGCTACCGGCGCATATGAGATCCCGTTTGGAATTACCATGGAAGAGGTAGCGGAGTTATTGGCGAAAGGGCCTGTGGAGCGAATGGATTGACTGAAAAAGCAGGAAGGTTGACTTCCTGCTTTCTTGTTCATCTTATAGGAAGATCATGTTTCTGTGAAAAGTAAAATTCTTTGCATATCCTATAAGAGCAAAACCTTTTGGGAGGAATATGAATAATACCAACGACTTGAGTCACCGTATCAATGAAGTTTATGGAAAATTGAGCAAAAGTCAAAAGCTGCTGGCAGCCTATATCACAGATCACTATGACAGCGCAGTATTTTTAACTGCGGCAAAACTTGGAGAGACAGTCGGCGTAAGTGAGTCCACAGTTGTACGTTTTGCGGTACATCTGGGGTATAAGGGATATCCGGAATTTCAGAAAGCGATGGAAGATATGGTGCGCGGTAAATTAAATTCCATGCAGCGTATGGAAGTGGCTTATGGAAAAATCAGTCATTCCAGGATACTTGAGTCAATACTGGAAGCGGATGCCGCAAAGATTCGTTCTACCCTGGCAAAGATTGATCAGAATGCATTTGAGCTTGCGATTGAAATGATTGCAGGTGCAAAGCATATTTATATTATCGGGCTTAGAAGCTGCGCTGCACTGGCAAGTTTTATGTCGTTTTATTTTTCGATGATGTTTGAAAATGTGCATACACTGATGACAAGCAGTTCCAATGAAATTTTTGAGCAGATGATACATATTGGTTCCAGAGATGTGATTATCGGGATCAGTTTTCCACGGTACTCCATGCGCACGTTAAAAGCTTTGGAATTTGCGAACAGCCGTAATGCGAAAGTAATTACACTGACAGACAGCGTCCACTCGCCGATGAATCTTTATTCTTCCTGTAATCTGATTGCAGAAAGCGATATGGCCTCAATTGCAGATTCTCTTGTGGCGCCGCTTAGCGTTGTCAACGCGATGATTGTATCGCTCTGTATGAAAAAAAGAAAAGATGTGTCCAACACACTGGATACATTGGAAAAAATCTGGGATGACTATCAGATTTACGGGAATGACGAGCTTAATTACATAGGGGATTCTGTCCGTCTGCGCTATGCGAAAATAGGAGAAAACGAGTATCATGAGTAGAGTGGTCATAGTCGGCGGCGGGCCGGCAGGAATGATGGCGGCGATACGCGCCGCAAAAAACGGACATAAGGTGATTTTGCTTGAAAAAAACGAGAAGCTTGGGAAGAAGCTGTATATTACGGGAAAGGGGCGTTGTAATCTGACAAACGACTGTGACCCACAAGATTTGCTGTCCAATGTCATGACAAATTCCAGATTTCTTTACAGCGCCGTCTATGCATTTGACAATAAAAATGTGACAGAGTTTTTCAACCGAAACGGATGTCATACAAAAGTTGAGCGCGGGGGACGTGTATTTCCTGTTTCTGACCATTCCTCGGATGTGATACGCACGCTGCAAAATGAGCTGGAAAAAAATCATGTCGAAGTGAGGCTTCATACAAAAGCGGCACATATTTTAACCGAGAAATATCAACTGTCCGAAAACAGTACAAAAAAACGACGGTATGAAAGCCGTGTTCGCGGCGTTTTGCTCTCCGATCATACGGAAATTCCAGCGGAGGCTGTCCTGATTGCGACAGGCGGAAATTCCTATCAGGCAACCGGATCGACAGGAGACGGATATCGTTTTGCAGCGGAATGCGGTCACACCGTGACCGAGATTGTACCCTCGCTTGTACCGTTTTATGCCGAGGAGCCTTATGTCATGCAATTGCAGGGACTTTCCCTGAAAAATATTAATGTCCGTATCTTTGACGCTCAGAAACTAATCTATGAAGAGTTTGGAGAAATGTTGTTTACGCATTTCGGGGTAAGCGGACCTGTTATTTTAAGTGCAAGCGCCGCAATCAAAGAAATGCAGCGAAAAAAAAAGCTCTCCATGCGCATTCACTTAAAACCGGCTCTCTCAACGGAGCAGCTGGATTTGCGTCTGCTGCGGGATTTTCAGGGGGCGTCCAGGAAACAGTTTAAAAATGCATTGGGCGGGCTGCTTCCCGCAAAAATGATTCCTGTATTTATTGCGTTAAGTAATATTTCTCCGGAAAAAAGGGTAAACGAGATTACAAAAGAGGAACGGGCGAAACTTGTTGGGCTTCTGGAAGAATTTCCGGTTACGCTCTGCGGCGTCAGAGGATTTGAAGAAGCTATTATCACAAGGGGCGGCGTTGCCACAAAGGAAATTAATCCGTCTACGATGGAGTCAAAATATGTAAAAAATCTGTTTTTCTGCGGTGAGGTTTTGGATGTGGACGCTTTGACAGGCGGCTATAATCTGCAGATTGCATGGTCTACCGGTTATCTTGCGGGAGACAGTATAGAATAAACGATAAGAAAAGGAGAATACTAATATGAGCATGAATATTGCAATTGACGGTCCTGCGGGAGCGGGAAAAAGTACGATAGCCAAAAGTCTGGCGAGGAAACTTGGATTTGTCTATGTTGATACCGGGGCAATGTACCGTGCGATGGCCTGTTATTTTTTGCAGAATGGAATTGCAGCGGAGGACGAGCAGTCGGTTTCGGGCGCCTGCGGCGAGGCTGTTGTAACGATTGCCTATGAAAACGGTGAGCAGCAGGTATTTTTAAATGGAGAGAATGTGAGCGGATTGATTCGCACCGAGGAAGTCAGCCATACGACCTCAAAGATCAGCGTTTATCCGGCTGTGCGTAAACAGTTAGTTGAGCTTCAACAGAAGCTTGCTTCGGATACGGATGTAATTATGGACGGACGTGATATCGGAACCTGTGTACTGCCCAACGCACAGGTGAAAATCTTTCTGACTGCAAGTTCTGCGGTTCGTGCAAAAAGACGGTATGACGAACTTTTGGCCAGGGGCGAATCCTGCGAGTTAAACGAGATTGAGCAGGACATTATTGAGCGCGACGAACGTGATATGTCAAGGGAGGTATCGCCGCTCAAACAGGCGGACGATGCGGTGTTTGTAGATACTTCCTATATGTCGGTGGAACAGGTAGTAGAAACATTACTTTCAATTTATGAGGAAAAATGCTGCAAATGAGAAAGACAAGAAAGATTCTGCTGGCGAAGAGCGCCGGTTTTTGTTTCGGTGTAAAACGTGCCGTCGATACTGTCTATCGGGAGATCGAAAAAGGAAAACGTCCGATTTATACATTTGGACCGATTATCCATAATGAAGAAGTTGTTTCTGACCTGGAGCAAAAAGGTGTTTCAGTTGTAGAAAACCTGGAAGAATTAAACGAAAGAAAATGCGGTACAGTTGTGATCAGGGCGCACGGAGTGGAGAAAGAGACTTATCCGGAATTAGAGAAGATGGGCTTTCATATTGTGGACGCTACCTGTCCGTTTGTACTTAAAATTCATCGTCTGGTGGAGCAGTACAGTAAAAAGGGATATGGTATTATCATTATGGGCAATGAAAACCATCCGGAGGTACAGGGAATACGCAGCTGTTCCGTCTCAGAAGATACCTTTATCTTTCAAAATAAGGAAGAAGCACTTGATTTTCTTGAAAAAAAAGAAAAAAAGTTTTGTATTGTTGCGCAGACGACATTTAATTACAAGAAATTTCAAGAACTAGTTGAAATTATTGAAAAAAAAGGTTATGATATAGTTGTTTTAAATACCATTTGCAGTGCAACGGAAGAACGGCAGCTGGAAGCGGCCAGGATTGCCGCGGACGCGGACGCTATGATCGTGATCGGCGGAAGCAACAGTTCCAACACGCAAAAGCTATTTGAAATATGTAAAAAAGAATGCAAAAATACTTACTATATACAGACTGTAAAGGATTTGGATTTCAAATGTCTGGAATCCGTCGATAACGTAGGTATTACCGCAGGGGCATCTACCCCGAACAATATTATTGAGGAGGTTCAAAAAATGTCAGAGATGAGTTTTGAACAAATGTTGGATGAATCATTTAAAACAATAAGAAATGGAGAGGTAGTTGAGGGTACCGTTATCGATGTGAAACCTGATGAGATTGTCTTAAATATCGGCTACAAGTCAGACGGCATTATTACTCGCAATGAGTATACAAACGAAGCCAATGTCGATTTAACAACGCTTGTATCACTTGGCGATTCGATGGAAGCAAAGGTACTCAAAGTCAACGATGGCGAGGGTCAGGTTGTATTGACCTACAAGCGGCTCGCGGCAGAAAAAGGAAGCAAGAAACTGGAAGAAGCATTTAAGAACAAAGCGATTCTGACTGCAAAAGTAACGCAGATTTTAGAGGGTGGTTTGTGTGTGATACTGGACGAGACGAGAATTTTTATTCCGGCAAGTCTTGTATCCGATTCTTATGAGAAAGACCTGACCAAATACAAGGATCAGGAAATTGAATTTGTGATCACAGAATTTAATCCAAAGCACAGAAGAATTATTGGTGACAGAAAGCAGCTCCTTGTTGCAAGGAAGCTTGAGAAACAAAAAGAACTGTTTGCAAGGATAAAAATTGGCGATATCTTAGAGGGAACAGTAAAGAACGTAACAGATTTTGGCGCGTTTGTCGATCTTGGCGGTGCAGACGGACTGCTGCATATTTCTGAAATGTCATGGGGAAGGGTAGAGAATCCCAAAAAAGTCTTCCATGTCGGAGATGAAGTACGTGTTTTTATCAAGGATATCAATGATACGAAGATTGCGCTCAGTATGAAATTCCCGTCTGAAAATCCCTGGAACGACGCGGCAGAGAAGTTTGCAATCGGCAATATTGTGCAGGGTAAGGTTGCAAGGATGACAGATTTCGGAGCATTTATTGAACTGGCTCCGGGTGTGGACGCATTATTACATGTTTCACAGATCGCAAAAGAGCATGTGGAGAAGCCGTCAGATTTCTTAAAAGTCGGCCAGCAGATTGAAGCGAAAATTGTAGATTTCAATGAAGAAGATAAGAGGATCAGTTTATCAATGAAAGCGCTGATTCCTGCTGATGATCCGGCGGAACCGGAAACGGCGGATGTTGATATCGAAGCAGCAGCAGACGCGAAAGAGGAATAGAAAATACGGACTGTGAGGAAATGGTACAGTCCTGTTTATTCAGGCAGCGGTGAATACGTAAGAAATATGTACCGCTGCCTGACCATTGTGATAGTATGTTCAGGGGAGGCGTGCAGAAGTCAATGTTAGAAAACGATAATTACGAAAAATTTAAGAAAGATGTATTACAGCTGTCTAAAATTGATCTGAATGCTTACAAGGAAAAGCAGATGCGGCGCAGAATCAATACGCTGATCACAAAGAATAATGTGAAATCTTATGATGACTATGTTGTTCTGCTGAAAAAGGATAAAGAGAAGTTTAATCAGTTTATCAATTTTCTTACAATCAATGTATCCGAATTTTATCGGAACGCCGATCAGTGGAAATTGTTAGATGAACTTATTTTTCCGGGGCTGATCCAGAAATTCGGCAAAAACTTAAAAATCTGGAGTGCGGCTTGTTCTACGGGCGATGAACCATATTCGCTTGTTATGGCGTTATCTCGGCATCTTCCATTGTCTAATATTCGGATTACAGCAACTGATATTGACAAACAGGTTCTTGATACGGCTCGTATGGGACTGTATAATGCCAAAAGTATTGCATCCGTGCCGGATGATTTGAAAAAAAAGTATTTTACACAGGTGGGCAATTCATATCAGATCTCAAATGAAATCAAGAAATGCGTTGATTTTAAGGAACATGATCTGTTAAAAGATACATATCCGTCGGGATATCATATGATTGTCTGTCGTAATGTGGTTATCTATTTCACGGAGGAGGCAAAAGATAAGATTTACCAGAAGTTCCTGCAATCGCTCGTCAAAGGCGGGATTCTGTTCATTGGAAATACAGAACAGATTATGAATTACAGGGATCTTGGGTTTGAACGTAAAAAATCGTTCTTCTTTGAGAAAATATAAGTTGCAGTGACGTCAGGGCTGTTTGAAAGCGGCAGTTTTCGACAATATGGGTGTGTCTTTTTGCCATGACCTGTATTGCCGGAAACATGTCCTTTCGACAGCCTTTTTTATTAAAGTCAGATGCAGAACAGATCGGTTATGTAGCAGATGTCTGTGCTGTTCCATTGAAAGAAGCCAGAATATGATCTATATAGCTGCGCATCAGATCGTTTGAATCGGTAAATGAATCAGTCAGCTCAAAGTAGGTAATCTTATCTTTTCTGGAACTGGAAAAATGTGGTTTGATCAGTTCACTTTTCTGCGGTATAAACAATCCGAATCTTTTGATATAACAGTTTGAGGCTATGGCCTGTACCCGTTGGGAGCGGTCGAGAAAAGATCCGACACTTTTATGAATGACCGTATCTTCTTCTGGCAGATAGTAATAGTTTTTATAATCTTCAAAAAAATATTTTAATTCTCCCTCGTAAAGAGGAATGCGTATCGTAGTATGATTCTCTTTCATAAAAAGAAAGAACGGACCATTGTTTGCAGAGACGCGTTTGGGGACCGGGTATTCGTTTTTCAGGGAAAAAAATAATTCTTTACAGGTATTTCCCTCTGCATTTTTATATTCGTGTCCTTCCACATTGTGAATGGAATAGCTGCCTCCCAGGATTTTTGTGTAGGAAAAAATGGGGAGCAGGAACGGCAGATTCAATACAGCCTCATAATTATGCTGTTTTAGCAGAAAAAGCGATTCCTCCGTCGGATGTGACAGAAATTCCTTATAGATGTTGATTAATTCTCCTCCACTGCAGAGGTCATCACGGCAGATTCCCAGAAACTGCTCGAGGGACTTTAAATTGTAACGGTCGAGTGAGAGCAGTGATTTCAGCTGTTTTGCAGTTTGACAGAGATCCATACTGCAAAGAGCGCGGAAAGGATTCGAAATATGATACATCTTATATTTTGCTCTCAGATAAGGGAGATCAAAAGTCTGCCCGTTAAATGTAATTACTGTTTTATATTTCTGCAATTCGGACAAAAAGGCGGACAGCACATACGGTTCTTCCCCGGCGCTTTCTGCAAAAAACTGGTCGACTATTAATCTGTCACTTTTTCTTGCCGCGCAGCCGATCAGATAAAGCTGTGTATGGGCGGCCGAAAAGCCGGTTGTCTCAATATCAAAAAAGAGTGTGTCTTCCTGAAAAATTTGTTCTGTCAGTGTATCATTCGGTGCGAAAGGCAGTTCGTCATGCCATCTCTTCAAAATAACCCTCCTCCTGTACAATAAAGATTTGATACCGGTTATTGCTTGTGTATTATTATAGCAGAAATGAGAGCTATCCGGAATAGCGCAAAAATAGAAAATTATTTCTTAAAAAAGTATGAAAAAAAAAACAAGAAAAAGATGTCATATTTTGCTGATTGTGTTATAATTGTTAGGATAAGTATCTTATAATAGTTATAAGAGCAAATACAAAATAAGAGAAAGTGGGGCACAAAAAATGGGTTTAAAGACATTTAAAGGTGGCGTCCATCCTTATGAAGGAAAGGAACTGGCAAAGGATCGGCCTATTGCGGAAGTTTTACCAAAAGGCGATCTGGTGTATCCGTTATCACAGCATATCGGGGCGCCTGCCACTCCGGTTGTAGCTGTGGGGGATAAGGTGTTGAAAGGACAAAAGATCGCGGAAGCGGGCGGCTTTGTTTCTTCCCCAATCTACTCCTCCGTTTCAGGTACGGTGAAAGCCATCGAGCCGCGTCGTGTGGCAGTCGGTGATATGGTAAAATCCATTGTCATCGAAAATGACGGTGCATTTACCGAGACGGAGTATGCGCCATGTGATGATGTGACAAATCTATCAAAAGAGGAGATTATAGGCAAGGTTAAGGAGGCCGGCGTAGTTGGTATGGGCGGCGCGGGTTTCCCGACACATGTAAAGCTTTCGCCGAAAGAACCGGACAAAATTGAGTATATTATTGCAAACTGTGCGGAGTGTGAGCCTTATCTGACAGCAGATTACAGAAGAATGCTCGAAAATCCGAATGAACTGATTGAAGGCATGAAAATCATTCTCCAGCTTTTCCCAAATGCAAAGGGTGTGCTTGGTATCGAAAATAATAAGCCGGATTGTATTGAGAAACTGCAGGATCTGACAAAGAACGAATCCAGAATTGAGGTATGTCCGCTGCAGACAAAATATCCGCAGGGCGGCGAGCGCCAGCTGATTTACGCAGTGACAGGGCGTTCTATCAATTCAAAGATGCTGCCGGCGGATGCAGGATGTATTGTTGACAATGTGGAAACAATTATTTCTGTCTATAATGCCGTAAAACTGGGAATGCCAGTGATGAAGCGCGTGTCCACGATTACAGGTGACGCCGTTACAAATCCGGGAAACTTTTTATACAGTATCGGCACAAATTATGCGGAACTGGTGGATGCTGCCGGCGGATTTAAAGAACAGCCGGAAAAGATGATTTCCGGAGGGCCGATGATGGGATTTTCGATGTTCAGTCTTGATATTCCAACGACAAAGACATCCTCATCGCTTTTGTGTCTGACCAAAGATGAAGTGGCTGCGTTTGCACCGTCAGCATGTATTAACTGCGGACGCTGTGTGGAGGCATGTCCGGAGCAGCTGATTCCGTCGAGACTTGCCAAATTTGCCAACAACAGCCTTTCCACAGAATTTGAAAAGTGGTACGGGTTAGAGTGTATCGAGTGCGGAAGCTGCAGTTTTGCCTGCCCGGCGAGAAGACAGCTCGCACAGTCGATCAAGACGATGAAAAAACAGGTTCTCGCTGCAAAGCGTAAAAAATAAACAAAAAGAGAGAGGTGGATTATCGTGAGTGATTTATATCATGTTTCGTCATCACCGCACGTGCGCGCCAAAGATACTACTGGCAGAATTATGCTGTATGTAGTTATCGCGCTGCTTCCGACCAGTTTGTTTGGTATTTATAATTTCGGGGCAAAAGCGCTGCTTTTGATGGCAGTTACCATTGCAAGCTGTGTTGCATCGGAGTGGGTTTACAACAAAATTGTACATAAAGAGCAGACCATTACGGATTTCAGCGCAGTTGTGACGGGACTTCTTCTGGCGTTAAACCTGCCGGTAACGCTTCCCTGGTGGGAGGCCGTGCTCGGCGGTGTGTTTGCAATTATTGTAGTAAAATGCCTGTTCGGCGGACTTGGACAGAATTTTATGAACCCTGCGCTCGGTGCAAGATGTTTTCTTCTGATTGCATTTGCCGCGCATATGACCAATTATGTGACAGATACGTATACGGGAGCGACTCCGCTCGCAGCTATGAGAAATGGGGAAGCTGTCAATACGATGGATCTTTTAATCGGCCGTACAGCAGGTACGATCGGTGAGACATCGGCGATTGCAATATTGCTCGGCGCTATTTTTCTTATTTTAATGGGAGTGATTGATTTAAAGATTCCGGCGTCCTATATTATCACATTTGCACTGTTTACGCTGATTTTTGGCGGACATGGGATGGATTGGAATTATCTGACGGCACAGCTTTGCGGCGGCGGCCTCATGCTTGGCGCATTTTTTATGGCAACGGATTATGTGACGTCGCCGATTACGCCGGCAGGCAAAATTGTATTTGGAATCTGTTGCGGTATTCTGACGGGATTGTTCCGTACGTTCGGCGCAAATGCGGAGGGTGTTTCTTTTGCGATTATCTTAAGCAACCTGCTTGTGCCGATGATTGAAAAATTTACCGTACCGCGGGCATTTGGTGTGGTAAAGGAAGCAAAAAACAAGGAAGGGGGCAAACAGTAGAAAGCGAATCGAAAGCTTTCTGTTGTCATAAATCATATGAATAAGAAAATTGTACATGACGCGTTGATTTTATTTGCTTTTACTCTTGTTTTGGGTCTTTTGCTTGGACTGGTATACGGCGTGACGAAAGACAGGATTGAAGAAGAGAACCAGAAAGCCTTAAGAGCCGCCTATCAGCAGGTATTTGAAAATGCAGACTCTTTTGAGGCATATGCGGAATTTGATAAAGACGCGGCAAACGAATTGATAACGACAGCGGGTTATGTGGATGAAATCAAAGATGTGCAGTTGGCAAAAGATGCATCCGGAACGGAGTTAGGCTATGTAATCACTGTCATGGCAAAAGATGCGAGCCAGTCGACGATTACTTTTTCCGTGGGTATTCAGATGGACGGTACAGTCAACGGATATTCCATCACTTCCATTGCGGAAACTCCGGGACTTGGAATGAAAGCGGAGGAAGAGGCTTTTTACAGTCAGTTCCAGAATAAGCAGGTAGACCAGTTTGAAGTTGTAAAGGCAACGCCGGCTTCCGACAGTGAGATTGAATCCATTTCCGGTTCTACAATCACATCAAAAGCTATGGCGAACGGAGTGAATGCCTGCATTTATTACTTCCAGAATGTATTAGGAGGTGCAAATTAATGAATAAGAACGTGGAACGTTTATATAACGGTATTATCAAAGAGAATCCGACTTTTGTCCTGATGCTCGGTATGTGTCCGACTCTGGCGGTAACATCTTCCGCCATGAACGGACTTGGTATGGGGCTTTCCACAACGGTTGTACTTGTGTTTGCGAATTTACTGATCTCGCTGTTCCGCAAAGTAATTCCAAATGGTGTGCGTATGCCCGCGTTTATCGTAATTGTTGCTTCCCTTGTAACGATGGTACAGTTTTTGATGAACGCTTATACGCCGGATCTTTCAAAATCGTTAGGCGTGTATATTCCGCTTATCGTTGTAAACTGTATTATCCTGGGACGTGCGGAGAGCTATGCGTCCAAAAATCCTGTTGTTCCGTCCATTTTTGACGGTATTGGTATGGGTCTTGGATTTACGCTTGGTTTAACCTGTATCGGCCTTGTGCGTGAGATTTTGGGTGCGGGACAGCTTTTCGGGTATCAGGTACTTTCCTTAGACTGGTTCACGCCGATTACTATTTTTGTTATGGCGCCCGGCGCGTTCCTTGTACTTGCAGTTCTTGTTGTGTGTATGAATCTGGTGCGCGCAAAGATGGACGCAAAAGGCAAACCGCTTGCAGCGCCGTCCGGATGTCTGACCGGCGACTGTGCAAGCTGCGGACAGTCAGCGCTCTGCACCGGAAAAACGCAGGCTGTGTCTTCGGATCAGAAAACGGAATAGGAGGATAGATACAGATGAGTGTATTGAGTGAATTAATTTTAATTGCAATCGGTTCAGCGATTGTAAATAACGTCGTATTAAGCCAGTTTCTCGGTATCTGTCCGTTCTTAGGCGTCTCAAAGAAGACCGAGACAGCAGCCGGAATGGGCGGAGCTGTTGTATTTGTCATTACGATTGCATCTTTTGTAACAGCCCTGATCTACAAATTTATACTTGCAAATACCTATTTACAAAAAAAAGGAATTGACCTGACTTATCTGCAGACCATTGTATTTATTCTTGTCATTGCTGCGCTTGTTCAGTTTGTAGAAATGTTTTTGAAAAAGTCCATGCCGTCTCTCTATCAGAGTCTTGGCGTGTATCTTCCGCTGATTACAACAAACTGTGCGGTTCTTGGCGTTGCTCTTACCAATGTGACAAAAGAGTATGATATTTTGGAGAGCGTTGTAAACGGATTCGCAACTGCAGTCGGCTTTTTAATTGCAATTGTAATTATGGCGGGCTTACGTGAAAAAATTGAATATAACGATATCCCGAAGCCATTCCAGGGTACGGCAATTGTATTGATTACAGCATGTCTGATGTCGATTGCATTTATGGGATTTTCAGGAATGATTTAGGAGGGAAAGATGAATATTACGGCAATTTTAGTTGCAGCCGCCGTAGTCGGCGGCGTAGGTATCTTAATTGGATTTTTCCTCGGCATTTCCGGTGAAAAGTTCAAAGTAGAAGTGGATGAGAGAGAAGAGGCCATCCTTGGCGTGCTTCCGGGCAATAACTGCGGCGGCTGCGGTTATGCGGGATGTTCCGGTCTTGCGGCGGCAATTGTAAAAGGCGAGGCTCCGGTGAACCAGTGTCCGGTCGGCGGTGCAGCGATCGGCGCTAAAATCGGCGAGATCATGGGGGTCGCGGCAGGCGAGACTGCCCGTCAGGTTGCATTTGTAAAATGTGCCGGCACGTGTGAGAAAGCCGGCAGAGATTACGATTATACTGGCAATGAAGACTGTGCAGCAATGGCATTTGTGCCAAACGGCGGCCCAAAATCCTGTAATTACGGTTGTCTTGGTTATGGCAGCTGTGTGAAAGCATGTCCGTTTGACGCAATTCATATTGTTGACGGTATCGCTCTTGTGGATAAAGAAGCCTGCAAGGCATGCGGCAAGTGCGTGGCTGCATGTCCGAAGAATCTGATTGAGCTTGTTCCTTATGATGCGAAACATATGGTAAAATGCAGTTCTAAGGATAAGGGTAAGGATGTGATGAAAGCATGTTCGGTTGGTTGTATCGGATGTCATCTCTGTGAGAAGAATTGTCCGAAAGATGCGATTCATGTCATCGACAATATTGCTTATATTGATCAGGAGAAATGTGTCGGATGCGGAATCTGTGCACAGAAGTGTCCAAAGAAGATTATACTGTAAGAAAAATGCAGATTGGGTGCGAAATTAGCCCGTCATTTGTCGGAAACAGGGAAGCTGTTCTTGAAAGAGGCAGGTTCCCTGTTTTTATCTGATAGAAAAGCCTGAAAGTATCTTTCCGCATAATAAAAGTGGTATTTTTCTGTTGATTGTCTGGAAAATATTTGCTATAATGACTTTTATTCCGGCTGCCGGTGGTTTCATATTTTGAAGAAAAGGGGGGAGAGTGCACAATGAATCAATTTAAATCACGATATATTGGGGATAAGGCTTTTTACAGAATGATACTAATGATTGCTTTTCCCATTCTGGTTCAAAACGGAATTACAAATTTTGTCAGCCTGTTGGATAATATTATGGTAGGGCAGCTTGGGACAGAGCAGATGTCAGGAGTAGCAATTGTCAATCAGCTGCTCAATGTCTATAATATCTGTCTTTTTGGTGCAGTTTCAGGCGCTTCTATTTTTAGTGCGCAATTTTACGGACAAGGCAATGACGAGGGCGTGCGAAATACATTTCGTTTTAAATTTATCTGCTGTACGCTGTTGTTTATTGTTGGCATTCTTATTTTTTTAATCGGCGGGGGAGAACTGATACATCTGTTTTTACATGAGGACGGAACCGGAAATCTTCTGGCGACGCATGCGGCCGGCATGGAGTATCTGATGATAATGTTAATCGGGTTGATCCCATATACGGTGACGCAGATTTATGCAAGCACGCTGCGCGAGACAGGGCAGACTGTATTGCCGATGGCAGCCGGAGCTGTTGCAGTCCTGACAAACCTGTTTATTAATTATCTGTTGATTTTCGGTAAATTTGGCTGCCCAAAGCTCGGAATTACCGGCGCTGCGATTGGCACTGTGGTATCGCGTTTTTTTGAAGCTGCGATTGTGGTTCTATGGACACACAGGAATCAGGAAAAAAATAAGTTTATCAGGGGTGCGTACCGCACATTTCGTATTCCGCCTTTGCTGGTTAAGCAGATTCTTGCAAAAGGGACGCCGCTAATGGCAAACGAGGCATTGTGGTCTGCCGGACAGGCGGTGTTGGTGCAGTGCTATTCGATGCGCGGATTAAATGCTGTCGCGGCGTTAAATATTTCTACAACCGTTTCCAATTTATTTAATATTTTCTTTATTGCACTTGGAAGTTCGATTTCGATTGTAGTTGGTCAGCAGCTTGGCGCCGGAAAAATGGAGCAGGCTGTGGAGACGGACAGAAAGATGATATTTTTTGCGGTATCTGTCTGTATTTTTATTGGAGCAGTATTGTTTCTCCTCTCACCGATGTTTCCGCAGATTTACAATACTTCCGACGATGTGAGAAACCTTGCGTCGAATTTAATTCGGGTTTCTTCTGTGTTTATGCCGATCTATGCTTTTTATCACGCGGCTTATTTTACTCTGCGTACCGGCGGCAAGACGTTGGTTACATTTTTTATGGACAGTTGTTATATCTGGATCGTCAATATTCCGACTGCTTATATTTTAAGCCGTTTCACCGGACTGCCGATGATACAGGTTTATCTGATCTGTCAGAGTGTGGAACTGGTAAAAGGTGTCATTGGCATTATTCTTTTGAAAAAAGGAGTATGGATTCATAATATTGTAGATAATGTATAAGAATGAATTATTTTGAAAGGGAATACTGTGAAAAATAAATGTTTCGCACGGCGATTTGTGTCTGCGCGCCTCAAAGCCATAGATGGCCTGCCACAAAGTTGCTTATGTGTAGATAGCTATTGCGAACTGCGTTCGCAATGCAGAAAAGGAGATTATTATGCTTGATTTTACAGCACCGCAGATGAACGACCGCACATGGATCAGCGAAGCGGTATCCGGAGCCGAAAATAAAGGGAGCGATCTCTCTTTCGGAAATATTTATCTTCTCCGGCATAAATATGATACACAGATTTGTCACTATAAGGATTTCCTCATTCGTAAATACAATGGTGTAAACGGCAGGGAAGGGTATACATTTCCGGTTGGAAACGGAGACTGGGAACAGGCTTTGTTTGAGATTAAAAGCCAGGCTGACAGACTGGGAGAAGAGCTTTCTTTTTGTCTTTTGACAGAGGAGCAGAAAGATCTTTTAAATGCGGCATTTCCGCGCCATTTTGAGTTTGCCTGCAGCGACGGGGATACAGATTATATCTATTCGGCGGAGGAATTGGCAAATTTAAAAGGAAAGTCGTTTCACAAGAAAAAAAACCATGTATCAAAATTTTGCCGTACTTACGACGATATCAGAATTTGTCCGATTACTGAGCTCAACCGTGAGGATGCGTGGGCTGTTGAAGAAGAATGGTGCCGCACGCATCTTCCGCAGGGTGAGATTGTTTCCGATGAGGAGCGCAAAGCAATTCGCGAGGCGCTCGACGATTTTGAACATCTGGCGCTGGCCGGAGCCATTCTCTATGTGGATGATACGCCGGCGGCAATGACAATCGCCTCAAAAATCAATCAGGATACCTGTGACATCCATTTTGAGAAAGCGGTCGATGAATATGCGGTAAATGGGGCATACAGTGCAGTTAATCAGTATTTTGCCAAAGAACTGACAAATTTTTCCTGGATCAACCGCGAGGAGGATATGGGAGTTGAGGGGCTTCGCAAAGCAAAGATGTCCTACCATCCGAAAATATTGCTGCGAAAATACAGTGCAAAGCATGCAGTGTGAAAAGTTGTATTGTTAACGTGGAGGAGCGTATGTTATCGAAAGTGTTATCAAAGGAATCCTGTGCAAAGTGCAGGTTTTGTTGTTCATTTCGGCGGCAGAGTCTTTGGGAGACGCCGCTGTTTCCGATTGATGTGGTGCAGAGACTGGAGACAGGGGGAATTTCGTTTCAAAGAGAACAAAAGGAAAACGTCGGATACGGCCGTATGGAGCTGGAGGGAAATTATAAAACCAACGATCCGCAGGAGGAAGCGGCCTGTCTGTTTCTGAATCCGAAAACCGGATGCGTATTAAAGGAGGAAGATAAGCCGTTTGACTGTAAAATTTGGCCGCTTCGCATCATGAAAAAGAAAGATGGAACATTTGTGATTGCGCTGACGCCAACTTGTCCGTCAATCAATGAAAAACCACTCGAAGAAATGAAAGTTCTTGTTGAAAGCGGACTTGGAGAGCAGATTTTTCAGTATGCAAAAGAGAACCCTTTTATTGTGAAAGAGTATCGAACGGATTTCCCGGTATTGATGGAGTTTGATCAGAGTCTATGAAAATAACGATTTTATGCGTTGGAAAAATAAAGGAAAAATTTTTTCGCGGCGCAATAGAGGAATATACAAAACGACTTTCCCGTTATTGTAAACTGGAGATTATCGAGGTGGCTGATGAAAAGACGCCGGACGATGCCGGTGTCGGAATGGAGCGTATTATTCTGGAAAAAGAGGGGGAGCGGTTAAAGAAGCATTTGAGAGACGACGCTTTTGTCTGTGCACTTGCCATTGACGGAAAACAGATGGATTCAGTGGAGTTTGCAGCAAAGATCGAGGCGATCGGTACGGGCGGAGGCAGTCATATTATATTTTTAATTGGAGGATCGCTTGGTTTATCGGATGGTCTGCGAAAACGGGCAGACCTAAACTTAAGTTTTTCTGCGATGACATTCCCGCATCAGCTGATGCGGGTCATTTTGTTGGAACAGATTTACAGAGGGTTTCGCATTATTCATCATGAACCATATCACAAGTAAAGACGGAGTATGAAAGAATACTCTTTTACAACAAAGAGCGGGAAAACGCCGGAAGACAGGTTCTAAGCTTATTGTAATTTGCCGGAAGTCTGTGTATAATAGAAACAGATAACAGGGCTTTTGGAACATACATACTTTCATCTTGTGGATGGAAAAACAGGGAAGAGAAGCAAAAAGTGCCGCCAAATTTACAAAAAACACCGCCTGAAGGGACAACAGGCGGTGTTTTTTATGCGGAGAAAACTCCAGAAATCCTGGCCTCCCGGGTGTGTGTCCAAAATCGTGACAGGGGATAGCCAAAAGCATGGCAGACGAACCAAAACCAACAACACGTCGGAGTCGACGGGCGTCTCTCTCACGCCGTATCATAGGTAAGGGAGAAGCTTTGAAGAAAGTATTCCACCGTATTTAAATCAGAAATCAAAGGGTAACACTTTTTAATGAATTGCTGATTGAAAAAACTTCCAGAACTGCCAAAATAAAATGAGAGGATTTCGAAGTATTGTATTTGTATCTATTTATGTTATAATTTATTAGAAATGACAGAAGGAAAATACCAGATGAGCGGGAATAAAGATATGCGAATACACAAAAAAAGAAACTTTCTGTATATCCTCCTCTTAGTACCGCTGGCCTTTTGTTCATGCGGCCGCAAGATGGGGATAGGTGAAGTCGTTACAGAAAATCAGGATCTCTTAAAGGCAGAGGCTGAAAGCGTAATCGCACAATACAGAGATGCTCCGGAAACATTTCTCACAGATACGGCAATGGAAGAAACATTAAAAGATTCCGAAGCTGTTTTAAAAGATACAGGCCAGTGGGGGCAGAATGCCTGTATCCATCCGCCGGCAGACTGTAACGATGATATTGTGCTGATCTATGAGTGCAGTTCGACGGGGCTCATGACGTCGACTTATCAATGGGGATTTTATTATACACAAAAAGATATGGCGCATCTGCTTCATACGGCTTATGTGTATGGCGATTTAACCATGGAGAAGGAAGGCATTTACAGCTGTATGGAAGAGGGCGGCGACAACTTCTATAAGACAATAAAGATATGCGAACATTTTTATTACTATGAGACTGGAAATTGAACGAAAAAAGAGGAAAAGAATGACGAAAAAACAACTGGCAAAAGAAATTATCCAAAAATTAAAGGAGGAATATCCAAACGCGTCCTGTTCCCTGGAGTATGATAAGGCCTGGAAGCTGTTAGTCAGCGTGCGGCTGGCCGCGCAGTGTACCGATGCAAGAGTAAATGTCGTAGTAGAAAAACTGTACGAAAAATTTCCGGATATAGACGCACTCGCCAAAGCTGAGGTTTCCGAAATAGAAGAGATTGTACGTCCCTGTGGGCTTGGAAACAGCAAAGCGCGGGATATCAGCGCATGTATGAAAATGCTGCGCGATGAATATCAGGGACATGTGCCGGATGATTTTGACAAGCTGTTAAAACTGCCGGGCGTCGGAAGAAAAAGTGCAAACCTCATCATGGGAGATGTGTTCGGAAAACCGGCAATCGTAACAGATACGCACTGTATCCGCCTTGTCAACCGGATGGGGCTTGTGGATGGGATCAAGGAACCTGCAAAAGTAGAAAAAGAATTGTGGAAGATCATTCCGGGCGAAGAGGGCAGTGATTTCTGTCACCGGCTTGTCTGGCACGGCCGGGATATCTGTACGGCCCGTACCAAACCTCACTGTGACCGGTGTTGTATTTCTGATCTTTGTAAAAAAACGGGGGTGGAGTAAAGAAGATGGACATTAAAATATATCACACGCTGCCCAAAGAGGCGGAAGCAATACGTATCGCCGTATTTGTAGATGAACAGGGATTCTGCGATGAAATGGACGATACAGACGATATCGCAGTGCATCTTGTCATGTATGACGGGAAGACGCCTGCCGCGACATGCCGCCTGTTCTGGGATGATCTCATGCAGTCGCATTTACTGGGGCGCCTTGCAGTAATCAAAGAATATCGCGGGCAAGGGGCGGGCGCCGCCATGATAAGTCGTGCGGAAGCATATATAAAGGAAATCGGAGGCAGAAGCATCCTGCTTCACGCGCAGTGTGCGGCAGCGGAATTTTATGAAAAACAGGGTTATACAAAACGGGGACAGGCGGATGATGAACAGGGCTGTCCGCATATCTGGATGCACAAGAAACTGGAGGAATGACCATGCGCATGTATGATCTGATCGTGAAAAAGAAACACGGCGGGGAGCTTTCCACCGGGGAAATTCGTTTTATGATAGAAAAATATACGGACGGAACAATTCCCGATTACCAGATGTCTTCCATGTTGATGGCAATCTGTTTTCGCGGTATGAGCAAAAGAGAGACGCTTGATTTAACACTTGCCATGAGAGACAGCGGGGACGTGATGGATCTGTCCGGCATCAGGGGAATAAAAGTCGACAAGCACAGCACCGGCGGCGTCGGAGATAAGACGACGCTTGCGCTTGCTCCGCTTGTCGCATCGCTTGGCGTTCCTGTTGCTAAAATGGCTGGCAGGGGACTTGGACACACCGGGGGGACCATCGACAAACTGGAATGCTTTCCCGGATTTCATACCGGCATTTCGGAAGAGACGTTTCTTTCCAATGTGAATCAAATCGGGATCGCTGTCGCCGGACAGACAAAAAGTCTTGCGCCGGCCGACAAAAAATTATATGCGCTGCGCGACGTGACAGGTACGGTAGATGAACTGTCATTGATTGCCAGCTCTATCATGAGTAAAAAACTTTGTTCCGGGAGCGATGCAATTGTATTGGACGTAAAAACCGGCAGCGGCGCGTTCATGAAACATATGGATGATGCATGCGCACTTGCAGAGCAGATGGTAGCGATCGGAACAATGGCGGGAAAAAAGACAATGGCGGCCATTACCGATATGGACCAGCCCCTGGGGTACGCCGTGGGCAATTCGCTGGAAGTAGTAGAAGCGATTGAAACATTAGAGGGAAACGGTCCGGCGGATTTTAAGCAGGTTGTCTTTGCACTGGGAACGTTAATGCTTCTTGCTGCAAAACGCGCCGAGTCAAAAGAAGAGGCGTCCGGGATGATGGAAACAGCCATCCGGGACGGACGAGCGTTGAAGAAACTTGCCGAATTTGTACGGGCACAGGGCGGTGATGACGCTTATGTGTCCGATCCGTCCAAATTTCCGAAAGCGCCGGTCGTTGTGCCTGTTATTGCGGAAAAATCAGGTTATGTCACACGCATACTGGCGGAGAAAATCGGCGCTGCCTGTATGATGCTCGGAGGCGGGCGTATGACAAAAGATGCACAGATTGACCGATCTGTCGGTATCCGTCTGCAGAAAAAAAATGCGGACGTGGTAAAAAAAGGCGATACACTGGCCTGTCTTTATGCAGCATCAGAGAAAGAACTGGACAATGTAATTCAAAATATTAAAACTGCATATGAGATAGGAAGCGAGAGGCCGGCACGAACCGATGTTGTAAAAAAAATCATAACAGACGATACAATTTCCGAATAAGACGATCGTTTCTTTCATATATTTTTCTATGAGAAAAAAACAAAAAAAAACAGAGGCGGATCTGTCTATCCATGAAAAAGTAATCAATACTTTGGAACTGCCGAAAGACCTGATGCTTGGCGCGCCGATTGTCACCGTCACCGGCAGGAAAGAACTGGTTGTCACAAACTATAAAGGAATCTTAGAGTATGAAGATTCCTTTATCCGCATACAGACAAAAACATGCAGGATCGTTATTTCCGGTGTACATCTTGCGATTGATTACTATACCAACGAGGAGATGAAAATTACGGGTTTTTTTGAGGCCATTCAATATGAGAGCTGACCGCGTATGATTCTTTCCGCCATCAAATATTTCAGGGGTTTTGTATATGTTCATCTGACAGGATATGCACCGGAGCGTTTCCTCAATCTTTGCGGAAACCGCGATATTCTGATCTGGAATCTGACCCCATGTGAGGACGGCTATTTTTTTTATATCAGCGTTTATGGGTTTAAACAGTTAAAACCTATTTTAAAAAAGACAAAAACGAAAATACACATATTGAAGCGCTATGGCGTGCCGTTTACGATCTTCCGATACCGCAGACGAAAGATCTATGCACTGGGCATTCTGATCTTTGCAGGTTTGTTGTATTATTTTTCCGGTTTTATCTGGAATATTGAGGTGGGCGGCAATTCCTATCTCTCTGAGGAGATGATTCTTGACTTCTTAAAAGAAGAAGACTGTTCGTTTGGAACAAAAAAGAAAGATATTGACTGCGAGGCGCTTGAGGAGGCGCTTAGAAGCAGTTACAGCGAAGTCATATGGACATCCATTAAAATTTACGGCACAAAAATGACTGTTGACATACAGGAAAATCTCCTGCCGGAAGAAAATTATGTCAAAAAGGAAGATACGGTTTATGATATCGTTGCAAAAAAGGACGGCGTGATTGCGAGTATTGTGACAAGAAACGGTACGCCGCTTGTAGCGGCCGGAAGTGAAGTAAAACAGGGGGATCTTCTTGTCTGCGGCAGATTGGAAATCCTGGACGACAACGGCGAAGTGTCAGGTTATCTTTATCACAGCTGCGAAGCGGATATTATTGCAAAAGTTACATATGAATATAGGGATGAAATCCCTGTCGATTATATCGACCAGATCAAAACAGGCAATACAAAGACGGACTATAAAATTTTGTTTGGCCAGAGGGCTCTTTCCAACCCGTTTTTTAAAGCAGGATATGAAAATTTTAACGTGGTGTCGGAAACGAACCAGCTGCATTTTACCGATAACTTTTATCTGCCGGTTTATCTGACTACACAGACATATGAAGAATACAAAAAAGAGCAAAAAAAGCGTACAAAAGAAGAGGCGCAGGAGATTGCGTCAAAAAATCTTGCAAATTATATCAAAAATTTGGAAGAAAATGGTATTCAAATAACTGCAAAAAATGTTATGATAGAGAAAAAGGGTGAAAAGTATGTAGTAAGCGGGACGATTGAGGCGCTGGAATCTGTCGTTTCCTATCAACCTACAGAAATAAAATACACGACGAGCCAGGAGGGGCAGGACACAGATGAGTCTGACTGAAATTTCACTGGACATACCGGCAGGACATATGGCAAATGTCTTTGGCCAGTTTGACGCGCATATCAAAAAAATAGAGCGCACATTAAATGTAACTGTCGTAGTACGAGACGGTTCCATGAAAATTATCGGAGACGAGGGGCGCGCACAGGGTGCGAAAAACATTTTTACCGAGCTGTTTGAACTTTCCAGACGCGGCAACGAGATTACAGAACAGAATGTCAATTATGCGCTGGCGCTTCTCGCAGAACAGAAAGAGTCTGTTCTGGTAGAGATTGACCAGGATTGTATCTGCCATACTGTGACGGGAAAACCAGTAAAACCAAAGACTTTGGGACAGAAGAAGTATGTGGATGATATACGAAATAAAATGATTGTTTTCGGGATCGGACCAGCCGGCACCGGAAAAACATATCTTGCAATGGCAATGGCAATCACTGCATTTAAAAACGAAGAAGTCGGACGCATTATTCTGACTCGTCCGGCCATTGAGGCGGGGGAAAAACTGGGTTTTTTGCCGGGAGATTTACAGAGCAAAATCGACCCGTATCTGCGGCCCTTATACGATGCGCTCTATCAGATTATGGGAGCGGAGAGTTTTCAGAAAAATACGGAGAGAGGCCTGATTGAAGTTGCGCCCCTTGCCTATATGAGGGGGCGCACATTAGACAATGCATTTATTATATTGGACGAGGCGCAGAATACTTCCCCGGCGCAGATGAAAATGTTTCTGACACGAATCGGCTTCGGGTCCAAAGCGGTTATTACCGGGGATGCGACGCAAAAAGATCTGGCGCCCGGGATGCCGTCCGGACTTGACCATGCGCTGACTGTTTTGCGTAAGGTCGATGAGATTGGAATCTGTGAACTGACCAGCAAGGATGTGGTACGCCATCCGCTTGTCCAGAAAATCGTAAAGGCATATGAAGAACATGAGAAAAAGGCAGGATGGGAGAACAAGAAGCGGCAGGAGAAGAGAAGACGATGAAAGACCAAATTGTGTTCAAACGTTTCTTTTATATCTGCCTGATCGTCTTAACTCTGATTGGATATACTGCGGCTGTCAGTCTTTGCTGCGGCGTCTGGCTGGATGAAATGATTCTTTATCTTGTCTTTACCGCAATGTTTGGCGTGCTTTTTGTTTTTTTTCTGGAGCATAAGCGAAACCTTGGCGCAATCGAGCATGACCGGGAGACGGATTACGCCTGGGTTTGGATGGGGCTGTTTCTGTCGTCGCTTCTTATGCTTGCGGGAGTGTTTTTACCGGAATTTTTAAAACCTGTATTGGCAGCGGCTGTCTGTATGAGTGCATTTTCAAAAGCAGAAATTGCGCTTCCCGTTCATGTATTTTACAGTGTCCTGCTGTGTCTTGGGATGCGCGCAACCGTATATGAGTTCCTGCTGTACAGCATTTTTTGTGTGTTTGGCTGTATTCTGGCCGAGGCAGTGGGGGAACGGCGTTTCGCGCTCTGGTATAATCTGATTTTATTTTGTATCAGTGTATTGCTGCCCGCAATTTTTTACTATATTGCAAATCAGCAGATTTCATATCTGATCTTGCTCTATGGCGCTGCGGAGGGTGCGGCGCTTGTCTTTCTGGTATTTGTGTTTCAAAAGAATATCATTGCAGTGCGCGAACACGCGCTGCAGAAGAAATATAAAAAAATAATGGACGAGTCGTATTTTCTTGCAAAGGAATTGCGTGAATTTTCAATTGCGGAGTATGCGCATGCGAAAAAAGTGTCAGAGGTGGCGTCCTACTGCGCGAAAGTTGCAGGCGCAAAGGAGCAGATTTGCGCCGCGGCAGGTTTTTATTACCGGATAGGCATTATAGAAGGGGATGCCATTGCCAAAAACGGGATACGTCTGCTGCGTAAATCGTGTTTTCCTGAGGATGTCATTCACATTATTGAAGAATACAATGGGGAAATGAAAAAACCGTCGACTTCAGAATCGGCAATCGTACATATGGTCGATGGCCTGATGAAAAAGCTCGAAGTATTAAAGAGCAGGACAACTATGTCGAACGACTGGAATCAGGATATGGTCATTTACCAGACGCTGAACGAATACTCGGCAAGCGGTATTTACGACAATTCCGGCCTTAGCATGAACCGGTTTCTGCAGATTCGGGAATGTCTTGTAAAATCCGATCACTTACTAGAAACAGAAAGGAACACAGAATGACTTTGAATTTTGAAAAAGAGGTGAATGCAGTTTTTTCGTTCGACGAACAGGCGCTGGCAGAGGAAGTTGTCTCTTTTGCCATCGAACAGGAAGCATTCCCCTATGAAGCAGAACTTTGCCTGACGTTAACTGACAATTTGGGAATACAGGAGATCAATCGGACGTACCGCGGTCTGGATCAGCCGACAGATGTATTGTCGTTTCCGCTGCTTTCGTATCCGAAAGCAGGAGACTTTTCAAAACTGGAGGATTCTTACGGAGATAATTTTAACCCGGACACAGGTGAAATTATGCTCGGCGATATTGTGATTTCGACAGAACGACTGAAAGAACAGGCAGTGCAGTACGGACACAGTGAGAAAAGGGAGTACGCATTTTTGATTGTCCACAGTATGCTGCACCTGTTTGGATATGACCATATGGAAAAAGACGAAGCAGACCAAATGGAAGCGAAGCAGAATGAAATTCTGGAAAAAATGAAAATATACCGATCATAACAATGAATCGGAACGAGAGCCTTAAATACAGCCGGAAAGGATTACTCAACCTATGGGTGCAAAACGAAAAAAGAGCAGTACAAGTTTCCTGATGCAGGGCTCGGTATTGGCAGCGGCTTCCCTGATCAGCCGTATTATCGGTCTGGTTTACCGTATACCGCTGCATCGGATTATCGGGGATACCGGGGACGATTATTACAGTACGGCTTTTGAAATCTACAATATACTGCTGATTATTTCATCTTACAGTCTGCCGCTTGCAGTCTCGAAACTGGTCTCCGCAAATATGACAAAGGGCAGGCGGCGTAACGTTTACCGTATTTTAAAATGCGCGTTGCTCTTTGCCACAGTGACCGGTACGGCCGCTGCCGCTATTTTATTTTTTGGGGCGGAATTTATCACGGACACAATTATGAAGACGCCTTACAGTATCTTTGCAGTCAGGGTATTGGTTCCTGTTCTTTTGATAGTCGCTGTGCTCGGTGTGATACGGGGGTTTTTTCAGGGGCTTGGTACGATGATGCCAAGCGCTTTCTCACAGGTACTCGAACAGATCGTCAATGCAATTGTCAGCGTCTGGGCGGCTTATGTGCTGTTTTCTTACGGAGGAAAAATCGGGGCTGTTTTGGGCAATAAAGAAAATTATGCGGCGGCATACGGAGCGTCCGGGGGTACGCTTGGCACCGGGATTGGGGCTCTGGCAGGCCTTTTATTTGTGCTGTTTGTGCTTTGCGTTTATCTTTCCGTGCTAAAACGGCAGATGAAGCGCGAGCGCCCCGGTACGGAGGATTCCTATACGTATATTTTTCGAACGCTTGTAATTACGATCGTTCCGGTGCTGCTTAGTACAACGATCTACAACTGCAACAATATTTTAGACCAGGCGCTCTATAAAAACATAGCGATATTTCAGGGTTATGCAGCGGAACAATACGGGACATGGAACGGAATCTATGGTATGAAATACCGAACGCTGATTAATGTCCCGATATCCATTGCATCGGCGCTTGCGGCCTCCTCTGTTCCCGCGCTGACTGCCGCCTATGCGGCAGGAAATATTCGGAAAGCAAAAGCGGAGATTTATATGGCAAACCGTTTTATTATGCTGATTGCTTTTCCGTGCGCCGTCGGTATGTGCGTTCTTGCCGCGCCGATTATGCAGCTTGTCTTTTCCGACAGCACGGATACGGCGGCGCTGATGCTTCGGGTCGGCGCAGTCTCCATTATTTTTTCATCTCTGTCAACGCTCTCAAACGGACTTTTGCAGGGCATCAACAGAATGAAAGAACCGGTAAAAAATGCTGCGATTGCGCTTGTACTGCATTTAATTGTGCTTGCCGCGCTGATGCTTTTGCTCAACTTAAATATCTATGCCGTGATTATTGCAAATGCGGTATTTGGTTTGATTATGTGCATTTTAAATGCGCGTTCCATCCGCAAATACAGCGGTTACAGACAGGAGGTCAAAAAAACGTTCCTGATCCCTGCAATTTCGTCCGCCATCATGGGAGCTGTTGTATTTGGCGTATTTTGGTTATTTGATACTCTGCTTGCACTGCAGACAGTCGGAACAATTGCTGCAATTGCAGTCGGCGTGCTTGTCTACTTTATCACACTGCTTCTGTTTAAAGGGCTCAACGAGCAGGAATTGTTAAAATTTCCGAAAGGACGCGCACTGGCAAATATCGCAAAAAAAATGCATCTTTTAAAATAATTTTTGTATAAGAAAGAAAATATTGGCAGATACTTATCAAAACAACGTATTTCATCGGAGGGTGCCATGAAAAAAATGATAAGTATCTGCTTTTTACTGTTTGCAGTTTTTATCGGACTTGTCGCCGTTTTCTTTTGGATGTTAAAAACCCCGGACGAGCTTGTCGTGCCTTATGAGGTGGCGCTTGATTCCGAATATGCGGATTTGACAGAGACGGAAGAAGCGCTTGCGGCAAGCGTGTCCGTACAAAAAAATTATATGTACCTGCTGCGTGTAGAGGAGGGGCGTCTTGTTGTCTACGAAAAAGACGGGGAGACGTTATATCTGGAGACAAACATCAGATATGAAGACCTGGATGATGAGATGAAGAAAAAGGCAAACGCAGGCATCCCGTTTGAAAATGACAGGGAACTGTACGAATTTTTGGAAAACTACTCCAGTTAAAATATTGAATGTTTCTCCTGAATGTGTTACTATAATAGGAAATGTGCATTTGACCGGGTCGGCAAATGCTTCTATTAGAAGAATTATGGAGAAACAATATGGTAAAAGCGGATACCGTAGTAATCGGCGGCGGCGCGGCAGGGCTTATGGCAGCGATCGCCGCCGCAAAAAACGGAGCAAAGACAATCGTCATAGAGCATATGGACAGGGTCGGAAAGAAGATTCTTTCAACCGGAAACGGAAAATGCAACTATACAAATGCCATATGTGAGATATCCTGTTACAGAGGAGAACAACCCGCCTTTGTAAGCTCTGTCTTAAAACAGTTTGACACAGCAGATACCATCCGTTTTTTCGAGGAACTTGGCGTTTGTCCGACAGAAAGAAACGGGTGGTACTATCCGCAGTGCGGACAGGCATCGGCTGTACTTGACGTTTTAATGATGGAGTCGAAAGCCGTTGGCGTCAGTATTTTTACATCCTGCCGGATTTCCGGCGTCAAAAAGAAAGGCGGCTGTTTTTGGATTGATACAAATCAGGACACTTTTCTTTCGCGTACAGTCGTATTTGCAACCGGACTTCTGGCTTCGCCAAAGACAGGCAGCGACGGCAGTGCGCTTCCATATATAGAACAATTTGGACATAAAATCATAGATATTGTTCCTGCGCTTGTGCAGATGAAAGGCAAACAGTCATTTTTGAAATCGGTTGCAGGAATACGTGCGCAGGCGGCAGTGAAACTTTTCGTCAATGGACAACAAATTACGACAGAAAAGGGGGAACTGCAGCTGACAGAGTATGGCGTATCGGGCATACCGGTATTTCAGTTAAGCCGTTATGCCACAAAAGCGCTCTCTCAGGGAAGCAGTGCTTATGTTTTACTTGACTTTATGCCGCAGCTAAAAACAATCGAAGAGACGGAAAGTTTTCTGTCACGCCGTTTTTTTTGCGCGGCAGAGAACGGGCGCGGTAAAGATGCCGGCGCGGCTCTGATCGGGTTATTTCACAAAAAACTGATTCCTGTTTTTTTGCGCGAGGCGGACATTCCGGTGACATGTCCGGCCGGAAATGTCACCAAAAGACAAGTCGCCTGCCTTGCAAAAGCAGTGCGCGCACTGCGCGTAGATCTTTCCGGCAGTATGGGGTTTGCAAATGCGCAGGTATGCGCGGGCGGCGTAGATACTACACAAATCAAAAACGATACGCTTGAGTCAAAGATTGTGGACGGCCTTTATTTTGCAGGCGAGGTGCTTGACATTGACGGAGCATGCGGCGGTTATAATCTGCAGTGGGCATGGTCAAGCGGCTATGTGGCAGGCTGCTGTGCAGGTAAACAAAGGTCGCGGGCAAACATGTCGGAAAGAATCTGCATCCGTCAGATCAGTCTGCCAATTCATCATACAAAAGAACAGCTTCGTGAAAAAATACGAAATACCTTAAAACTGCCGTCGTCAAAAGAGTTTATCTATACAATCGGAAAGCGATCCATTGACGCGCGCAAGAAACCGGATTTAAAGTATGTCTATACGGTCGAGGTTTCGATTCCCGACCCGAAGAATCAGATAAAAAAGATAAAAGATAAAAATATAAGCCTTGTGACGCCAAAAATTTATCAAATCGCAAAAGCAGATGACGTTTTGTTTCGCCGTCCGCCTCTCATTGTTGGAACGGGGCCGTCCGGCCTGTTTTGCGCCTATGCGCTGCTGCTTTGCGGGATACGGCCGATTCTGATTGAGCGCGGCAAACCCGTAGAGGATCGTGTCCTTGATATTGAACGCTTCTGGAAAAGCGGCGTGCTTGACACGCGCTCGAACGTACAGTTTGGAGAGGGCGGAGCAGGCACATTTTCAGACGGAAAATTAAACACGTTAGTCAAAGATCCGCTTGGGCGCAGCCGTTTTGTGCTGGAGACATTTGTGAAATTCGGTGCGCCGGAATCTGTTCTATATGAAAGTAAACCTCATATCGGAACAGATCTTCTTTTGTCCATTCTCAAAAACATGCGTTTGGAGATGGAACGTCTTGGCGCGGAGTACCGTTTTTTATCCTGTATGACAGACTACCGGATCGAAGACGGCAGGCTTAGCGCGATCGAAATCAATGATCGGGAATGGGTGGAAACAGATTGTATGGTGCTTTCGATCGGTCATTCTGCAAGGGATACTTTTTGCATGTTGGCTGAAAAAGGAGATCTATATCTGGAAGCAAAAGCGTTTGCGGTTGGATACCGTGTGGAACATCCGCAGCAGTCTATTAATTTTGGCCAATATGGATACCGCTATTTTAAGGAGCTTCCGGCGGCGCCTTATAAACTTGCCGCAAACTTTGAAAACGGGCGCGGCGTTTATTCTTTTTGTATGTGTCCGGGCGGATATGTGGTAAACGCATCCTCCGAGCAGGGGAGGCTTGTCGTAAACGGTATGAGCTATGCAGCGCGCGACGGGGCAAATGCAAACAGCGCAATTATCGTAACCGTGACGCCGGACGATTTTCGCAGGTATTCTCAGAGTTCTTTGCAGAGGACGAAAGAAAATTTGAGAGAAAATGACGCGCTGTGCGGGATGAGATTTCAGCAGGAGCTGGAAGAGAGAACTTTTTTGCTCTGCAACGGTAAAATACCGCAGCAGCTGTTCGGCGATTATTGTGATCATGTGTCCTCGTCTTCTTACGGCGCATTTGAGAGCGCTGCAAAGGGGGCATGTGCATTTACCAATTTAAGAGGACTTTTGCCGGACGAGGTCGAACAGACATTTATGCGGGGGATGCGTCAGTTTGCACAGGAAGTACATGATTTTGACAGGCGGGATGCGATACTCTCCGGCATTGAGAGCCGCACATCCTCCCCGGTTCGCATCCGAAGGGACGAGAACTTTATGTCCGATGTCGCGGGGATTTATCCGTGCGGGGAAGGAGCCGGGTATGCGGGCGGCATTATGTCCGCGGCCATGGACGGGCTAAAGACAGCGGAAGCGATCATCAAAAATAATAGAAATTGAGGAAGAATAAGTGGCTGAATATACACCGATGATGCAGCAGTATCTGAAAACAAAAGAAGAGTATCAGGATTGTATCCTGTTTTACCGGCTTGGAGACTTTTATGAAATGTTTTTTGAAGACGCAAAAACGGCCTCGGAGGAACTTGAGCTTGCACTGACCGGAAAAAACTGCGGGATGGACGAGCGTGCGCCGATGTGCGGCGTACCTTATCATGCAGCGGAGGGTTATATTAATAAGCTGGTGATGCGCGGTCACAAGGTAGCGATCTGCGAACAGGTGGAAGACCCCAAAATTGCAAAAGGAATTGTAAAGCGTGAAGTGATACGCATTGTAACGCCGGGGACTAATCTTGATATGCAGGCGCTGGACGAGTCAAGGAACAATTACATTATGTGTATCGTCTATTTTGCGGATAAGTACGGTCTCTCAATTGCGGATGTCACGACCGGCGACTACTCATTGACAGAAGTGGATACCGAGCGCAAACTTTTGGACGAGATCCACCGGTTTTCTCCGTCCGAAATCATCTGCAATGAAAGTTTTTACATGAGCGGGATTGATATAGAAGAGATGAAACATCGACTCAATACTACAATATATGCACTGGAATCGTGGTATTTTGGTGATGAGCTTGCCGAAGCTACTTTAATGGAGCATTTTAAAGTGAAAAGTTTAAAAGGGCTCGGATTAAGCGATTACGGCAGCGGTACGATCGCCGCGGGAGCTCTGTTAAAATACCTCTATGAGACGCAGAAAAACAGCCTCGACCATATTTCTTCCATTCACCCCTACCGAACCGGAAAATATATGATTCTCGACAGCTCTACCAGGCGCAACCTGGAACTGGTCGAAACGCTTCGTGAAAAGAACAAGCGCGGTTCCCTGCTCTGGGTTTTGGACAAAACGAAAACCGCAATGGGGGCAAGACAGCTTCGTCTTTATGTCGAGCAGCCATTGATCGAAAAGGATCAGATTGAGAAAAGACAAAACGCCATTGCGGAGCTAAACGAACACATGATTACGCGTGAGGAAATTCGCGAATATCTGGGCCCGATTTATGACCTTGAGCGCCTGATTGCGCGTATTACTTACCAAACAGCCAATCCAAGGGATCTGCTTGCTTTTGCAAATTCGTTAAAAATGCTTCCGCCAATCCATTCGCTTTTAGAAGAGTTTTCGGGCGCGCTGCTTTGCGAACTGCGAGACGATATGGATACGCTTGATGAACTCTGTACGCTGATTTTTTCTTCCATTGCTGAAGAAGCGCCGATTTCCGTACGAGATGGAAATATCATTAAAGAAGGCTATCATGAGGAAGTGGATGCATACCGGAAAGCAAAGACAGACGGAAAAATGTGGCTTGCTGATCTTGAGACAAAAGAGAGAGAAGCAACCGGCATTAAAAATCTCAAAATAAAATACAATAAAGTGTTTGGATACTATCTGGAAGTAACAAATTCTTATAAAGACAAAGTGCCCGATTATTATACAAGGCGTCAGACACTTGCCAATGCAGAGCGGTTTATCACCCCGGAACTAAAGCAGCTGGAGGAGACAATACTTGGCGCCGAGGACAAGCTGACAGCGCTTGAATATGAAATTTTCTGTGAAGTGCGCGGGAGAATATCAGCCGAAGTTGTGCGTATCCAAAAAACGGCAAAAGCAGTCGCAGGACTTGACGCAATCTGTTCTCTGGCCGCTGTTGCTGAGCAAAACGGGTACTGTCGTCCGGAAATTATGGAGAACGGCGTAATCGAGATCAAAGGCGGCCGTCATCCGGTTGTGGAAAAAATGATTCCAAACGATATGTTTATCGAAAATGACACCTGTCTTGACAATGACGACAATCGGATTGCCATTATCACAGGGCCGAACATGGCAGGAAAATCGACTTATATGCGCCAGAGCGCGTTAATCGTTCTAATGGCGCAGATCGGCAGTTTTATTCCCGCGGCATCCGCAAAGATCGGTATTGTAGACCGAATTTTTACGCGAGTAGGAGCGTCGGACGATCTTGCGAGCGGACAGAGCACATTTATGGTTGAGATGAATGAAGTGGCGAATATCCTGCGCAATGCAACGGTACACTCCCTTTTGATTCTGGATGAAATAGGACGCGGTACAAGTACATTTGACGGGTTAAGCATTGCCTGGGCAGTCGTCGAACATATCAGCAACCCAAAACTTTTAGGGGCGAAAACGCTGTTCGCAACACATTATCATGAACTGACCGAGCTTGAGGGAAAGCTTGGAAATGTACATAATTACTGTATTGCTGTCAAAGAGCGCGGAGACGATATTGTTTTTCTGCGAAAAATAGTAAAAGGCGGCGCAGATAAAAGTTATGGCATTCAGGTGGCAAAACTTGCCGGCGTACCGGAATCCGTGATTTCACGTGCCAAAGAGATTGTGGAGGAGCTCTCCGAACACGATATTGCTGCTGCCGCAAGAAATCTGACCGCGCCAAAAGAGCATAACAAAGCGGAACCAGAATTTACACAGCTTTCTCTTTTTTCGGCGCCCGAGTTACAAAACGACGTACTGGAGGAAATCCGAAATCTGGATGTTGGAAATATGACGCCGATAGCAGCTTTAAATAAACTTTACGAACTTCAGAAAAACGTAGAAACGAAATGGAGCAGATATGCCACAGATTACCGTACTGGATGAAGAGACAATAGATAAGATTGCGGCGGGGGAAGTTGTGGAGCGTCCTTCTTCGGTTGTAAAAGAGCTTGTGGAAAATGCCATTGACGCACAGGCTACCGCTGTCACAGTCGAAATCAAAGAGGGCGGAATTTCATTGATCCGTATTACGGACAATGGCTGCGGGATAGAACACGCACAGGTTCCGACTGCCTTTCTGCGCCATTCCACAAGCAAAATCAAGTGCGCGGAAGACCTGATCACTGTAAGTTCCCTGGGCTTTCGCGGAGAGGCGCTCTCGAGTATTGCAGCAGTGGCACAGGTGGAACTGATTACAAAGACATATTCAGAACTGACCGGGACGCGTTATGTGATAGAGGGATCTAAGGAAAAAGCGAATGAAGAGATCGGCGCGCCGGAAGGCACAACCATAATTGTGCGAAACCTTTTTTTTAATACGCCTGCGCGCCGGAAATTTTTAAAATCCACGCAGACAGAGGGCGGTTATATCAAAGATCTGATGGAACGGCTTGCACTTTCCCATCCGAATGTTTCGTTTCAGTTTATCAACAGCGGACAGGCGCGGCTTCATACTTCGGGCAATTCCAATGAAAAGGACATGATCTACCATATTTACGGCAGGGACATTGCCGCCTCGCTGCTTTGTGTAAAAGCCGAAAACCGTTTTTTTTCAGTTTCCGGCTATATCGGAAAGCCATTGGTCGCACGGGGAAACAGAAATCTGGAAAACTATTTTATCAATGGGCGGTATATCAAGAGCGCTTTGTTTGCGAAAGCAATTGAAGATGCGTACAAGGGTTTTTTAATGCAGCGGCAGTATCCGTTTTGTGTGTTGTATATTACGATGGAAAGTGAATTTTTGGATGTCAATGTACATCCAAACAAGATGGAACTGCAGTTTTCGCACAATGAAGAAATTTATCAGGCGCTCTATGACGCAGTGCGGGCCGCGCTGACACATCGGGAAGATATTGCTGCCGTTACGGTGGGCAAAGCGGAAAACGCTGGCAAAGATAGCTTATCGAAATCTGAGAGCCGGACTCCGGACAGAAGTTTTCCCAAAAGCCGTTTTACGGAAAAAACAAATACGGCGCAGGGAAACGGCGCTTTTCAAAAACTTTTTGGGAACAGTACGGCAGAGAGAAAAAGTGATGCCAAGGCAGAGGAATATGGGGCGGCAGTCCGGGAACATACCAATATAAATACGGAATACAGTCAAACGTTAGCCGAGAGTATGGACGGTTTTGCAAATTCCGGCAAACAGCATACTGCGCATTTACCGGATACAGATAAAGGCAAACAGTTTTTTTTGGATCAGAAACAGAATTTTGAGCAGCAGGAAATGTTTCTGACAAAAGAAGCCAGGAAAAAACATAAAATCATAGGCCAGCTGTTTGATACTTACTGGCTGGTTGAATTTGAGGACAAGCTCTTTTTGATTGACCAGCATGCGGCGCATGAAAAAGTGCTGTATGAGAAGACAATGGCGCGCATCGCAAAGAATGATTTTACCTCGCAGAATATAAGCCCGCCGGCGATACTTTCACTGAGCGCGGCGGAGGAGGAGACGCTTATAAAGTACCAAAAGCAGATCGCGCTTTTCGGATATGAAACAGAGCATTTCGGCGGCAGGGAATATGCGCTTACGGCCGTCCCGGCAGAGTTTGAACAAATCGACCGTAAACAGATGTTTTTGGAAATGCTGAATGATTTTTCAGGCATGACCGGAAAGGAAGCGCCCGAACTGATTTTGGAGAAAGTGGCATCCATGTCCTGCAAAGCCGCAGTAAAAGGGAGTCAGAAACTTTCGGAAAAGGAAGCCGTACAGCTGATAGACGATCTTCTGACACTGGAAAATCCATACCATTGTCCGCATGGACGACCGACAATTATCTCAATGAGCCGCGCTGAGATTGACCGGAAATTCAAACGTATCGTTTAATGTGAAAGGGGCGAAAACCGATGAAACAAAAACCAATGGTAATTTTAACAGGGCCTACTGCGGTGGGAAAGAGCGCGCTTTCCGTCGCGCTGGCCCAAAAAATCGGAGGTTCTGTAATCTCGGCAGATTCCATGCAGGTCTATCAATATATGGATATCGGCTCCGCCAAAATTACGCCAAAGGAAATGGAAGGAATCCGGCATGATCTCGTAGACGTACTGAATCCGAAAGAAGAGTTCCATGTCGTACGCTTTCAGCAGATGGCAAAAGACGCATTAGAGCAAATTTATGCCGCAAATAAGATACCGGTCATTGTCGGAGGAACAGGATTTTACATACAGGCGCTTTTATATGATATTGACTTTACCAAACAGGAATGTGACAGCGAGTACCGAAAACATTTAGAGCTTATTGCAAAGGAGAGGGGACCGAAGGCGCTGCATCAGATGCTTGCCGCCGTAGACTTGCAGGCCTCGGAAGAAATTCACCCAAACAATGTGCGCCGTGTGATACGGGCGCTGGAATTTTACCGGCAATCCGGTGAGAAAATCTCGGAACATAACAAAAAAGAACATGCAAAGCAGTCTCCCTACAACTTTGCCTATTTTGTGCTAAATGAAGACCGTGCAAAACTGTATGAACGGATTGACAAACGGGTCGATACAATGATAGAATCAGGGCTTATAGAAGAAGTAAAAGCATTGCGGCAAATGGGCTGCACAAGAGATATGGTCTCGATGCAGGGACTTGGGTATAAAGAAATCTTTGCTTATCTGGAAGGTCATTCTTCACTGGAGGACGCTGTCTGTAAAATCAAGCTGGAGACAAGGCATTTTGCGAAGCGTCAGCTGACCTGGTTTAAACGGGAGCGCGACGTAATCTGGCTTACAAAAGAGAATTATGCAAATGACAGCGGATTAATTTTAGACAAAATGCTTACCATATTAGAAGAAAAAAATATAATTTGCGCATCCTAAATAGAAGCTTTCTGCATCATTCCAAAACGTGATGAACGAAGACAAGGAGAGAGGAAGAGACGTAATGAACCGCAAGTTGACGGAGCAATATGAAAAATTAGGTATTTCAGCCGAGGTTTACCAGTTTGGCGAGAAGACAGAACAGGCGTTGACGGAACGCTTTGAAAAAATAGACCGGACGGCGGAATTTAATCAGCTAAAAGTGATAAAGGCGATGCAGGAGCAGAAAGTCAGTGCGGAATGTTTTCATACGAGTTCAGGATATGGGTATAATGATTATGGAAGGGATACTCTGGAAAATGTATACGCATCCTGTTTTTGTGCGCAGGACGCACTGGTACGGCCGCAGATTACCTGCGGCACCCATGCTCTTGCACTTGCGCTTATGTCAAATGTCAGACCGGGCGACGAAATTTTTTCCCCTGTCGGTAAACCATATGACACACTTGAGGAAGTGATAGGGATACGCCCATCCAAAGGATCTCTTGCGGAATACGGCGTTACTTACCGACAGGCTGATTTAAAAAAAGACGGCAGTTTTGATTACGACGCAATCCGGCAGGCTGTCAATGCGCGCACGCGTCTGGTAACAATTCAGCGTTCAAAAGGCTATGCCACAAGGCCGACGCTTTCGGTTGCGCGAATCGGGGAACTGATCTCTTTTATCAAAAGCATAAAACCGGATGTGATCTGCATGGTTGATAATTGTTATGGGGAATTTGTGGAGGAAGAAGAGCCGACGCAGGTCGGGGCTGATATGGTCGTCGGATCACTGATTAAAAATCCGGGCGGCGGCCTTGCGCCGATTGGAGGATATATCGCAGGAAAAAAAGAATGCGTGGAAAATGCGGCTTATCGTCTCACTTCCCCGGGGCTTGGAAAAGAAGTCGGCGCATCATTAGGCGTAATACAATCGTTTTACCAGGGGCTTTTCCTGGCGCCGACTGTGGTAAGCGGCGCTTTAAAAGGCGCCATATTTGCGGCAAATATCTATGAAAAACTTGGATTTGAAGTTTTTCCAAACGGAACCGAAGAGCGCTATGATATTATTCAGGCTGTCACATTTGGCAATCCGGACATGCTTACGGCATTTTGTGAGGGAATCCAGGCCGCAGCTCCGGTGGACAGCTATGTGACGCCGGAACCATGGGCTATGCCGGGCTATGACAGTGATGTGATTATGGCGGCCGGTGCTTTTGTGCAGGGATCTTCCATAGAGCTGAGCGCAGACGGTCCGCTGCGTCCCCCCTATGCCGTTTATTTTCAGGGCGGACTGACCTGGTATCACGCCAAGCTGGGTATTTTAAAAACTTTACAAAAACTTAAGGATAGAAATCTTGTTAAGCTTTGTTAGTTATGGTAGAATATGGGAAGAGTTTTTTGCCCTCCGGGGCGTTTTCAATGTTTTCGGGGAGAGAAAGCCAATTTGGCGGAAAGGAAAACATTTGAAAAAAAGTCTTACAATAAAAGATCTTCCCGATTCCGAAAAACCGTATGAGAAGTTTTTGAAATATGGAGCGGAAAAATTAAGCGACGCGGAACTGTTGGCTGTTATTATCAAAGCAGGCGCAAGAGGCATAAAAGCGACGGAAGTCGCCCAGAATTTTTTAAATGTCAGGGAGCGCAACCTGTTAAATCTCTATGCGATGCCGTATGATGAGATGAAAAACCTCACAGGGATTGGGAAAGTAAAAGCAATCCAGCTAAAATGCATTGCGGAGCTTTCGGAGCGCATGGCGGAGACAAGATACCGCCGCGAAATAAAATTAAACGATCCGGCAAGCGCCGCCCGTTATTATATGGAAAGACTGCGCCACAAAGACCAGGAGCACGTAATTATTGCGCTGTTTAACGCGAAATGCTGTCTGATCGCAGACAAAGAACTTGCGGTTGGCAGTGCGACCGCCGCATGTGTTACGCCGCGGGAAATATTTGCCTATGCGCTTTCGCATTACGCGGTAAACATTATTTTACTGCACAATCACCCAAGCGGTTCGCCAACGCCGTCAAAAGAAGACGACGCTCTGACGGCTCTGGTCTGTGAATGCGGGCATATGCTTCAAATTACGCTGTCAGATCATATCATTATCGGGGATCATAAGTATTACAGTTACCGGGAACAGGAGAAGATTTTCTGACCGAATATACTATTGAAAAGCAAAAGGGAGAGAACAATGACGAATAATGTATATGGCATTGATCTGGGGACCTGCAATATGAAAATTTATTGCAAGGCAACAAACAAAATTTTAAATGAGAAAAACACCATCGCCCTTGTCAATAAGGATCAGATCTATGCATACGGCGATGATGCCTACGCGATGTACGAAAAAGCGCCTGAGGAAATTCAGGTCACTTTTCCGGTTGCGGGCGGAGTCATTGCGGATTTAAATAATTTGCAGAATATGCTGCAGATTTATCTCGAAAAAAATCTGAAAGGAAAAATGCGCGGCGCTGAATTTATAGTAGCAGTGCCAACCGATATCACAGAGGTTGAAAAAAAAGCTTTTTTTGATATTTTTTATCGCAGCAGATTAAAGCCAAAGAGCGTGCTCCTGTGTGAAAAGCCCATTGCGGACGCAGTGGGGTTAGGGCTTGACGTCAATGAACCGACCGGCGTTATGGTCGTGGATATCGGAGCCGATACGACAGAAATTTCCGTAATTTCTCTCGGAGGTCTTGTGTTAAGCGATCTGCTTCATGCGGGGGGCAATCGTATTGACGAATCAATTATCACCTATGTCAAGCGCAAGTACAACCTTGTGATCGGTCAGAAGACCGCGCAGGGGATGAAAGAGAATCTAGGCTCCGGTATTGCCGGTAATAAAGAATCCATGGTTGTGGTCGGCCGCGACCTTGTCAGCGGTCTGCCAATTGAAAAAGAGATGACAGGCGAAGTTGTCTATGAGGCGATTAAGGACAATCTGAATACTATATGCAATTCCATTAAAATGATTCTGGAAAAAACGCCTCCGGAACTTGCAAAAGATATCATTCACTCCGGTATCTATATTACAGGGGGAAGTTCACAGATCCATGATCTGGATCAGCTGTTTACATCCATCACCGGTATCCGCATTAATACATGCGAAGAACCGGAGGAGTGTGTTGTGCGCGGACTTGTAAAAATTGTATCCGACAATAAATTCAGGCATCTTGCATACAGCATGAGAAGCCGAATCTTAATATAAATCTGAGGTTTTGTAAAGAATGAGGAGAAAAGCGAAGTTTTCTATTCCGGTCAGATACATCCTGCTCGTAATGACAGGCGTCTGTATCATTGCCATGCTGCTCGGTTTTACGCTAAATATATCAGGCGGCCCGTTAAACGAGGTGGCAGGATATGTCTTTATCCCGATGCAGCGTGGAATCAATACGGTCGGATTGTGGATGTCGGATAAATCCGACAATTTAAAAAAATTAAGTGAAGTTATGGAGGAAAACGAAGAATTACAGCGAAAAGTTGACGAACTTACATCAGAACTGAATACCATAAAACTGGAACAGTATGAACTGGAAAATCTGCGCCAGCTGTTTGAACTCGATCAGAAATATCCGAGCTATGACAAAGTCGCGGCAAATGTAATCGGTAAAGACGGCGGAAACTGGTTTCATAATTTTACCATTGACAAGGGTTCGGAGGACGGGATTGAAGTCGATATGAATGTCATAGCCGGCAGCGGACTTGTTGGAATCGTAACGTCTGTCGGACCTAATTATGCGAAAGTATCGTCCATTATCAATGACAACCGCAAAGTCAGCGGTATGGTCACTACGACGTCGGACAATATGACAGTAAGCGGAAGTCTTATGAGCATGAATGAAAATATGGTGATTGATTTTACCGGTTTAAATGACAGAGAAGAAAAAGCTGCAGTCGGGGACCCGGTTGTCACATCCTATATTTCCGACCAATATCAACAGGGAATTTTAATCGGATATATCAGCAGTCTGACAAAAGATGCAAACAATCTTACAATGTCCGGGACCATCACGCCTGCCGTAGATTTCGAACATATTCACGAGGTGCTTGTGATCTTAAATAAAAAACAGAGTACACAAAATTAGACAGGGGTTGCTATGAAAAGAAAAATCATCGTTGCGCTTATTATTATCGTTTGTTATCTTTTGCAGACCACTGTGTTTCCGTCACTGGCATTTGCCTCGATCACGCCGAATCTTATGATTATTGCCGTTTCTTCTTTCGGCTTTATGCGCGGCAGAAAGGAAGGTCTTTGGATCGGTTTTTTCTGCGGATTGCTGCTTGATATTTTTAACGGCGGAATTTTGGGATTTTACGCGCTGCTCTATATGTACATCGGATATACGAACGGAATGTTTCGCAAGCTGTTTTATCCGGAGGACATTAAACTTCCGATTTTACTGATCTCTGCAAGCGATCTGTCCGTCAATCTGCTGGTTTATTTTTTTATGTTCCTGTTTCGAAACCGCTACGATCTGGAATACTATTTTCTTCATCTGATGGTTCCGGAACTTGTATATACTATGATTATTACGGTGATTTTATACACGCTTTTATTAAAGATTAACCGGAAACTTGAAGTGTCTGAAAAAAGGAGTGCAAGTAAGTTTGTTTAAAAATATCAGAGAAGTTTTTCATATGATCATCAAGTCCCGTCTATTGATTGCAACAGTGCTGATGATATCGCTGTTTAGTCTTCTGCTATGGAGAGTCTTTTATCTCCAGATCGTAAACGGGGCATCTTATCAGGAAAATTACACGCTTCGAATCGTAAAAGAGCGCACGTTAAACAGTACGAGAGGGAATATATACGATCGAAACGGTAAACTTTTGGCTTATAATGAGCTGTCTTACTCTATCACAATCGAAGATAACGGGACATACAGTTCCACAGACAAAAAAAATAAACAGCTGAATGCAGAGATTGCCCAGATTATCACTGCGCTGGAACGCAACGGGGATTCCATTACAAACGAATTTCGTATTGATTATGATGAGAGCGCCGGATATCGTTTTAATGTGGACGGAACGGCAAGAAAACGTTTTATTGCCGATGTTTACGGAAAAAAATCATTTGATCAGCTGGAATATGACAAAAAACTCGGATACAATACGGCCGAAGCGACTGAAGATCAAATTATGGAATATCTGATGGACGAATACGGTCTGGAAGAAGAATATGATACGCGCATGGCATACCAGATCGCGGTGATTCGTTATGCTATGGCTCAGAATGCGTTTCAGAAATATATCGTTACAACCGTCGCATCCAACATATCAGAGGAATCTGTGGCTTATATCAGCGAACACAGCTATGAGCTGCAGGGCGTGGAGGTCATTGACGACACCATACGCAAATACAATGACAGCGTATATTTTACCTCGATCATTGGGTATACCGGAAAAATTTCCGAAAAAGAATATGAAAAACTTTCTGCAGAAGATCCCAGTTATAATTCAAACGATATTATTGGGAAAGGCGGAATTGAACAGTATATGGACGCCGAGTTAAAAGGGCAGAAAGGCTATGAAAAACTTTATGCCGATCATATGGGCAAAGTACTTAAGGTGATTGAACACGAAGAACCAAAAGCCGGAAATGACGTTTATCTTTCTATTGACAGCGAGCTGCAGATTGCGGTATATAATTTACTGGAACAGGAGATCGCCGGTATTGTTTACGCAAATATTGAAAATCCGTCCTCCGATATCAACATTCCGATTACGGACGTTTACTTTGCATTGATTGACAACAATGTGATTGATTTTGAACACTTTAAAGAACCGGACGCTTCTTCGACAGAACAGCTTGTGCAGCAGACTTTTGCCGCCAGGCAGCAGGAAGTGATAGACAGTCTGCAGCGTGAAATGAACGGAGCAAATGCAACCGCCTTATCGGATTTGCCGGAAGAGTTTCAGGATTATTTTACTTATATTATCAAATTTTTAAAAGAATCTTCGATTCTTGACACGGCAAGTATTGATACGGGCGACGAAACTTATATCAAATGGCAGGCAGGTTCCATCAGTCCGCAGGAATATTTAAATTATGCGATTACGAAAAACTGGATTGATATCACAAATTTCAAGGTGGAAGAAAAATATGCGGATTCGACGGAGATCTATGGCGCTTTATGTGAATCTATCTGGGAGGAGATCAGACAGAGTGAAAAATTTTCGAAAATTATCTATCAATATCTGATCGGCAGCGGCACGGTCAGCGGCCGGCATCTCTGCCTTATTTTATACGATCAGAAAATTTTAAATTATGATGCCGACGAGATTGCAGCATTAGAAAGCGGTTCTACCGGAGCTGCCGGGTTTATCAAACAGAAAGTGAAATCTCTTGAAATTACGCCGGCGCAGCTTGCGCTTGATCCATGTTCCGGTTCCTGCGTTGTGACCGATGTCACAACGGGAGAATTGCTTGCGCTTGTCAGTTATCCGGGTTACGACGGCAATCGTCTGGCAAATACGGTAGATTCAGAATACTTTAATCGGCTGCAAAACGACAAATCTTTGCCGCAGTACAATTATGCGACACAGGAGAGTATAGCTCCCGGTTCTACCTTTAAAATGGTCATAGCAACCGCAGGGCTTGCCGAGGGCTGTATTGATATCAACGAGACGATCGTTGACCGTGGAGAATACGAAAACGTCAGCAACAAACCGAAATGCTGGGCTTTTCCGTCCAATCACGGCGCCATCAACGTAGCGGAAGCGCTGCGTCATTCGTGCAACTACTTTTTCTATGAAGTCGGCTATCGGATGAGTACAAATAATTATACGACCGGATATGACGCGCAACTTGGTATCAATAAAATACAAAAATACGCCTCGATGTTTGGCTTTGATGAAAAAACCGGTATTGAGATCGATGAACGCGATCCTCATATCGTAGACGACTTTCCGGTCATGGGAGCGATTGGGCAGGGAAATAATTCTTTTACAACTGTGCAGTTGGGACGTTATGTGACTGCAGTAGCAAACCGCGGTACAGTTTACGACTATACGCTGTTAAACCGAATTGAAGATTCCGATGGCAACGTGATCAAAACGTATGAGCCAACAGTACATGACAATGTAGATGTTTTAGAAGACGCCGAGTGGAACACAATCCAATCCGGCATGAAAATGGTTGTAGAAAATTTAAGAGCTTTTAAGGATTTCCCGGTTTCGGCAGCCGGAAAGACAGGTACTGCCCAACAGATTCCGACAAGACCAAACCATGCGGTATTTGTTGGTTATGCGCCGTATGAGAATCCTAAAATTTCCATTGCAACCCGAATTGCTTACGGATATACTTCCCATAATGCAGCGGAACTTTCAAGACAGGTATTCTCTTATTATTTTGATGTGGAGGATGAAAAAGAACTGTTAAGCGGACAGGCTGCAACCATTGAATCCGCGGGAGCGAATGAATTTGCCGATTAATTCGGCTTGATTCATAAATAAAAAAACAGGAGGTCTTTTTAATGAGTGAAGTAATCACTTTTACTTCAGGAAAAGGCGGCGTTGGCAAAACGACTACGACAGCCAACGTCGGCGTAGGACTTTCACTGTTAGATAAAAAAGTAGTATTGGTAGATACCGATATCGGCTTAAGGAATCTCGATGTAGTCATGGGGCTTGAAAACCGGATTTTGTATAATCTGGTGGACATTTTAAGCGGCAGATGCCGAATGAAACAGGCTGTGATCAAGGACAAGCGCTATCCGAACCTGTCGATTATCCCATCGTCCTGCTCTAAGGGGGCGGCTGAAAACTTAAGCGAAAAACAGATGAAATCGCTGATCGACGATTTACGAAAAGAATTTGATTATATACTGATCGACAGCCCCGCAGGGATTGACCATGGCTTTGATCTGGCGATTGCGGAGGCCGACCGTGCCATTGTCGTGACGACGCCGCAGGTGGCGGCCATTCATGACGCCGACTGCGTTTTACAGATTCTGCGAAGGAAAAAAATTAAAAAAATCAATCTGCTGATTAACTGTTTTAAACGACAGATGGTAAAAGACGGGGATATGCTGGATGTCAACGATATCTGCGAGCTCCTGGAAGCGGATTTGACAGGCGTCGTTTTGGAGGATGAGGCAATTGTTATTTCACAGAACCATGGTGAGCCGGTCATGGGAAAGCATTCCGTTTCCGAGGAATGTTATCTGAATATAGCAAGGAGACTGACAGGGGAGGAGCTTCCGATTCCGGACTATATCAAGCGCAAAAGTATTTTCTCCCGTATATTTTTTCATAAAAGCAGTGCCGGAAAGCTGGTGTGACCATGTTATGGATGTTTGGACGGGAGAGCATGTGGGGTAAAAACCGCAGGATGCACACTTCCAAAAATATTGCAAAAGAGCGTCTCCGGCTCATGATGGATGTACAAAGGCAGAAGCTGGATGAGGATGTCCTCATTCAGATTCGCAAAGAAATCAGCGGTGTCATTACAAAGTATGTGGACATTGAACCTCAGAATATTGAAGTGAAAGTGATATTAAAGGATTACAAAAAGAGAGAAACCTATGTGGAAACAATATAAATTGCGCAATTATAAATTTGCATTGATACTGTATGTAGTTGTATTAAATGTAATAGGAATACTTTTAATAGGCAGCGCCAGCCCGGGCGACCAGAAAAAACAGTTAATCGGTATGATCTCCGGCTTGTGTATTATGTTAGTGATTTCGCTGATCGATTACAGTTTTATTCTGAAGTTTTCCTGGCTGATCTATCTGTTTTCGCTTGCCATGCTGGTACTTGTCTTTGTGGCGGGCGATAATGCGAAAGGAGCGCAGAGGTGGTTTGAGATCGGCGGGTTTCGTTTTCAGCCCTCAGAGCTTGCAAAGGTACTGCTGATTTTGTTTTTTGCCTATTTTTTTATGAAATACGAGGAGACATTAAATACAGTTAAGATAGTCAGCCTGTCGCTTGTTCTGGTCGGTATTCCGCTTGCAATGATTGCTCTGCAGCCGAATCTTTCGATGACAATAATGATCGCACTGATATTTTGTTCGATTCTTTTTGCGGCTGGTTTAAACTACAAAGTTGTGGTCGGGGTATTGGTAACATGTATACCGGCAGCTATGGTATTGCTGTCATTGATTATTCAGGATAAGTTTCCTCTGATACGTCCTTATCAGATTGGACGTATTATGGGATGGCTCTATCCGAACGACTATCCGGATATCGCGTACCAGCAGCAAAATTCAATTATGGCAATCGGTTCCGGTCAGCTTTTCGGAAAAGGGTTAAATACAACAGATCCGACCTCTGTAAAAAACGGCAAGTTTATCCTGGAACCGCAGAATGATTTTATATTTGCAGTTGCAGGAGAAGAACTGGGATTTGTAGGGACAGCCGTAATAATTCTACTCTTGCTTTTCGTCACATTAGAGTGTATATTTATTGCCAGAAAGGCAAAGGACACGGCAGGATATCTGATCTGCTGCGGAGTAGCGGCGATGATGGGATTTCAAAGCTTTGTAAATATTGGGGTTGCAAGCGGACTGCTGCCGAATACCGGTGTAACATTGCCTTTTGTCAGCTATGGATTGACATCACTGTGGTCTTTATATATAGGAATTGGTTTTGTCTTAAATGTAGGGCTGCAGCCGAAAAAATACTATGAGAGGGTATGATAACTATGAATATAGGACTAATCGCACATGACTCAAAGAAAAAACTGATGCAGAATTTTTGTATCGCATACCGGGGGATTTTATGTAAACACGAGCTATTTGCTACCGGAACAACCGGAAGGCTGATTGAGGAGGTCACAAACTTAAGCGTTCATAAACACCTCGCAGGTCATCTGGGCGGGGCGCAGCAGTTATCGGCACAGATCGAACAAAACGAGATAGATCTTGTCATTTTCCTGCGTGACCCGCTGACGCCAAAATCGCATGAGCCGGATGTAAACAATGCGGTAAAAATATGCGATACATATAATATCCCATTGGCGACCAACCTTGCGACGGCGGAACTATTGATTAAATCTTTAGACAGAGGAGATTTGGAGTGGCGTGAAATATACAAATAGAAAACATGCGGCATGTGTGGCGCTTGCTCTGTTTCTGGCATCCGGATGCGGCAGCGGCAAAGTAGAGCTGGAACGTCCGTATGATATGTATACCATGGAAACAGCAGGCGTTGCAGGAAATACAGGGGGTACGGATTCCGGCGCACAGAACACTTTCTTTTCGAACGGACTGTGTGTGACGGATGACGCCTGGATCGGTACGGAGGCGACAACATCGCAGGTTGCAGCCGGCGCAGGCGTTTTTAATCTGGCGACAAAGGAAGTGACCTATGCCAAGAATATATTTGCAAAACTTTATCCGGCGAGCACGACCAAAATTTTAACCGCATATATGGCATTAAAATATTGTGATGATCTGGATGCCACGGTAACTGTCAGTGAACATGCGGCCGACCAGGCGGCAGATTCATCTGTCTGCGGGCTGAATGCAGGCGATACCGTAAGTATACGTACGCTGTTGTACGGTCTTATGCTGCGCAGCGGCAATGATGCCGCAATTGTACTGGCAGAACAGATTTCCGGCAGTGAAGAAGCATTTGCAGAGCTGATGAATCAGGAGGCCCTTGCGCTTGGCGCCTCGCAGTCACATTTTGTCAATCCAAACGGTTTGCCAGACGAAAACCATTATACATCAGTTTACGATCTCTATCTGATGTTTCAGGCGGCGATTGCAGACGAACGTTTTGTCGAACTGATCAGCGCTAAAAGTTACGAGGCATCTTATACGGACGCACAGGGCGCTGCGGTCACAAAAACATGGGAGAATACAAACCAGTATTTTGTCGGATATGCCACGGCGCCGGAAGGCGTTACGGTGATCGGCGGAAAAACAGGAACGACAAAAGCGGCCGGTCTATGCCTTGTCCTATATGCAAAAAATGCAAAAGGGGAACCTGTGATTTCGATTGTTATGAAAGCAGACGGAAAATCGGATCTCTATCTGCTGATGAATGAGATGCTAAAAGATTTCAGTTAAGGCAAAAGAAAAACAGAAAAAGAGAGAATAGTAGTTGTAATTTTACGGTATTTATACTATAATTTATGTCATAAGCAATAGGAACGATACAATCAGACATACAGGAGGAAATGACAATGGTGGAAATAATTTCAGGACAAAAAGGGAAAGGCAAGACAAAAGAACTTTTGGACAGAGTAAATGAATCTGTCAACTCTTCATCCGGTAATATCGTATATCTGGACAAAAGCCAGAAACATATGTATGAACTGAGCAATAAAGTCAGGCTGATCAATGTTTTGGAATATCCGATTGATGACTGTGAACAGTTTCTTGGCTTTATCTGCGGTATCATCTCTCAGGATAACGATCTGGAAGAGATGTATCTGGACAGTTTTCTTACAATTGCTGCAATTGATTCCGATGAAGATATCTGTCTTGCAGTCAAAAAACTCGAAGAACTTGGAACAAAGTATCATATCCGGTTTGTCTTAAGTATCTCCAGGGATGAAGCGGCACTTCCGGATTGCGCAAAAGAAAAGATTGTCGTTTCTTTATAAGGGAATCAAAAGGCTGTCGCAGTACAGCCGGAAAGTACACCAGGATGTTTTCATATAGTCAGAAACTTTGGTATTTTGTGCAGTTCCGGCGTAATGTGACAGCAATTGTTTGAAAAGAACGCCGCAGATGCGTTCTTTTTTCCTTATTAGTCGATTCCCGATGTGCGGATACGTCCGTACAGGCTGATCAGATAGAGTCCGCCGATACCTACAACTGCATAGATAATTCTTGAAAACCAGGACATACTTCCAAATATAAAGTCTACTAAATTAAACTTAAAAAATCCTACCAATCCCCAATTAATGGCGCCAATAATCACTAATGTTAATAACGTATAGTCAAGCCAGTTTGTTTTCATATTGATATGCCTCCTTTTTTCTTATTATGGGAAAGATCTGTGTTTTTTATGCATACAAAGTTGTTTTTTATATTGCGAAATGATAAAATGGACTTGCTGAAAAAATGATTAGTTCATTCCGGTTTTGGGAATAGATTTGGAGGAATTATTTTTGGTTCAGAAAAAAAAGGTTGTGAAATACAGGAGACCTTTTCAGTTAAATATTGGTATTTTTATTTTTGCTTTTATTTTTATTTATTTAATTTTTAATGTGTTTTCTTATCTTACGACTACGCATATTTCAGTCTACGAAGTGGGACAGGGTACAATCGCTCAGGATAATGTATACCGCGGCCTGGTTCTTCGATCCGAAAAAGTTTTTACATCTTCCTATACTGGTTCCCTGAATTATTATGTGCGGGAAGCCTCCAAAGTAGGCAGCAATTCTCTTGTCTATTCTGTGGACGAGAGCGGAAATGTATCAAAAATGATTGACGAGGCAGGAAAAGAAAGTATGGATTCTAAAACGATCCTGAATTTTGAGGAAGATATTACAAATTTTCAGACGACTTATCAGCCGCTTCAATTTTACCATGTCTATGCGTTTAAAGATAATCTGGATTCCTCTCTGGAGGAAGCTTTGAATATGGGCGCTTTGGAAAGCATCTCTGAATACGCTGAAAACGCGCAGAATTATAATACATTTCATACCGTAACTGCCGGAGCGGACGGTGTAGTCGTCTATTATACGGATGGCTTTGAGGATATCGGACTGGATAATTTCAGTGCGGATATGTTTGATGAGTCTTCCTATACAAAGACAAGTACCCGTAAAAGCGAGACAGTTTCTTCCGGCTCACCCGCATACAAGCTGATCACAAGCGAGCTGTGGAATATTGTAATACCGATCGGTGAAGAGCTGGCTAACAGGCTTGCGGAAGATTCGGTGGTACAGATACGATTTGTGAAAGATGACAAGACAATGTACGCAGATTATTCTCTGTTGACAAAAGATACGCACAATTATCTGGTTTTGGAATTGAGAAGCGCAATGGTTCGTTATGCAAAAGAGCGTTACCTTGAGGTAGAGCTGCTGTTAACCAACGAATCGGGACTTAAGATACCAAATTCAGCGATTACGGAAAAAGAGTTTTTTACAATCCCGGCGGATTTCTTTTTTGAAAACGGAGAGGAAGAGGCACGGGGCGTACTGGTTGAGAAATATATGGAAAATGGAGAGAAGTCTGTAGAATTTACAGCTCCGATCATTTATTTTGAAAAAGACGGTATGTGTTATATTGACAATGAAAAAATAGAGAGTGGCGCAAGGCTCGTAAAGACAGATACAAACCAGCAATACACTGTCGGCATGGATACAGCCGAACTAAAAGGCGTCTACAATATTAACAAAGGATATACTATTTTTAAGCAGATAGACATTTTAAGTCAAAACGAGGAGTACACCATTGTAAAAACGGGAACATCCTATGGTATTTCATTGTATGACCATATTGCGCTGGACGGTTCAAAGGTTTCGGAAGATGAACTGATCAACGGAAAATAAAATGCTTTGTCTGCGCTAAAAAATAAAGACAAAGAGAAAGGCACGGTTATTTTTATGTTAAAAGAAAATCTTATGAGAGTAGAGGAAGATATTCAGCATGCATGCACAAAAGCGGGCAGAGATAGGGCGGAGGTCACACTGATCGCCGTCAGCAAAACAAAACCGGTCGAGATGCTGCAGGAAATTTATGCAGAGGGAATCCGTGTTTTTGGGGAAAATAAAGTACAGGAATTATGTGATAAAATGGATGTTATGCCGCAGGATATCAAATGGCATATGATCGGACATCTTCAGCGCAACAAAGTGAAATATATTGTAGGACGCGTCGCATTGATCCATTCCGTCGATACTTACCGTCTTGCAGAGGAAATCAATATCCAGGCAAAAAAGAAGAACATTATAATGCCGATTTTAGTTGAGGTGAATATAGCGGAGGAAGCAACCAAATTCGGTACGAGCGCGGAAGATGCCAGGCTTCTTGTAGAGGAGATCTCTCAGTTGGAAAATGTGGCGATCAAAGGACTGATGACGATTGCGCCAAATGTTGCAGACCCGGAGGAAAACAGAGCTTATTTCCGCGGTATCCGGCAGTTGTCAAAAGAGATTGAAAAAGCGCAGATGAAAAATGTGTCTATGGAAATCTTATCTATGGGTATGACAGGAGATTATAGGGTGGCCATTGAAGAGGGGGCGACGATGGTGCGCGTTGGAACCGGAATATTTGGAGAAAGGAATTATCATACCACATAAAAAGTTTATATTGATAACCGGACAAGTTTGTGGTAGACTAAAAAGTATGTAAAATGGAGGAAAAAGTGATAGATGAGTGTATTGGATAAATTTTTAAATATCATGAATCTAAATCCTGATGATGACGACGATTTTTACAATGAAGATTACGACTACGAGGATGACTATGAGGAAGAGCCGCCAAAGAGAAGCAGCAGAAAAGAACGTAAAGCGGACAGGGATGAATCCACACACGGAGGAACTTCCAAAGAAACAGCATCCAAATCGTCATCTAAGGTTACACCGATTCGTCCGGTTCGAAAAACTACGATGCGTGACGGAATGGAAGTCTGTGTCATCAAGCCGTCAAACGTAGAGGATGCGCGGGAGATCACAGAGACGTTGTTAAATAACCGTACCGTCATCTTAAATGTGGAAGGCCTGAACGTGGAGATTGCGCAGCGAATTATTGATTTTACATCGGGTTCCTGTTTTGCAATCAGTGGAAACCTACAGAAGATATCCAACTACATATTTATCATTACGCCCGCAAATGTTGATATTTCCGGTGATTTTTTAAGTTTAATGGACTCTTTTGACGGCGGAATCCGCACAGAAATATAAAAGGAACTTTTTTATGAATGAGCAGGAACTTTGCAAAAAAAGACTGATTGATCTGTCGAAGCAGGCAAACCGAAAGGGAATCGTTTTATTCAGCGATTTCCTTAATTTAAATGAACTGAATATCTATCATCAATGCAAAAAACTTTTTGAGACAAAAACAAACAGTTATGGAGGCATTGATTACGCAGAGCGTCAGATGATCGCATTTCTACCTGATGCTCTTTCTTATGAGTGGAAATATCCGATTTCGGTACTGCAGATCAATCCACGGCGCCCCAAATTTGCGGAAAAACTTGGGCATCGTGATATTCTTGGCTCCATCATGCAGCTTGGGATTGATCGGGGAAAACTTGGGGATATCCTTTTACAGGAGGATACGTACTATCTGATCTGTGAGAAAAGCGTAGCTTCTTATTTTGCAGAAAATCTCACACAAATCCGGCATACTGCAGTATACCTGACAGAGACAGAGTGTAAAGACATACAAATTGAGCAAAACTTGATCGAAAAAGAAGGTACAGTTACATCAAACCGTCTGGATGCAGTAATTGCCTGTGTGTATCATATGTCACGCAGCCAGTCGCTTGCATTGATTCGTGCTGAAAAGGTTTTTATAAACGGTGCGTTGTCCCTCAATCCGTCGCTTGCTCTAAACGGAGATGAAATTATTTCGGTTCGTGGGAAAGGGCGGTTTCATTATAATGGAGTATATGGCCAATCACAAAAGGGACGGTTGAAATTTAAATATAAAATATATGGAGATTAATGATAGAATTAAAAAGTATATAAGAAAGACTTAATAATATAGTTTTTTCTGACAGTCGCAAAGAAAGATAATGCTTATAATTAATTTTAAATATTATTTTAGAGAAGAATTTGTTGTTATAAAAAATTCCCAACAGTCTTTAAAAAAATTTTTTATGATTTTATTTTCCAAATAATAGAGTTGTGAATCAGAAGATAAGGAATCTGAAACAGTACAATATCATATGAGAGGAGAAAAAGAAATATGTCAAGAATACTGCCTGTTTCATCAGACAATAAGGTAATTTATGAAATTACAATTCAACACGATTTTGAACAGCTTTTACCACAGCTGCAAAAACTTGGGCTTTTGAGAGAACAAAAGATCTGTATTGTAACAGATTCCAATGTGGAGTCTCTGTACGCCGGTAAGGTAAAAGAGTTACTGGAACATTTCTTTGAATTTGTCTGTATTTATACTTTTCCGGCAGGTGAGGAAAATAAAAACCTGGACACAGTCAATCGGCTGTATGAATATCTTATTTTAAACCATTTTTACAGGAAAGATGTCCTTCTGGCACTTGGCGGCGGCGTGGTAGGTGATATGACCGGTTTTGCGGCCGCGACTTTTCTGCGGGGAATTGATTTTGTTCAGATTCCAACGACGCTTCTCTCACAGGTCGACAGCAGTATTGGAGGAAAGACGGGCGTCGATTTTATGCAGTACAAAAATATGGTAGGGGCTTTTTATATGCCAAAGCTTGTCTATATGAACTTATCCGTACTTTGTACATTGCCGAAAGAGCAGATAATATCAGGAATGGGGGAAGTATTAAAACATGGATTAATAAAAGATAAGTCCTATTTCAAGTGGATTCGTTCCCATCAGAATGAGATAACCCGTCTTGACCAGGAGACCATGGAGGAACTTGTCTATCGCAGCTGCGAGATCAAAAGGGCGGTTGTAGAACGTGACTCAAAAGAGATGGGAGAACGCGCACTGTTAAATTTTGGTCATACGATTGGTCATGCAGTTGAAAAGCTATCTGATTTTAAATTGTATCATGGAGAATGTGTTGCAATTGGGATGGCTGCCGCGTCGTATCTTTCTTTCCTGATGCACTATATTTCAAAAGAGGAGCTGAAGCTGATTTGTGAGACGCTTCGTTCTTTCGGATTTCGTCTGACGACAGCAAAGTTTGATCCCAAAGATGTTCTGCTTGCAACAAAATCAGACAAGAAAATGAATGGCAGCAAGGTCCGCTTTATCCTGCTGTCGTCTGTCGGAGAGGCCTGTATCTGTCAGGATTTAACGGATGATCAGATCTATGAGGCAATTGTATCTTATGTCTTGGAATCATAAACGACAGGGGGATGTATGCGCGAACATTTATTAAGAAATAAATTCAGATATCCGATTAGTGCAGCTGCCGTTTTATTGCTGATATTGTTTGACCAGTTGACAAAAGACGCCGCCAAACAGTATCTCAAAATACAGGGACCGCTTGTGCTGTGGGAGGGTGTCTTTGAATTACGTTATCTGGAAAACAGGGGGGCAGCATTTGGCATTTTGCAGAATCAGCGATTTTTATTTTTGATTCTGACGGTTTTTCTGTTATTTGGTATACTTTATGTGTATTGTTGTCGTATTCCTTCCGAAAAACGCTATCGTGCGCTGGATGTGATTGCAGTCTTATTTTTTGCAGGCGCTGTCGGAAATTTTATAGATCGGTTGGTACAAAATTATGTCATTGATTTTTTCTATTTCAGCCTGATCGATTTTCCTATTTTTAATATGGCTGATATCTATGTTGTTGCAGCTTCCAGTTTGCTGATTGTTCTCGGACTTTTTTATTATAAGGACAAAGATTTTGAGAGGATTCTTGGAAAAAGATGAAAACAGAAACTTTTGAAGCGAATCCCGAACATGAGGGAGAACGCCTCGACAAATATTTATGTACGATTTATCAGGACAGCACGCCCGCCAAATCACGCTCTTTTTTTCAAAAACTGATGAGAGAGGGCGGGGTTACAGTCAATGGGGTACAACAGAAAGCGAATTACCGGATGAGGGAATCCGATTTGATAACAGTTGCGATACCGGATGCGGAACCTGCGCTTACCCTGCCGGAAAATATACCGCTTGATATTCTGTATGAGGACGACGATCTTCTTGTTGTCAACAAACCGAAAGGCATGGTCGTACATCCCTCGGCAGGTCATGCAGGCGGAACACTGGTCAATGCAGTGCTGTATCACTGCAGCGGATCTCTTTCCGGCATCAATGGGGAGATCAGACCGGGAATTGTACACCGTATTGATATGGATACGACAGGTTCGCTGATTGTATGCAAGAATGATGAGAGTCATTTGTACATTGCACAGCAGATTAAAGAACATACGGTAAAACGTATTTATCATGGCATTGTAAACGGCGTGCTTAAGGAGGAGCAGGGAACAGTTCATGCCCCGATCGGACGACATCCAACCGAGCGCAAAAAAATGGCGGTCAATGAAAAAAACGGAAGGGATGCGATTACTCATTATCGCGTACTGGAACGATTTGCTCAATATACTTATGTAGAATTTAAACTTGAAACGGGACGGACACATCAGATTCGAGTGCATATGCAGTCGATTGGGCATCCTCTATTAGGAGACTCCCTTTATTCCGGGATAAAGAACCGTATGAAACTGCAGGGGCAGACGCTGCATGCTATGACAATCGGGTTTATTCATCCAAAATCAAAAGAATATATAGAGGTGACAGCTCCGTTGCCCGACTATTTCATTGATATATTAAATAATTTGCGCTAATTTTCAAAATATTCTTTTGGTTTTTCAACAAATATATTATAATATGACTAAGCAGAAAAATATCTGACAGAATGGAGGAAAAGGTATGGGTAATAAAATATATACAATAGGACGGGAATACGGCAGCGGTGGAAAAGAAGTCGGCGAGAAGCTGGCCCAAAAGCTTGGGATTAAATTATATGACAAAGAGCTTTTGCAACAAGCTGCGAAAAACAGCGGATTTTGCGAGGAGATTTTTGAAAATCATGATGAAAAACCGACGAGCAGCTTTTTATATTCCCTTGTGATGGACACTTATTCGGTTGGAAGCTATGCGACAGCGCCGTTTCTTGATATGCCGTTAAATCACAAAGTATTTCTGGCACAGTTTGACGCCATCAAAAAAATAGCGTCAGAGGAATCCTGTGTAATTGTAGGACGCTGTGCTGATTATGCGTTAGCCGACAATCCGGATTGTATGAATATCTTTATTCGCTCTAATTTGGATAAGCGTATCCAGCGCATTATAAAACGCAGCAATCTGACTGCAAACAAGGCAAAGGATCGCATCTTAAAAACGGATAAACAGCGTGCAAGTTATTACAATTATTATTCCAGCAAAAAATGGGGCGATTCCAACAGCTATCATCTGATTTTAGATTCCGGTATGATTGGAATTGACGGATGTGTGGAAATGATTATTAAATTCAGGGAATTGATGGATGCGCATAAAAACTAAATTATGTAAAAATATAAAAAATGTGCCTCCTGGCGCAAATGTGCGCCAGGATGCACACTTGCGCCAGAGCACGGTTGCGATTCGGGTATTTTCCTTTTGCGAGCGTGCGTATCCACACAGAGGATTTCTATAATAAGATGAAAAATGCCGCAAATGCGGCATTTTTTTATGTGCAACTCACTTCTTTATGCGTAAATGTATGTTGCGTCCGTATGGTGAGAGTGATTGGAGTAATTGTGATATCTGCGCAACTATTCGCGAAACAACAGTTTAACGAAAAAACAATTGATTTTTTTCCCATTATATGGTATCTTATACCTATAAGCTATCTTTTATTTGTCGAATGCCCATTACACGAATTATTTGGGCAGATCGCATCGGAATCCAGTATAATTGTAAACGGCCCATCATTTAACAGTGATATTTTCATGTCGGCTCCAAAGATTCCGCTTTCTACTACAGAGATTTGTTTTTTGCAGCTGCTGATAATATAATGATATAGTTTCTTTGCCGGTTCGGGTTTTGCAGCGGCTGTAAACGACGGACGGTTTCCTTTGCGGCAATCGGCATAAAGAGTAAATTGTGAAATAAGCAATAATTCACCTGCAACGTCGTTTAAGGAAAGGTTTGTCTTTCCTGCACTGTCTTCAAATATGCGCAGGCCAAGCAGCTTTTTTATCATTTTGTCAGCGATTTCTGTAGTGTCTGATTCTGTGATACCAATAAATACAAGAAATCCTTTCCGGATGCTTCCGGTTGTGATCTCGTCCACGGTACATGATGCATGAGCGACGCGCTGGATTACAAATTTCATTGATCTGATTCCTTTCTATAAAGAATATACTCAATTGACAAGAATACACGCGCTCATGGCAGAGAAAGTAATTGTGTCGTTATCGCTGCGTTCTTTCTGCGTACGCTCTGTATGTCATTCATGTGTGCCTTTGTCAATTGAGGGTAAGATTTTATTATTATATCATGTGCATTTTGCTCATGCAAGTCATTTGGACAAGTTTGATTTTATGGTTGGAGGTATGTATGGAACTACAGCGATTGCTCAGCTATACAAGAAAAGCGGTTGATGATTATCAGTTAATCGAAGAAGGGGACCGCATTGCCGTTGGTATTTCCGGCGGCAAGGACTCTCTCACACTTTTATATGCATTAAAAAATTTACAGCGTTTTTATCCGAAAAATTTTTCACTGGCTGCCGTAACTGTCAGTCTGGGTTTCGAGGGGCTGGATTTTTTTGCGATTCAAGATCTGTGCGACAAATTTGAAATTCCATATCATCTTGTAACGACAGAGATTGGAAATATTATTTTCCACGAACGAAAAGAAGCGTCTCCCTGTTCTCTCTGTGCCAAAATGAGAAAAGGCGCATTGAATGAAGCCGTATTGGAGATGGGTTGCAATAAGGTTGCGTATGCGCATCACCGGGATGATATCATTGAAACGATGCTGCTCTCGCTGATTTATGAAGGCCGTTTTCACTCCTTTTCACCAAAAACATATTTGGACAGGACACGCCTTACGGTAATCCGTCCTATGATGTATGTGCAGGAATCTGAAGTAATTGGATTTATGCACAAATATCATCTTCCGGTTGTAAAAAATCCATGTCCTGCAGACGGATATACAAAACGTGAATATGCAAAAGCGCTGCTTTCTCAGATTAATCGTGAAAATCCGGATGCAAAAAAACGAATGTTTCATGCCATTTTAAACGGAAATATTCCGGGATGGCCGAAAAAAACAGAAACTTTGTCCAGATGAATCGTGCGTCGCAGCGAAGCTGCGACATGGAGGTTAATGTGAAAGAAAAAGCATATTATGAAAATGTAAACAAGAAAAATGAACTGCGTTTAAGAAAATTATTAGGTGAACTGCCTTCCTTTTGCAGGCAATATTTTATTGCAATGGAAGCGACGACATCTTCACGTACCAGAATTGCCTATGCTTATGATATCGGCTGTTTTTTTGACTATCTGCACACCGTAAATCCGGTCTGTCAAAAAATGGATGTGACCGACTTTCCGATTACGCTTTTAGAGCAGATTACGCCGATGGATATTGAAGAATATCTCTCCTATCTGAAATATTATGAGAAGAATGGAAAGGAACATACAAACGACGAGCGCGGGTTAAAGAGAAAGCTCTCTTCTCTCCGTTCTTTTTACCATTATTATTATAAGCATGAGCTGATTCAAAATGACCCTTCCGTGAAAGTTGATATTCCGAAAATACATGACAAAACGATTGTGCGACTGGATGTGGATGAAGTAGCTGATCTATTAGATGAAGTAGAATCCGGAGAGAGTCTGACCGCACATCAGCAGAAGTATCATGAAAAGACAAAAGTAAGGGATCTTGCAATGCTCACCTTAATGCTTGGAACCGGGATTCGTGTCTCGGAGTGTGTCGGACTTGACCTGAATGATGTGGATTTTCGAAATAACGGGATTAAAGTACACCGCAAAGGCGGCGCAGAGGTGGTTGTTTACTTTGGAGACGAAGTGCGTGATGCACTGACGGAATACATGATCGAACGTCAGAAAATTACAGCACATGACGGAAGTATCAACGCCCTCTTTCTGTCGATGCAAAACAAACGCATCAGTGTACGTTCCGTGGAAAATATAGTGAAAAAATATTCCTCGCTTGTGACCAGTTTAAAGCATATTACACCGCATAAATTAAGGAGCACCTACGGTACATCCCTCTATCGGGAGACAGGCGACATTTATCTGGTGGCAAGTGTGCTTGGACATAAAGATGTCAATACAACCCGAAAACATTATGCGGCGCTGGAAGACGATAAACGCCGCAGCGCCGCCAAATATGTGAAATTAAGGGAGCCCTGACATGAGATCACGCACTCTCCTGCTTCTGTTTGAAAGGTCAGGCAAGATGCAGATCTTCTATTTTCTCCCGAATACGATCTCTGACAAGCGCAGCGATCTCCTGTGTCTTCAGAGATCCGTATTCCTCAAAAAATACCGGTTTTAGATAGTGAACCTGCGTTGTGACAGGGCCGAGGCAAAAGATGCTGTTAAAAACCTTATAGGAATCTACCAATGCTACCGGTACAATCGGCGCCTTGCTCTTTAAGGCAATCTTAAAGCTGCCTGCTTTAAAATCGCAGACACGGTTTCTGTTGTTAAAATCATAGCCTCCTTCCGGAAACAGAATATAGCGTTTTCCGTTTTTTACTTCTTCTGCCACTTCATTGATGATGGAAAGCGCCTGGCGCACATCCTTTTTGTCAAGACGCTTCCCGCCGAGCAGGTCTATAAATTCCTTGACCAAAATGGTATTGGATTTCGCTTTATCCATAACAAGAGAACATGGAGAATGATGGGTGTGTATAATACCAAGCGCATCATACTTTCCCTGATGATTTGGATACATCATATAACCGCCCTCTTTTGGTAAATTTTCCGTTCCAAATGCTTTGGTTCGGATCCCGCCGGACAGTTTCATCAGATTGATCACGTGCTGCGCAAGCAGATAACGATCCTGATCGGAATACCGTTCCGGATGGTCTGCCTCTCTGCGCATCTTTGGCAAAATATAAGGTGCACGGAACAAATTCATAAGAATGACATAAATAAACTTCAACATAATAATCTTCCATTCTGAAGTAAAATAATTTGCACACTGCTGGAAAAACATCTGTTCAAAATGCAGTTCCCGTAATTCTTAAAAAATAACAAACAAATTCTAAATATACTGTTAATTCTTACTTCATTATTATATATGCCAGCGGCAAAAATAACAACTGGAAATTGTTGAATATTATAAATTTAAATCCTCTGCCCGAACCATATTCTCACGGAATGCGCAGTTTATGGCATTCCTGACCCGTAAATAGTAATATCCTTTGCCATACATAATGATTCTGGCATATTCACATACGGGCCATAATTAGGAATTACTTTAAAACCTGATTTCTTATATACAGCACAGGATTCGGCCAATAACTCCCCTGTTTCAAGAATCATTCTTTTATATCCCAGTTCCGCAGCCCATTCTGTCAGAAGGAAGACGAGTTTGCTTCCAATCCCCCGCCCCTGATATTCGGTATGCACAAATACTCTCTTTAATTCGGCAGTTACATCGTTATACTCTCTTATCGCGCCCCCGCCAACCGCTTTATCATCTTCATAAACAACAATTGCGTGCTGTATTTCGTCAAGCCGGTTGAATTGCTTATATTTCTCTCTTTTTATCTTTTTCCCGACACGTCTGTCCAATTCCAGATCAAGAAGTCTGCAATTTTCGATAAAATCTTTATTCTTACCGTCTGTTCTGTTAAAATCCATTGAAGTTACCTCTCCTCTCATATTTTGAAATGTTTTGGTGTAATGGTTCTTTATCATTGTATATGAGAGCAGACTATATTTCAATTACTTTCGGGCCTGTCCGGGCAATAACGCTCTCTCAATAATACTGATCCGAATAATACGGTATTGTGATATACTGTCCATAGCGGATCTGATCATCGGTGAGACGATTGATTTCACGTACCTCTCTGATGTATGCATTAAGATCGGTATAGTCGTCCGTGATGTAAGTTCTGGCAATCTTCCAGAGAGAATCTCCTTTCTCCACCTGAATTGTCGTATAATATTTATAGGAATGAGCCTCTGCCGCTTTTGTATTCATGCGTTCCGACAAAAAGATACGAAAAGCGATCAGAAAAAAGACGGCCAGAATAATGAAACAGATTAGAAATTTTTTCTGAATTTTTGCCGGTGTTCCGCTTTTTTTATCAGCTGCACCAATTCTTACAAAAAGTTTTCCCAAATAAAGAAATCCGCCTGTCATAGTAATCCTCCGTTCTTACGCAACCCGTAAATTTGAGTGTAAATGCAAATTCGCTTTGAAAATATTTTTGATAAGATTTCTCTGCAACAGGTACAGACATTCGTTTTGAACAGATGTTCCCTCCTGATAAAAACAGAATACCATCCAAACGCATGTTTGTCAATAATATTTTCGAACAAATTTTCGGAATATATGTTTGATTTTTAGAATCAGTTGTGTTATACTGAAAAAAAGTCAAAATCGGGAGGTATTGTATATGTCACAAGGGAAACTGAGCGAGAAACAGCGCGAGATTTTAGAATATATCAAAAAGGAAATTCTAAACAAAGGCTATCCGCCCGCTGTCAGAGAGATCTGCGAGGCAGTCGGCTTAAAATCCACATCTTCTGTACATGCTCATCTTGAGACTCTGGAGAAAAACGGTTATATCCGCAAAGATCCGACAAAACCCCGCGCCATAGAAGTCATTGACGATACATTTAACTTAACGCGACGAGAAATGGTCAACGTTCCTGTGATCGGCCGCGTAGCTGCAGGAGAGCCGCTCCTTGCCGTTGAAAACGTAGAAAATTATTTTCCCATTCCGGTAGAAATGATGCCGAATGCAGAAGCTTTCATGTTAAATGTTAAGGGGGAAAGCATGATAAACGCCGGCATTTTAGACGGCGATCAGATTCTTGTCCAAAAGCAGTCCGATGCGCAAAACGGCGATATTGTGGTCGCGCTTGTAGAGGATTCTGCAACGGTAAAAACATTTTATAAAGAAGACGGCTATTATCGCCTGCAGCCGGAAAATGATACCATGGACCCGATTATCGTAGAAAATTGTGAAATACTTGGTAAGGTATTTGGCGTATTTCGTTTTTTTCATTGAAAAGAAAAAGATTATAAGAAAAAACAAAGCCAAAAGACTTGCATGCAGCAAAACTTTTGACTTTGTTTTTCTGTGTGTTGTTTATTCTGCGGCGGCTTTCCTGGAGCAGCTGTCAGAAACACATTTATTTCTGTATAAATGTGCTTGAAGTATCATAGACCATATTGTCATAGTCAATTGGAAAACTTTTAGCCTTTTCATTTGCTTCTATGTTTGCGTCCTGGTTTATCCTTTTTCCCTCCTCATATATAGCTGAATCATCAAATATTACACTCTCGCATTTTTCGTTAGATATACTGTGTTTCTCTTCACTATTTTTAGCAGAGGTGATTTGTAGATTAGAGTTCGCAGAAGCAGCATCGGTGTCATTGGAAACGAACGCAGTCAGACATGGCGTCAACATAAAGCAGCTTAAGATTATGATTGATATTTTCTATTTCATAAATCTCCTTTATAAGCTATAACTTCCACTTTATGTTATGATATTTGAGGATCTGAAGCAATCCCTGTTATGTCTTATTTTCCTGAAGCTGTCACACTGTGAATATCCACAATCTTTCCGTCGCGCCAGATGCGCTCCAGATCATAAAATAAACGATCCTCTTTGGAGAAGATGTGAACAATTATATCGCCGTAATCCATTAAAATCCAGGTTGATTTCTGGTTTCCTTCGATCTGTCTGACTGACAGACCTGCTTTATAGAGCGCCTCGTCCACCGCGTCGCGCATTGCCTGCATCTGATTCTCGTTATTGCCGTCTGCGATGATAAAATAGTCCGCAATCGTGGAAACTTCCTGTATGTCAATTACTGTGACATCCTCTGCTTTGCGGTCTTCCAAAGCCGCCACTGCTGTTTTACATAATTCTAATGCTGTCATAAATTAATCTCCATTTCTTTATTGCGAACGCGGTTCGCATTAGCTTTGTGTGTATAAGCGACTTTGTGTTATCAATACTTGTGGCCAATTTGGGCTTTGCAGTGCCAAGACACAAATCGCCGTGTAAAAACAGGATTGTGAAATTTTTATTTTCACACTAACCTCCATGTCGCGGCTCTGCCGCGACTCAAATCTGCGCGGAGAATCCCCTGTTTTTGGGGATTCTCTGGTGTGAGACTTAGAACTTCTTAGCGCGCGAACCTGTTTCGCGTTAGCGGATCTGCTGCGAGCTTTAGAAGTTCTTCTCACACTAACCAACATGATTCCGCTTTGGGGAATCTCAAATCAAGATGATCTGGTCTGCTCTTCTGGTTTACTGATAAATTGTTTTTTCTTCAAATTGCCGATAGTAATCGTAACTTCGTTGTGTGCCGGGGTCAATCTTTCCGCCTTTTTCGTGCAGATAAGTCAGGGTATCATGCAGAATGCGGGCGACACAGAGGTTTAAATCGGTAAAAGCCAGTTTTCGAACCTCTTCTAAATCCGGCGCTTTGTCACGCATTGGTTCAATATAATCTGCAATGTAAATAATCTGGTCGAGTGTACTCATATCGGGTTCTCCTGTCGTATGTACCTGGATTGCGTGCAGGATACCCTGATTTTTGATTCCGTATTCCGTCTGTGCAAGAAAAGCGCCTAATTTTGCATGCAGCAGACAGGGACGTTCCTGCTCGGTCGAATTAATCGGAATATGGTGTTTTTTACAGAGCTTTAATTTTTCATCATCCGGAATATTTTTGGCGCAATCGTGCAGAAGGCCTGCGGTCATCGCATCCTCAATCGGATATCCGTGTGCCATCGCAAGGGATGCGGCTGTATACATGACACCCAAAGTATGCTCATAACGGCTTTTGTCCAGCTGTTTTTTCACACGCTTACGCATTTCATTGCGTTCCATATTTCCTGAAACCTCCTTATCAAGTGACGGTCCTGGCTCGATTAAAGTGTTGTATTCACAATTTATTTTCAGATGTACTCAGGAACCGTAAAGATGATTTTGGTTGATATAATCAATAACCGCCTGCGGCAGACAGGAACTATTCAACACATGTCTGTTTGCCATACCGCGCAGCTGCGTCGAAGAAACCTGTATTTTTTTGTAGTGCAGCGGAAATATAGATGCCGGAAACAATTCTTTAATCTGAGATATTTTGGACTGAATTTGTGCCACATTCATAGAATCGCGCACAGCAGCCAGAATAACTGCATATTTGCAGATAATTTCCGGATGTTTCCAGTGTTCAAAATAATCAAGCGAGTCCGCTCCCATAATAAAATAAAACCGGCTGTCAGGATATTGCTGATGCAGTTTTTCCATAGTACGGTACGTATAGCTTGTTTCGGCTGATCGCAGTTCGATATCCGACACCCGGAAATATGGATAATTTTCAATTGCAATCGAAACCATATGCTCTCTGATTGAGGCGGGGGTCATATTCTCTTCCGCCTTATTGGGCGAATGCCCTGCCGGGATAAACCAGACTTCGTCCAGACCAAATTCCTGATAAGCATTCTCCGCAATACGGATATGTCCATAATGAATCGGATCAAACGATCCGCCCAGCAGCCCGATTTTCTTTCCGCTATAAGATCCCTGTTGTTTCATGAAATGGCATTTTGCCTCCCTGTTAAGGTAAATTATATTTTGAATTTTTCTTTGCCTGACGAAACAGAATAATCTTCTTGCCGATTACTTTTACAACAGACGAACGCGTTCTCTCTGAAATGATCTCTGCAATCTCACGCGGATCGTCCGCACAGTTTTTTAATACGGAAACCTTAATCAGTTCACGCTTTTCCAATGCTTCATCCAACGCTTTCACCAGCTCTGCTGTCAGACTTGCTTTTCCGATCTGGAAAATAGCGTCCATATCATTTGCGCTGCTCCCTAAAAAAGCACGCTGTTTACTTGTCAGCGTCATAATAACCCCCATTTCTGCATTGCGAACGCAGTTCACATTCGCTTTATGTGCATTAAGCGACTTTGCGGCCAGCCATTTATGGCTTTGAAGCGCGCCGACAAAAGTCGCCGTGTGAAAAATTTATTTTTCACACGAACCAACATGTTGCGGCTCTGCCGCAACGCAAATCCGTATGAAAAACGCCTGTTTTTGGCTGTTTTTGGCGTTTTTCGGCGTGAAACTTAGTACTTGTTGGCGCGCGAACCTGTTTCGCGTTTTGCCCTCTGGCATGAGCCTTACAAGTACTTTTCACGCTAACCTCTTATTTATAATAATCAAATTCATTGCCGTACATACGTACTGTGTCGCCATCCTGAATGCCTCTTTTTTCCAGTTCTTCCAAAATCCCCTGTTCTTTTAAAAATTTCTGGAAGAAAAGGAAACCCTTTTCAGAATCAATATTCGTATATCCAAGCATCTTGTCGATTTTGGGTCCTTCCACAACAAAAGCGGCGTCATCTGCACGTGTAATCGTATACGGCTCGTCTTTTCCGACAAGAAGCGAAGGATCAAATTCCGGTTCGTATACAAACGTCTCTCTGCTGCATTTGGAAAGCAGCTGGTTTACGTGATACAGAAGTTCCTTTAATCCCTTTCCGCTGACAGCGGAAATCGGAAATACACGGATTTCATCTTTCTCAAATTCATCCCGTAACTCTTTTATAATTTCGTTTTCGTCGCCGAAAATGACATCGATTTTATTTGCAGCAATTACCTGCGGTTTCTGCAAAAGCGCCGGATTATAAGCATTTAATTCTTTGTTGATTGCATGAATATCGGCAATCGGGTCGCGGCCTTCCGTGCCGGCGGCATCCACCATATGGATAATAACTTTCGTTCGTTCAATATGGCGCAAAAACTCCAGACCAAGTCCGACACCTTCTGAGGCGCCTTCGATCAGCCCCGGAATATCTGCAATAACAAAACCCATACCCTCGTCCAAATCCACAACGCCAAGATTTGGCGATAACGTGGTAAAATGATAGTTTGCGATTTTTGGCTGTGCGTTTGTAACGCGGGAGAGCAAAGTTGATTTTCCGACGTTCGGGAACCCCACGAGACCGACGTCAGCGATTACTTTCAGCTCCAGTTTTACTTCCAGTTCGGTCGCTTCACCGCCGGGTTGTGCATATTTTGGCGCCTGCATGGTAGATGTTGCATAATTTTGATTGCCAAGCCCGCCGCGTCCGCCTTTTATTACGATCTGGCGTTTGTTGTCGCCCGACATGTCTGCGATAACCCTGTCGGAAGCAGCGTCTTTAATTACAGTTCCGGCCGGAACTTTTAAAATGAGGTCTTCTCCGTTTTTGCCGTGGCAGTTTTTTTTACCGCCGTCCTCTCCTGCCTGTGCGGCATATTTTCGCTTGTGGCGATAATCGGTCAGTGTATTTAAGCCTTCATCCACTTCAAATATAATACTGCCGCCGCGTCCGCCGTCTCCGCCGTCAGGGCCGCCGTTTGGCACATATTTTTCACGACGAAAACTTACATGGCCGTTTCCGCCGCGTCCTGATTTAATGATAATCGTCGCTCTGTCTGCAAACATAAAAAACCTAAGCCTTTCTGCGTTGTCTGAATGCGCTGCGAAACAACAAAAACCCGGCAGACCGAATGGAAATCGGCCCGTCGGGCGTGCATACGTCTTATTCAGCTACTGGATAAACGGAAGCCTGTTTTTTGTCTCTTCCTTTTCTCTCAAATCTTAATACTCCGTCTGTCAGAGCGAATAATGTGTCATCACCGCCAATTCCTACATTGACGCCCGGATGAATTTTAGTACCGCGCTGTCTGTACAGAATATTACCAGCCTTAACGAACTGTCCGTCTGCCCTCTTTGCTCCTAATCTTTTTGATTCGGAGTCACGGCCGTTCTTTGTAGAACCAACTCCCTTTTTATGAGCGAAAAACTGAAGGTTCATATTTAACATGTTGCTACACCTCCTTAAAGATGAAATGGATATAATCTGTTCCATAAGTATTCTGTATTCCCTGTAAGCCTAACACAAGCGTTTTCATCAGCAATTCGGCGTCATGTCCGATGATACTGTCAAATTGGATCGAAATTTTTCCGCTTTTCTGATCCAGATCCGCAGAAAATTTCTCACTGGTAAACTGTTCCAGCGCATTGACCGTATTGATTACAAGCGCGGATATGCCGGCACAGACAATATCTTCTCCTGCGTCTGCATAACCTGCATGTCCCAGACATGAAAAGCCTGTAAAATTCTGATGGCCATCCCGGAAAACTGTCACTTTCGTCATTTGAACATTCCGGCGCTATGCGTTGATTCTTTCAATCTTAACCTGTGTAAACGACTGTCTGTGGCCTTGTTTCTTGTGATAACCGGTTTTTCTCTTAAACTTGTATACGATTACCTTTTTCCCTCTGCCCTCTTTCACGACAGAAGCCTCCACAGTTGCGTTTGCTACATCGGAACCGACCTTGATACTGCCGTCCCCGGAAATAGCTAAAACCTGATCGAAAGTAACTTTAGCGTCTGCTTCCATCCCAAGTTTTTCAATGGTAATGATATCGCCTTCCGATACTTTGTACTGTTTTCCACCTGTTGCTATGATTGCGTACATATGGCACCTCCTATTTATCATTACTCGCCAGTTGTGGTGCTGTTTGTTAAAAACAGGCTTTTAGAACCTCACTGTGCGGCATACTTCGTTAGTCTAGCATAGACCGGATTGTTTGTCAAGCTAAAACTGATCTGTCAGAGAATTTCAGACAGCGGGCTTCTTACTTTCCGGCGTGTGATCTCCACAAGCCCAAGACGCGTGATATCGACAAGCGTTGTCTGTACCGGGTCTTCTTTCAGCCGGCGTCCCAGATAAGAGGTCAGCTGTTCCCGCGCATCTTTTTGGTGAAGATTGACAAAATCTACAATAATGATCCCGGAAAGATTGCGCAGGCGCAGCTGCCGTGCGATCTCGTCTGACGCTTCCAGGTTAACTTTCAGAAAGTGTTCTTCTTTTTCCTGTTTCGAACAGTTTTTTCCGGTGTTGACGTCAATTACTGTAAGCGCCTCTGTCGGCTGGATTACAAGATAGGCGCCCGATTTGAGCCATACACGCTCGCTTAATGCCGCACCGATCCCTTCTTTTAAATTATAGAGCGCGGACAGTGAGAGGAGCGGGTCGCGATAAAATTGAAGGGAAATACCGTGCAAAACTGTAAATTCATCGACTGGCGACGGCACTGAGCCTTTTGTGAACAGAGCTTCTTTTGGTATGGAACAGGCAAAGCAGATTTCCTCAAAAACAGTGCGATCGTCGGTCACTACCCTGCTCAGGTTGCTTTTCTTTAGATTTTGAAACAGATCCAGATAAAAAGCCGGCGCTTTATAAACAAGGGAATATGCAGTCCGGTGAACAGACTCATTGATCAGTCTTTCATATGTTTCTTTTAATTGCGACAGTTCCTCAAATAAGGCGTCTTTTTCATCATCTTTAACATTTGCGTCGACTGTCACGCCATATTCGGCTGTCTGAAAGCAGGAATTTTCAATCTGTTCCAAAAGCTGTGTGAAATTAGTCTGCGCGTTGTCCAAACGTTTCGAGGAGGTTCGGATTCCGGGTTTTCCGACTGTAAGAGCGATATATTTTCCGGACAATGTAAGGTTTGTAGTTACAGACGGATTTTTTGTCTTTATGGCTTCTTTCACAACCTGTACCAGAAGTTCATCTCCTGCGGCAATCTGCTTTTTAGCGGATGAATATTTCTTTGTAAAAACAGGATGTTTTAAGTCCTCTAACGGCAGGTAACATTTGACGGATGACGTTATCTGCACAAATGCGGCATTAATATTTTTAACAATATGTTCGACTTTTCCGACATAGATATTTCCCAGAATATGGTTCTGGCCGAGACGTTTCGGATAAAGCTCTATCAGTTTTTTGTTTTCACTGACAAGTGCGCAGATTTGAAATTCCTGTCCTTTTAACTCTGCATTTGTTATGATAAATCGATCCATATCCGCGTAGTCACACTCCTATCCGCGAAATTCGCCAAGCGGAATCCGTCTTTTGCCGTCGTCTGCGTAGACATCCCGCCTGTGTATCTTAAAATCATCCTCTTCGAAAGCAAGTCCCATTGATGAAAACAATGACTGTAATACCAGTTCCGGTTTTAAATTGTCGCTGCTTCCTGTGGAGAGCATCATATAAAACGAGATCGTTCCGTCTGTTTCTTCCGCCCTGATTTCATACACAAGTTTTTTTAAGTCTATGGTGCGTTCGCTTTTTTTTGTCTGTTTTTTTATCAGCACTTCCTGGGGCTGATAAAAAAACAGGTCAAGTCCCTGCAGAAACTGTGCGTAAGAAGCCGGCGGCTTTTGGTCTTCCCGGAATGAAACATCGTAATCTGCAGCCGCGACAATCGACATAGCGTTTGAGGCATTGTCGGGGAGAATGACATAATCTGTCACTTCAATTCCGTCCGCCATCGTATCGTTTAATGACTTTATCGCTTCCTCCGGGGGAGATGTATGCTGCACTTCAATATCAAAGTATTCTCCGTCGCTTGTGATTCCGACTCCGAGCGGCGCGGCAAACGACATAATCTGATGCGGGGAAAATCCGGCCGAATAACAGATTTCAATATTCGCCCTGCGCATTGCTTTTTGAAAATAGCGCATCATATCGAGATGACCGATAAACTTCATTATCCCGTATTTTTTGAATTTAATTCTTATCTTCATAGAAATAGTCATGCCTTTCTCACAGCCTGCGATATTTGGGCCGCAGGCACAATATTCGCAGGACAAATACATTTGTCTGTAAAAAATTTATTTTTCACAGTACTGCTCACTTCTGCAATACGAACACTTTTTAAATCATACAGATGCCCGTCCCGAATTTCTTTACACCGCATCCCTGACACTGCATTCTGCAGTTTGGAGTTACAGAACCATTCATGGCGTTGTTCCATTCGCGCCATAAAAATTGTTTTGTAACGCCTGCATCAATAAAATCCCAGGGGAAGATTTCGTCGGCATCCCTCTGCCGCATCGTATAAAAATCAGGATCTATACCGCACTGCCTGAATGCGTCCATCCATCTGTCATAGTTAAAATATTCTGTCCATGCGTCAAAGATGCCCCCGTTTTCGTAAACGTTCTGTATGACTGCGCCAACTCTTCGGTCTCCGCGTGCCAGAATACCCTCAATCACCGTTACATCGGCTTCGTGCCAGTTATATTTTAAGCTTTTTCGATTTAACTGTTCTTTTACTGCGTCATTTACGATTTTTGCGCGGGAAATATATTCCGCCGGCGGATACATTTTGGCCCACTGGAACGGAGTAAAAGGCTTTGGCACAAAAAACGAGGTGGAGATTGTGATCTGGCATTTGCCGTTTCTTTTGTCTTTGGGTATCTCGTAATAGCGCACCGCAATTTCATTTGCAAGTTTCGGAATGGACTGCATGTCCTCTGCTGTCTCGGTCGGAAGCCCTAACATAAAGTAAAGCTTTACTTTATTCCATCCGCTTTCGAATGCCATACCTGCGCCCTCTAAAATGGATTCCTCTGTAAGACCTTTATTGATCACATTGCGCATGCGCTGGGAACCTGCCTCCGGTGCAAATGTAATACTGCTTTTTTTGACATCCTGGACTTTTTCCATTACATCCAGAGAAAAGGAATCAATTCGTAAGGACGGAAGGGAGATATTCACTCCTTTTTCGTGAAATTCGTCGATTAAAAATGTAACAAGCTCCTCCAGGCTGCTGTAATCGGAAGAACTTAAAGAACTTAAAGAAATCTCCTCCTGCCCTGTAGCCTTTAACATTTTTTTTGCCAGCTCTTTCAGCCTGTCCACATCTTTTTCACGTGTGGGACGGTAGATCATGCCGGCCTGGCAAAACCGGCATCCCCGGATACAGCCTCTTTGAATTTCCAGCACGACGCGGTCCTGTGTTACTTTGATAAACGGTACAAGCGGTTTTTCGGGATACACAACATTTGTCATATCAGTCACGGCCTGTTTGATAATACGAACGGGAATGTCTGAAAAGACCGGGGAAAACGATGCAATCGTTCCGTTTGAATGATAGGTTGTCTCATACAGGGACGGAACATAAATACCCGGTATTTTTGCCGCTTCATGCAGAAACATTTCACGGCTTCCTCCGGAAATTTTTATATTTTGATACAGGTCAAACAGCGCGTCATACTGCGTTTCACCCTCTCCGATATAAAACAGATCAAAGAAATCGGAAAGCGGCTCCGGATTGTAAGCGCAGGGTCCGCCGCCGATCACAAGCGGATGACTTTCATCCCTCTCTTTTGCCCGAAGCGGAATCCGGCTTAAATCAAGAATTTGCAGCACATTTGTGTAGCACATTTCGTATTGGAGCGTGATGCCGAGAAAGTCGGCATTTTTTACAGGTTCCTGTGACTCAAGAGAAAAAAGCGGAATCTGTTCCTCTTTCAAAATCCGATGCAGATCCGGCCATGGGGAATAGACGCGCTCGCACCAGACATCCTCTCTTTTGTTAAACATATCGTAGAGAATCTGGATACCAAGATGCGACATGCCGATCTCGTAAACATCCGGAAAACACATAACGAAACGAATCGCCACCTGAGCGGGATCTTTGATGACACTGTTGATTTCGTTGCCAATATAGCGGGCCGGCTTCTCTACATGAAGCAAAATTCTCTCGCTTAATGCCAATTTTTTTTCCTGGGCTTGTGATTGCATTACCATTCTCCTTTTAAACATCTATTGATCCCATCTACACAGGTCTATTCTGATAATTTTACGACGATAACGCCTTTCATATATTTTACCGATCCGCTTGCCGGATAAACCGGCATTTCCTGGAAAGCTTTGGTACGTTTGATCTTTTCCATTTTCTGGTAAGATGCGGCTTCTAAGTTAACGCCGAAACAGTTGTTCCAGAAAATTGTATAATGGTATGAGTCATTCAGAAATGAATCGTTGCTGATTCCCATAATATTTGGAACCAGTGTGCGCACATTTTCTGTCGGGCAGCTGTACTGGCCTACAAGCGCTACCTTGTTGCAGGTTTCAAAGTGTTTATTGTCCTCAATCCGATCCAGTATATTTTCAGCGATTGCATAAGACTTATGATAGCTTAAATTCAGGTTGAAGTATGCAATGTTGCAGTTCAATACATTATAATAGATAAGAGCGCACATAGCCAGGACGCCTGTGCATTTTAAAATTTTGGGAAGCGCGCTCTTCCACTCCAGCTGATCCATAAGAAGAAGAAACAGAAGATATAAAAGGCAGACTCCCATTTCCATAAGCGTATGGTATTCTACACTGGGTGAAGTGAAATAAACGCCATATGCGACGAAAGGGATCAGCAGTATTGCCAGAAATGTTGCAAAAAAAGTCAGTTTCTGCTCAAATACACGATTTTTTATTAAAAGATATATCGTAATGCCAAAGATCAGCAGTAAGATAAGCGTGTTTAACAGTGTATACGGGCGCATCACGACGCCATGCTCTAAACCAAGCAGCGTCTGAAAATGATATTTTGCCTGAAGCGCCGCAAGTTTATACTGCGCAAAAGACATGATGCCCATATCGCCGACCCCCTGGTAGTTGGAAAGCGTTGTGTTAAAATGCCACAGGGTTAACTTTAAGATTATGTAATAGAGCAGCGCTCCGCCAAGCAGCATTCCAAGATACTTTAAATCGCGTTTTACGGCATCGAAAAACGAGGGTTTTTCGGTCACGAACTGACGTATCACAAAAACAAGTACCAGAACAGCGCAAGTCGTTGCATAAGCCTGATAAATTCCCATGCCAAAGGCCAGAGAAATCATTCCCGGGAACATGCCCCATTTCGGTATGCGGAAAGTAAGATACACGGCCAGCACAGCCAGCAGAAACGAGAGCATATACGCGTCCGCCGTGTACATATAGGCAAATGAAGACACTACGGTCGGAAATGATACAAACGCGGCGGAACATAAAATAATCGGCAATTTGCGTCTGATATCAAACAGTTCCACCAAAAGAATCATAGCGATGCTGATATAAAACAGAGACAGGGCTCCGTTAACCCAGGGCAGGTCAAAGATGGAGGAAATCAGGCCGACATACGGCAGAAACCACCTTCCAAGGCTGAATGTGGAGCCGATTCCGTAGAAATTATAAATACTGTCCCAGATCGGCAGAAAATTAAAAAAACGGTACGCATGTGCAAATAATCCGACAATCCACGTGGCAAAAAAAGCCGTCTTCCACTCTTCTTTGATCTGTAACTGCCAGCGTCCAATTGATAGTACTTTCATGAGATTCCTCCTTGTGTATGTTTCTTTCCTGCTGCTTTTTGATTATATAGAACCGTCTCTGCAAAAGCAACCTTTTTCCGGCTTTATGGATTTGTCTCTTCTGTTTCAAGATAATCTTTTAGCATCGTAAAATAATGATCGTCCTCCACCATACTTATGACTTCCGAAACAGAATATCCCAAAATTGGAGTTTTGGTATACCAGCAGTATAGAAAGCCGATAAACAGCATCATTGCGGCAATCAGGCGGAATTTGGCAAAAAACAGATAGCTATCCTCCGGCGGGACATCTTCCTCCTCTTTATACTCCTGTTTTCCCATATGAAAATCCTCTCTTGCTTTCTGCAAATAGGCTTTTCTGTATGCGGCATAGTCTTCCAGTGTCATATCTTGTTTCATAGACAAAATCTCCGTATTTGTTATTCCAAGTATATGAGCGGGACAAAGAAATTATGACTGCCCGGATCTCTTTCGGAACAGAGACAAAATCCACGCGATCAAAGTGTTGTCTAACACTATTGCGCCGGCCAGTGAAATCAGAAATGTAAGCGACGCCATGAGAATACAGCCGCCCACAATTCCACCGCTTAACACATTTACATGCAGGACCTGTTTTACAACAAAATGCAGCACCCCCCAATGGAGCAGCAAAATAGAATAACTGTGTCTGCATACCAGATTCACAAACGGGTAATTTTTGTCCTGATATTCTCTGTTTTTAATCAAAAGAAAAACAGCGGCACAAAAAAATGTCATTACAGGCGAGGTTTGAAAAATGTATGATTCATAACCGTCTGTACACAGAATCAGCAAACAGACCAGAAGATAGCTCATGCTGCCTGCCGCAATGATCCATCCGGATATTTTTCTGCTGCATTTTTCTGCAAGAAAATACCCTGTAAGGTAGACACTGACAAAAGACTCCGATATTACCGGCAGCGGCGCCTTAAAATCAAAAAGCGGAGCTAACGTGTTTGCAGCGTCTATCAGTAAAAATACAGATAACATTCCGTAAAATACCCCGTCCGGAATATGCGACAGCAGGTATCTTAGAAACGGTGTGTACAGATACAGCATTAAAATGACATAAACCAGCCAAAAATGAGGGGCTTCCCCGGGCGCACCCGAAAGAATACGGACGAAAAGCCCTGGAAGATTCTGCAAAAAAACAGCAGAAACCCCGTTTTTGGCAATGATATACAACACATAGCATACGACAAGCGGAACCGCGACTTTTACAAATCGTTTCGAATAAAACACACGGATTCGTTCGCCTTTTACGGGGAGTAAAAGCGCGCCGCTGACCATAACAAAAAGCTGGTTACAGGAGATAAATGTAAAAACGAAGACAGTCAGTATGTCATACTGCAGGCTGTTCGCAGGAACCATAGATGCTGCCAGCGATACGGTATGGATTGCGATTACAAAGATGGCGGCAAGCATACGAAGCATATCCGGATATCTTTTATGATCGTATTTCTCATGACCGCCAATCAGTTTCCCGTACAATTTGACGGGATGTTTTGGCTTACTCACACTGTCCTCCCCTGTCTCTTTTTTCAGACTTTCATACAAAATTTAACTCTGATCCAATTTATGCGCAATATCATTCCATGAAATTCCACGTGCAGACATTAACAGCATAAGATGATAAATATGATCTGCTATTGAATTTTTTATTTCATCCGATTCCGGATTTTTTGCTGCAATAATCACTTCCATCGCGTCTTCGCCAAATTTTTTTAAAATGCCGTCCAGTCCCAGATCAAAGATATAATTGGCATAGGAGCCTTCTCTTGGATTTTTCCGGCGTTCATTGATCTGTTTAAAAATATCTTCAAAGATATGCTGTGCGCTCTTTTCCGTATATTCCTTTTGAATAATATGATTAAAAAAACAGCTTCTGCTTCCGGTATGGCAGGCGGCGCCCACCTGTGATACTCTGGCAAGAATCGTATCATAATCGCAGTCGGCTGTCAGAGATTTCACATACTGGAAATGGCCGGAGGTAAGGCCCTTTATCCACAGTTCATGACGGCTTCTGCTGTAGTAAGTCATTTTTCCGATATTTAAGGTGGTTAAGAATGCCTCTTCATTCATATAGGCGAGCATTAAAACCTGGTCTGTATGGTAATCCTGTACGATTACGGGCACCATATCATCGTTGTTTTTCTTTAAATCAGACCATTTCAACTCCGGTTCGTAATTGTCCATTTTAATTCCGTTTAAGGAAAACTGTGACTTTAACTCCATGATATCTGTTTTGGGGTCGTTTAAAAATAACCCCGCAATACCGCGCGCATTGGAGCGTTTTAATACTTTTAAAATATCGTCATAATTGCACTCATCAAAATACACTACATACGGTACGTTTGTCAGATTATCAAGCGCATCCAGAATCCCTTCATTTAACACAAGAAGTTCATGGAAATTCTGATCCATATATTCTCTGTGCTTAAAGATAAAATCAACATTTTCCACTGAGACCAGAATACGTTCTCTGCCGTAGCGTCTGCTGGCCTCTTTTGCCAGCGCTATGGTATCCGGTTTGGAACCGTTTAAGATCACCTGCAGACATCCGGAATGAAACAGTTTCTTAATATCATCCAGACGGTTAATGTTGCCGCCGGCGCAGACTTTCAGTTCCACATTTCGGTTTAAGTCGCGCATAACTTTCAAGTTTTTTTCGCGTTCCTCTTCATCCTTTGACAGATCGAAAACAATAATCTTGTCTACGCCGTTGTCATTGTAGAGACTTGCCAGATGAAAAATACTGCTGTTGATTGGTGTATCGTCATAAAATCCTTTTACAGCTTTCCCGTTTTTTAAGAAGACTGTCGCAACGATATTTTTCTGATCCCTGTTCATAATAGTTCCCCTGTTCCTGCAGAAAGGCTTCCTTTTGTGGAGAGTATGCCGTCGATTCTTGCATCGACGCCGACTGCCTCATCCAGCGCCCTGGCAAATGATTTAAACATTGCCTCCGCCATATGATGGTTGTTGCCGCCGGATATTGTTTTGATATGCAGATTCATTCCGGCTGCATAGGAGACGGCATAAAAAAATTCCTTTATCATCTCCGTATCCAGATAGCCGATCCGATCTGTTGTAAAATCACCGTCAAAAGCCAGATAGGGCCTTCCGGAAAGATCCACGGCGCAAAGCATCAGCGTCTCATCCATCGGCAGTATGCAGCTGCCGAAACGTTTTATGCCGCGTTTATCTCCGAGCGCCTGTTTAATGGCGCCGCCAAGTACAATACCGGTGTCCTCGACGGTATGGTGACAATCTACAATCAGATCTCCGGATACTTTGACTGTCAGGTCGAAAAATCCATGTTTTGCAAACCCCTGCAGCATATGGTCAAAAAATCCAATCCCGGTATCAACCTCTGAATCGCCGCGTCCGTCCAGATCTAATGTAATGTGAATATCGGTTTCCTTTGTTTTACGTACACAATCTGCTGTTCTGATCAATGTTCTCCTCCTTCAAAACGCACACGGATGGAATTGGCATGCGCAGTCAGCTGTTCACATTCCGCAAACTGGACAATGTCCCGGTAAACAGGAGCAAGCGCTTCCCTTGAGTATGATATAATACTGGATTTTTTGATAAAATCATCTACACTCAGCGCAGAAAAGAACTTTGCCGTCCCGTTTGTCGGGAGCACATGGTTTGGCCCCGCAAAATAATCGCCAAGCGGTTCGCTTGCGTATTCGCCGAGAAATATTGCCCCGGCATTTCTTATTTTGGTCATCGTGTCAAACGGATTTTTTGTCACAATCTCAAGATGTTCGGATGCGATCTCGTTTACTGTCTCAATCGCTTCCTCCATTGTTTGGGCGACAAGAATATATCCGTAATGTTCCAGTGACTTTGTAATAATTTCTTTTCGGGACAGTACGGCCGTAAATGCATCGACTTCCCTGCTCACCGCCTCGGCCACACTGCGACTTGTTGTTACAAGAATTGCGGAAGCCATCTCGTCATGCTCCGCCTGGGACAGCAGGTCTGCAGCGACAAAGCGCGGATTGGCTGTCTCATCAGCCAGAATCAGAATTTCACTTGGCCCGGCAATCGAGTCAATGCTGACATGGCCGAATACCGCCTTTTTTGCAAGCGCAACATAGATATTCCCCGGTCCTACAATTTTGTCTGCCTTTGGAATACTCTCCGTTCCGAACGCAAGGGCGGCAATGGCCTGTGCGCCGCCCACTTTATAGATTTCGTCTACGCCGGCTTCTTTTGCAGCAACCAGTGTGGATGCACAGATGCTGCCGTCTTTTGCGGGCGGGGTCGTCATCACAATGCGGTCCACGCCTGCGACTTTTGCAGGCGCTACATTCATCAGAACGGAGGAGGGGTAGACAGCTTTTCCGCCCGGCACATAGACGCCGACGTTTTTTAACGGGGTGATCTTCTGGCCGAGCATAATGCCATTTTCGTCTGTATCAAACCAGGAATTTTGACGCTGTTTTTCGTGGAAACTTTTGATATTGACAAGAGCTTTTTTTATCACGGAAAGCAGTTTTTGATCTATGTCCCGGTACGCCTGTTCGATCTCTTCCCCGGTTACAAGGATATTCTGCGCAGTAAGATCGGCGCCGTCAAACTTTTTGGTGTAAGAGAAGACTGCCGCATCTTTTTTTCCTCTCACATTTTGGATAATTTCGGCGACGCGCCCCTCATATTCACCGTAAGAGGCCGGGCTTCTCTCTAACAGATTTTCTAAGATGTGATCTTTTGTCTCTGAAGTTAATTCTAAAATTCTCATTTGGATGGCCGTTCCTTTCCGGATAAACCGATTACCTGCTTTAAGTCAGTGATCAGTTTTGTGATCCTCTCATTTTCCATTTTCATGCTTACCTGGTTAACTACCATGCGCGCGGAAAGCGGACAGACTTCCTCCAGTACATGAAGACCGTTTTCCTTTAAAGTAGAACCTGTCTCGACGATATCGCAGATTACCTCGGAAAGCCCTACGATCGGCGCGAGCTCAATCGAACCGTTTAATTTAATAATCTCAACCGTCTGATGCTTTTTATTATAGAAGTAATCTTTTGCAATGCGGGGATACTTCGTAGCGACGCGTATCAGTTCATGATGGCGCAGCAGTTCACCCGCGTCTTTTGGTCCGCAGATGCACATACGGCATTTGCCGAATCCAAGATCTAAGACCTCGTAGATATTGCGGCCTTCTTCAAGTATTGTATCTTTCCCGACAACGCCGATATCGGCAGCGCCGTATTCTACATAAGTTGGCACGTCCGGCCCTTTTGAAAGAAAAAAACGCAGCTTTAATTCTTCATTGACAAAAATCAGTTTTCTTGTATTTTTATCTTTCATTTCTTCGCAGGTAATTCCAATTTGTTCCAGCATTTCAAGTGTTTTATTTGCAAGCCTGCCTTTGCCCAGGGCAAAAGTCAGATATCTGTTATTATCCATTTATTTCATTCCTTTTTTGAAATAGTTATAAAAATATGATTTCGGTTATATGGTTTCTGTCGGCATAGGCCAGGTAATCCTCTTTTGACTTGTTTGGATCAAATGCGATCATTTCCGCCGATTCCCCTGCATTTCTTTTTTCTTCTGCCAGACGTATTGCCTCGCTGCGCGCGTGTTCCGAATAGACGATTAATTGTGTCCGGTACGTAAGCGGAATTTCAATTTTTTGTCTGGAAAGGGCTGCCATCAGCTGATCGACAGTAAGCGCAAATCCTATGGAGGTTGCATGTTTGCCGAAATAAGCAAGCAGATTGTCATAGCGTCCGCCTTTTACTATCGGTTCTCCGCTTCCAAACGTATAACCGGAAAAAATAATGCCGGTATAATATTGATAATCGCTGATTGTTCCCAGTTCAAATGTAACGTAGCGTTCAATCCCGTAAACTTCAAGGAGTTGATGAAGTTCTTCGAGACGCTCGATCGCAGCTAAAATCCTGGGATAGCCAACAGCATATTCCCTGGCGCACGAAAGCTCCTTAGAACCGCTGTAGAGGTTTCCGAGCATCCCGAACAATTCTTTTAGGTTCTGATCCAGATGCAGCGGCTCAATCAGACTCTCTGCGCCGAAGAAATTTTTGTTGGAGATCAGTTCGCGCAATTCCTCTTCCTGTTCTTCCTGCAGTCCCGCCGATTCGGTTAATCCGCGAAAGAAATCAGCATGTCCGACGCTCAGCTGAAATTCCTGCAGTCCCGCCGTCTTTAGAGAGGCGATTACCATAGCAAGCATTTCCGCATCCGCATCGACCGTTTCGTCGGCGATCAGTTCAGCTCCGATCTGTGTATTTTCCTTTAATCTTCCCTGATAGCTGCTGTTGTTAATAAACGTACTGCCCATATAGCAAAGACGGATCGGCATGTTCTCCTCGCCAAAATATTTTGCGGCGCAGCGTGCGACGGACGGTGTAATATCCGGCCGCAGTACAAGCGTATTCCCCTCCCGATCAAAAAATTTATAAAGATTTTTTGACGGCGTTGTGCCGATTTCTTTTCCGAATATATCAAAAAATTCAAAGGACGGCGTCTGGATCGGATGATAGCCGTACCGGCGCAGCGCCCTGTTTATATTATCCTGCAGGATCAGTTTTTTCTCGCATTCTTCACTGTAAATATCCCGGACACCTTCCGGTGTGTGCAATAATTGTTTTCTCACGGTCAACCTCTCGTTTTATTAGTCTCTGTCCAGGATATCTTTTTTCAGGATATCCAGATACGGCACAAGCACGCCGCCTGATTTTGGCAAAAAATATCCCGCTTCCAGTTCTTCATAGCGGAAGCTCTTCCTGCCGCCGTCTTTTGCGCGCTTTATAAATTCTTCCAACCGCTTCAACCTTAAGTAATAGATCTCATCCCGATGTGTGAAGCTGATAAGCAAAAATGAGATACCTCCCTGCCGTTCAAAATTTTGCATGAATACAACCTGATGTTCATGTACGTTTTGAAGCGGAAATGTATCGGTATGACATTCCTTTGCGTCAAAACAGACAGGGATACCCTGTACTGCGCCAATATAATCGACGGTACTCTTCTGGTCAAAATAAGCCAGTGTGATATGTCTCGTCTCTTTATCAATTGTAATCGGCGTGATCGGCGTCGGCACTTTCTGAATCAGCGCCAGGTTGCCCGCTAAATATCGTTCGTTGGTACGGTTGATAAACTCTTCCAGCGTGGAGCCTCGCAGTCCTCTTGAATTCCATGTGGCCATAATTGTTTCCTGATGATTGATGTTCCTGACTTTATTTTTGATTGCTGGGAAAAACCCCAAACTATTATATATGATTTCTATTTTTCGCACAATACAAAATGCAGAAAATTCTTTTGTAAATTAGGAAAAACTGTGTTACACTTTTTTATATCTTAACAACGGCATGGGGGGGAAAACAAATGACTTTGAACGAATCGACAGAAAACTATCTGGAGACAATTCTGATCTTAAACCACAGATTGGGCAATGTCCGTTCGGTTGATATTGCAAACGAGATGAACTTCAAAAAGCCGAGTGTCAGCGTCGCCATGAAAAATCTAAGGGAAAACGGATATATTAACGTAAGCCCGGAAGGATACATTCATTTGACAGAGATCGGACTTGAAGTCGCAGAACGAATCTATGAACGCCACACTACGCTCTCTAACTGGCTTACTACACTCGGCGTTGATCCTCGTGTTGCAGCCGAAGATGCATGTAAGATGGAACATGATATGAGCATCGAAAGTTTCGAGGCAATTAAACGTCATATTAAACATATGAACGGATATTCCTGATATAGGCCTCCGTTCTATGGAAAGCATCGCCCGGCTGCGCAGTGAACGCGCGCCCGTCTTCAAACTTCAGGCAGTACGCATGGAGCAGCTGCGCTTTCACGCCGGCCGCTCTCCGAAACAGTCGGTTTTCTTCCGGATCGCCGTATTTTGGATCGCCTATGACAGGACGCCCCACTGATGCAAGATGTGCGCGGATCTGATGAGATTTTCCGGTAATCAGACGCACTTTAAGCATGGAATAGCCATTGACAGACCACACAGGCTGATATTCTGTCTCAATCTCCCAGCCGGACAAAACATCGTCTGACCGTTTGTCCTTTGCGGCGGGAGCTTTTTTCTGAACTGAAACTTTATTGGTGGCATTATCTTTTGTAAGCCATCCCCTGATATAAGCGCTTTCTGTTACTTCACCTTTCACGATGCAATAATAATATTTCGAAACTTTATGTTCTTTGAATGCCTCCGACATCGTCCGAAGGCCCAAAAGCGTCTTTCCCGCCACCAAAAGTCCAGATGTATTGCGGTCCAGACGGTTGCAGACAGACGGACGAAACAGCTGCAGCTGCTCTTTTGTCAGGCTGCCCTGTTTGATCAGATAGGACAATATCAGTTCATTTGCAGAAAGACTTTCACGTTCTGCTTTCTGCGAGAGAAGTCCGGCGGGCTTATTGACAATAATCACATCATGATCTTCATAAACAACCGGAGGACATTGCTGGGTTATATTTTTAAGCTGCTCATATTCACATTCCAGACTGTCCTTTGCCGAGAATTTTTCAAATGTTTCGTCAGAAAAAAACAGTTTCACTTCATCAAAAACCTGAAGCTTTTCAGAACCGTCCGCTTTCTTTCCATTTAAAGTAATGTTCTTTTTTCTAAGCATTTTATACAGAAACCCGGCAGGCGCCCCGGAGAGCAGTTTTTTTAAATATTTGTCAAAACGTCCCCCGGCTTCCTCCTTTGATATCGTCATTGTACGCATTGCGCTATTCTCCTGTCCTGGCAGTTCTTTCATGCAGTGCCATGAGTCAGTTAATGTTTTTTCTTATGGATATTCCGAATCGTCTTCTTTTTCCTGTGCCCCGAATTTTCTGCTTTAGCTGCCTGTTTTTTTCCGTTAACAGGTTTTGGCAAAAGTGCCTGGCCTCCCTTTGGCCGAATCAGGCAGTGCCTGTCATAACCGATCAGATCCGTCCTGTCCGCTTTTATCAGAGCTTCTTCGACAAGTTTATAGTTTTTCGGATTGCGGTATTGGATAAGCGCGCGCTGCATTGCCTTTTCATGCGGGTTTGACGCAACATATACCGGCTGCATCGTACGCGGGTCAAGTTTTGTATAGTACATGCAGGTGGAAATGGTTGAGGGAGTCGGATAAAAATCCTGTACCTGCTGCGGCATATAGCCCAGATCTCTTAGAAATTCAGCCAGCTTTACTGCTTCCGTTAAAGTAGAACCCGGATGCGAGGACATCAGGTAAGGCACAAGATATTGTTTTTTTCCCAGTTTTTTATTCATGGCCTCGTATGCCGTCGTAAATCTTTTGTATACCGCCGCACCCGGCTTCCCCATTTTCTCAAGCACCGGCTCTGCGATATGTTCCGGCGCTACTTTCAGCTGTCCGCTGATATGATGTTCACATAGTTCCTCAAGAAAAGCGGTGTCTTTGTCATAGAGAAGATAGTCAAACCGTATCCCCGACCGGATGAATACTTTCTTAACGTTAGGAAGTTCACGTAATTTTCTAAGGAGGTTCACGTAATCTTTATGGTCTGCCTTTAGGTTCGGACAGGGTGTCGGGAACAGACACTGCCTGTCGGCGCAGACTCCCTTTGTCATCTGCTTACTGCAGGATGGAGCGCGAAAATTTGCTGTCGGGCCGCCGACATCGTGAATATAACCCTTAAAATCTTCTTCCCAGATAAGCTTGTTTGCCTCTGACAGAATAGATTCATGGCTTCTCGCCTGTATGATGCGTCCCTGATGAAATGTCAGGGCGCAAAAATTACAGCCGCCAAAACAGCCCCGGCTGCTGACCAGTGAAAATTTCACTTCCGCAATCGCAGGCACGCCGCCGTCCTTTTCGTAGGACGGATGATATGTTCTCTGGTAGGGAAGCGAATATACGAAATCCATCTCCTGCTGCGTCAGCGGTTTTGACGGAGGATTCTGCACGACATACATTTTTTTATCGTATGTCTCAAAAAGTCTCTTTGCCGCAAACGGGTCCGTATTTTGATATTGTGTGTAAAAGCTTTTGGCATACTCTTCTCTGTCAGACAAAAGCGCTTCAAAGTGCGGCAGCTCGACTGCATCGTAGATATCTTCCCGTTTGTTTGTCTTATATACCGTTCCGTCGATAAATGTGAGATCTCTCACCGAAATACCGCTGTTTAAGGCGTCTGCAATTTCTACAATACTGTGTTCGCCCATTCCGTAGGAGATCAGATCAGCGCCGGAATCCAGCAGAATAGAACGCCGCATTTTATCCGACCAGTAATCATAATGCGCAAGGCGGCGCAGGCTTGCCTCAATTCCTCCGATAATCAGCGGCGTCTCTTTATAAATCCGCCTGATCAGGTTACAATAGACAATTGTTGCATAATCCGGACGTTTTCCCATTACGCCGCCGGGCGTAAATGCATCCGCATCGCGCCTTTTTTTTGAGACAGAATAATGATTGACCATGGAATCCATATTTCCGGCGGAGACAAGAAATCCAAGCCGCGGTTCGCCAAATACCTGAATGGATTTCACGTCGCGCCAGTTTGGCTGTGCAATCATACCGACATGATATCCGTGCGCCTCCAACAGCCTTGTAATAATCGCGTGTCCGAATGAGGGATGGTCTACATAGGCGTCTCCACATACATAGACGAAATCCATTTGGGAAATGCCTCTGGCAGTCATCTCTTCTCTGCTGACCGGTAAAAATCCATGTTCCATGTATTTTGCTCCTTTCCGCCGGATTATCCCTCTTTGGTTCGCTGCAGGTTTGATCCCTCGCTGTTTTCGGTGTTCCAGACGGATAAATCGTACAGGTATTTTAACATAGGGTAGGAATTGATTGCATATTCTTTCCCGTTTTCGTCATTTAAATAAATCCCAAGATGCAGATGAACCGGAAAATTTCCGGTTGTCCCGGGAATATCACTGTATCCGGTATCTCCCATAAACCCCAGATGCTCTCCCGCGGTAATCTGTTCGCCGACTCGAAATTCTTTTGCATATTCGGACATATGCGCATAATAAAAATAGGCGCCGGAGGGACTTCGTATCCCAATTCGATATCCGCCAAGACGCAGCCAGCCGATATTTTCGACAATGCCGTCTGTCATGCTGTAAATCGGGTACAGGCCGCGCTCGTTTAAAGTTGCCATAATATCGCAGCCCTCGTGCCCCCTGTCCCCGCCAAATGTGCGGCTGTACATCCAGCTGTTTTCAAACGAAATCTCAGCCGCGCTGTCGTTTGCAATTTTACCGACCGGAAATAACTCCAGATCATTCCAGACTGCATAGATATTGGCGCAGATTTCGGAAAAATCCGCATTGTGGTATGTTCTTGCAGTCTCGCAGCGCATTCTCAGATCATTCAGATCCGCTGCCTCCCCCGGATTTGAAAAGTACATTGCGACAAGTTCGCAAAATTGTTTCAGATCGCCTCCCGCATCGTCAAGAAATGTTGTGACCAGATCGGAAGAGAGGTTGCTGCTGCGGAAATTTTCGCAGGCTGTCTCATAGGAAAAACAGTTTAATTCCCACAGTTTGTTTTTAATCACAAATAAAACACCGATGTGAAACAGCACAAGTACAAATAGAATTAACCATTTACTGCCTAAAATACGTTTCAGTTGTTATGAACCATGCCTTTCTTTTAAAAATGATAAAAGAAGAGACCAGAGTTTTTCCGTAGACGAGATACTGATCTTTTCAGCCGGCGTATGGGCATCAAAGATATCAGGGCCAAAGGAAACACAGTCAAGGTCTTTGATTTTTTCAGACAAAACGCCGCACTCCAGTCCTGCATGTATCGTTTCAAAGACAGGCGCTTCCTCAAAAAGACGCTCGAAAACCCTGCCGATTTTGTCGCGAACAACAGAGTTTTCTCTGTATTCCCATGCCGGATAATCCCCCCTTACCTCGACACTTCCGCCCAGAAATTCCGCCAGAAATTCAAGTTTTTCGCGCAGCTGCTCTTTTCGCGTCGATACGCTGCTGCGGACAGATGCAGCGGCATAAAACGATTCTTTTTTTAACTCCATAATGCCAAGGTTTAAAGAGGTTTCTACCAGCGATTTCATATTCTGGCTCATATGCTGTACGCCGTTTGGTACAGTGCACAGATAAAAGATCACTTTCGCCATCGAAGATACCGAAAGGACCTCCCCCTGCTGTTCACCGATTACTTCCGCCGTAACCGAAATCTGCGGATCAGAAACAGAATATTCCTTTTTCAAAACAAAGCTGAAAGTTTCGATCGTTTCTAAAAAGGCCTCTTTGTCCCCCTTTGCAATGAAAAGAGCGGCAGAACTTTCTCTGGGGATCGCATTGTCTTTGTTTCCCCCATAAAAACCTGCAATACCGATTTCCATGCGGTCTGTCAGTGTTTTAAAGAGTCTTCCAAGCAAAATATCTGCATTGGCGCGTTCCTTGTCAATTTCGCTGCCGGAATGTCCGCCGAACAAACCTGATATCTTAACGTTACATTTCAATCCGCTTCTTTCCACGTATTCGACCGGTATATTTGTATATACTGACATTCCTCCCGCACAGCCGGTTAGAAAATGTCCCCATTCCTCGGAATCAAGATTTAACATCTGATGGGAACGCAGCATGGAAAGATCAATCTTTGCCGCTCCGAGCAGGCCGATCTCCTCATCCACCGTAACTACAATTTCCAGACGCGGGTGAGCGATATGATCTGCATCCAAAAGCGCCAGCGCCATAGCGACTGCAATGCCGTCGTCAGCGCCAAGAGTCGTTTTGTCCGCTTTCAGGAAGTCTCCCTCCACATACAAAGAAAGTCCTTCTTTGGAAAGATCTTTCCTACAGCTGCTCTCCTTTTCACAGACCATATCCATATGTCCCTGGAGTATAACAGGCTCCTGTGTTTCGTATCCGGCGGACGCTTCTTTTATCATCACTACGTTATTCCACTCGTCCTGATAATATTCCAGATTGCGTTCTTTTGCAAAAGACACCAGAAAATCGCTGATCTGCTTTGTATTGCCCGAACCGTGCGGAATCGAGGCAATTTTTTCAAACCAGGCAAATACACTCTCCGACTGCAGTTTTCTTTGTTTGATTTCATTCATGATATCCATTGTCATTCCTCCGTTTTTTATTATGCTGACATAATCCTGTCTCTTTTTTCATATAGTCAGATTATGAAAAAGAAAATTGTTTTCCTATTGCTGCTTATTTTTACAATTTATATCTTATGCGTACCAAAAGACGCCGTAGCTGCCGCAGGCGCCGGACTTGTTCTCTGGTATGAGCGTGTGCTCCCCGCTCTTTTGCCGTTCGCCATCTTATCAAACTTGTTTATCTACTCCAATTATCTGCATGTGCTGACAAGATGGATCGCACCCGTCTTAAAGCGGCTCTTTTTTGTCAGTGAAAGCGGTGCGTTTGTTCTGTTTTCAGGATTCTTATTCGGTTTCCCAATGGGAAGTAAAAACTGTGCCGAATTGTTACACTGTGGACAGATTGCAAAAGAAGAGGCGGATGTACTATTTATTATTACAAATAATATCAGTCCGGTATTCATCAGCAGCTTTATTTTTTATGAACAGCTAAAGATGCCCTCCCTGATACTGCCCGCATTGCTGATTCTATACTTGCCGCCGCTGATATTGGGGGCATTTCTCTTACGGAAAAACAAAACGCGCAGCGGCGGGCAGGAAATGATACAAAAAAAACCGGCATCAGGATCTCAAATGAATTTTAAAATCATAGATGCCGGAATTATGAACGGATTTGAAACGCTCGCAAGACTTGGCGGCTATATTATGTTGTTTTCCATGATTGTTTCCATCCTGAACAAACTTCCGATTCCGGATGCTGCAATCCTGGTATTGACCGGAATCACGGAAATTACAAACGGTATCAGCCAGTTATCCGGCTCCCCGGCGGACCCTGCTTTCAAATTTCTTTTAGCAGTCGGTTTTACTGCCTTTGGCGGCCTGAGTGGTATCGCGCAGACCAGCTCCATGGTAAAAGGTACGGGACTCTCTATGAGAAAATACTGTCTTGTCAAATCAGCGCTTACCGCCATAACACTTTGCTTCGCATGGATCTTTGTACAAACATGCTTTTAGAGAAACACGGATCAGGCATCTCCCGAATCGGATTTCTTCGCCAAAGCGTCAACGTTTTGCCGATTATTTTTTATTGCCCATATTGGAGGTGATTTCTATATTGGGTTCTACGGAAGAAGACATCTCGTCAGAAAAATCTTCAGCCATCGGGTTTAGTTCGGCGCGGTTTGTAGATACAATTTCAAGGAATCCTTCCAGCGCTCCCATATAGGAGTCATGATATGTCTTTGCCGCCGTCATCGCTGAGGAGATTGCGGTTTCCAGATTCTTTAGGATATCGTCGGTATACTGCATAGCGCCAAGACGTATATTATTTGCGTCAATTGTCGCATCGTCTAAAATCTTCTGCGCCTGGTCCTGTGCGTCGAAGACGACCTTGTCCGCATCGGCATACGCCTGCTGCATAATCTGATGTTCACTGACCAGATTTTCTTTTTTTACCTTTGCATTTGCGACAATCGCCTCCGCTTTTGTCTGTGCATCCGCCAGAATGGCCTCTTTATTACTGATTATTTTCTGATAGCGCTCAATCTCCCTCGGCGTTTTTTCCCTCATTTCATTTAACAATTCCTCAATTTCTTCTTTGTTTACTAAAATTGTGGAAGAATTAAACACCTGTGTCTTGCAGGAATCAATATATTCTTCGATTTCGTCAATCATCTGCTCGATTTTGCTCGCCATAACTATCCTCGTTTCTGAATACTTTTCTTCTTTATCTAAAATCCGTTTTCACAGATATTATTTTTTACTTTGCGTAATGCCATATCTCTCGTATATTCTGTTGATAAAGACAGCCGGGACAAATTTCGAGATATCTCCTCCGTGAGAAGCAAACTCTTTCACGATCGTTGAACTCAAATAAGAATATTGTAAACTGGTCGTAAGAAAAACAGTTTCTACATTGGGGTTCTCCACATGATTGGTCTGCGCGATCTGAAGCTCATATTCAAAATCCGTAACAGCGCGCAGTCCCCGGATAATAATTGTCGCATCAATTTCTTTCATATAATCGACCAGGAGGCCGTCAAAAGATCCGACCGTAACATTTGGAATGTAGTGTGTCATTTCCTTTATCATAGTAACACGCTCTTCCAAAGAAAACAATGAGCTTTTTGCACTGTTATTTAATACGCCAATTACAAGTTCATCTACAATTTTAGATGAACGTTCAATAATATCCATATGTCCAAGTGTCAGCGGATCAAAACTTCCCGGATAAATTGCTTTTTTCATAATCTCACTCTCCGCGCATCTTTCGAATGAAAGCATGCGCATTTGTCTTATAGGTTTTTAACTTTTCCAGTTCAAAGTTTAGTTCTGCAAGATATTCAAACGTAGTATTTTCAGACACTTCCGCAACGATAATCGTATCTTCCTTTAACAGGGAAGATGTGGAAAGATACTGCATCACATCGCGTTCAAGATGTCTGCCGTAGGGAGGGTCCATAAATACAATATCGAACCGATATTTGCCCTCCATTGCGCGCAAAGCGTTAAATACGTCTGTCGAATAGAGCTTTGTCACTCTGTCAAATTTTGTAAAAGCAATGTTATCTGAAATACATGCGGCAGCTTTCCTCTGGTTTTCTACAAAAACCGCATACTCCGCCCCGCGGCTGACTGCCTCCAGTCCGATCTGTCCGCTTCCGGCAAATAAATCCAAAAAATAACTTCCGGGAACTTCAGCCTGCAGCATATTAAACAAAGTTTCTTTGATACGGTCTGTCGTAGGCCTTGTATCCTGACCGTCAATTGTCTTCAGCGGAAGACGTCTTGCCGAACCGGCTATTATTCTCATAAGTCCCCTTCCAGCAGCATGTCAATCAGAAGCAAGAGAGCCTCTCTTGTTGCCTGCTGACGTATCTGCATCCTGTCGCCGTCAAATGTAAATTTTCTGGTGAGAGTTTTTCCGTCAAGCGTCGCCCCGATAAAAACACGGCCGACCGGACACTCTTTCGTACCGCCGTTTGGCCCGGCAACCCCCGTTACCGAAACGGCTGCGGCTGTACCGGCCGTCTTCGCCGCCGCTTTTGCCATATCGGCCGCCGTCTCGCTGCTGACTACGCCATATGTTCGGATTGTATCCGGCGAGACATGGATCATTTTTATTTTTGCCTCATCGGAATAGGTAATATAGCCCTCTGTAAAAAATTCGGAGATTCCGGGCACGTTAATCAGCGTGGCTGCAATCATGCCTCCGGTGGCGGATTCTGCCGTCGTTAAGGTGACATGCTTCTTTTTAAGCAGTTGATAAACCTGATATTCGAGAGCTTTGTTTGATTGCATAAATATCCCCTTTTATTTGTGGTCTTTTAAGACGTCTTTGTTTTTTAAAATATAGTCAATCAGGGAGATAACGGTTAAAATCAGAGAAACGTAGATTAAAATCTGCGCAGCCGCCTCAAAAAAAGGCGTTTCTATGTTTAACGTCAATACAATAACCATAATCATCTGAAATGTCGTCTTAAATTTTCCCCAATAACTTGCCGCAATTACAATACCGTTATCTGACGCGACAAGCCGAAAACCGCTGATTATAAACTCCCGCGCAATAATTACAATCACAATCCAGCTGGCCAGCAGTTCTTTTTCAATCAGACAGATCATAGCGGAACAGACTAAAAGCTTGTCCGCAAGCGGATCCATAAATTTTCCGAAATTCGTTACAAGGTTGTACTTTCTTGCAATTCTGCCGTCTAAAAAATCGGTTATACTTGCGATAATAAAAATGGCGACTGCAATATAATTTCCGTATCCGTCAAAATATGGTACGAGCATAAAGCACACAAAAAACGGTATCAGTACCACACGCAGTATGGTCAGTTTATTTGGTAAATTCATCTGCTAATTCTCCGATTAAATCATATTCATAGGCGCCTGTCACCCGGGCATATACGATATCGCCCGTCATAAGTTCTGTCTTCGTATGAATAAAAATATATCCGTCCACATCCGGTGCGTCACGGTACGTTCTGCCTATATAGGCATTTTCATCTGCGACTTTTCCTTCAATAAATACAAACAGGCTGTTACCTGCCATTTCCTCGTTCTTATCGAAAATAATCTCTTCCTGAAGCTCCATGACATCTGCCTGCCAGGCCTTTTTTTGTTGTTCGTCAATCTGATGGTCAAACCCGGCTGCCGGCGTATCCTCCTCCATGGAATATGTAAAAGCGCCAAGGCGGTCAAATTCCATATCGTTGATAAACTGCATCAGCTCTTCGTGATCTTCTTCCGTTTCACCCGGGAATCCACAGATTACTGTCGTGCGCAGCGTTAGATCCGGTATACGCTCCCTCAGATGCGTGATAATGCGCACAAGGTCGTCATGTCCCGTCTTTCTGCCCATACGTTTTAAGACGGAATCGCTCGCGTGCTGGATCGGAATATCAAGATAATGACAAACTTTATTGTTGCGCAATATAGCGTCGATCAATTTATCATAAATCTCCTCCGGATAGCAGTATAAGATGCGAATCCAGAAAATCCCGCTGATTTGATTTAATTCGTCCAACAGGCGATGAAGTGATTTTTCCCCATAGAGGTCTACCCCGTACCGCGTCGTTTCCTGCGCCACTAAGATCAGTTCTTTCACACCGCCTGCGGCGAGCTCTTTTGCCTGTTCTACGAGTACTTCCATGGGAACGCTCCGGTAAGCGCCGCGTATTTTGGGAATAATACAGTAAGTACAGTGTTTGTCGCATCCTTCTGCAATTTTTAAGTAGGCGTAATGTCCGCCTGTTGTCACGCTGCGCTTTGCATGTATGGATGGGATCTCATCTAACGGCAAAAACTTTGTATAGAAGTTCCCGCTTAATGCCTCCTGTATGGCAGAGCAGATATCCGTATAGGAATTTGTGCCTAAAATGGCGTCAACCTCCGGTATCTCCGTCCGTATTTCATCGCGGTAACGCTCGGCAAGACAGCCGGTGACAATCAATGCTTTGACGTTGGCATCATGCTTGTGTTCCGCCATCTCAAGAATCGTATTGATACTCTCTTCTTTTGCATCATTGATAAAGCAGCAGGTATTGATGACAATGATATCCGCCTCATACTCGTCGTCTGTCAGCGCAACCTTTTCCTCCGCAAGAAGTCCTAACATATATTCGGTGTCAACTAAATTTTTGTCGCAGCCAAGGGAAATAAAAAGTAATTTCATCATAATAATTGAAAAGGATGAAAAAGCAAGTTAATTGTGTTTTCTCATCCCCCTGTAAAAATCCCCCTATTCATCCTCATTTGATTCGGGAAGTATTTTTACTTTCCCTTCGTACAGCTCTTCCACCGCCATGGACAATGGTTTCGGACAGATGACTTTATCTGCAGTCGGTTCGTCTCCGGCAATGATCTGGCGCGCTCTGCGAGCCGTTGCAATTACAATGGAGTAGCGGCTGTTTACAACCGGTTCCTCCCCGATCTCCACATCATTGTTTACCACTTTCATTAGTTCTACATAAGATGGATGTATCATATTTTGTCCCCGTTTCTATAAAAATATAGGATGTTACGATTCGTCGTTTTCAGCGGCTGCTTCCTGGGTTCCGCTGTTAAAACGGCCCGCAAGCGTTTCCGGCTGCAGCGCCGACAATATAATCTGGTGGTTCTCAGCAAAAATCACACTTTTGGTGCGTCGCCCCTGTGTTGCATCTATCAGTATCTCCTGTTCTTTGCCTCGCGAGATCATACGTTTCGCCGGCGCGGAGTCCGATGAAATAATACCGACAATTTTGTCCGTATTTACCATATTTCCAAATCCAATGTTGATTAATTTTGCCATAAATTTTTCCCGGAAACTTTATTCAATATTCTGAATCTGTTCCCGCACTTTCTCAATATCGGTTTTTAAGTCAATCCCGATATCGGATATTTTAAGATCAGTTGTCTTTGACAGGATCGTGTTTGCCTCGCGGTTCATTTCCTGTGCGATAAAATCAAGTTTGCGCCCTACGCCGCTGCCGCTCTCCAACGCTGTTTTTGTGCTGTCGATATGGCTTTTTAAGCGAACAATTTCTTCATCCACACAGATTTTGTCCGCGTACAGTGTGACCTCGGCGGCAATCCGCGAATCGTCCAATTGTTTTTCTTCCAGAAAATCCCGGACACGCTCCTTAAGCCGCGTACGATATTCCGCAATAATCTGTGGAGAACGCTGTTCGATAAAGTCGACATAAGCCGTCATGGTATTTAGCTTTTCAATCAGATCGTCCCTTAAATGTCTGCCTTCCCGAATACGCGACTCTGCAAATTGTTCCGCCGCTCCGCGGACTGCCCTCTCCAGATCGCCCCACAATTCTTCTTCATCTACATGTTGTTCTTCTGTTGTAAAGATTTCGGGAAAGCGCGACAGCGCATTGACCCCGACGTCAAATGTCAGGTTAAAATGCTCCGACATGCTGCGAAGATACTTCAGATACTGTTCTGCGGCTGTCTCATTATATTTCAGTGAGAGATCGTCTCCGGTAAAATCCTCATATGTGATATAGACGTCAACTTTTCCGCGCTCTACATATTCTTTCAATACGGCTCGTATCTTATTTTCCAGTGAATTGAATTTTTTCGGCATTTTGACATTGATATCGAGGTAGCGGTGGTTTACGGACTTGATTTCCGCCGTAAACTTTCGTTTTTCACCCATAATTTCACAATGTCCAAACCCGGTCATGCTCTTTATCATCTGTCCTCTGCCTTTCTTACAGGTGATACTGGCCCGCCTGCTGATGATACAGCAGGATGGGAGATTTTGGTGCAAACTTTATATGATTATAAAGCTATTCGATATGGAAGTCAAGGTTTTGATTTGTGATTATTCGATAACTTTTAAATGTTTTAAACTGATATCGAGAATCGGCGCGGAATGTGTCAGCGCTCCGCTTGAAACATAATCAATGCCGATTGCCGTGATATTGTTGATGTTCTCTTTTGTGATATTGCCGGAACACTCCGTTTTAGCGCGCCCGTCAATGATGTACACTGCCTCCGCCATCATCTCCGGCGTCATATTGTCAAGCATAATGATATCTGCGCCTGCATCTGCCGCTTCTTTTACCATTTCTATCGTTTCTGCCTCGATTTCAATTTTTCGTACAAACGGCGCATATTTTTTTGCGGCTTCTATGGCCTCTCTTACACCTCCCGCCGCATCGATATGATTGTCCTTTAGCAGTACGCCGTCTGACAGATTATACCGATGGTTGCCGCCTCCGCCGACTTTTACCGCATATTTTTCGAAAATACGCATACAGGGAGTCGTTTTTCTCGTGTCTAACAGCCTCGTATCCGTACCGTCCAGCAGACGGCAGACTATATTCGTATAAGTAGCGATGCCGCTCATGCGCTGCAGATAATTTAACGCTGTGCGCTCGCCGGATAACAGTACGCGAATATCTCCGCTTACAATCGCAAGCAGCTGACCGTTTTTCACCTCATCCCCGTCTTTTACTTTAAAATCAATCTGTGTCTTCTCATCTAATATGGTAAAAACACGCGCAAAAACCGGCAGGCCCGCAATTATGCCGTCCTCCTTGCAGATCAGTTGTACTTCGCCTTTTTTGTGTTCCGGCATCACCGCATTTGTGGAGACATCCTCACTGTTGATATCTTCTTCCAGAGCAAGGCGGATAAATTTATCCGCGGATAATTTCATTGTAATTTCGTTCATGCGATCCTCCATTTCGCGGCTTTGCCGCGACTCAAATGTAACATATACGATATCTGATCGAGACGCTTATTCGCGCCTCTCATACAAACTCTCCTATCGCATCTTCGCTGCGATTCAAATACTTATGCTTTGTGCAGCCCGTTTTGCAAAGACAAGGCTCTCCAACAGACTGTTGCTTGCAAGCCTGTTTTTTCCGTGTACACCGTTACAGCTTGTCTCACCGACCGCATAGAGATGTTCCATAGATGTTTTTGAATTGCTGTCTACGGAAATACCTCCCATAAAATAATGCTGCGCCGGGGCGATCGGTACCGGCTCTTTTAAGATGTCATATCCCTCGTCCAGACATTTTTGATAAATATTGGGAAAATGCCCGCACACAACTTCTTTTGGAACATTTTCAAAAGAAAGGTATTCATACTCCGCATGTTCCTTTTCCATTTCCGCATGTATTGCTTCGGTAACGACATCGCGGGGCAAAAGCTCATTGACAAAACGTTCTCCCCTGTGGTTTAAGAGAATCGCCCCCTCCCCTCTTGCAGACTCGGAGATTAAAAAACGTCTGCCGGGCTTTTCACTGTAAAGACAGGTGGGATGGATCTGCACATAATCCATATGTTCCAATAAAATATTGTGGTTTTTTGCAATGCGGCAGGCGTCTCCGGTCAAAAGAGGATAGTTGGTGGAGTGTCTGTAAAGCCCGCCGATGCCTCCCGTCGCCAATACGGTGTCTTTCGCATGGACTGCGATCCGTTCTTCTTCTGTTTTTGCAAGTATTCCTGCACATTCGCCATTTTCTGACAAGATATCTGTCATCTCGGTGTATTCCATAATGGATACATTAGACAGTTTCCTGACATTGGCGAGCAGCGTTGTTGTAATTTCTTTCCCGGTGATATCTTTGTGAAAGCAGATACGTGGTTTGGAATGAGCGCCTTCTTTTGTATAGGCGAGACTTCCGTCTGCGTTGCGTTCAAACCTGACGCCAAGCGAAATCAGGTGATTTATCACTTCGCGGCTGTTTCGTATCATAATTTCAACGCTCTCTTTTCTGTTCTCATAATGGCCCGCGCGCATCGTATCCTCAAAGTACGCGCCATAATCCGCTTCATTGAGCAGCACACAGATCCCGCCCTGGGCAAGCATCGAATCGCAGCTCTCAATGCCGCCTTTGGAGAGCATCAGTATTTTTTGGTCTGCCGGAAGATGCAGCGCTGTATACAATCCGCCGACACCGCATCCTGCGATCACTGTGTCATAATATAAATCTTTCATTCAAATAGCCTCTTTTGACTCAAAATAATTGCTTCGAGTATATCACATTTATATCCGACTGGCAAGGTTAAGCTTTACATACGTATTTTTGCCGATAACCGTTCCGTCTTACGGTATTCCGCGTGTAAAATTCGTTCTGTATGCGTTTTTGCCCGCGTCATGGGGATCGGGAAGCCGATAGCGGAATGATTATTTTTGCTGCGACTGCCGGAAGTTCTTCTCACACATTAGGATTCTTTACTGATCTGGCAATTTTGCGTTCTTCCGGAACGGACTGCCTCAATGATATATCCGACACTGCAGACAGCTGTAAGACCATATCCGATCAGAAGTTCTTTGATATAGTCGCCGGAAGCTTCAAATGTATCCAGTATCTCGGAAAAATGCAGAAAAATCGTTTTAAAATCGTAGTCATATTCCCGCAGGATATCATACATATCCCAGGACCAGCTGATTCTGCTTGCAAGAAAAATCGTGGCGATCATAATAACGACAGAACCGATAATGCCTTTCATGTCCAGACGTTTTCCAAGCAGTTCATACCCTTTCATCGCGCAAATTGCAGAAACCGCGCCGGCGATCCCCGCTATGTATCCGAGCCGGTAAATTAAAATCCACAGAGCGCCGCCAATTAGCGCACCGACAAACGCCCCGCATATACCCGGGAAGAACGCGCCTTTCTGGCTGTTTCGATAATTTTGTTTGACGGTGTCCGGACAGTTTGCACAGATAAAACGATGCGTTCCGTTGACATTGTAACATTCCGGCGCCGGCGTGTTTCCCCCGCAGCACTCGCAGCCGGATACATATCCTCCTGCCGAAAGAAAATCAATAACAGGATCAAGCGCCCCGTTTACAGCATCCGGAATATCATCTGCTGTCTGCGGAAGATTTACCAGAAGTTCAAAATACCTTGGCGCTACCATATAATTTGCTGATTTTGAATCCAAAAATGCCTGCAGCTTTACATTATTTGGGTCATTTGACGCATGTGCATTGACACGTATCAGATACTTTCCCGAAGCCGCCGGCTCCAGGACAAGATAATATCCGCGGTAAGTCCCCCGCAGGTAATTGCCGGCGTCCGTAAGGGCGCCGCCTAACATTTTGGTACGCAACATTTCATGAATCATAATTCTCCTCCATTCTGCCGCTTTGTACGGCATTTTATTAAGAACAGCAAAATTGCTGTTTTATTCCGTATATTCAGACAATTTTACAATAATCGTACCGTCTACGATCCGGATTGAACCGTCTGCCGGGTAAACGGGCATCTCCCTGACTTCCTCTGTTTCCATAAACGCCTGTGTTGTCTCATAGTCACAAATTTCGGGATCATATCCGAGATATTTTGTGATCATCAAAAAATCAGAGGGAAAAATCAAATTGCCCCCGGACTTCCCGTGCATAGAAAACATCTGATCAGACAGGTCGGCCGCCGTTGTCTCGTCCGGAGTTTTATATCCAATCCATGCAACCGGCAGCGTGTCCGAATAACCTTCCAGACACTTAATTTGCGTCGCCATTGTTCCCAGGTATGCAAAATTATGGTATTTTGTATCTTCCATCGCCATATAGTTTCCGTTTCCATACCAGATATAAAAAAACAACAGCAGACACATGACACCCGCAGCCGCCCATTGCACCAGATTTTTTAAAAAAATGTGTACACGTTCCAAACCGACAAAACGTTCTGTCCACACCAGAAAGAGAACAAAGAAAAATACGACCGGATAAACCGGCAGCGGATTGGAAATTGCCTTTGGAGCCATAATATAAACCAAAAACATGGCAACCGGAAATAACAGAAGAAATACCAGCATCAGACAATTTTTGGCAACTTCTTTTCGTCGGATTACAAGAAACGTTAGTATACAGGCAGCAAGCAAAAAAATTATAAAGTGAAAACCTTTTTGCATGATACTTCGCATATTTAAAAACAGTTCTTCGCGCCATGCAAGTGAAAAAAAGCTTTCATAACAGGATCTGACCCCGCAAAAAAGTTCCTTCGGCGTAATACTGCCCATGGTATCAAGTCCCCGGAGAGCTCCTGTCTCGGTGCGGATATTCCAAATTTTTAAACAAATTTTATTCGTGATAAAATAACCGGCCAGTGAGACAAACAAAACCGAAAGATATCGTATTCCTGTCTTTAGAATGTCTCCTGCCGTCTCTCTCTCATCAAACGCGCACATCAGGATCAGCGTAATGAAAAACAGACAGACCGTGTTTGGAAAATATGCCTGATCAGTGCCAAGCGAGCAGGTTAACAGCAACGCAGAAACGGCATGCATCAGAATATTTCCCGGATGCCGTATGGCAAGACATGCGGCAAGAATGCTGAAAAACAATCCCATTGCATCAAAAACAGAAGTAAACATAAAAGAATATATGGAAATAACAGCGGGAAATGCGGTTGTGACTGCTCCGATACAAAAAGAAAAGACAGTATTTTTCAATTGAAATGCATGTACTACAATCATAGCAGACAGAATCAAAAAAATCAGCGTTAAAATTCCGTTCCAAAACGGCAGAGAATAACTGCCGCCCATAAAATAAGAAGCCCCCCGGCCCATCAGTTCCAAAAACCAGCGATTGTTCTGCGCCGCAACGCCAATTCCTTCCTGTGCAGCGACAAGTTCGTTATAATTATAAAATTTATTGACAAAGACATACAAATGTGTCATGAATCCGGCAGAAAGCGCGCCCCAAAAGGCTGCGCGTTCCGGGTTTGTTATTTTCCCTATTACGTCCCTGACCACGGATTCCGGATCTTTCATCTGTATCATATGTATCGTCATTTCCTTTCTGTATGCCGTAAGCTCTCTTATTATTTTAACAGATATTGCCGTCATGTCAAATTTTTTCATAAACAGCGTCTTTGATCCCGGCATTGTGTTTTCGGTCGAAATCAGCTATAATAGAGCGCGCAGTGAATTTTTGCGATAAGGAGGTACTAAAAAATGGCTTTTGACGGATTTGTTATTTCTAATCTGGTTTATGAACTAAATCAGACCGTTTTAAATGCGAAAATCAGTAAAATTGCACAGCCGGAAAACGACGAGCTGCTTTTTACACTCAAGGGTACTAACGGGCAGTTTCGGCTTGCGATGTCCGCAAGCGCATCGCTTCCATTTTTATATCTGACAAAAACAAATAAACCGAGCCCTCTGACTGCACCCAATTTCTGTATGGTGCTGCGAAAACATATTGCAAACGGGCGTATTACACGTATTTTTCAGCCGCAAATGGAGCGTATTATAGAATTTGAAATCGAACATCTTGACGATCTGGGAGATCTGTGCAAAAAAAGACTGATTGTAGAACTGATGGGCAAACACAGCAATATTATCTTCTGCCGCGCAGACGGCACTATCATCGACAGTATCAAGCATGTCTCCGCGATGATGAGCTCGGTGCGTGAAGTGCTGCCGCAGAGAATCTATTGTATTCCGTCTACACAGGAAGAGAAATCAAATCCGCTGGAGGCGACAGAAGATCTGTTTCTTTCTGACGTTATGAATAAACCGACAACGATTTCGCGCGCCATCTACTCTTCTTTTACCGGGATAAGCCCGGTTGCAGCAAATGAAATCTGTTTTCGCGCGTCCGTAGACGGCGACATGCCGCCGGATTCCCTCACCGACAGCCAAAAGCTGCATCTTTACCGGAATTTTGAACGGATGGCGGAAGATGTGAAAAATCATGCCTATCAACCGAATATTATTTACCGTGGCAGTGAACCGATGGATTTTTTCTGTTTTCCTCTATCGCTCTATAAAGAAAATTCAAATGAAAAAAACACATTCCATCATGTGTCATACGATTCTATTTCTGCTGTGTTAGAGCAGTTTTATGCCTCCAAAAATGTGTATACGCGCATCCGTCAGAAATCTTTTGACCTGCGAAGGATTGTAACCACAGCGCTGGAACGCAGCCGAAAGAAATACCAGCTGCAAAAAAAGCAGCTGAAAGATACAGAAAAAAGAGATAAATATAAAGTATACGGAGAGCTTTTGCATACTTACGGCTATGGACTGGTCGGCGGGGAAAAGCAGTTGGAGGCATTTAACTATTATACAAATGAAAATATTAAAATTCCGCTGGACCCGACGTTATCTGCAGTGGAAAACGCCCGGAAATATTTTGACAAATATAATAAACAAAAGCGAACCTACGAGGCTCTCTCAGAATTAACCGTTGAGACAGAATCCGAAATAGCGCATCTTGAAAGTATTGCAGCTTCTCTTGATATCGCGCTGAATGAGGATGACCTTGTACAGATTAAAGAAGAATTGACAGAATACGGCTATATCCGGCGAAAGCGCAGTGAAAAGAAAACAAAAGTAAAAAGCAGGCCGTTCCATTATCTCTCTTCCGACGGCTATCATATTTATGTCGGAAAAAACAATTACCAGAACGATGAACTGACATTTAAGTTTGCATCCGGAAATGACTGGTGGTTTCATGCAAAAGGCATGGCAGGTTCCCATGTGGTCGTAAAATCAAATAACGAGGAAATGCCCGACCGTGTTTTTGAGGAGGCCGGAAAGCTTGCCGCTTTTTATTCCAAAGGACGGGATTCCGAAAAAGTCGAAATTGACTATCTGCAGCGCAAAAACGTGAAAAAGCCGAACGGAAGCGCGCCCGGTTTTGTCGTCTATTATACCAATTACTCATTGACGATACATCCGGATATCTCCGGACTTACTCTGGTGGAAGAATGAACAGTCAAAAAAAGATCCGCTTTGGGATCTTTTTAGTACCATATAAGTGTAAGAGATAAAGCATTTCATCAATGCTTTACCTT
>CAMUGE010000006.1 GCA_947088345.1 uncultured Roseburia sp.
GATAATATCCCGATTTGAAATCGGAGAACTGACAAGAACGGCTTTTCCGCTTTTCGGAATCCCTATACACACACGTCGCAAGCCCCTATTTTGGATTGTAACGGCATGAACGTTTTCTATCAGGTAAGGCAATACAAGCCGGATATGGGGCAGACAGAGCATTTACAGAGGGATTTTGACGGGTAGAGCCTTGCCAGTGTGTTTCATTCTTCCTGGATGATGAATGGGACGGCTATCCTGATGCAAGATGGTTGTCAGTGGGAGCAATCTTGTATTTAGGTGCAGGAAATTTCCCGCTCCACATAATGTCGAACCCCTGTAAAAATTTTAGCATCCTTTGTATGTGCCAGCTTGTCAGCATATTCCTTCTCTAAATAGCAGCAGTATTGAAATAAACAGTGATAACACAAGACGGAGAAACACAAACAACAGTTCGTAAAGAAAAAACACTTGACAGGCATCTGCTTTTATGATAATCTATCCAAAGCGTAAACGGCCGTCCGGCAGAAAGTCAGGGAAATGGATGGAAGAAAAGGTAGAACAGGCTTATCTGTATGATTTTTACGGTGAACTGCTCAACGAGCGCCAGCGCAAGATATATGAAGACTATGTGTTCGGAGATCTCTCCCTCAGTGAGATTGCACAGGAAGAGGGAATCAGCAGACAGGGCGTACATGATATGGTCAGGCGCTGCACGAAGATCCTTGTCGGATATGAAGAAAAGCTAAAGCTTGTACAGAAGTTTCTCGCGGCAAAGCGCAGTGTGGAGCGTATCCACAGACTTGCGGGAGAATTTCGCGCAAGCCCTGATATTTCTATTATAGAAGAGATTGAACAGATTTCCAACGGGATTATAGAGGAGTTATAGATGGCATTTGACAGCTTATCCGAAAAACTTCAAAATGTTTTTAAAAATTTAAGAAGCAAAGGCCGCCTGACGGAAGCGGATGTGAAGACAGCGCTGAAAGAAGTCAAGATGGCGCTGCTGGAAGCAGACGTCAATTTTAAAGTCGTAAAACAATTTGTAAAAGACGTAAACGAGCGGGCAGTCGGTCAGGATGTGATGAACGGTTTAAATCCCGGGCAGATGGTGATTAAGATCGTAAACGAGGAAATGATTCGCCTGATGGGTTCAGAAACGACCGAGATTGAGATAAAGGCGGGAAATGAACTTACGATATTAATGATGGTCGGGCTGCAGGGCGCCGGCAAGACGACGACCGCCGCAAAACTGGCCGGCAAATTCAAGGCAAAAGGGAAAAAGGTTCTGCTCGCCGCCTGTGATGTGTACCGTCCGGCAGCAATTGAGCAGCTGCAGATCAACGGAGAGAAACAGGGTGTCGAAGTATTTGCAATGGGAGATAAAAACAGGCCGCCCGATATTGCAAAAGCAGCGGTGGAGCATGCAGCAAAAGGGGATTTTCAGATTGTCATACTCGATACGGCCGGTCGTCTTCATATCGACGAGGATATGATGGCGGAACTGCAGCAGATCAAGCAAAATGTTGCTGTCAGCCAGACTGTGCTTGTTGTGGATTCCATGACCGGGCAGGATGCGGTAAATGTAGCGGGAACGTTCGATGAAAAGATCGGTATTGACGGTGTGATACTCACAAAGTTGGACGGCGATACCAGGGGCGGAGCAGCGCTCTCGATACGCGCCGTGACCGGGAAACCGATTCTCTATGCCGGCATGGGAGAGAAACTGTCCGATTTGGAACAGTTTTATCCGGATCGCATGGCGTCCCGCATTCTTGGCATGGGAGACGTTCTTACGCTGATTGAGAAAGCGCAGGAAGAATTTGACGAGGAGAAAGCCAAAAAACTCGAAGAAAAAATGCGTAAAAACGAATTTGACTTCGAGATGTATCTGGAATCTATGAGCCAGATGAAAAAAATGGGAGGTCTATCGAGCATAATGAGTATGATACCGGGGCTGGGCGCAGCAAAAATACCGGATATCGACGAGACGGCAGCCGAAAAAAGCATGGCCCGTACAGAGGCGATTATATACTCAATGACCGCGGCGGAGCGAAAAAACCCGTCGCTGCTTAATCCGAGCAGGAAGCGCAGAATTGCGGAGGGCGCGGGCGTGGATATTGCAGAAGTCAATCGGCTTGTCAAGCAGTTTGAACAGGCGAGGAAAATGATGAAGCAGATGCCCGGCATGATGAAAAAGGGAAAAAGAGGAATGTTTCAAGGACTTCCTTTTTAATAGAACATACAGCAATTTAAGGAGGTGAAAAAGATGGCAGTAAAGATCAGATTGAGAAGAATGGGAAAAAAGAAAGCTCCTTTCTATAGAATCGTTGTAGCAGATTCCAGATCGCCAAGAGACGGCAGATTTATCGAAGAGATCGGAACTTATGACCCGACAAGAGATCCGAGCGAATACCATGTCAACGAAGAGCTGGCAAAGAAATGGTTAGCAAACGGAGCACAGCCGACAGATACCGTCAGCCGCATTTTCAAGAAAGCCGGCATTGAGAAATAAGATTAGTGAGGTGGAATCTTATGAAAGAGTTAGTGGAAATTATTGCCAAATCATTAGTCGATTATCCGGAGGAGGTCACAGTGACCGAAACCGAAAATGAAAAGGCTGTAGTATTGGAGCTGCGTGTGGCACAGGCCGATATGGGTAAAGTAATTGGAAAACAGGGGCGCATCGCGAAAGCGATACGTTCCGTGGTTAGAGCCGCTGCTTCCAAGGACGAGAGAAAAGTGATTGTAGAGATTGTGCAATAACCGTAATTTGAGCACAGTCAGGCTGCTGCGGCAGGCTTTTATACGGCCCGGCGGCAGCCTTTTTATTTTCCGTAAAACAAAAACCATCCGGGAGAGCGCATAGCGGCGGTGAAAAATACAGCAAAAGCAGTTCGCCTTGGACAAAGAATCCGGCAAAACAGAATACTTTGTTAATCATATGAGATGCCAAAACGGCAGGAATGGTAATGACAGAAATGGATGATTTATTGCAGGTAGGCGTGATTACAACAACACACGGACTGAAAGGGGAAGTAAAGGTATTCCCGACTACAGATGAAAAAGAACGATTTCAGGAACTAAAACAGGTGATCTTAGATACCGGAAAAGAGAAGCTGGACCTGGAAATTGAGAACGTTCGTTATTTTAAGAATCTGGTAATTTTAAAATTCAAAGGAATCAACGATATCAATGATGTCGAACCATATAGAAAAAAAAGTCTCTATGTCACACGGGAGAATGCCGTGGAGTTAAAAAAGAACGAATATTTTATCGCGGATCTGGTAGGACTTTCCGTCTTTGAGGAAGACGGGGAGGAGCTTGGCGAACTCTATGACGTGCTGCAGACAGGAGCAAACGATGTCTACTGCGTCAAAAAGGACGGTCGGGAAATTTTGATTCCGGCAATCCGGGAGTGTATCCGAAATGTTGATATTGCGGCGGGGAAGATGACAGTACATCTTCTGCCGGGATTGCGTGATTGAATGAGATTTTATATACTGACATTATTTCCGGAAATGGTGCGGGAGTGTCTTTTGACAAGTATTCTCGGCAGAGCGGCCGAAAAGGGAATCTTATCGTTTGAGGCAGTCAATATCCGGGATTATACAAGGGATAAACATAAAAAGGTTGACGATTATCCTTACGGCGGAGGCGCCGGCATGTTAATGCAGGCGCAGCCGGTATACGACGCGTGGCTGTCTGTGGTTGACCGGATCGGTTATCGCGCGCGCACTGTCTATCTGACGCCGCAGGGATACCCTTTTACACAGCCGATGGCAAAAGAATTTGCACAGGAAGACGCTCTTATTTTTCTGTGCGGTCATTATGAGGGGATTGATGAGCGCGTACTGGAGGAGATTGTAACAGATTATGTCTCCATCGGCGACTATGTCCTGACCGGAGGCGAACTGCCGGCAATGGTCATAGCGGATGCCGTCTCCCGTATGGTTCCCGGCGTTTTGTCAAATCAGGAGTCGGGCAGCGCAGAGTCGTTTGAGGGAAATCTTCTGGAGTATCCGCAATACAGCCGTCCGGAGGAATGGCATGGGAAACGCGTTCCGCCGATACTGCTGTCCGGGAATCACCGGAAAGTAGACGAATGGCGCAGGGAACAGTCAATTCTGCGCACAAAGGAGCGCAGGCCGGATCTGTTGAAAAAAGCGGTTCTGACAGAAAAAGAAAAAAGAGAGCATACGTATGGGTAACTGTTGCGGAACGGTTGCCCATTTTGCAAATATAAAAACGGGGGGGGATCGTATGTATACTTACATACCGGCAGAAGAATCAAATATAACGGTGAACGGCAGAACCGTAAAAGAAAACCCGCTTCCGCTTTTCTGGACCGGAAGCGGCGTAGAATTTGTCACAGACGGGGGAGAGCTATATTTTGAGATAGAGACGGACTACAGTGTACACGAACAGTGGATACGTATTGTGGTCAATGGATTTCCGGCTGTGCGTATGCCGCTTGCAAAAGGAAATAATACAGTGTGCGCATTTCGTGGTTTTGCTGGCGCCGGGAAAAAAACGGTACAGCTGCTAAAAGAAGTACAGCCGATGCGTATCGACGAAGAAAATCAATTGCGGCTGCTGTCAGTCAGGACAGACGGACAGATTTTTTCGTCAGATCCAAAGAAATATAAGATAGAATTTGTGGGAGACAGCATTACTTCCGGGGAGGGACTTGGAGGAACGGCAGGTATGCATATCTGGGCGCCCGCGATTTTTTCGACGCAGGGGCATTATGCGCTTAAGATTGCGCAGAAATTGTCCGCGGAAATTCGTATTTTATCGCAGAGCGGCTGGGGCGTACTCAGCAGCTGGGATAACGATCCGGTTCGTTCAATGCCGCCTTACTATGAAACGATATGCGGAGTCATAAAAGGGCAGCAAAACAAAAATATGGGCGCGTATAAAGAAAATGATTTTGACGCGTGGAAGCCGGACGCCATTGTCATAAATCTGGGCAGTAACGACGCATATGCGTTTGACAATCCGGCATGGACGGATGAATCGGGAAAAGTGTTCTGGCAGCGCAGAAAGCCGGACGGCAGCTTTGAGGAAGCGTCGATCAGGCGGTTTGAGCAGGCGGTGTTTGACTTTCTGGTAAAATTACGCCACTATAATAGGGAAAGTATTCTGATCTGGGCTTACGGTATGATCGACCATACGATGCAGCCATATATCGAACATGCGCTGAATCGCTACAGAGAGGAGCGCGGGGATCGGGCAGTGGAATTTTTGCAATTGCCGCCGCTTCGGGACGGCTGGTACGGGGCAAACGATCACCCGGGCGTTCTGTCTCATCAGGCCGCCGCGGATGTGCTTGGCGGTCGCCTTTTAGAACTTTTAGAAAGGGATGCATTGTAAATATGGAGAGAAGTATCCTTTATGCGGGGAACACCGAACCGATCGTATATCCTGAAATCCGCAAAACAAAATATACAAAAGATTTCTCATGGGGCTTTTATTGCACAAGAGCGCGCGCTTATGCTTACAGGACGGCATTTCGCAGAGGAAAGATCGGCGTGTTAAACTGTTATTCCTTTTTGGATAACGGGTGTTTGAATATATTGAAATTCGAAGAGATGAATGACGAATGGCTTGATTTTGTCGGCGGCTGCAGGAGAGGTTATGTGCATGATTATGATATTGTGGAAGGACCCATGGTGGATGATACGATCTGGGATTATGTCAATGAATTTTTTGCAGACCGCATCGACCGTGAGACATTCTGGCTGAATGTGCTGGACAAACAGCCGGCGATACAGTTGAGTTTTCATACGCTCTCGGCAATTGACTGTCTGACTTATGAGGGGAGTGAACAGGTGGTTGGAGAGAATGGCTGATAAAAGAACAGAGGATAATCTGTTTTACTTTTGTATCTTACTGGAGTATATTGCGCGCAAAACGGCCAACCGCAGGTCTGACGTGATACGTTATTTTGACAGAAATGACGTGCGGAGGGAGATGTGTCTGGCGGAGATTAACCGCGAGCTGACGTTTGACCAGGTGGCGGCTGCACTGATAGCGGACTATCGGATTGCGCGCGGAGATTTTGACACGATACGCGAGTGCAGCTACACGATTCCGTCGGTGATTTCGATCGGCAGGCTTTATCAGCAGCTGGTGCTTGACGTATGTGAAGACGAAGATTACGGGCAGGCAGTGATCGACGTGTTTTCGTCTTTTATCAGTGACGAGATTGCAGACTATAATTCCGACATTTATTACAGGAATCCGGATTATTTAAAGCAGTCTTTTCTGGAAGGACGTCTGTTGGAATAGACGGGAATGTGTTTTATGGCAAATCAGATTGTAAAAAATGAGAAAGGCGCAGTCCGTATTTCTGTTCGCGGGCTGGTGGAGTTTATCCTGCGGGAAGGAGATATCGACAATCGGGTCGGAAAGACTGCGGGAGCGCAGGCCATGCAGGAGGGCAGCCGCATCCACCGCAAAATACAGGGCGGTATGGGCGATAATTACCGGGCGGAAGTCCCGCTGAGATTGACGATTGACCAGGAGGATTATCAGATTGTAGTTGAGGGGCGTGCCGACGGCATTCTTATCGAAGACGGAAAAACGATGATTGACGAGATCAAGGGCGTATACAAAAATTTGGAGCTTCTTGCAGAACCGGTCAAAGCGCATCGGGCGCAGGCAATGTGTTATGCCTATATCTATGCGCTGCAGCAGGAACTGGATGAGATCGGCGTTCGCATGACATACTGCAATCTGGATACGGAGGAAATCCGCGTATTTGAGGAAAACTTTTCGTTCGAGCGGCTTGGCGGCTGGTTTGCCGCGCTGATAGGCGAATACCGCAAGTGGGCCGATTTTCAGCTCGCATGGCGCATTCTGCGTCAGGAATCCATCAAAAAGTTAAAATTTCCATATGAATATCGCGAAGGGCAAAAACAGCTTGCGGCGGATGTGTACCGCACGATTGCCAGGAAAAAAACACTTTTTATTCAGGCGCCGACAGGCGCAGGGAAGACAATCTCTACAATTTTTCCGGCGGTGAAAGCAGTCGGGGAGGAGCTGTCGGACCGTATCTTTTATCTGACGGCAAAGACGATTACCGGTTCCGTGGCGCGGGAGACGTTTGAACTGCTGCGGCATCAGGGGTATCAGGCAAAGACGATACAGATTGTCGCAAAAGAAAAACTCTGTCTGTGTGACGAGATGGACTGTAACCCTGTGCACTGTCCTTATGCAAAAGGCCATTATGACAGGGTTAATGACGCCGTGTTTGAACTTTTGCAGACAGAGGATATGATTACGCGCGAAATATTGGAGGAACAGGCGGCAAAGCATATGGTCTGTCCTTTTGAGATGTGTCTCGATACGGCCTCCTGGGCAGATAATATTATCTGCGATTACAATTATGTCTTTGATCCGAATGTCTATCTGAAACGTTTTTTTGCCGAGGGAGCGGGCGGAGATTATCTTTTTCTGGTCGATGAAGCGCACAATCTGGTTGAGCGCAGCAGACAGATGTACAGCGCCGCAATTTATAAAGAAGATTTTATGCATGTAAAATCGCTGCTGAAAAAGCAGCATCAGCTGTATACCGAAAAGCTGATACGCGATCTGGACCGCTGTAACCGCATTCTTCTCTCCTATAAACGGGAGTGTGATAACTGTACGGTACGCGATAGTATCGCTTCTTTTGTCGTTCCCCTGCAGCGTCTTTTGACAAATTTTGACGAGTTTTTCCAGAAAGCGCCGGATTTTGCCGACCGAAGAGAAGTGTTTGAGTTTTATATGAATCTGTATCAGTTTCGGAATATCTATGACCTCTGCGATTCTCATTATGTAATTTATACAGAGCACGGGGAAGAGAACGGGTTTAAGCTGAAGCTTTACTGTGCAGATCCCTCTGCAAATCTGCAGGAGCGTATTGCATGGGGAACGGCGGCAGTCTTTTTTTCGGCTACTTTTTTACCGATCCAGTACTACAAGAGTATTCTCTCGACAAGAAAAGACAATTATGCAGTCTATGCGAAAACCTCGTTTTTGCCCGAGCAGAGCCTGATTCTTGTAGCGAATGACGTGAGCAGCGCTTATAAAAGACGCGGACAGACAGAATATGAGAAAATTGCTTTCTATATCGACCAGATGCTCCTTGCAAGAAAAGGAAATTATATGATATTTTTTCCGTCCTATAAAATGATGCAGGATATATACGGAGTTTTTATTCGCAGATTCGGGCAGGACGCCGAGTGCATTCTGCAGCAGCCCGGCATGGACGAGGCAGGGCGGGAACAGTTTCTGGCCGAATTTTTGCCGGAGAAGTCAGACGGGCGGGAAAAATCGTTTGCAGCGTTTTGCGTGCTTGGCGGTATTTTTGGAGAGGGGATTGATTTAAAAAACGAGCGGCTGATCGGAGCGCTGATTGTTGGGACGGGTTTACCGCAGATTGGAAATGAGAGAGAGATTTTAAAAGATTATTATGACGGCAGAAATAGCGCCGGGTTTGATTTTGCATACCGATATCCGGGCATGAACAAGGTACTTCAGGCGGGAGGGCGCGTGATACGCACGGCGGAGGATTACGGTGTGATTCTGCTTCTCGACGAGCGTTTTTGGCACGGGGAATACAGAACGCTTTTTCCCAGGGAATGGGAGGAGAGAACGGTCTGCAATGTCAGAACCGTAAAAAAATATCTGGACAATTTTTGGAACAAAAGACTTAAGGATTGAAAAATGGCGGTGAGAAGAGTATAATGAATTTGTAGCATATGACAAAGGGGAGGATCATAGGAGGATCATTGGATGAGCAATAAAATTGATGTGAAGACACAGAAAAGATCCAGAAGCATTGCAAATGCAATTATACTGGCCATCTTTTTGCTGATTGCAGCTACGGCGGCAATTTTAGGCATGGTAGGAATACTGTTTCTGCGGCAGTCCATGAACGAGAGTGTGGAAAATTATCAGGTCGCAAAATATGAAGGGTATCAGTCAGAAATAAAATCCGAGGTGCAGGCAGCAGTAGCGGTTGCCGAAAGTTACTATGCACAGAGTCAGTCCGGGGAGATAACGGAGGAAGAGGCAAAACATCTGGCGGCGGAGAGTATCCGTGCAATGCGTTACCGTGACGACCAGACAGGGTATATATGGATTGACGGCATGGATTACACGCTGATCATGCATCCGATTCTTCCGGAACAGGAAGGCAATAACCGAAAAGATATGGCGGATGTAGACGGCGTAATGATTACGCAGAGTATTGTGGCTGCGGCCGATGAGGGAGGCGGATTTACTAATTTTTCCTTTACAAAAGCGGACGGTGTGACGGTTGCACCGAAGATGGCCTACTCGCAGCAGTTTGAGCCGTGGGGCTGGGCAGTGGCGACCGGGAATTATATAGATGACATGGCGGCTGAGATTGATGCCAAGGAAGCGGCAATGCGCAAAGAATTTCAGAAGATGATCACAATTTTTATTGTGAACGTAATTTTGATTCTTGTCGTTGGCATTGTCGTTTCCGCGATTTTTGGAAAGAGACTTGCGCAGGGCATTCAGAAAGTGTCGATTGATTTAAATAAGGTTGCGGAAGGCGATCTCTCCTTTGAGATCAATAGCAAGCTTTTAAATCGTTCCGATGAAATCGGAAGAATCGCTCAGTCGCTGAATGAGGTGAAGCATGCGCTCGCAGGAATGATCGGCGCAGTCGGGGACGCCAGCGCGCAGCTTGAGGAGAGCAGCGTTGCGTTCAGCGATCGGTTCGGCAGCATTACGGAGAGTATTAACAGTATCAATATCGCAGTAAACGAAATGGCAAAAGGAACGGTAAGCCTTGCAGACGAGACGGAAACTGTCAACGAAAAGGTGCAGAAATTAGGCGAAGTGATGGATATTGAAAAAGGGGAGCTGGATCGGCTTGGCGCTTCGGTCAATGTTATGGCCAAATATTCCGACGGTGCATCCGAAAGTATTCAAAAACTTGAAGAGATTACAGAAATTACAAATAATGCCATTGCGGTAGTATCAGATCAGGCGCATCAGACGAATGAATCGGCGATACATATCAACCAGATGGTTGAGATTATTAAGAGCATGGCGTCGCAGACAAACCTGCTCTCCTTGAATGCAAGCATTGAGTCTGCACGGGCCGGGGAAGCGGGACGCGGTTTTGCAGTAGTAGCCGAGGAGATACGTAAGCTGGCCGAGGAGTCTGCAGACAGTGCGGCGGAGATTGAATCTGTCGTAAAAGAACTGACTTCAAATGCCGAGGTTTCAATCAGCAGAATGCAGGAGGTTATGTCAAGTGTGGAAGAACAGCGGAAGCGCTTAACACAGACCAGAGAGGCTTTTGGCAGTCTGTATCAGGAGATCAACGCAGTGGATGACGTCGCTAAGAATATCAGTCGGCAGACGGAGGTATTGAGTGAACTGAAAGATGTGGTAGCGGATTCGGTTTCAAACCTTGGCAGTGTTGCAGAGCAAAGTTCTGCTTCCGCCGAGGAGATGAGCGCGGAAATGCAGCTGGCATCCGAATCGCTCAGCGAGTGTTTTAGCGACACCAAAAAACTGGTGGAATTAAGCGAGAAGCAAAATCAGCAGACACAGAAATTTACGATATAAAACGGGATTCCGATTGACGGTATCCCTGAGAAATGAGGCAGACTATGAGCAATGTTCGCAGAGTGTATGTAGAGAAAAAAGAACTGTTTGCAGTCAGGGCAAACGAGCTGAAATCCGAAATAAAAAGTTATCTTGGAATAAGCGGCGTTACAGGAGTGCGCGTGCTGATCCGCTATGATGCGGAACATATTTCCGATACGACGTGGCAGAAAGCGCTTGTAACCATATTTTCAGAACCACCGGTAGATTATGTGTATGAGGAAACGTTTCCGATGCCGGAGAGCGGCGCTGCCGCTGTATTTTCAGTTGAGTTTCTGCCCGGGCAGTTTGATCAGAGGGCCGATTCCGCCGAACAGTGTATCAAGCTTTTAAATGAGGAAGAAGAGCCGCTGATCCGCACGGCAGTGACCTATGTAATTGAGGGCGGGATCACGGAGGAGCAGCTTGCGGCGATCAAGAAGCACTGTATCAATCCGGTAGATTCCAGAGAGAGCGGTATGGAGAAACCGGAAACGCTTGTACAGTCGTTTGAAGAGCCGGCGGATGTTGCAATTCTTGACGGATTTTGCGAAATGGCAGAAGAAAAGCTCAAAGAACTGTATGATTCGCTTGGTCTTGCAATGACCTGGAAAGATTTTCTGCATATTCGCAAATACTTTCTATCCGAAGAAAAACGTGATCCGTCGATGACCGAAATCCGCGTATTGGACACCTACTGGTCGGATCACTGCCGCCATACGACTTTTTCTACAGAATTAAAGGACATACAGTTTGAGGACGGCGCATACCGTGAACCGATTTATGCGGCATATCAGGATTATATGAACACATTCCGTAATATGTATGCGGGCCGGGAGGATAAATTTGTCTGTCTGATGGACATTGCGCTGATGGCGGCAAAGCGTCTTAAGAAAGAGGGAAAACTGACGGATCAGGAGGAGTCCGACGAAATCAACGCCTGCTCTGTCGTTGTACCGATCGAGGTGGACGGAAAAACAGAAGAATGGCTTGTCAATTTTAAGAACGAGACGCACAATCATCCGACCGAGATAGAACCGTTTGGAGGAGCCGCCACATGCCTTGGCGGAGCAATCCGCGATCCGCTGTCAGGACGCACTTATGTCTATCAGGCCATGCGAATTACAGGAGCGGCGGACCCGACTGTATCGGTGAAAGATACGATTGCCGGAAAGCTGCCACAGAAGAAACTGGTGCGCGAGGCCGCGCATGGTTACAGTTCTTACGGAAACCAGATCGGACTTGCGACAGGTTATGTCAAAGAAATCTATCATCCGAATTATGTTGCGAAACGTATGGAGATCGGGGCCGTGATGGGCGCGGCGCCGAGGCGTGCCGTTGTGCGGCTTACATCAGATCCGGGCGATATTATTATTCTGCTTGGAGGACGTACCGGGCGCGACGGCATTGGCGGCGCAACCGGTTCTTCCAAAGCGCATACGACAAAATCTACGGAAGTCTGCGGCGCTGAAGTCCAGAAAGGAAATCCGCCTACTGAGCGTAAACTCCAGCGGCTGTTCCGACGCGAGGAGGTTGCCCATATCATTAAAAAGTGCAATGACTTCGGTGCAGGCGGCGTATCAGTTGCGATCGGGGAACTTGCGGACGGGCTTTGTGTAGATTTGGATAAAGTACCGAAAAAATATGCGGGTCTTGACGGCACCGAGCTTGCAATCTCGGAGTCACAGGAACGCATGGCGGTTGTTGTAGCGCAAAAAGATGTACAGCAGTTCCTCGCGTATGCAAAAGAGGAAAATTTGGAGGCAGTGGAGGTTGCCGTAGTTACGAAAGAGCCGCGGCTTGTATTAAAATGGCGCGGCAAAGAGATTGTCAATATTTCGCGGGCGTTTCTGGATACAAACGGAGCGCATCAGGAAACGTCCGTTATGGTTGAAATACCGGACACAGATAAAAACTATTTTCATAAAATAACGTCGGATCAAACGGCGTATCCGCTTGTGGAACGCGGGGATGTCAAAGAAACATGGCTTAAGATGCTTGCCGATTTAAATGTATGTTCCCAGAAAGGACTGGTCGAAATGTTTGACAGTTCCATCGGCGCAGCCAGTGTTTTCATGCCGTATGGCGGGAAATATCAGCTGACGGAGACGCAGAGCATGGTGGCAAAAATACCTGTGCTGGTCGGATCATCAGATGCGGTTACGATGATGTCCTATGGATTTGACCCGTATCTGTCTTCCTGGAGCCCGTTCCATGGAGCGGTCTATGCAGTGTTGGAATCGCTGGCTAAGATTGTTGCGTCAGGCGGTGACTGGCGCAAAGTCCATTTTACGTTCCAGGAGTATTTCCGCAGGATGAGTGATGATCCGAAGCGCTGGAGTCAGCCGTTTGCAGCCCTGCTAGGTGCATACAGCGCGCAGATTGGATTTGGACTTTCATCGATCGGCGGCAAAGATTCGATGTCCGGAACTTTTAATGAGACAGACGTACCCCCGACGCTGGTGTCATTTGCAGTTAACGTGGCAAAAGAGAGCGATATCATTACGCCGGAATTTAAGGCGGCGGGCAGCAGGCTGATTTTATTCAGGGCAGAGAGGGACAAATATGATCTCCCTGTGTATACACAGGTGATGAAATTATACGACACGCTGCACGATATGACAGAGAAAGGTCTGATCTGCTCGGCGTACGCGCTGGACGGGAAAGGTCTGGCGGCGGCGCTTGGCAAGGCGGCATTTGGAAACGGCCTGGGCGTTACGATTGAAAGCGAGGTTTCCGCTGAGCAGCTGTTTTTGCCGGGCATCGGAGATATTGTTGCGGAAGTGCCGCAGGATCAGGTTGATAAATTAAAAGAAATGGCAGACGCAGCCGGTTTGCTGCCCTTTCTGACAGAAGTCGGGTCTGTCACTGACAAAGCGGAATTTCGGTATAAAGAATTTGTGATTTCGATGCGGGAGGCAGTGGACGCATGGACAAAGACGTTGGAAAAAGTGTTTCCCACGCGTGCCTCAGATTCGAAAGAGGAGCTTGACACAGGTCTTTATCGGGCAAAAGAGCTGTATGTCTGCAGGAATAAGGTCGCAAAGCCGACTGTATTTATTCCGGTATTTCCGGGAACAAACTGCGAATATGACAGCGCCAGGGCCTTTGAACGCGCAGGAGCGGATGTCATTGTCAAAGTATTTCAAAATTTAAATGCATCCGATATTCGCGATTCGGTTGAAGTATTTACGAAAGCCATTGAAAAGTCCCAGATTATTATGTTTCCGGGCGGTTTTTCGGCGGGTGACGAGCCGGAGGGGTCCGCTAAATTCTTTGCAACAGCGTTTCGCAACGCAAAGATGACAGAGGCGGTGATGAAACTTTTAAACGAGAGGGACGGGCTTGCTCTCGGAATCTGTAATGGTTTTCAGGCTCTGATTAAACTGGGACTTGTTCCATACGGGCAGATTCGGCCGCAGGAGACAGATTCGCCGACTTTAACTTATAATACGATTGGACGTCATATCAGTAAAATGGTGTATATCAAAGTAGTCACAGACAAATCGCCATGGCTTTCCATGGCAAATATCGGACAGGTGTACACAAATCCGGCGTCGCATGGAGAAGGACGTTTTGTAGCGCCGAAAGAATGGCTTGACCGGCTGTTTTTGAACGGACAGGTTGCAACGCAGTATGTCAATGAGGCGGGAAATCCAACAATGGATGAAGAGTGGAACGTCAACGGTTCCTATATGGCAATCGAGGGTATAACAAGCCCGGACGGCCGCATTCTGGGCAAGATGGCGCATTCTGAACGCCGCGGCGACGGTGTTGCGATTAATATTTACGGAGAGCAGGATCTGAAATTATTTGAATCCGGCGTAGCCTATTTTCGATAAGAAAAACCCCGGGACGGGGAAAATCTGTTCCGGGGTTTTATCTGCACAGGCCCGGGAAGAGGAAAAGAGCCGCAGCAGCGACAACCGGGCCGCAGGGGAGCGGAGCAGCAAGAGAAGGGCTGCTCGAATACCGGTTATGGGGGATTGTTATGATTTTAAGAAAACATTTTCGGGCATGTTTGAAAGAAAATGTGTCCGACGAGACGAAGAAAACGGCCGTTTCGACCGACGCCGCAATATGCCGGGCCGCAGTAGCGGATCGCAAATGTCTGACAGTCGCGCTTTACGGCCACGAAACTATGCTGTTCCTCTATGTGGAAGCGCTTTCGGAGGAACTGATGCCGCAGGCATTATTTCCGGAGCTTTCAAAATTGCTGGAACTCTGGCCGCAAAAGGACGGAAAGACGCCATGGGCATCCATGTATCATATTTATTATCATGCAGTGCCGAAGTCCGAGCAGATGTGGGCGCGCATCGGAACGAAGATCAGGCGGGGGCGCATTGCGTACCTTAAGGAGGAGAAACTTTTTTCCTATATTTTTTATCACAAGATGATTGTGGACGAGGGCTTGCTTGAGGGAGATATGTATCAGTCAATTGCGCTGCATGAAAATATTTTGTTTTCTTATTTTGAGGAACCCAAAATTTTTACACATATCAAGAGCGAAGACGACAGGTCGTCTGAAGCGATTAAAGCATGGATGGCGGTTGATCCGGAGAGCCATTTTGATCATGAACTTTCGGGTGAGGATAACTTTTTATTGATTGACGAGATTTTTTCCACAGGGAGAGAAGACCTTTGAAAGACAACGAAGAAAATTGGGGGATGAAAAGAGCGGTGATCCTGTTGTATGGCTTTTGTATTGTGGGTTTTGCTGTTTTTTTAATCTATGTACAACGGAATTACCACAATGATATTTTCACAGCGAGGGAGGAAGTCGGCTGTGTGATCCTTGAAGGTACCCAGGTTACAAAGGTGGAAGATAAGACGGCTCCTGTCGGACTGAGGCTTTTGTATCAGATACGGATTCCCGATACAGTAAGAGAAGGCAGTAAGCTGATGTTTTACACCTCGCATCAGGGAGTGACTGTAAAAATAGCAGGCGAAACCATATATAGCGTGAAGATTTCGGAGGGAAAACGGGGCGGGAGGACGCCCGGAAAATTTTGGAATACAATACCGGTTTACTGGACCGATGCGGAGCAGACGATTGTTGTCGAACTGACTCCTGTATACAAAAGCGGAGCAGACGCCGAGATCGAATTTTATGCGGGGAGTAAATTCGAGATCTCTTTGGATGTGATTCGAAAAGAGTTTGCCCTGTTTTTTATCAGCTTTTTATCGGTAGTCACAGGGATCGTATTTATTATCTGCACAATTTGTTTATTTCGTCGTAAGGATATGGATAAAAGTCTGATGATGCTCGGGTTTTTTTCGCTGAATATCGGTCTGTGGAAAATATCGGACCTGAAAATGACAGCTCTGTTTCTGCCGTATTCTCTGGTTCGCACATATGCCACGTATCTTTTTTTGATGTTGGTTACGGTGCCGTATGTGATGTATCTTTACGATATGATGAAGACAGAAAAGAAAAAACTCTGGCTCGTTGTCTGCCTGGCCGGTATATTTGTAAATATATTTGCGCTTTATATGCAGTTGTCCGGGAAAACGGATATGAAAGAGTTATTGTGGACCACACATGCCGTGATGATACTTGTACTGATAACGGCTGTTTATCTTGTATTGCAGGAAGCCAGAGAACATGGCTTTCGAAAGCGGTTATGGATACTGGTCGCCTGTCTTTGTGCGACGCTTTCCGGTATGCTGGCGGATCTTCTTGTATACTACTTCTTTAAAGGAAGTACGGCGCTTAGTATGCTCGGATTTTTAATTTACAGTACCGTACTCGGTATCTTATCCATACAGGATATGCGAAAATTGATTGCGATCGGAAGAAAAGCAAAGCATTTTGAGGAGATGGCATATCACGATCAGCTGACAGGACTATATAACAGGGCGGCCTATGTTGATTTTACGGAAGATCCGCAGTTTAAGCGTGAGGATTATATTATAGTGATGTGTGACCTGAACAATTTAAAAAAGTGTAACGATACGCAAGGGCACGACAAAGGAGATTACTATATTACAAAGAGTGCAAAGCTGATTAAAGAAATTTTCCACAAAAATGCGAGATGGTATCGTATGGGAGGCGATGAGTTTTGTATTTTACTCAAAGACGTCTCGCTGAAAGAATGTGAAAAAATGGCTGCCAGATTAAAGGCGGAATCGGAAGCATATAACAATAATCATCCGGGCGAATTTCCGATGAGAATTGCATGCGGTTTTGCAATGTATGACGCACAAAACGATTATGATTTTGCAGACACAGTGCGCCGTGCAGATAAAATGATGTATCATGAGAAATTTGTTATGAAACAGGCACAATTATAGAAAGGAAAAGAATGGGACAGATCATTTTGGCCTCGGCTTCCCCGCGGCGAAAAGAGCTTTTGGAGCAGATCGGGCTTTGTTTTGAAGTTTGCGCGGCCGGCGGCGAGGAACATACGGAGCAGACGGTTCCGGAGCAGGCCGTTATGGAGCTTGCATCGGGCAAGGCGCGGGAAGTGGCGGGCCGTATCAGAGCGTACGGTGATGCGCATGAGAAAGAAACGTCACCGCAGGATATTCTTGTGATTGGCGCCGATACCGTTGTTGCCGCGCGCGGGCAGATTCTTGGGAAACCAAAAGACGAGGAAGATGCATTTCGTATGCTTTCGCTGCTGTCCGGCAGAATGCATGAAGTCTATACCGGCGTTGCACTTGTGTTTTTAGAGACTTCAGGCAGGGCCGGCGAGCATGTATTTTATGAAAAGACGAGCGTGCGGATGTGCAGGATGGACGATACGGAAATCAGGAGCTATATTGCAACGGGCGAGCCTATGGATAAGGCGGGAGCTTATGGCATTCAGGGGAAATGCGCCGTATATATAGACAGCATTGAGGGCGATTACAATAATGTTGTAGGACTTCCCATCGCCGGGCTCTACCGTGAGTTAAAGAAACTTGGAACCAATTTATTTGACTGGCAGCGCAGCATTGTATAACAGGCCGCTGCGCCGGAGGGATAGATGAAAAAAATACTGGCAGTCGTTTTAATGTGCGCACTGTTGACCGTGTCCGGTTGTCAGATCGGGGGCAGAGAGATTGTCGTCACCGGTGTGGCTGGTAACCGGCAGGTATTTACGATCGGAAAAAAGAGCTGTGATATCAGAGAGGCAAAAGTTTATCTGACAAATTACAGAAATATTTACGGGACGGCTTACGGAATTAATCTCTGGGATCATGATTTTGGCAATCATTCCCTGGAAGAATATGTCAGAGGCGTTGCGCTGGACGAGCTGACAAAAATATTCTGCATGGAGCTTCTGGCGGAACAAAATGAGGTAACGCTCACCGATGAAGAAAATAAAAAGGTCAGGGAGGCGGCAAAAGAATATTACGGATCGCTGACCGATTCGGAAGTAGCGTATATGGATATCTCCGAGCGCGATATCGCGGACTATTACCGGCGTTATGCGCTGGCACAGAAAATATACCATTATTTAACAGAAAGTGTAAACGAGGAGGTCAGCGATGACGAAGCGCGTGTGATGGAGGTCATGCAGATCTATGTCACAAGTGCAAAAAATGCGGCCGAGGTGGCATCAAAGCTTGCGGCCGAAGAGGATTTCGCTGCCGTAGCAAAAAACTATAACGAAAAACCCGCCATTTCTGTGACTGTCTCAAGAGACGAGTTGCCGCCCGAAGTCGAGGAGGCTGCATTTGAGCTTGACAACAACCAGGTTTCGGGTAAAATAGAAACAGCTGACGGGTACTATTTTATTAAATGCCTGAATAAATATAATGTGGAACTGACAGAGGCCAATAAATCAAAAATTGTGGAGAAGAGGGAAAACGAGGTGTTTGACAACGCCTACGATAAACTGCTTGTATCGCTTACTTCAAGCTTTCACGAGGAGGCCTGGAATGCAATTGACCTGGCGCTCGACGAGGAATTAAATACAAACAGTTTTTTTGCGGTATTTGAACAGTACTGCGCGGAAATTTAGAAAGGATCAAATATGACAAAGGATATGACAAACGGCTCGCCGATGAAACTGATTTTGAGTTTCTCGGTGCCGTTATTATTTGGGAATTTATTTCAGCAGTTTTACAGTCTGGTCGATACGCTGATTGTCGGGCAGTATCTCGGCGTGGATGCGCTTGCGGCAGTCGGCTCGACCGGATCGCTGAACTTTCTTGTAATTGGCTTTTGTATGGGAGTGTGCAGCGGATTTGCAATTCCGCTTTCTCACAAATTTGGCGCCGGCGATTACAGAGGGATGCGTATGTTTATGATGAACGCGGTCTATCTGTCCATAGTATTTGCAATTGTGATGACGGCGTTGATGGTGATTTTCTGTCGGCCCATTCTGCAGCTGATGCGTACGCCGGATAACATTATAGACGATGCATATATCTATATTGTTATTATATTTGCCGGTATTCCCACGACATACCTGTATAATCTCGCAGCAGGCGTCGTGCGCGCAATGGGAGACAGCAAAACGCCGGTTGTTTTTCTGACAATCGCGTCATTTGTCAACATCGGGCTTGATTTGCTCTTTATCACGCAGTTTGGAATGGGCGTTTCCGGTGCGGCGCTTGCAACTGTGATTTCACAGGCAGTTTCCGGCGTGGGGCTTTTGATTTACAGTCTGAAAAAATTTGATTTGCTGCACACAGAACGAGAGGAGCGCAAAGTAAACCGCTCGCTTATGGCGACATTGTGCAATATGGGCATTCCAATGGGGATGCAGTATTCCATAACTGCGATCGGAAGCGTTATTTTACAGAGTGCGGTTAATACATTGGGCTCGAATGCCGTTGCAGCCATGACGGCAGGAGGCAGGATCGGCATGTTCTTTACCTGCCCGTACGAGGCGCTTGGTTCCACAATGGCGACTTACGGAGGGCAAAACGTCGGAGCAAAAAAACTGGACCGCATTGGCAGCGGTTTAAAGGCATGTTCCATTCTGGGTATTGCCTATTCCGCGGTTGCGTTTGTGCTGTTGTGGTTTACCGGAGAGCGTCTGGCGATGTTCTTTGTTGAGAGCGCCAATGTTTCGATTATTGCTGACGTAAAACTGTTTTTGCTGATTAACAGCGCCTTTTATATCACGCTGGCGTTCGTCAATATTATACGATTCCTGATTCAGGGGATGGGATTTAGTAAGTTTGCTATTTTAGCGGGCGTCTTTGAGATGGCGGCACGAATGATCGCGGGATTTATACTTGTCCCCATGTTCGGATTTACGGCTGCCTGTTTTGCAAACCCGATTGCCTGGGTGTTCGCCGATATCTTTTTGTTTCCGGCCTATTTTTATGTGTGCCGTAAGACAAAAGAAATGTTAAAGATTTAGTCAGCGCTGCAGGAATCGAATCAGCGCAGGTGACAGGAAAGGTTAGGAGTGTTTATGTCTGAATTATGGAAAGCGATTCTGTTTGGAATCGTCGAGGGGATTACGGAGTGGCTTCCGATCAGCAGTACCGGTCATATGATACTGCTGGACGAATTTCTGACGTTAAATGTCAGTGAAGAATTTCGGAGCATGTTTTTTGTCGTGATCCAGCTTGGCGCGATACTAGCGGTTGTACTGCTGTTCTGGAGCCAGATCTGGCCGTTTGCTCTGGCCGGGAAAAATAACAGGGCGGGATCGGAGCGGGACGAATGGAAGTTTGGCGCCATTGCAGTGCGAAAAGATATTATGATTAACTGGGTTAAAATTGTGGCTGCCTGTCTGCCTGCGATTATTTTTGTTATTCTGGGGCTGGATGAGATCTGTGACACATACTTTTATAATCCCGTATGCGTCTCTGCCGCCCTGATTCTGTTTGGCGTGATTTTTATTCTGGTGGAAAACCGCAATAAGAAACTGCAGCCAATTGTGCAGGAGATGGCGGGGATTACATGGAAAATGGCAGTACTGATCGGGATATTCCAGCTTCTTGCGGCCGCGTTTCCGGGAACGTCGCGCTCCGGAGCTACCATTATCGGCGCATTGCTTCTCGGTATCGCAAGAAAGGCGGCAAGTGAATTTACATTTATTCTTGCCATACCGGTTATGCTCGGCGCAAGTCTTTTGAAAATGCTTGATTTTGGATTTTCATTGACTGGCAGCGAGTGGATGATCCTGCTTTTTGGAATGGCGGGCGCATTTTTGGTTTCAATCGTTGTGATACGATTTCTGCTAAGTTATATCAGAAAACATGATTTTAAAGTATTCGGCTGGTACCGCATCGCGCTTGGCGCAATCGTACTGCTGTATTTTATGGTCCGATGAAACCACTTGTATTTTTCGAAATAGTTGGTATAATGTTCATAGTTATGCCGAAATAAAAGGTGAGGAAAATAATGAGTGATCCACAGGAAATCAGAGATTTTGAAAAAAACACAGAAGAGAAGCCGCGTGTTTCAATTCGGGAACGGCGCAGGCAAAGCGCGGCAAAGCCCTTTTTAGAACATGAGCAGATCAGTATGCTGATTTTATTTGCTGCAATCGTGTCAGCAATTTCTTCTATACTGGTTGGCGTATTGGGGCTTCATATACCGGCAGTTGTCTGTTGCGCGATCATTTTTCTGGAGATGGCGATTGCGGGGTGTCTCATAAAAGTGCCTGTCTGGCTGCATGTAGCGGTAGTGGCGATACAGCTGGCAGCGGGTATCTGGCAGAAAAAGCTTGTATTGATGCTGCTTGGCATAGCAGTCTATCTGTTGTTTGGATTTGCATTCCGCTATATGCGCAGGCAATATTAAAAAGTATGCTGCAGATTGTTCTGCAAATCACAGAAAAACGGGGCGGCGTATCATGGAAAACGGACGTGTATTAGTTTTTAGCTCAAGGGAGATCTGTTATTATTCCGGAAATTTTTTTGCAAACCAGCTTGCGTCTGCATTTGAGGAAATCGGATATTGGGCCGAACTCTGTGAATTGTCAAAAGGAGAAGATTTTGATCAAAAACTGGCGCCGTATATGGAGAAAGAGTATGAGGTTATTGTCGATTTTAACTCACTGCTCCCGCGTCTTGTGCTGGACGACGGCAGCTATTATCTGGATCATTTAAACGGGCCTTTTTTTGACTATATTTTAGATCACCCGCTGTTTCACTATGCGGGCCTTACCTCGGATGCCTCTAATCTGCATGTGCTGGTTCTGGACGAATCACATCAGACGTATGCACAGAAGTATTATCCGAAACTGTCCGGTGTCCATATGCTTCCATTGGGGGCTACACAGGGGGTATACCAGGGAAAGAAACTGCATGCGGACCGGATTTTGTTTCTGGGCACTTATGATACGACGGATCATATCAAGGCGTTGATAGAACAGGCTCCCGCACAGCGCCAGGCAGTGATGCGACATTTGATTGAGCGCCGGATTGCGCAGCCGCTTCTTCCGATGGAGGAAGCGTTTTTGGATTATCTGGGAGAGCGGGAAATCAAACTGGACGCGGAAGCGTTTGCGCTGGCGATGAATGAAATGTATCCGGTTGACGCGTATGTGCGCGACTATTTCCGAGAGAAAGCCGTGGAAACGCTGCTTGCCGGCCATATACCGGTTGTGGCTGTGGGGGAAGGATGGGAAAAATTTAAGACGCCGCATCAGAGATTCCTGACGACAGAGAAAGCAGTGACATTTTCGCTTTCTTTTGAGAAAATTGCGAGAGAATCGGCGCTTCTAAATGCGTTTCCGGTATTTCATCACGGTATGCATGACAGAATTGCCGCCGGCATGGCAAACCGGACAGTCGTGTTGACGGATCGCAATCCTTATCTGGAAAAACATTTTACCGACGAAAAGCAGTTATGTTTCTATGATTTAAACCGTCCAGAGAGCCTTTTGGAGAAAGCGGACAGGCTGTTATCGGATGCCCCGCTGCGGGAGAGAATCGGACGTGAGGCATATGAAAATTTTAGCGAAAACCATACCTGGAAAAAGAGAGCGCAGCAGATTCTAAAACTGGCGGCATTGTACCGCAGATGATGACAGAGAAGACAGGCGGCGGAAAGGACAGGATACAGGCGCATGAATCAAAATTATCAGAAAATGCTGGAGGAACTGATTCGCAAAAACAGGGAGAAACAGATTGTACCGTCACTTGTGCTGCACAGTTGCTGTGCGCCCTGCAGTTCTTACTGTCTGGAATATCTTTCCTCCTGTTTTCATATCACAGTCTTCTATTATAATCCCAATATTTATCCAAAAGAGGAATATGAAAAGCGCGTCAGGGAACAGGAACGGTTTATTGCGAAACTTCCGGTAAACAACCCGGTTTCGTTTTTTGCAGGAGAATATGATACGGACCGTTTTTATCAGACAGTAAAAGGGTTGGAGAAAATGCCGGAGGGCGGGGAGCGCTGCAGGCAGTGTTATAAGCTCAGGCTTTCCGAGACGGCAAAGTTTGCCGCGTGCCGGGGGGCGGATTATTTTACGACAACACTTTCGATCAGTCCGCATAAAAACGCACAGGCGATCAACGAGATCGGCGTGACAATCGGGACAGAATACGGTGTGTCCTGGCTTTTTTCCGATTTTAAAAAGAAAGACGGTTTTAAACGTTCAACAGAGCTGTCGAATCAGTATGGAATGTATCGGCAGGACTACTGTGGATGTATTTTTTCAATGAGAGATCAATAGTACGGAGGGATAAAAAATGGCACAATTATGGGGCGGACGTTTTACAAAAGAGACGGACAGGCTTGTCTATCGTTTTAACGCGTCAATCTCTTTTGACAAAAAGTTATATAAACAGGATATCCGCGGAAGTATCGCGCATGTAACCATGCTCGGAAAACAGGGGATATTAACACAGGAAGAAGCGGCTTCCATCCAAAAGACACTGGAAGAGATCGAGAAAGACGTTGAGGAGGGACGCCTTGCAATTACAGATGAATATGAGGATATTCACAGTTTTGTGGAGGCGAATCTGATCGAACGCCTGGGTGACACCGGAAAAAAACTGCATACAGGAAGAAGCAGAAACGATCAGGTTGCGCTTGATATGCGGCTTTATGTCAGGGATGAAGTTGTGGAAACAGATTTGTTGTTAAAAGAGCTTTTAACAACAGTTTTAGCGATTATGGAGGAGCATACGGAAACGATTATGCCCGGGTTTACACATCTGCAGAAAGCGCAGCCAATCACACTTTCTCATCATATGGGCGCGTATTTTGAGATGTTTAAGCGCGACCGCATGCGGCTGGCAGACCTGTATGACCGTATGAATTTCTGTCCGCTTGGCTCAGGAGCTCTTGCGGGCACCACGTATCCGCTCGACCGTGCGTATACAGCCGAACTGCTTGATTTTTACGGCCCGACATTAAACAGTATGGACGGCGTATCTGACCGCGACTATCTGATAGAGTATCTGTCGTCCCTGTCTATGATCATGATGCATTTGAGCCGCTTCTGTGAGGAAGTAATTATCTGGAACAGCAATGAGTATCAGTTTATAGAAATCGACGACGCTTACAGTACCGGAAGCAGCATTATGCCGCAGAAAAAAAATCCGGATATCGCAGAGCTGGTACGGGGGAAGACCGGGCGCGTCTACGGAGCGCTTTTGTCGCTTTTGACGACAATGAAAGGAATTCCGCTTGCGTACAATAAAGATATGCAGGAAGATAAAGAACTTTCGTTTGATGCGATTGATACCGTAAAAGGCTGTATTGCGCTGTTTCATGGGATGCTTAAAACCATGCGGTTTTGCAGAGAGCGTATGTACCGTTCTGCGAATCACGGTTTTACAAATGCAACCGACGCCGCCGATTATCTGGTACGTCATGGCGTGCCGTTCCGCGATGCGCATAGCATTGTCGGACGTCTGGTGCTTGCCTGTATGGAAAAGGGGATTGCTATTGACGAGATGAGTTTATCCGAATTGAGAGAAATCAGTCCTGTGTTTGAAGAGGATATTTATGAAGCAATTTCGTTACAGACATGCGTGGACAAACGGCTGACCATAGGCGCACCGGGCAAAGAGGCGATGGAACGCGTGATTGAAACAGAGAAAATATATCTGGAACAGGCAGGGATTGCGGTTTCCTGAACTATTGTGGGAAATGTACAGGAAAACATAAAATTTTCAGGGGATTTTTTCCGATTTGAATATTGTAATTTTTCATAAAATAGCATAATATAGTCACTATAAAGACAGATGTTTGCGGTGCGCGGACAATGAGATGAGGAGATCAGACAAATGAGTGAAAAGTTAAAAGTTGGGATTCTTGGCGGTACCGGCATGGTTGGGCAGCGGTTTATTTCTCTGCTGGAAAACCATCCGTGGTTTGAGGTGACGACAATTGCGGCAAGCGCGAGGAGTGCAGGAAAACCATACGAAGATGCCGTAGGCGGGCGCTGGAAGATGGATACGCCGATGCCGGAAGCCGTAAAAAAAATTATGGTGATGAATGTAAATGAGGTGGAACAGGTTGCGTCGCAGGTAGATTTCGTGTTTTCCGCCGTTGATATGACAAAGGATGAGATCAGAAAAATCGAGGAGCAGTACGCAAAGACGGAGACGCCGGTTGTTTCCAATAACAGCGCCCACAGGTGGACGCCGGATGTCCCGATGGTGATTCCGGAGGTAAATCCGGAGCATATGGAGGTGATACGCTTCCAGAAAGAACGGCTTAAAACGACACGGGGCTTTATCGCAGTAAAGCCGAACTGTTCCATTCAAAGCTATGCCCCGGTACTTGCCGCATGGAAAACATTTGAGCCGTATGAAGTGGTTGCGACGACTTATCAGGCAATTTCCGGCGCAGGCAAGACTTTTGCGGATTGGCCCGAGATGGAGGGCAATGTGATTCCCTATATCGGCGGGGAGGAAGAGAAGTCCGAGAAAGAACCGCTGCGCATTTTCGGGCATGTGGATGAAGAACAAAAGGAGATCGTGGCAGCGGTATCCCCGGTTATTACCTGTCAGTGCATTCGCGTACCGGTTTTAAATGGTCATACAGCCGCGGTATTTGTAAAATTTAAAAAGAAACCGACAAAAGAACAGCTGATTCAGGCATTAAGAGATTTTCGCGGTGTTCCCCAGGAGCTTTCGCTTCCGAGCGCGCCGGAGCAATTTTTGCGCTATATGGACGAGGATGATCGTCCGCAGGTGACATTAGATGTGGATTACGAGTCGGGTATGGGTGTTTCCATCGGACGACTGAGAGAAGACAGTGTGTACGATTATAAATTCGTCGGACTGTCTCACAACACAGTGCGCGGCGCAGCGGGCGGCGCAGTATTGTGTGCGGAATTGTTGAAAGCGCAGGGATATATTTCCGGGAAATAATTTAACCGATATTTTCTTGTGTTTATCCGTGTGCTGTGTTATAGTAAAAAAGGGAAGCCACGCAAGCGGCTCTACCCCATTATAATATTTGACGAAACAAATCAGGCAGCCGTCGCTATTGGGAGTAGTGGCGGCTGTTTCTATGCAGATCCGTGCGGCGGCAATATGCCGTTAAAGCAGTGCACGTGTTTCGCGGTGAGTAGCAGAGAAAGACATTTCCCTGCTTGATTATGTCCTTTTGAATATTGTGTAGCACAATCCGACAAGGGCAACAAGAAATATTCCGGTTTGAATCAATTCAGAATATGAAATCATCGCTGCATCGCCCTCCTTTCTCGAAAGATTTTCTATTTGGAGGGCTGCAGAAGCCCTCCAAAATAAGAAAGAGGGCAAAGCCGCCAGTGGCTCTGTGGTTTCCCATATTGTCATTATAGCATATCCTGTCGCAATTTTCAATACTTTTTAACCGAAAATTCATCATAATATAACCAGATAAAAACCGATTTGTCATTCGCATTCCCGGATGCATATCTTATAAAAAAGAGGAGATTGTAAAAGAGAATGGATCGTGTGAAACGGATGATTCATACCGACTATGCGTACCGGATTGGATTAAGCGGGCATAATGTTACGGTTGCAGTAATGGATACGGGGATTGTTCCGCATATGGATTTTGGAAAAAGGATTCTGCATTTTGAGGATTTCTGTAACGGGAAAGCAGGACTTTATGATGATAACGGCCATGGCACTCATGTGTCAGGGATTATAGCCGCAAGCGGCGATGGTTCGCCGCAGAAAAATGGCGGGAGGGTTTATTCCGGAATGGCGCCCAAAGCAAATATTATAATGTTGAAAGTATTGGATGAGGAAGGAAACGGAACAACATCCACCGTATTAAAAGGTCTTGCGTGGATTGCCAAAATGAAAGACAGGTTCCGCATCGGCCTGCTTAATATTTCGGTCGGGATGCTGCCAAGCGCCGGAGCAAGCGAACAGAAAGCGCTTTTGGATGCGGTGGATGATATCTGGGACCGGGGCGTCATGGTGATTGCCGCCGCAGGAAATAACGGACCGGGTGAAAATACGGTGACAATCCCGGGTATTTCCAGAAAAATACTGACTGTGGGAAGTTCCGACGACGGTGTAACGGGAGTGCGCAATTTAAATCCTGGCTACAGCGGCAGGGGACCGACGGAATGCTGCATTGTGAAACCGGAGATTTTGGCGCCGGGGACAAATATCGTAAGCTGCAGTAGAAACGGAACAGGATATCAGGCCAAAAGCGGAACGTCGATGGCTGCGCCTGTTGTAACAGGGGCTCTTGCGCTTGCATTCCAGAAATATCCCTATTTTACGCCGGCTCAGATGAAGCTGCGTGTGTATGAGCGCGCCTATCCGCGTGGAGAACAGATAAACAAGATGGGATGGGGAGTCGTTCATGTGGAGAATCTTGTCAGATAAGTTTGACATTTACTGTCGGAATCATTACAATGGAGTATAATTTCTGAAAAATGGGGGCGGGCAATGAAAAAAATTGTGAATACGCTGTTCGGCAGGCTTACCGTGATCGGGCTGACCATCCTTTTGCAGTTTGCATGGATATTTGTGATGTTCTGGCGTTTCAGTTATCAATATACGTATGTGAGCATTGTATTTCGAATGCTTGCGATCATACTTGTCTTTGTGATTGTAAACCGTTGGATTAATCCGGCGCACAAATTGTCCTGGACATTTCTGATCCTGCTTTCCCCGGTGCTTGGAGTGCTTTTATATGCATTTTTTGGACGTTCCGGCCTCACGAGGCATGTGGCAAAAGGGATGGATCAGGTGCACCAGGAGACAGGCGCTCTGTTGGAAGAGAATGACGATGTAAACGGACGTTTGCAGCGCGCAGATATATCGGCTTACCACCAGTCACGCTATATCAACGACTGGGCTGGATATCCGCTGTATCAGAATACGGCGACCAATTATTATCCGTGCGGCGAGATGCTGTTTCCCGATCTGATGGAGGCGTTAAAAAGCGCCGAAAAATTTATATTTCTGGAATATTTTATTATAGATAACGGTTATATGTTTGGAACTGTTGAAAAGATTCTGGAGCAGAAAGCCAAAGAGGGCGTGGAGGTGCGTCTGATTTACGATGATGTGGGGTGCATCGGCACGCTGCCGTCCGGTTTTTCAGCAGAACTGGAGAAAAAAGGGATTCAGTGCGCGGTGTTTAACCCGTTTCTGCCTGTGCTCTCAGTTATTATGAACAACCGTGACCACAGGAAAATACTTGTAGTCGACGGAAATATCGGTTTTACCGGCGGCATCAATCTTGCCGACGAATATATCAACAAGATCGAGCGTTTTGGCTACTGGAAAGATACGGCGATCCGAATTGAGGGAGAGGCGGTTTGGAGCCTTACCACAATGTTCCTTGAAATGTGGAACTGTATCAAAAAAAGTGAGGAAGATTACAGGCGGTATATGCCGGATCTGTTTATGCAGTTTCCTGCCGAGGGCGGATTTGTGCAGCCATACGGCGATACGCCGTTGGACCATGAGAATGTCGGTGAAAATATATATCTCAATATCATTAACCGGGCGAAAGAGTATGTCTATATTTTTACGCCGTATCTGATTATTGACAATGAAATGATCGTTGCACTCTGCAATGCCGCAAAAAGCGGCATTGATGTGCGCATTGTAACGCCGGGAATCCCGGATAAAAAAATGGTCTGGCTGCTGTCGCAGTCTTATTATCGTCCGCTGATTGAGGCCGGCGTACGTATCTTTCAGTATACGCCCGGTTTTATCCATGCAAAATGTTTTGTCTGCGATGACGAGGTAGCGACAGTCGGCACAGTAAATCTTGATTTTCGCAGCCTTTACCTGCATTTTGAGTGCGGGATCTGGATGTACGGTGCGAGAGCCGTAATGCAGGTAAAGGAGGACTGTATTGACACGTTCCAGAAGTCGAAAGAAATTTCGCTTGCATTTTGCATGAACCGCCCGCTGCCCGTTCGTATTCTGCAAAGTTTGATGCGTCTGCTTGCCCCGCTTCTCTAGGTCAGGAAAAATAAGACTGTCTTAAAGAAGTAATCGCGGTAAGCCGCGCGTTCTATGCTTTCGGTGTAGAGGATATCGACGCTTCCGATCTCTTTGCCATTTAATGTGTAGACAACTTTTCCGGCGGGGGAACCCTGCGTAACGGGCGCTTCGGCATCTTTGGGCAGTAAGGTTTCCTTTTGTATGCCGGAAAGGTCGCTTCCCGTCGTATCAAGATAGGAGAATGTGCCGGAATAGGTAAGCGTCGTCGTCTCTTTTTTTCCTTTTTTGATTGTTAAGTCAGGCAGCGGCGTCATTTCGGTATCTTTATAGATTCGGCATTTACCGAATCCGTAATTTAACAGTGTGGCCGCGTCCGAAAAACGGACTTTATAGTCGGGAGCTGCCATGATCACGGCGATCAGTTCCATATCGTCTTTTTTGGCGGTGGCGGAAACACAGTATTTGGCAAGGCTTGTGGAGCCTGTTTTTAAGCCGGTTGCATATTGATACTGGCGAATCAGTTTGTTTGTGTTGGTCAGGCCAAATTCGCTTGAGCCGCGCTTTGTGACATGTGTGATGGTATCCATCCAGATTGTACTGTAATCGTGTATTTGCGGGTATTTTGTGATTAGTTCCCGCGACATCAGGGCAACGTCATTTGCGCTGGTCAGATGTCCGTCCGTATCGAGGCCGCAGCAGTTCACAAAATTTGTGTCATTCATGCCAAGGCCTTTGGCGCGCTCGTTCATCTGACGTACAAACTCATTTTCTGAGCCGCAGATAAATTCCGCCATGGCGACACAGGCGTCGTATACAAATAGTAGACAGAGGAAACGTTGGGAGGAACAGCCGATGCGCCGCAGTTATGTACCGATCACGGCTACCCCGTTCGCAGCAGGGCCAAAATATCTGGAGATAGTTCCGTCTAACCACTGGCTGCGAAATTACATACGCTGTTTTTGGGGGAGCGAGAAACCTTATTGGAAAAACAAAGCGTCAGGCCCCGATCTGGTAATTCCGGATACCTGTGCCGATATTATCTATTATATGGATTATACGGACAATAAAGTTATGGCCGGCTTCTGTGGTCCGAATGACAGAAGTTTTTATGCGAATGATCCGTTTGGGACAGGGCATCTTGTCTCGACTTTCTGCATTCGATTTTATGCGTGGGGCGCATATGCATTTTCCGAGGATTCTCTCTCCGATACGATAAACGGTTTTTTTGACGTGCAGTCCCGGTTCCGATGGCTTGATTGTCAGCTGCAGAAGAGATTGTTTGAAATGAAAACCATACAGGATACAGTCCGATTTGCAGAACAGCTGTTTATGAAAAGAATTTTATCGGTCAGGCAGAATCAGATTATCGACGACGCAGTAGATGCGCTGCTGTTTCATCGGGGGACTTTGAGCGCAGCCGCGCTTGCGAAAGAGGCGTTTGTCAGCAGCAGGCAGCTGGAGCGGGTGTTTCGCGAATATACAGGCATTACGCCGAAAAAGATCAGCAATCTTGTGCGTTACCAGTATCTGTGGAATGATATTGTAAGAAATCCGGGCTTTCAGATCCTGGATGCAGTTGAAAAATATAACTATACAGATCAGCCGCATTTGATGCGCGAGTTTAAACGCTATCATGCGATGGGTATAAAACAGGCAAGGCGGTATGCCCGTTTGAATGTCGCAAATATACAAGACGACGGCGCCTGTAACTGTTATGATCTTTCCAAAGGAGGGACGTAGAATGGCAGATATCAGTGTTTGCGGGACAGACTGCAGCGCATGCTGCTGTTTCGGATCTATGTGCAGCGGCTGTAATAAATGTGAGGGAAAAGTATTTCATGTGCCGGATCAGAAAGCGTGCGCAATTTATGCATGTACGGTGCAGGAAAAGGGATTTAAAAACTGCGGCGAATGTACGCAGGTCCCGTGCAGTATATGGACAGGCATGAGAGATCCGAAATATTCCGACGAGGAATTTCAGCAGAATATTGATATGCGCGTAAAGAAATTACAAGAACTCAGTCAGTAACTTTTGCGCCTGACACCCGTTTTGCATTTGTTTTGTGCGGAACGGGCGTCTTTTTTTTCTGCGGTTGTTGAATCAGGCGTGCCGTTATGATACAATAGATCCATAGACAGGACAAAAGAAAAAAGTAATCGAGGGGAGTTTTCAATGCAGCGGAAAAAGACAGTATTTTATTGCGGAGTATGCGTGATTGCAATTCTATTAAGCGGGTGCGGCGACAGTTCGCCGCTGGATGCGCAGGACCCGGTGACAATTGACGTGTGGACCTATTACAACGGCGATCAGCTCAGTGCGTTTGACAGCCTGGTAAAAGAATTTAACGAGACTGTCGGTAAAGAAAAAGGAATTGTCGTAAAAGGATACAGCCAGGGGTCGGTAATCGACCTGGAGACAAATGTGCTGGCGGCAGTCAGAGGGGAAGTCGGAGCGGACGAAGTGCCGGATATCTTTGCGGCGTACGCAGACACGGCCTATACAGTTGACCAGCTGGGGCAGGCAGTAGATTTAAAAGAATATTTGACGGAGGAAGAAATTTCCTCCTACATAGACAGCTATATGAATGAAGGCGATTTTAGCGGCAGCGGCGAGATCAAGATATTTCCAATGGCAAAATCCACGGAAGTGCTGGTGATCAACAAGACGGACTGGGATAAATTTGCAGAGGATACGGGAGCGACATATGATGATCTTGCCGATCTGGAAAAGTTGTGCGAGACGGCAAAGATGTATTATGAGTGGACCGACGCAAAGACGCCGGAGGTGCCAAACGACGGACGTGCATTGTTTGGCAGAGATGCAATGGCAAATTATATGCTGATTGGCGGTATGCAGCTTGGAACGGAGATTTTTCAGGTGTCGGACGGAGCGATGACACTTCAGTTTGACGAGGAAACGGCGCGGAGACTGTGGAACTGCTATTATGTGTCTTATGTAAAAGGTTATTTTGCGGCGGGCGGACGCTTTCGCAGCGACGATATCAAGACCGGAAATATCATTGCCTATGTGGGTTCTTCTTCCGGCGTTTCGTTTTTTCCGGAGGAAGTAAACACGGAAAGCGGCGAGCGCTATCCGATTGAGATGGAGGTACTGCCCAGCCCTGGTTTTCCCGGGGAGAACGCGGATTATGCGGTGCAGCAGGGCGCCGGTATGGTGGTGACTAAGGGAAGCGAACAGGAAATCTTTGCTTCGGTCGAGTTTTTAAAGTGGTTTACATCGGATGAGCGAAATATAGAGTTCTCGGTTAACTCAGGTTATCTTCCGGTGAAAAAAACAGCAAACGATATTGACAGGATTTTAGGCAGCGGGGCGCAGATAAGCGGTAATCTGGAAAAAGTGCTGCCGGTAGCTGTTGAGACGGTAAACGCGAACCGGATGTATACTACAAAGGCGTTTGCGTCCGCCACAAAAGCACGAAGTATTTTGGAGAATACATTAAGCGACCGGGCTGCGGCAGACCGTGAGGCAGTGATTTTAAAGATGGCATCGGGATTGAGTCTGGACGATGCGGCGGCGGAATTTATTTCGGATATCAATTTTTTGTCATGGTATGAGGAGACAAAAGAGCAGCTTAAGCCATTGGAAAATTAGGAATGCGGGTGAGGAAAATGACTGGAAAGAAAAAGGGCAGAACGATTTTCCGCGTTCTGGTATTGCCGTTTCTTTGTATACTGGCAGCACAGCTTTTTGTTCTGGCGGGCAGTCTGGTATTTGGCGGCGTGATGGATCGGCTCAATCAAAACGCGAAAGATATTCTGGCGCAGCAGGTAGAAAACAGGGGAAACTATCTTCTGAACGAGATGGTTGGAAACTGGTCCGGGCTGAATCTTATATTAGAAAGGATCAATGCGGTTGTAGAAGAACAAACGGAACAGGGATTATTTGCGCTTTCTGATCTGAATGAAAATGATAAAGTCTGTGAATCATTGCTGGAAGAAATGCATACCGAATTGATTGACACAATGTATAACAAACAGGTGTCCGGGGTTTTCCTGATATTAAATACGAAAAGTCTGGACGGGGAAGATGCCCCGGAAACGTTAAACGGGATCTATCTGCGGGATCTCGACCCGTCGTCTACACCGTCGAGGCGGCATGAGGATATTCTTACGGAACGTGCGCCGGCAGAGGTGGTTCGTTCGGGCAGGATTGCCACAGATACCGGCTGGCAGCCTGTTTTTTCCCGAGAGGACAGCGTGCTGCAGCCTTTTTTTTACCGGCCCTATATGGCGGCGTATCGGGACGGCGGAAAGCTTGCGGCAAAAGAGTACGGATATTGGACGTGCGAACCGTACCGGCTGAGTGGAGATGAACACTCCGCGATTGCGTATTCGGTGCCGTTATTGTTGGAGGACGGAACGGTCTATGGAGTTTTGGGAGTTGAGATCCTGACGGACTATCTGCAGTCGCTTTTGCCCTGCGGCGAATTGATGGAGGAGGGAAACGGCTCTTATCTTGTGGCAGTTTCAAAAGACGGCGGCGAACTCTCTCCTCTTGTTTTTTCCAGTGAATCGATTACATGGGAAGATATGGAACAATTGCAGATTGCGCTGCGCGGAGATAATACGGAAGCTTATGACCGTGAAAATAATTATTTTGGAGCCGCGAAGCCGCTTGCGATCTATAACAGCAACGCGCCGTTTGAATCGGACCGATGGTATCTGATCGGGATTGGAGCCGAAGAACATTTATTTGCTTTTTCCGGGCAAATTCGCATGATACTTCTCTTTTCTTTTATCCTGACAGTCGGAATCGGGGGCGCAGGTATCCTCTATGTCAGTTATAAATTATCAAAACCGGTTCGGCAGCTTTCTAAAGAGGTAGAGCAAGCGAAGCATGAGAACCGGCTGCCCGAGTTGTCAGATACCGGGATTCTGGAAATTGACCGGTTTGCCGATGCCATTGTGCAGCTGCAGCAGGAAGTGATGGATTTTTCGACAAGATTTCTGCAGATTATTGATATGGCAAGCGTGGATATCGCCGGATACGAGGTAAAGGACGGTTCGGATTGTGTGTTTGTCACAGAGAATTATTTCCCTCTGCTTGGCGCGGATGCGCCGGATGTGTCTCACCTGACGCCGGATGAGTTTTGGGAGCGTTTAAACCAGGCAAAGAAGAAACTGAAATGCTGTGTTTCGGAGGAGGGAAACGAAGTATATAAAGTGGCGGCAAAAGACGGCGGGGAGCGGTATCTGCGGTTTGAGGATATCAAAGACGACGGCAGACATGTCGGATTGGTGGAAGATGTGACAGCCGCCACATTGGAGCGTATGCGCATAGAGCGTGAAAGGGACTGCGACGGTCTGACAAAACTATACAGCAGGCGCGGCTTCCGGCGGGAAGCGGACGCTCTGTTTTTGAACCCGGACCGTTTGAAAGAAGCGGCTCTTTTAATGATAGATCTCGATAACTTAAAAATGACGAACGATAAATACGGCCACAGCTTCGGCGATCATTATATCCAGACGGCGGGAAGGTGTTTTTTGGAGAATACGCCGAAAGAAACAGTATGCGCCCGTATATCCGGGGACGAGTTTCTTTTGTTTTTCCATGGGTATGAAAGCAGGGAGGAAATATCCGAACACATCAGGGCGCTCTACCGGGCGATCGGCGAGGTCAGATTTCATTTTCCTGACGGCAGCAGTATGGGCCTTAGCGCTTCCGGCGGCGTGGCATGGTATGGAAAAGACAGTTCCGATCTCTCGGAGTTAATGAAATATGCGGATTTTGCGATGTATCAGGTCAAATGCTCCCAAAAAGGAGAGGTAAAAGAGTTTGACCGGAATGCATATCAGGAAAAAATGTACCGTAATCAGAATCGTCTCGAATTTCACCGCCTGATCGAAAACGAACAGGTTGACTATCATTTTCAGCCTGTTTTTGACGGCAAAACCGGAGAGCCGTTTGCATATGAAGCGCTGATGCGCGTAGATTTTTCCACATTAAAATCTCCCGAAACCGTGTTAAAGCTTGCAAGGGAAGAGGGGCGTATGCATGATATTGAGCGAATTACAATGTTTCGGGCAAGTGAAATTTACTGCGAATTGTTAGAAAAAAACCTTGTATCGGATACGACGCTGCTGTTTCTCAATTCCATTGCAAGCGAGCGTATGACGGAACAGGAGGAACGGGAGTACCATCAGCGGTTTGCGCATATTCAGTCGAGAGTCGTCGTTGAGATCACCGAAGCGGAGCATATGGATCTGGAACTTGTTGATAAGAAAAAAGAGGTGGAAGGGTTTTCCGGGATGTTTGCGCTGGATGATTATGGAAGAGGGTATAACAGCGAGATTAACCTGTTGGAATTAAAGCCTGATTTTGTTAAGGTCGATATCACGATGGTGCGTGACATAGACAAAGATATCAACAAACAGCAGATTGTTTCGAATATTGTGGCTTATGCACACAAAAGAAATATGAAGATTATCGCGGAGGGACTGGAGACAAAAGCGGAAGTCGTAAAATCGCTTGAGCTTGGCGTAGATCTGCTGCAGGGCTTCTTTCTTGCATGTCCGGCGCCGATACCGCCGAAAATCAGCGAGGAAGCTTTTTCGTTAATACAAAAGTACTGGGAATAATACAGAACAGTTCGGCTTTCGGCTTCACTCCCGCGCCCGGTGTATAAAGAATGCTCCGTAGTCGTATTCCGGCGCCTGCATAACTTCGGGAATTTCGTAAAGTTGGACTGTTACAATAAAAAAAATGATTGTCAGGGCTTGCCGAATCAGGGCAGATATGAGACAATCAAAAATGGTTGGAATAACTTACAGGAGGAAGTGATTATGAGACAGTTTTTTGGTACAAGCCGAAGCGGTAATCTTGCGGAAGCAGTCAGGGGGTTAAACAATCCCGGATTTCTGATGCTTCTGTGTAATGACGACCGTTTTGAGGCGCATGTAAAGTCATTGGAAAAACTCTATCCGAAAGTTCCGAGTATTGGATGCGTCGGGATGAGCTATGATGCGGCAATGGTCGAGCGGGGCGTCAGTGTGATTGCTTTTTGCGACGGTGTCGTCGCTGCGGCGAACGCATTGGAACAGGTCTCTTCCATGCCGATTAAATATATCAGGCGGCTGGAGGAGGATCTGCACAAAGTACAGGCTTCCAGCAAGGATACGGTGTGTATTGACTTTTGTACCGGAAACGATGCCTGTGTATTGACTACAATCTATACGGCATTGCGCAGAAACGGCATTCAGCTTGTAGGCGGCACGGGCGATGCGGGCAAAGTATCGGTGAACGGAAAAATATACGAGGATGCTGTTGCCTATGCGCTGGTACGCAATTTAAACGGCCGTGTGAAAACTTATAAAGAAAATATTTACCGTCCGATGAGCCGGTACCGGTTTATTGCCTCCAAAACGGATAAAGCAAACTACATACTCGGAGCGTTAAACGGAAAACCGGCAAAACAGGTCTATCAGGATATTCTGCATGTGACAGATAAAGAGATCCTGACACAGACTTTCCGCAACCCGTTTGGGAAGATCAACGGGGAAGATATCTGTATTATATCAATTAAGGACGTAAGCGGCAATGCGCTTGCCTGCTTTCGCCAGGTCAATGATTCCGATGTACTGACACTGCTGGAACTTGCCGATTACAGGGCGGTCACACAGCAGACGATCGCGCAGATCTGCCAGGATTTTCCGAGGCGTTCCGCCGTCTTTTCGGTCAATTGCCTGTTCCGTTACAAATTATTTACGGAGACAAATTATATGCAGACGTATTTACAGGAGATGGCCAAACTTGGAGGCCACGCCGGACTTGTCGGTTATGGCGAGCACTATAACAACCGCTTTGTCAATCAGTCTATGACATGTGCAGTATTTGAATAGGGGGAAAAGAAGAAAATGTTTCAGAAAAATAAGGACCAGCTGAGGCACAGCAAAGACAGCCTTTATCCGATACTGTATGTGACGGACAGCTTGAAAGATTATCAGAAAGAATTTGTTCAAAAAGAGGTGGATACGTTATTTGAGCTTGGCATGGTGTCCAGCACATTTTCGGAAGTGTTGAAAAAGGCGGATCATTTTCATACGCAGCTGTTAAATTTTGAGCAGACTTTTTCCGGTATTAACCAGGTGGCGGGACAGTTTTCCGATGTGCGCGAGGCGATCTCTTCGACTGTAGCGGAAACGCAGGAGAAAGTTGAGGAGCTGAAAGATACTTCGATCAGAGTTGAGAAATCATACAGTGAAATGGAACAGGCATTTGAACAGCTGCAGACGTCGATCAAAAACATTCAGCAGTGCATGGCAAAAATCGTCTTGATTGCAGACGAGACGAATATACTTGCAATCAATGCTTCTATCGAGGCGGCCAGGGCCGGCGAGGACGGAAAGGGGTTTGCCGTTGTCGCGACCAAAGTAAAAGAGCTTGCGGAAGAGATCAAGGGACTCGCAAACGAAGCGGATGTCGGCATCCATGAAGTGGAGGAGGGAGCAAGCCAGTTAAACAGCGATATCCAGACATCACAGCAGGTTTTAAACCAGAATATCGATACGGTAAACAGCACATATGAATCTTTTCACAAAATTACCGAGACGTCGGAAGGGGCTGCTGTCGTACAGGATCAGATTTCAGATGTGATCGACAGCTCTCATCAGGAGCTGCAGACGATTGGACATTTTTTTGACGAGATGAAACTCCAGTATCAGGAAGTGGTAAAGCATTTACGGCGTGCAAGCAGCCTGGGTACGACAAAGGGAGCGATGTTTGAGGATATTGACAATATGCTTTCACAGATTCCACTGATTATCAAAGATAAGGATTTTATGTAACCGTTCCGCGTTACGATATTTTAGTGCCAAACGGTATTGCGCAAAAAGCGTGCGGAAAGTTAACTTTTCACAGCGCTTTTATTTGCAGCGTGTTTCCATCATTTTTTGATGGAAACCGGTTGGTACTGTAAGTTGATAAAAGGAGTAAGTTCAAGGTTTTTTTTATTTACAGCAAATGTTGAACGTGCTATAATGTTTCCGGATAGTATTCCCTGGGAAACTATACCGGAGACAAATTATATACTTGTTTGCAAATCCCTGACTTTGTATTTGGAATATGGAATACGACTGATACATCTGAGAAAGGGCTTCGTTTTTGGGATGCCGGGAAAGAAGGTGGTCTGATGAGGATAGGATTTGCGGGTGCGGGAAAGGTCGGCTTTACGCTTGGGAAATATATGACGGAACATAACGTGTATGTATCCGGATATTACAGCAAGAGTGTTCAAAGTGCGAAAGAGGCATCCGTTTTTACAAAAACAAGGTATTTTCGTACGCTGCACGAGCTTGCGGCAGCGAGCGACGCAATTTTTTTAACAGTTCCGGACAGAGCGATTGAAGAGGTCTGGAATGAATTAAAACAGTATTCAATTCAGGGCAAGTGTATTTGTCACTGCAGCGGCGCAATGGATTGTGCCGTATTTTCCGGGATTGGTCAGACGGGGGCGTCTGGCTGTTCTATCCACCCCCTGTATGCAGTCAACAGCAGGCTGCAGTCGTATCAGGGAATTTCCGAAGCTTATTTTACAATCGAAGGAGCAAAAGAATATGTCGCGTTCTGGAAAGAATTTTTTGAGCGTCTCGGCAATCCGGTGAAAGTGATCGGGACAGAGAAAAAAGTTCTTTATCACAGTGCGGCTGTTTTTGCGAGCAATTTTGTAGCAGGACTGTTTGAAACGGCAGTATCTCTTCTTTTAGAGTGTGGGTTTGACAGAGAGGGCGCGCAGTGTGCGCTTCGGGGTCTGTTTTTAAACAATTGCCGTCATGTTGCGGACGAGGGAGCGCGAACTGCGCTGACAGGACCCATAGAGCGTGCAGATACAAAAACAGTGGAGAAACATCTCGACGCGCTTTGGGGCAATGAGCGGGAAATTTATATACGGCTGTCAAAAGCGCTGGTTATGATTGCAGAACAAAAACATCCGGACCGCAATTATTCGGAACTGGAACAATTGTTATTGGAAGCAGAAAGGAGTGGAAAGAAGATATGAAAAACACTGTAACTACATTTAAAAAAGCGAAAAAAGACGGGAAAAAGCTGTCTATGCTGACTGCCTACGATTATTCGACGGCAAAACTGATGGACGAATCCGGTATCCACGGGATACTGGTGGGGGATTCGCTTGGGAACGTGATGCTTGGCCATGCGGATACCATTTCCGTTACTATGGACGATATGATACATCACGGCGCGGCAGTTGCGCGCGGCGTCCAAAATGCGCTGGTGGTCGTTGATATGCCGTTTATGTCTTACCAGTGTTCGGTATATGACGCCGTGTATAACGCCGGGAGACTGTTAAAGGAAGGGCGCGCCAAAGCCGTAAAACTGGAAGGAGGCGTGGAGATAACGCCGCAGGTTACGGCAATCGTTCAGGCGGGCATTCCGGTGATGGGCCATATCGGTCTTACACCGCAGTCTGTCAATGTGCTCGGCGGATATAAAGTGCAGGGCAGGGACGAGGCGGCGGCACAAAAGCTGTTGGACGACGCAAAGGCGCTGGAAAAAGCGGGAGTATTTGCGATTGTACTGGAGTGCGTGCCGGCTGCGCTTGCCCGCAAGATTACGGAAGCTGTCGATATACCTACAATCGGAATCGGCGCCGGAGCGGGCTGCGACGGACAGATTCTTGTCTATCAGGATATGTTGGGGATGTTTTCTGACTACGCCCCGAAATTTGTAAAGCGGTATGCGGATATTGGAAGCCGAATGAAAGAGGCGTTTTCCGATTATATCGGCGAGGTGTCGGCGGGAACCTTTCCGGCGGAGGAACACAGCTATCCGATAGCTGACGAGTTAATAGAGAAATTATACTAAGGGGGATTCGCGTATGAATATAGAAAAAACAGTACAGGGAGTGCGTGCGCAGGTAAAAGCGTGGAGAAGAGAAGGGCTTCGCGTCGGACTCGTTCCTACTATGGGGTATTTGCATGAAGGGCATAAAAGTTTAATAGAGCGGGCTGTAAAGGAAAATGACAGGGTGATTGTCAGTGTATTTGTCAATCCGATTCAGTTTGGGCCGGGTGAGGACTTTAGCGCTTATCCAAGAGATCTGAATGCAGACGCGCGTCTGTGTGAGGATGCGGGAGCTTCCCTGGTCTTTGCGCCGGATGTTTCGGAGATGTATCAGGACAATTTCTCAACATTTGTTGATATGAGCGGCGTGACGGAGGAACTGTGCGGAAAAAGCCGACCGACCCATTTCAGAGGCGTATGTACGGTAGTCAGTAAATTATTCCATATTGCTGCGCCTGACTGCGCTTATTTCGGACAGAAAGACGCACAGCAGCTTGCAGTGATCAGGCGTATGGCGCGCGATTTGAATATGGATATCGAGATTGTCGGATGTCCGATTGTACGCGAGCCGGACGGACTTGCCAAAAGTTCAAGAAATACCTATCTTTCAAAAGAGGAGCGCAATGCCGCAGCCGTGCTTTCCAGGGCGCTTTCTGCCGGTCGGACAATGCTTGAAAACGGCGAGAGGGACGGCGAGCTGGTCCTTGGTGAAATTCGGAATATTATTTCGGCAGAACCGCTTGCAAATATTGACTATGTGGAGATGGTAACCTGGGACAGTATAGAAATACATCACACAGCCGATGTGCCGGTACTTGTGGCGGCTGCAGTATGGATTGGGAAGACCAGGCTGATTGACAACTTTATTTTTGAAAGAGAGTGAGGAAATCATGTTCAGTATCATGTTAAAAGGGAAAATCCACCGTGCCGTCGTGGTGCAGGCAGAGCTTGATTATGTCGGCAGCATTACGATCGACGAAGCGCTGATGGAGGCCGCAGGCATCCGGGAATATGAGCAGGTACAGATTGTAAATATCAATAACGGGCAGCGCTTTGAGACTTATGTAATTTGCGGGAAACGAGGCAGCGGTATGATCTGTTTAAACGGGGCGGCGGCACGAATGGCGCAGGTCGGAGATAAGATCATTGTTATGTGCTATGCACTGATGTCGCAGGAAGAAGCAGACGGCTGTGCACCCAAAGTCGTTTTTGTTGATGAAAAAAATCAGGTGGAGCGTGTGACAAGCTACGAAAAACACGGACAATTAAAAGTGTGATGCGAGCGGTGTCTGCACTGCAGAAATGGGGATTGATATGTTAAAGGGAAAAACAGTAATTCTTGGTGTGACAGGCAGCATTGCAGCTTATAAAATGGCAGGTCTTGCGAGCCGTCTTGTGAAGCTTCATGCTGATGTGCACGTGATTATGACGGAAAATGCGGCAAATTTTATACATCCGGTTACCTTTGAAACATTGACGGGAAATAAATGTATGATTGATACATTTGACCGCAATTTTCAGTTTCATGTCGCGCATGTGTCGCTTGCGGAAAGGGCGTCATGCCTTTTGATTGCGCCGGCCTCCGCTAATGTGATTGCGAAGCTGGCGAACGGAATTGCGGACGATATGCTGACCACAACTGCGCTTGCAGTGAAAACGCCGGTGCTTGTCTCTCCGGCGATGAATGTCAATATGTATCATAATCCGATTGTGCAGGACAATCTGGAAAAATTGAAACAATATGGTAAAATCGTGATTCCGCCGGACAACGGGTACCTGGCATGCGGTGCGAGCGGCGACGGAAAAATGCCTTCGGAAGAAGTGCTTCTGGACTATATTTTGCGTGAGATTGCAAAAGAAAAGGATCTGGCGGGCAAAAAGGTTTTGGTCACGGCTGGTCCCACCAGAGAGGCTGTCGATCCGGTGCGTTTTCTTTCCAACCACTCTACCGGAAAAATGGGATATGCGATTGCGCGGCGCGCGATGCTTCGCGGCGCAAAGGTAACGCTTATCAGCGGTCCGGTATCTATTGCGCCGCCGCCGTTTGTGGAGACGATTCACATTGTCAGCGCGTCGGATTTATTTCATGCAGTACAGGAAATGTGGGAGGAGCAGGATATTCTGGTCAAAGCAGCCGCAGTGGCGGATTACGCGCCGCTGGAACCGTCGGAGGAGAAAATAAAAAAAGACGACGGCGCGCTGTCTCTTCCCCTGCGGCGAACAGAAGATATCCTTGCATGGCTTGGAACCCGCAAAAAGAAAAGTCAGGTACTGTGCGGATTTTCCATGGAAACGTCTGACGTTCTTTCCAATTCCCGCAAAAAACTGGAATTAAAAAATGCGGATTTGATTGCGGCAAACAGCCTGAAAGAGCAGGGGGCGGGATTTGGAACCGATACGAATCATATACTTTTGATACAGACAGACAGTGTCAGGGATCTTCCCATGCTCTCAAAGGAGGATGCTGCAGACAGACTGCTGGATGAACTCATTGACATTTATTACAGAAAGCAGGAAACGCTTCTCTCTTAAAATGTATTACGGGCTGAACAGACTCTGATATAAATTGGTTTGTTGTATGGCGACTTTATAAAGGTTGTATGGCATTCTGTTGACGGGCGAATGTTGCCGATACTATGGACGGTGAGAGAGGTATACGCAATGAACGGGAAGAAGAAGGATCTGAATATACTGATAGGGAAACGATTGCAGAATGCCAGAGTAAATGCCGGTTATACACAGGAAATGTTTGCGGAGACGCTGGGTGTGAGTGTGGAGCATTACCGAAAACTTGAGTGCGGCGCTTACAGCCTGCAGCCGGAGAAACTGCTGCTATTATACGAAAAGTATAAGATTGATCTGACTGGCCTGATCGCCGGGAAAAAAATGGAACCTTTTGATCTGGACGGGTTTATTGCGAACTGTACCAGAGAGGAGCGGGATCAGCTTGTCAGGCGTATGCTTGTCTACATCGAGAAATGGATTACAGGATCGGATTAAAAAGAAAAGATGGCCGTTTTAATCGGAATCTGGCGTATGGTGAAACTTGAGCTGTGTTTCCAGATATAAAGTTTCACGGGTCGGATTCCGTTATTTTTTCGAGATTTTCCGGTATCATAAAAAAGAATCACAGCAGGGGAGCCAAAATCCATAGACTTTTTTGGGAAAATGATTATAATAGGAAGCAGTTCGTATGTCATATGGATAGGGCAAAGGAGGAGCCAGATGAAAATAACAGTTACCGGGGTCGGTTACGTCGGTCTGTCACTCGCCGTGTTGCTGGCGCAGGAGAATGAGGTGACGGCGCTTGATATTTTACCGGAGAAAGCAGATCTGATCAATCGGAAAAAATCGCCGATTATTGATCGTGAGATAGAAGATTATCTTGCAAACAGGAAATTAAATCTGACAGCGACGACAGAGAAAGAAGCCGCGCTAAAAGATGCAGATTTTATTATTATTGCGACGCCTACCAATTATGATCCGGATAAAAACTATTTTGATACAAGTTCTGTCGAGGATATTATAGAACGGACGCTGCCGCTGAATCCGGATGCGGTCCTGGTTGTCAAATCCACTGTTCCGGTCGGATATACAGAGAGTATGCGGGAAAAATATCAGACGGAACGAATTTTGTTTTCGCCGGAATTTTTACGTGAGGGACGGGCACTCTACGACAATCTGTATCCCTCCAGGATCATTGTGGGCGTACCGGATGCAGACGGGGCGATGACAAAAGCGGCGCATACATTTGCCGGGCTTCTCTCACGGGGAGCGGTCAAAAAAGAGATTCCGACACTGTTTATGCACAGCACGGAAGCCGAAGCGGTAAAGCTGTTTGCCAATACGTATCTTGCGCTGCGCGTCGCCTATTTCAATGAACTTGACACTTATGCGGAAGTGCGCGGGCTTAATACAAAAAATATTATCGAAGGAATCGGACTTGATCCGAGAATCGGTACGCATTACAATAATCCGTCCTTTGGGTATGGCGGTTACTGCCTGCCGAAAGATACAAAGCAGCTTCTGGCGAACTATGAGTTTGTGCCGAATAATATTATCGGTGCGATTGTGGATGCGAATCGTACCAGAAAAGATTTTATTGCAGAGAGAATTTTGGAAAAAGCCGGATTTTACAGCAGCGGCAGCGGCAGGAACGGCTGGCCGGGCAATGACTGTCGGGTGGGAATCTATCGTCTGACAATGAAAGCCGATTCCGACAATTTCAGACAGAGTTCTATCCAGGGCATAATGAAGCGTCTGAAAGCAAAAGGAGTGGAAGTTGTGTTATATGAGCCGACGCTTAAAGAAGAAAAGTTTTTTGGCAGCAGAGTAATCTCTTCCCTGGAAGAGTTTAAACAGGTGTCGGATGTGATAGTGGCAAACCGCTATGACAAGGGACTTAACGATGTAAAAGAGAAAGTGTATACACGAGATTTGTACCATCGGGATTGAAAAAGATATGTTACGATATTCAGCTTTATGATATTCTTAAAGTTATGCAGAGCCGGAATGCGATATTGGCGCATTTTGTGAGGATTTGGTCTGACATAAAGTCAGCGGTGGTCTGTTGCGAAAAGTGCACAAAAAATTCTGAAATTGATTGCATTTTTAGGATAATATTGCTATAATTACTACATGATATGTGAATCGTGTATCAAATAAACAGCAAAGGGGTTGTGACAGCATGAAGATCAATATTACAGGAAGAAATATTGAGTTGACCGATGGGTTGAGAGCAGCAGTGGAGGACAAGCTTGGCAAACTGGAGAAGTATTTTACGCCGGATACAGAAGTCTACGTGACGCTTTCCGTAGAAAAGGAGCGTCAGAAAGTTGAGGTTACGATTCCTGCCAAAGGCAACTATATCCGCTCAGAGCAGGTGAGCAGCGATATGTATGTGACCATTGATCTGGTGGAAGAAGTGATTGAGCGACAGCTCAAGAAATACAGGACAAAACTTGTCACAAAACAACAGAATGCCGCTTCTGTCTTTAAACGGGAATTTTTGGAGGAACAGTCCGACGAAGAAGAAGAGATTCGGATTATCCGTTCCAAGAAATTTGACATGAAGCCGATGTATCCGGAGGATGCATGCGTGCAGATGGAATTGTTGGGACATGATTTCTTTGTATTTATCAATGCGGAAACAGAGGACGTCAATGTTGTTTACCGCAGACAGGGCAACACATACGGACTGATTGAGCCGGAATATTGAGCAGACAGAGCCAATTGGGGGGTATGAGCGCAGAAAGTTAAAAATATTGACATAATGGAACAGGAACAGGGCAGAGAGAGAATAAATTTCTCGCCCCTCGCATTGAACCGTACGTACGGGTCTCGTATACGGCTCCACAATTTATATTCCAACTTTGACTGAGTAATAGGATAAGGGATTGAGCAGACCAGCTCCATCTTTTATCCTATTTTCAAGTAAATCTTTACTGATTATGAAGTTCACTACGTTCATTCCACATCTTCTGTACCATCCAAGTCTCGAATTTGCCGCCTTGAAAATCGCTTCTTGCTTACATCCAATCCTGTACTTCCAGTTTAGATAATTAACATCTTCGAAACAGCGCGCCCTCAATTGCCGGGATGGCATGAGAAACAGAAATCCATATGCCCCGTTTTTTCCCACGCGCTTACGGTAAGAATATACACGCGATTCGCGGATTTACAAATATAGTTTTAATTGATTATAATAAAAGCGGATTGTATGTCACATGGCGGTTTGTATGAAAAGATGAAAGAGAAAAACGGTGAAAAAATATTATATCTGAATCATGTTATCGCGCTTGCAGGGGCGGATCAGACATTACGGCGTTCGATTGGCAGTGTATACTGCTGTACCGGAAAACAGGCGGAATTGCTGGAGAAGATTTTGCTTGGCCTTAAACAGGGAGTACATGAGCATAATTCGCAAAGTTTTAGAAATCAGGTTTATCAGTATGGCAGCATGGTAAAGGACAGAGACCTGTTCGCAAGACAGATGTTTTTATTGCTTTTTGATATTTTGGAAACGATCTGACAACAGACAGGGAAAAACAGAAAAATATTCTTAAAATAAGAGCAGGGGGAGGAAAAAACTGCCATGTGAATCACAATTTCCTTGTCACAAAGCCAAAAAAGGTATACTATAAAACAAATGGCTTATTGAGCCGATAGAAAAAGGAGTATACAATGAATATTGTTGTTTTGGCAGGCGGATTGAGCGCCGAGAGGGATGTTTCCCTGCAGACAGGGGAAATGGTAAAAAATGCGTTGAGCGAAAACGGTCACCAGGTAATATTGCTTGATGTGTTTATGGGATACAGCGATAAAACGGAAGATTTATCCGGTATTTTTGAAAAAGCAAAAGAGGTTAGCATAAAAGTGGACGCAATCCCGGAGACGGCGCCGGATCTTGCAAAGGTAAAGGCGATGCGCAAAGATCAGTCAGACAATTTTTTCGGCCCCAATATTGTGGAATTATGCAGGATGGCCGATATCGTTTTTCTGGCGCTGCATGGAAAAGACGGGGAGGACGGAAAAATACAGGCGGCGTTTGATCTGCTTGGCATACGCTATACCGGCAGCGGATATTTTGGCAGCGCTGCGGCAATGAATAAAGCGCTGGCAAAACTTGTGTTTTTAAAAAACAATATCCCTACGCCGAACGGTATTTCGCTGACAAAAAAAGACAGTGCAAAAACAGCAAAGGAACTTGGGATACATATGCCGTGTGTTGTAAAACCCTGCAGCGGAGGTTCCAGTATCGGCGTGTCTATCGTAACAGACGATGAAGAATTTGAGGCGGCGGTACAGGAAGCGTTTATCTGGGAGGATGAGCTTGTGGTGGAAGAGTATATCAGGGGACGTGAGTTTTCTGTCGGTATTCTCGACGATCAGCCGCTTCCGGTGATTGAGATGGCGCCGGTAGAGGGATTTTACGATTATATTAATAAATACAAAGCCGGAAGTACAGTAGAGACATGTCCGGCGGACTTGCCGCCGGAGATTGCGTCGTCCATGCAGCAGTATGCGCTGCGCGCGTCGCGCGCGCTGGGACTTTTTGCATACAGCCGTGCAGATTTTGTGCTGAGCGAAAAAAATGAGATTTATTGTCTGGAAATTAATACGCTGCCCGGTATGACGGCGACAAGTCTTCTGCCGCAGGAAGCGCTTGAACTCGGGATTGATTATCGTGCGCTCTGCGAGAAAATCATTGAGATATCGTTGCAGAAATATCATAGCCAATTGATTTGAGTCGCGGCAGAGCCGCGGTATGGAGGATAACTATGACATTAGAATGGATTGCAAATATTTGTGGCGGGACGCTTTCTGGCAGCGAGTCAGATCAGAAGATCGAGGTGACGGGCGTTCATACAGACAGCCGCGAGATAAAAAGCGGATGGCTGTTTATTCCGTTAAAAGCAGAGCGTGACGGTCATGACTTTATCGCTGCGGCAGCAAAAAACGGGGCTGTGGCCGCGCTTTCCGAGAGAGAACTGGACGGCAGTCTGCCCTATATCAGAGTGGCGGATACAAAAGCCGCAATGCATCGGCTGGCTGCAGCCTATCGGCGCTCTCTTGCTGTTAAAGTAGTCGGCATTACCGGGAGCGTGGGAAAGACCAGCACAAAGGAGATGATTGCGTCGGTGCTGGCCGAACAGTATCAGGTGTTAAAGACCGAGGGCAACTACAATAATGAGATCGGGCTTCCGCTTACCATATTTCGTCTCAAAAAAGAGCATGAGGTTGCCGTGTTGGAAATGGGAATTTCAGATTTCGGTGAGATGCATCGCCTTGCCGGGATGGCGTATCCGGATCTGTGCGTGATTACAAATATCGGGTTAAGCCATCTGGAGCATCTGGGCAGCCGGGACGGCATTTTAAAAGCAAAGACAGAGAGTTTTTCTCATATCAAAGAAAACGGCGCTGCTATCTTAAATGGAGACGACGATAAACTCTGCGCGTTGACAGAGGCGGACGGAAAGCCGGTGATATTTTATGGAATCGGGAATGATAAAGGCGATGGCAGAGAAGTGTATGCAGATCAGATTGATGCGGAGAGTCTAAAACAAACCTGCGCTGTCATTCATATCGGAGAGGAACAGTTTCCGGTCTGCATACCGGCTGCGGGAGCGCATAATGTCTACCATGCGCTTGCGGCGGCCTGTGTAGGAACAAAGCTGGGACTTAGCGCCGCACAGATCAGGCGCGGGATTGAGCATGTGCAGTCCATAGACGGAAGAAACCGCCTGATTGAGCAGGGGAAAATCACGATCATTGACGCCTGCTATAATGCGAGTCCAAATTCCATGAATGCGTCCATTGATGTGCTCACAAAGGCCAGGGGGAGAAAAATTGCGGTGCTCGGCGATATGGGAGAGCTTGGACCGGATTCAAAAAAACTTCATGCACTGGTCGGGGAGTATATTGCCGGCGCTCCGATTGACGCATTGTTTTGCACCGGCACACTTGCGTCTGAGATCGTTGCGGCGGCAAAAGCGGCGGGCAGCAGCGCAGATCTAATCTACGAAAACAGCAGGGAGACGCTGATTGAAAAACTGCGGCAGTATAAACAGGAAGGCGATACGATACTGGTCAAAGCATCGCATTTTATGGAGTTCCATAAAATTGTAGACGCTTTGTCAGAATAGACAGAAAGGCAGGAAAAAGATTATGTTGAATCCATCCGGCATTTTAAAACTGGTTGGCATCAAAAATAAATTTATGTCATTGCATCCCAAATTTTCGGCGTTTATCGGGCATTTGATGAGAAACGGGATTGCCGAGGGGAGTGTAATTGAGATTACTGTGACAGGGCCGGACGGGGAAACGGTTACATCCAATATGAAAGTGACACAGGATGATATTGCGATGTTCCAGGAGATCGCAGAAACAGTATCTACTTTTCGGTAGGGAAATATGGAAAACTGGTTAGTGATAAACAAGGGAGCCGATTTTCAGGGAATCGGGGAACGTTTTTGTATCAGCCCGGTTCTGGCGAGGCTGATCCGAAACAGAGAAGTGGTCGGGGATGAAGCGATTGCCAGATATTTAAACGGCGGCATGGAATGCCTGTATGACCCGCACCTGTTAAAGGATGCGGATCTGCTCTGTGAAAAGCTGTCATACGCAGTTGACTGCGGAAAAAAAATACGTATTATCGGCGACTATGACATCGACGGCATTATGTCGACTTATATTATGTATCAGGGTATCAGCCGTGTGGGCGGAACTGTGGATTTTCAGATACCGGACCGAATTACAGACGGTTACGGACTAAACGAAAATCTGATTCGCCGGGCGGCCGCGGACGGGATCGAGGTTATTGTAACCTGCGATAACGGAATCTCGGCGATGCGGGAGATTGCGCTTGCCAAAGAACTGGGAATGTCGGTGCTCGTGACCGACCATCATGAGATCCCTTATCAGGAAGAAAACGGGAAGCGCATTTATCAGAAAAGTGAGGCGGACGCCATTGTAAATCCAAAACAGCCGGACTGTAAGTATCCGTTTTCGGGCCTGTGCGGGGCAGCTGTAGCATGGAAAGTTATTCAGGTATTGTATGAAAAACGCGGGGCAGCGGCAGAGGAGGCAGAAGCTTTTCTTGAAAATGTGGCTTTTGCGACAGTCGGCGACGTGATGGATCTGAAAGATGAGAACAGGATTCTTGTCAAGGAGGGGTTAAAACGGATTCGCTGCACTTCAAATGTTGGAATGCGCGCTCTGATCTTAAAAAATAATCTGGAACCGGGTCAGATATCGGCATATCATTTCGGTTATGTCTTAGGGCCCTGTATCAATGCAAGCGGGCGTCTCGACACAGCGAAGCTGGCGCTGAAACTCTTTCTGGAACAGGACGCGCCGACAGCTTCCGCTATTGCCGCGGAACTTACAAAATTAAATTCCATGCGCAAGGATATGACGGCAGAAGGCGTTTTGTCAGCCCGCGCCGTTGTGGAAGCGGGTAACGCCGGGGAAAAGGTCTATGTTATCTTCCTGCCCATGGTACATGAAAGTCTTGCAGGGATTATTGCGGGCAGAATCAGGGAAGCATACAACAGGCCGACTTTTGTCCTGACGCGCTCGGAAGACGGGGTGAAAGGTTCCGGCAGATCCGTCGAGGGGTATTCCATGTATGACGAGTTGTGTAAGTGCAGCGAATTTTTTACAAAATTCGGCGGTCATCCGATGGCTGCCGGATTATCCATGCGTGAAGAATCGGTTGATGCATTTCGGGAAAAAATAAATATATGCTGTGAGTTGACAGAAGCGGATTTTATCCCTAAGATAAAAATAGATATTCCGATGCCGGCGGGATATCCTGATGTGGCGCTGGTACAGGAGCTTACGCGTTTAGAGCCGTATGGAAAAGGGAATCCAAAGCCCCTGTTTGCGGACCGGGATCTTGGAATCAGACAGGCCTCTGTCGTCGGAAAAAACAAAAACGTGCTGAAGCTTGTTTTGACGACAAGCAGGAGCGAGCGTGTTTCTGCGGTTTATTTTGGCGACGTTGCGGCGTGGATAAATTATTATAAAGAAAAATATGGAAGCGAGGAGCTGGACAGGGCCTTTGCGGGCCAAAACAACAGGATACGGCTCTCTGTCGTATACGATCCGCAGATAAACCGGTATCAGGGGGCAGAAACAATACAGCTTGTCATCCGCAATTACCGATAGCGGATCTCTCCTGAAAACAGTAAATGATAGGGAAAGGTATGGTCAGATATCATGTTTAACGGAAAAAAAGAACGGATTTTGGAAGAGGAACTGGAGAAAGAGCGCCAGTTATGTGAAAAGCGCGGCGCAGCAATAAAAGCAGTGCATGCGAAAAAAGAAGATTACGGCAAACAGCTCGCGCGTGCGATGGACTCTCAGAAAAAGACGGCGGGTTATGCGGGGCAGATGAAAGAGTCGTCAGGTCAGATTACGGAACTGACGAAAAATGGGGCGGAGACTGCGGCGGATATTCATGGAGAGCTGATTCGCATGAACAATACAATTGAATCGTTTGATGCCAACCACTCTGTTTTTCTTGGAAAAATGAAAGAACAGAGCGAGAAAGCGATGGAGCATCTGGAAAAAGAGCGTAAATTAGGTCCTGCTGCCGGAGATCTGGCTGCATTGACCGGACAGATGCAGGAAAATTTCAATGCCATGAAAGGGACCTCTGCAAAAATGCTTGATTTTTCCAAGGATATGAGTGTGATCTGTTTAAACGCGGCGCTTGAGGCAGGCAGGATGGGGGAGAACGGAAGCCGCTTTGTGGTTGCCACAGAAGATGTGCGTTCCCTTGCAGAGCAGTATGAAAATGCAGTCAGGGAAATGGACGGCATGCTGGAGTCATATCAGCAGCAGACAGCTGACCTTACGGCGAAAGTTGAATTGCTGGAGTCCATGATAAAGGAACAGACGGTATCGTTAACAAAGACGGCCACGGCGATGATGACAGGCATGGGCGATTACAAAAACGGTCAGCTCGATCTGCACGGCATTGTGCAGGAATCCGTCATTGGCCGCTCCGATGCGCTGATTCAGCTTGCGCAGGATGTGGTCAGATTAAACGGAGAACTGGCGGGAAGTATTGAAAAGACAGAGGAGGAAATCAGCAGCGGAAAAGAGGCTCTGCTTGATTTGGACAAAACGGCGCGGGAGATCTTTACGGCTGTAAAGGAGGAACAAAAGTAAATAACAGGTATTCGGAGAAGAACTGCAGCTTGAGGAAACGGATTTTATTTTACCGTTGTCTTGGGCTGCAGTTTTTTTTTCCACAAGAATAATGGAACAGTCGGCTCTGCCGGCTTTGTTTTTTAAATATTTATTAAGATAGATATAATAATGTTGACAGGACAATATTATATAGTGTATAGTATTGGCAGATCAATAATATTATAATTAAAACATGAAAGGAGTGGGGTCTATGGTATTTAATACGGGTGCTGCTCTGCTGGATGCAATCGTTCTTGCTGTCGTATCCAAAGAGGATGAGGGCACATACGGTTATAAGATCACGCAGGATGTGCGGCGGGCGATTGAAGTGTCAGAATCTACATTATATCCGGTTCTCAGGCGTCTGCAGAAAGAAGACTGCCTTGTGGTATACGATATGGAATGCGGCGGCAGAAACCGGCGGTATTACCGGATCACGGATACCGGTCAGGTGAAATTGAAAGAATACCGAAAGAACTGGGAAGATTATTCTTCGAAAATATCAAGATTATTTTCTGAGGAGGTATGAGTGGATGGAGGATATAATGAGGAAAGAAGAATTTTTACAGCAATTAGAGCAGCTTCTCTCTGGTATCTCGGAGGAAGAGCGAAAAGAGGCGATGGCGTTTTATCGTAGTTATTTTGAGGATGCAGGTGCAGAAAATGAGGCGTCTATACTGGAAGAACTGGAGTCGCCTCAGAAAGTGGCGCAGAGTATATTAAAAGATCTGGGAATGGTTGTAGTTTATGACGGTACGAACGCCGACGGCAAATCCGCGGGCTGCAGCGAGAACAGCAGTGAAAACTCCGGCAAAGGCGCACAGAGCCGTTCCGGAGGTAACAACAGTTATGCAGGAAGTGAGAGCAAATCCGGCGAAAACGGATACGCAGGCAATACTGGTTACGGAAGCTACGGAAATGGAGGCTATGGAAACGGAAGCTACGGAAACGGAGGCTACGGAAATGGAAGCTACGGAAACGGGAATTATGCGGGCGAAAGAAAAAACCAGAGTGTGAACGGGACAGAAAACAGTTACGGTTATGGATCTTATGCCGGAAACAGCGGCGCGAACAGCGGTCAGAACAGACAGATCGGCATCATTGTAGTAGCCGTGGCAGCTATTTTGCTCTCCCCGATCTGGCTGGGACTGCTCGGAGGAGCTTTTGGCGTTGTCGTAGGTCTTGTGGGGGCAGTTTTCGGAATTATCGTAGCGGCCGTAGCGGTCATGGGTTCTCTGCTGATTGCAGGCGTGGCAGTGATTACAGCCGGCTTTAGCGCAATCTTCAGCGGGTATGTTGCCGGAGGAATCGGTGTGATCGGCGTTGGAATGCTTTTGCTTTCACTTGGGATGCTTGCGGTAATTGCGACAGTCTGGGCGATCGGAAGTTTCCTGCCGTGGGCATATCAGGGAATCCGTGGATGGTGGAGTCAGGTATGGTCAAAAAGAAAGGGGAAAAAGATATTATGAAAAAATTTACAAAAGTAAGCTTAGTACTGTCAGGCTTGTTTGCCGGGCTTGGAATACTTTTGATTCTTATTGCATCCATTATGGGCGCAGGTTTTCATACACTGCGCCAGATGGCTATTGACGGCAGCTTCCATCTTTGGAACTGGCATTTCGGAGAGGACGGCTTTTATTACAGTTCCACCGACGGCCTGGAACGCGGCGAACAGGCAGGCTCTTTTGACAGCGACGAAGTGGAAAACCTGGTGCTTGATGTCAGCCAGGCGGAAATATTGTTTGCAGATTTGGATGAAAGTGATAAAATAACAGTACAACTGGAAAATGGGGTCAAAAGTAAATATTCATGCAGTTTGGACGACGGTACGCTTACTGTCCGGTATGTATTAAAACATCATTCCGCTATCAAGGGAGGCGCGGTTATCACGATCGGGATTCCGGACGGAATGTCATTTGAGACAATGGATTTTGATATTGGAGCTTCTTCCCTTGAAATTGACTCATCGAATTTCAGCTGCAATACGTTAAAGATGGATGTGGGCGCCGGCGATATGGATGCGGAATATCTGAATGTCACAGACAGGATGGATCTCACGCTGGGCGTGGGAAATGTCGATATTTCCGACGGTTCTTTTGGAGAGATGCGATTGGACTGCGGGCTTGGCGTATTAAACTTAAGCGGCTCTGTAGGCGGTGATGTGACGGCGCACTGCGGTATGGGGGAGCTTGACTTGGAGCTGCGCGGTGACGAAAAGGATTATGATTTCGATATATCCTGCGGCCTGGGAAGCCTTGAGGTGAACGGAATGTCCTATGGGGGGCTTGGCGGCAGCAAAACGATACGCAATGAAGGCGCGACAAAGAAAATGAAGCTGGAATGCGGCATGGGCAATGTGGAAGTATCGCTGTATGAATAACCGAGTCGCTTTTGTCTCCGCGGAAGAAAGGGAGAAATTACATGTGGAAAGTAATTCGAACAGTGATTGAGATTCTGGCGGCGCTTACACTTGCAGGCGTTCTGTCCGCAGTTGTCATAAGATACGGAACCGGTCAGGATACCGTTCAAAAAGAGGCGCAGACGACAGCCGCAGAAAATTCTGCGGCTGATTCTGCAGGGGAAAAGGCAGACGCGGGGCCTGCGAAAGAAAACGTCAAAAAAGATTTACAGGGCAGCAGCCGTCCTGTTTCCGGAGAACAGGACGATTCGGAAGAAAAGGTATCCGCAGCTGCGGATTCGCGTCCGGATGAAGATCATTTGGATACGGAACAGATGCGGGAGGAGAGCCCGGGGGCGCTGCCGGAGGAAGAAAATGCGAATCGGGAGCAGCAGCCGGACAACGAGGCAGTTTCGACAGAAATAATCCTGACCGGCGACGTTTTGTTTGACAAGGCTTTTCGCGCCGGGTATGATGCGGCTGGAATCGACGGCGTTGTGTCAAATGAACTGAGAGAGCAGTTAAACGCGGCGGATATCCTTATGATTAACCATGAATTTCCATTTAGCGATCGTGGGACGCCGATGGAAGATAAGCAGTTTACATTCCGCTGTCCGCCTTCCTATGTTACGGCGCTGGGAGAACTTGGCGTAGATATTGCTTCTCTGGCAAACAACCACGCGCTTGATTACGGGACGGATGCGCTGCTGGATACTTTTGAGACGCTGGACGCTGCCGGTATCCGGTATGCGGGAGCCGGATTGACAAAAGAGCGCGCCGAGCAGGTTCAGATCATGGAGTTAAACGGTATGCGCTTTGGTTTTCTGGCCGTCACAAGAGTAGTGCCGGTTGTGGAGTGGAAGGTTGAAGTGCAGACGCCCGGCCTATTTTCCTGCTATGACGACACGCGTTTATTGGAGTTGGTCCGGGAAGCGAAAAATCAGTGTGATTATCTGATTGTTTTTCCGCATTGGGGAGTTGAGCGGGAAGAGATACCGGAGGATTATCAGGCAGCGATTGCAGAGCGCTGTATCGAAGCGGGCGCAGACGTTATTGTCGGCGCGCACAGCCACTGTCTGCAGAGTGTGGAATATATTCAGGGGAAGCCTGTGTTTTACAGTCTGGGAAACTTTATTTTTGGGTATGCGATCGAGCGTACCGTATATCTTAAAATAACGGTAGATGAACAGGGAAACCCGCTTTTTCAGCTAATCCCCGCATTTTCATCCGGCGGGATTACACAGCTGGCGGGGGCAAAGGACGCGGCGCGTACAATAAGCCGTCTGAATGAAATATCACAGACCGCCGGCATAGCGGAGGACGGAACGGTATGTCCGCATATTTCGCAGTAGGGACGAAAAGATCTTTCGCGTCTTATCTGAAACGACCTGTCAGGGATTTCTTAATATTGTTCGGCGAATATGTAAAGTGTTAACATAGCAAAAGCCGGGAACCTGTTCACAAGTTCCCGGCTTTTGATGTCAGGGCATAATCTAAATTCGCCAATAATTTTCTGGTCAAAAGACGGCGCCTGTGCTATAATGCATAATGGAAAAAAATTGGAAAGAAAACGAGGCAGAATATGGATTGGATGGAGCTTTACAGAGAGTGGTGCCGCGACGCTTATTTTGACAGGGAGACACAGGAAGAGTTAAAAGCGATAAAAGAGGATAAAAAAGAAATTGAAGATCGTTTTTACCGGTATCTTGCATTCGGTACAGGCGGACTTCGCGGCGTAATCGGCGCAGGGACGAACCGGATGAATATCTATACGGTGCGCAGGGCGACGCAGGGGCTGGCGAATTATATTCTTTCGCAAAACGGGCAGGAAAAAGGCGTCGCGATTGCGCGGGATTCAAGAAATAAGTCGGAAGATTTTGCAAAAGAGGCGGCGCTTTGCCTGAATGCAAACGGTATCAGGACTTATCTGTTCGACGGGATCAGGCCGACGCCGGAATTGTCATTTGCGGTGCGCGAGGCCGGATGCATCGCGGGGATTGTGATTACGGCAAGCCATAATCCGAGAGAATATAACGGTTACAAAGTATACTGGGAGGACGGGGCGCAGATTACGCCTCCGCACGATAAAAATATAATGGCGGAAGTGGAACGGATTTCGTCTTTTTCCGAGGTGAAAACAATGGATGAGAAAGAGGCTGTAAAGAAAGGCCTTTACCATATTTTCTCCGGGACGATGGACGACCGCTATATGGAAGCGTTAAAAAAGCAGTCTGTTCATCCGGAAATGATAAAGGAGACGGCGGACGACATCAGAATTGTCTATACGCCGCTGCACGGGACAGGCAATCTTCCGGTAAGACGCGTTTTAAGGGAGCTTGGATTTACCAAAGTGTATGTGGTAAAAGAACAGGAACTGCCGGACGGTAATTTCCCGACAGTTCCATATCCCAACCCGGAATCCCCGCAGGCGTTTTCGCTTGCGCTGAATCTGGCAAAAGAAGTGGACGCCGATATTGTGCTCGCGACAGATCCGGACGCGGATCGTCTGGGCGTATACTGCAGGGATACAAAGAGCGGAGAATATATCAGCTTTACCGGAAATATGTCGGGAATGTTAATTGCGGAATATATTCTGTCGGAGCGAGCCAAAAACGGTACCATGCCAGACAATCCGGCGCTGGTGGAGACAATTGTGACGACGGACATGGCAAAGGCGGTCGCAAAGGCGTATGGCGTAACGCTGATAGAAGTTCTGACCGGATTTAAATACATTGGGGAACAGATCAAATTCTTCGAAGAAAATACTTCGTATCAGTATGTATTTGGACTCGAAGAAAGTTACGGCTGTCTTGCGGGAACCTATGCGAGAGATAAAGACGCCTGCGTCGCCGTTATGATGCTATGCGAGGTGGCGGCATGGTATAAAAGGAAAAACATGACGCTTTGGGATGCGATGCTCCAGATGTATGAGAAGTATGGGTATTATCAGGAAGGCCTGGAGACAAGGACGTTAAAAGGAATTGACGGTGCAAAGCAGATTGAAAAAATGATGCAGGATGCCAGAAGTAATCCGCCCGCTGCTCTGGGGGGATTTGAAGTTTTGGCAGTGCGCGACTATCAGGCGGATAAAAGAACGGATCTTGTCACTGGAAAGACAGAGTGCACGGGACTGCCGGTTTCCAATGTCCTGTATTATGAATTGAGTGAAAATGCATGGTGCTGCATTCGTCCGTCCGGTACAGAGCCAAAGATTAAATATTATTTTGGCGTAAAAGGCAACTCCGTATCCGATGCCGCGGAGAAATTGAACCAGTTAAAGCAGGCGCTTCTAAACAGCTGATGTAAGGGGGCTATAGATGAATCAGGAAGAGAGAAGACAAAAGAGACACAGCGAGACAAAAACGGCAAGGCTTGTATTCGTTGTGATTATTCTGGCATTTTTTGTTGCAGCGGCGGGCGCCGTTTTTGGTTTGCGTCAGTTTCTTTTCAACGATGACGGGAAGGAAAACGACGATTTTTTGGCAGACTCTGATACGGAACATTTGGAGACAGACGATACGGGTGCAGAGGAACCGCCGGCGGACACAGGCCAGGCTGCGCCGCCAGTTGCGGAAGATCCGCTCTACCAGCAGGCGCTTTCGACGGTATCCGGTATGACAACAGAGGAGAAAGTGGCACAGCTGTTTTTTATAACCCCTGATTCTCTGACCGGATATACAAACGCAAACGTTGCCGGGGATACGACAAAAAGTATCTATCAGGAATATCCGGTCGGCGGGATCATCTATCTGTCAGGCAACCTGCAGAATACCGACCAGACAAAAACAATGCTTGGCAAAATGATGGATATTGCAAAAGAGCGGACAGGGCTGCCTCTGCTTTTGGGCGTGGACGAAGAGGGCGGCAGTGTGGCGCGTATCGCTGGAAATCCGGAGTTTCAGATTCAAAACGTAGGCGATATGAGCGCGGTAGGCGCAACAGGGGATGCACAGAAAGCGCATGAAGTCGGCACGACGATCGGCGCTTATCTGAAGGGATTCGGATTTAATGTGAATTTTGCACCGGTTGCCGACGTGCTGACGAATCCGGAAAATACTGTAATCGGGAAACGTTCTTTCGGTTCTGACAGCCAGATTGTGGCAGGCATGGTCACATCGGAGCTGATGGGACTTTCGGAACAGGGAATTTTCGGCGCAGTGAAACATTTTCCGGGGCAGGGGGGCACAGCGGGAGATTCCCATGAGGGAACTGTAACGCTGGAAAAAACAGTGGATGAACTTCTGGCGGAAGAACTTGTGCCGTTCCAGCATGCGATTGACGCGGGCGTGCAGATCATTATGGTTTCTCATATGTCCCTGCCGAATGTTACAGGGGACAATACGCCGGCATCCCTGTCGCCAAAGGTGATGACGGATCTGCTGCGCGGCAGGATGGGGTATCAGGGCATTATTATTACCGATGCGCTCAATATGGGAGCCGTGACTGCTTCCTATTCATCAGAACAGGCCGCAGTAGCTGCAATTGCCGCGGGAGCCGATATGGTGCTGATGCCGCAGGATTTTAAAGCGGCGTATCAGGGTGTGCTGGACGCGCTGGCAAACGGCACGCTCTCCGAAGAACGCATCAACGATGCAGCCGCGCATGTCGTGAAATTGAAGCAGCAGATTCAGACGGCCGCACAATAGGCGTTTCGTCAAAATGACGGGAAAAATACAATTTCTTATACAGATTGTATGAAAAAACTTCAGCTGTCGCACAGATGATTGGTCAAATTGTTATTTTTGCATTATAAAGGAAAAATGAGAAATATTAAGAAATTCGAAAAAATCTATTGTGAAAATTAACTAAAACTTAAGAAGGGATAATGTGAAAATTAACTAAAACATCATGACTTATGAAAAACAAATAGACAAAATCACAAATTTTTGGTATAAATATAGTTAGCAGTTTAATTGTATAATTTGTACAATTACGCTAGACTTAAGGGAACGAAGAAGGAGTGAGGACATGAAACAAAACAAACCTGCTGCAGGGAATGCAGCCATGAACACGCCGGAACGACGCAGGGAGAGCAGAAGGCTCTACATGAAGAAGAACTGGCAGTTGTACGCTTTGTTGGTTCTGCCGCTGCTGTTCACCATTATCTTCAAGTTTGGTGCATATGCGGGACTGACAATCGCGTTCAAGGACTACAAGGTAGCGAAAGGATATGCCGGGAGTCCTTGGGTAGGATTTGAAGTTTTTCAGAAAGTATTTTCCGACAGGCGTTTCGGGCCGGCAGTTTGGAATACGCTGCTGTTGAACATACTGGATTTAATATTCAGTTTTCCGATGCCGATTATACTTGCACTGGTCTTAAATGAGATTCGCTGCAAATGGTTTAAGCGCGTATCGCAGACACTGTTATATTTACCGCACTTTCTTTCATGGGTTATCATCGGCGCGCTGGCTTATCAGCTGTTCCAGGTCGGAAACGGCGTGATCAATGTACTGATCCAGAAAGTGGGCGGATCTGAAGTTCCATTTTTGCAGAGCGACGGCTGGTGGCTGTTTACATATGTACTGATTGGTGTCTGGCAGACGATGGGGTGGGGCACGATCCTCTACCTTGCGGCGATTACCAGTGTAAGCCCCGAGCTTTATGAAGCGGCAAGGGTAGACGGCGCGGGCCGCTGGAAACAGTGTCTTCACGTTACGCTTCCATGTATCCGCGGCACAATCGTTACGCTGCTGATCATGAACTTAGGTAAAGTAATGCAGGGTTCTTTCGAGCGAATCTATGCATTGACAAATGCAAAAGCAACCAAGTATACGACGACGATTCCGGTGCTCGTGTTCCGCTGGGGTATTGAGAGCGGAAAGCTCAGCGAATCTACCGCCATCGGACTGTTCCAGTCGGTGATCGGTCTGATTCTGGTAGTGGCATCTGACTATATCGCAAAACGTCTCGGCGAAGACGGATTAATTTAAGGGGGTGCTGAGAGGAATGAGTAATACGAGCGTGGGAAAAAAGAAAAAAGTATGGACGGCAGCCAGAAAGAAAGATCTGGTATTTGATATTATCTTTTATACATTGATGGTATTGATCAGCTTGATCTGTCTGTTTCCGTTTATTCACGTATTATCAAAATCAATCAGTGAAGAAGCGGCAGTTATTGCAAATAAGGTTGTGCTGTTTCCAAAAGGATTCAGCTTAAACGCTTATGAGAAAGTGTTTGCGGACAAATCCATTATGAGATCCATGTGGGTAACGATTGTGGTAACGGTTACATTTACCGTGATCGGTATGTTCCTTACCGTATGCGCGGCATATGCATTAAGCCGTAAGGAGTTAAAGGGAAGAGGAATCATGTCGTTTTTGATTATGATGACGATGTATTTCGTGGCTGGTACCATCCCGGATTACTTGCTGATGAATAATCTTCATATGCTTGATACATGGTGGTGTATGATTCTTCCGTTATGTTTTGCGCCATACAACCTGATGATTATGAAAAATAACTTTTCATCGAATATCCCGGACAGTTTGATTGAATCCGGCGTTATCGACGGGGCAGGACATTTCAGGATTCTTGCATCCATCGTGCTGCCGCTTTCCAAGCCGATCCTTGCATCCATCGCTCTGTTCTATGCAGTAGGCCGCTGGAATGCTTATCAGGATGCGCTGTACTTTATCAAACAGCGTGTTGATTTAAGACCGCTGCAGTTAAAACTCTACTATCTGGTTGTAGCTGCCAATGAGTCATTTCAGGCAGAGGGAGGAAACGTCGGCGTACTGACAAACCCGGAAGTGCTGAAAGCAGCCTGCGTTATGTTTGCAACGCTGCCGATCATCTGTATCTATCCGTTTATCCAGAAGTATTTTGTACAGGGTACCATGGTAGGAGCCGTGAAAGGTTAAAAAGATTTATTTTACTGGTTACACAGGTCTGTGCAGTTATGCACAGACCGTATGAAAGTAATTCGGGAGCGAACCAATCTCATTTGCAAAGCAATTATTAAATGGATTTGCGAATGATGCTGCGAACAGCAGCTATATTTTTTCTATCTTTTATAAAAAAATATAAAAACCAGGTATAATGAAATAAAATTTGGGCAAAATGCCGAATATAGGAAAATTTTCCTTATTGACAGATGAATAAAATTTTAGTAGAATGGTCACGAGCAATGGGATAGGCCTGTTGCCGGATCAAATATATACCAAATAAGGGAGGGTATTATATGAGAAAGAATCACCTGAAAAGGGGCATGGCAGTTCTGCTCTCAGCAGCAATGGCAGCAACGATGTTAGCTGGCTGTGGCGGCGGTGACGCAGAGACAGATGCCAATGCAAACAATGACAACAATGCCGAAGCAAACAATGACAATCAGGCAGACAACGATGCGGATGCAGATGCTGCAAACGATGATGTAGAAGATACATCTGCAGCAGATAATGCTGATGCGCCGGCAGGAGACTACACAGATTATTCTGCAGGTTTCCCGGAGAATGTAACAATCCAGATTCCGGTTTACGACCGTGCATTTGAGGGATGGAATGTAACAGACAACTATTATACACAGTGGGTTCAGAAAGAATTCGGTGATAAGTATAATGTAACGGTTGAGTATGTTGCAATCGGACGTACCACAGAAGTTGCCGATTATATGCAGATGATCGCAGCAGGTACAGCTCCTGACATTATCATGCACTATGATATGCCGCAGGCAGTTAACTACTATGGCGAGGGCGCTCTTCAGCCGCTTGATCTGGATGAGATCGCTTACTATGCACCGACATATTACTCCAAACTTGCTGATACGATCGCTACTTACGGTTCCTTAGACGGACAGAATATGTTCTTCTTTGCAGAGCGTAACGCAATCTATTACAACTGGGTAACATTAATCCGTCAGGATTGGCTGGATCAGGTGGGCGCTGCTATGCCGACTAATCTGGATGAGTTAGAGGAAGTTGGAAGAAAATGGAAAGAGGCTGGCCTTGGAACACTTGGCGCACTGTTAGTACAGAACAGCTTCACTTATATGTATCCGTATTTTGACGACAGCATTTCAACAGAAGATTATGCAAAATATCTTGACTTAAACGTTGCTCCGTTTACATGGAAACCGACAGAAGATTATCTGAGAAGATTGAATGCACAGTACAACGAAGGCATTCTTGATCAGAACTTCTATCTGAAAGATGAAGATGCAAAATGGAAAGCTGCATTCGTAGCAGGCGAAGTAGGAACATACAGCTTCTATATCAACAGCTCTACGGATGTTATCACATCCTTACTTGCTAACGATGCAAACGCAAAAGTTTCCGTTATGGATACAGGCGCAGGCAGCCCGTCCGGAAAAGCTTACTACTATGAGTATCCGCCATATGGTATGATCATGGGTATCAACTCTACAACTTCTGATGAAGAGAGAGCTGCTGTATGGATGTTCTTAGACTGGATGATCCAGCCGGAGAACCTGACATTCTTCCAGAATGGTCCGGAAGGCGAAGCTTATGAGCTTGTTGACGGTGTTCCGACAGCAAAAGCTGATTACGAAGGCGAAGCTAAGAGATCTCAGAACAACAACAAAGACTACTGGTGCTTAGTACAGGAAGTTGTTGACCTTGGCGATGAGGAGTTAAACTACAAGGCTAACCTTGCTACATTAGCTCCGGCAGGTTACGAAGACCTGATCAAAGCTTCTTATGATTACAACGTAGCTCAGGCTGATAACGGTATCGTTACACCGATCTTCACAAAGGTTATCGCTGCAAGCAGTGACAATGCAGAGGCATTAAAAGCTGACTGGAAAGAGTTCTATGTAGATTGTATTACATGTAAACCGGATGAGTTTGATGCGAAGTATGCTGAGCATTGCCAGACATACCTTGATGACGGTTATCAGGCAATCTTAGACGAGAAAACAGCTGCATTCTCAGCTGGCGATTATATCGCAAACTAATTGAACATTCATAGTGAAACCGCTATAAGAGTCTAGGAAAGGGCTGCTGCAATTTGCAGCAGCCCTTTTTCTATCATTCTGTAGTGTGGGAGGAACTTCTATAGTTTATGGCAGAGGGCAAATCGTGAGAACAGTTCGCGCGAATAAGTTCTAATTCTCTAGCGTGAAAAGTACTTGTAAGGTTCATGCCAGAGGGCATTTCGCCAACAAGTACTAAGTTTCACGCTCTGGATATGAGATTCCGCGGAGCGGAATCATGGGAGTTAGCATGAACCTGGTCCAAATTCTGGAATCTCCCTGAAACGCCATATATGGCGTTGGATTTTCTGCATTGATTTCAGTCGCACCGAGCTTGTGAGTTGTTGTTTCGTGTTGAGAAGAATTTTTAATGCTCGTAGCAAAGACATATTATGTTAAATCTTTATGGGGTTTTATAAAGTTGGTATATATTTTGATTGAGGCGTATCAAATACGCCGGAATGGAGGACAAAATGGCAGGATTAGAATTTGACAAACAGCAGATTGAGGAAGTAATTGACAAGATTGTAACACGAACCATGCGCATGGATATGGTATGGGACTGGCCATGCGGAGTGGCTTATTATGGAATCAGTAAAGCTTATGAAGTGACTAAGAATGAAAAATATCTGAACCTGATGAAAGAAAGGGTTGATAAATATATAGAACTGGGTCTGCCGGAAGTGTGGACTGTAAATGCATGCGCGATGGGCCACTGCCTGATTACGATTTATGAGGCAACGGATGATCAGAAATACTGGGATATTGTAATGAGCAAGGTGGATTATCTGCGCAAAGAAGCGCTGCGTTTCGGCGATTCTGTATTGCAGCATACAGTATCTGCGAACAATGACTTTCCGGAGCAGGCATGGGCGGATACGTTATTTATGGCGGCATTTTTCCTGATGCGCGTTGGTGTGAAGTTAAAAGATGAGGAGATCATTGACGACGCGTTAAATCAGTATTACTGGCATATCCAGTATCTGCAGAATGAGGATTCCGGATTGTGGTATCATGGCTACAATAATATCACAAAGGATCATATGTCCGGTTTTTACTGGGGCAGGGCAAATTGCTGGGGCGCATATACCATGTCTCAGGTAGGCGTTATTTTGCCGGAGTGCTATCTGTATCCGAAATATCTGGAGATTGTCGGATCAATCAATGAGCAGTTGGCAGCGCTGAAAATGCTTCAGACCGATAACGGTTTATGGCGCACTATTTTGGATGACCCGGATTCGTATGAGGAAGTATCCGCATCTGCAGGAATTGCGGCAGCGATGATTACAAAGGGAAATCCGTTACATATGGAGTATATTAATAAAGCAATCAAAGGAATCCTTGCAAATGTCAGCGAAGATGGACGTGTGATGAATGTATCAGGCGGAACTGCAGTTATGAAAGACAGAGACGGTTACCGCAACATTTCCAAGAAGTGGATTCAGGGCTGGGGCCAGGGTATGGCGCTCGCATTTTTTGCCGGAGTGCTTGATTCTGCAAATGCCAGAAATGACGGTGCGTTATAAAATACGTTTGCAATCGTGTATGGAGGATCGATGAAATATCAGTTTACACAGTCTGCTGCGGAGGGGACCTATGTCTCTCCGCAGCAGTTGTATCAGATCACACCAGAGAAAAGCTTTAGTTATGGATTTTTGACCGAAGAAAACAGAAAAACAGAAAAACGTCTTCAGATTCCGGAATTAAACAGCGGATATGATGCCGTGTACTGGTATCGCGGACAGAGTATTACAAAAATTATGCAGGATGGAGACGGCTGCTTTGTAGAATGGGACGGGGACGGTGAGATCCCCCTGACTTTTGTAACAGATGTGGAAAAAGAAGGAAATTATGAAGTACATATTACACTTACGGCAAAGCAGGATTGTGACAATGCGCTGCTCTTTTTAGGGCGAAGGCGGCTGGCATTGCGCAAAGCAATGAAAGCCGGGGAAACATATACAGGCGTATTTCTGGCCAATATCTGTCCTGTTATTCCAAGGACATACGCAAATCCGATGGAAGATCTGACGATTGATATCACGGTGGTCGGAAGAGGAGTGCATTTGAAAGAGGCAAAGGTACTTGCCTGGAGCGGAAAAACGCTCTATATCGCAGGGGATTCCACGGTGACGGATCAATCCGCAGATTATCCGTATCTGCCAAACGCAAGCTACTGCGGTTGGGGACAGATGATCTCGGCTTATCTTGGAATGCAGATGGCAGTCTCCAATCATTCGCATTCCGGTCTCACGACAGAGAGCTTTCGCAGTGAGGGACATTACGATATTCTGTTAGAGCGCATTGCCAAAGGGGATATCTGTCTGTTTCAGTTTGCTCATAATGATCAAAAATTAATGCATTTGATGGCGGAAGGTGGCTATCGGGAGAATTTAATTCGCTATATCAGGGAAATCAGGGAGAGGGGCGCTGTTCCGATGCTGGTAACGCCGTTAGCGCGCAACAGCTGGAAAGGAAACGACGGCACTTACAATGATCTGCTGGAACCGTATGCAAAAGAATGTTTCAGGATAGGGGAAGAATTTGACGTACCGGTTTTGGATTTGCACAGAAAAAGTATGGAAATTGTTGTCTCAAACGGCAGGGAACAGGCAAAAGCATGGTTTTTCCCATCCGATTATACGCACAGCAACGATTACGGCGCTTATCTCTTTGCCGGTTATGTCTATGAGGAAATGGCCAGTCAACATGTTGTGGAACCAATGAAAGAACTTTCATGGATTCCGCCGAAAGAGCTGCCGGAGCTAGTAATACCGGAAGAATTTGCCCATATGGAGAATCCGGACGCGGAGCGTCTGTTTGAAAATCTGGAACGTCCGGAAGATGAGATGACGCGTGCAGAAGCGCTTGATATGGTAATTACTGCCATGCATTTCTTCCCGACCAATGTCTATAACGATATGTTTGAAGATGTGATCGGCCATGAGCTTTATGCCGGTACAGTAGAATGCGCCTATCAGAACGGCCTGATTCCGGATGAGATGGTGGAGGACAAAAAGCTTTGTCCCGAGAAAAAAATTACCGGGGAAGAATTTTTAAAAGTGCTGTTAAACGGATATCAGAGCAGAAAGAGCGATGCGGTAGATACTGCTGCCATTATACCGGCAGACTTTAATCCGGCGGACGTAATGAAACGCGGGGCTGCCGCAGAAATATGTAAAAAGTTACATATATAGAAATCATACATAGTAGGAGGACAAGACAATGTCAGATTATAGTAAGGGAGGTTTTACACTTCCGGGGGAGTCAGGGTATGAAGACCTGACATTGAAAATGGCGGAGAAATGGGGCGCTGACGTTATACGTGACAGCGACGGTACAGTTCTTTCCGACGACATCGTAAAAGCCGGTTACGGTATCTATTCTACCATTTGTATTATTCGGGATCACAATGAGTGGGCAAAACAGAATCCGGATAAGTTACAGCAAAGCTTTTTGATGACGCAGCCTGTGATGGCAGAGAGCGATACGTTAGAAATCAGTTTGATGAAAGACTTTTTTGCGGAACAGTTTGTTGTAAATGACAGTGAGGATTCGCTGAAATACTGGGAGGTATACGACAGAACGACAGAGCAGAAAGTTGACGGCTCCGTTTGGAGTTATGACAAAGATTCCGGCAATGTTAAGGTGAAAGGAGTAACGCCGTTCCACAGTTATACGGTTAGTTTTCTGGCATATCGGATCTGGGAAGAGATTTCGATGTATAACCATGTGACAAACAACTGGCAGAAAGAACATTTGATGCCGATTGATCCCCGGACAAAGGAAGCGCAGGATTACATGTACGGATGGATGGAGAACTGGTGCAAAGAGCATCCGGACACAACGGTAGTGCGTTTCACATCCATGTTCTATAATTTTGTATGGATCTGGGGAAGCAGCGAGGATAACAGAAGCCTTTATTCGGATTGGGGTTCTTATGATTTTACGGTAAGTCCGAAAGCGCTTTCTGATTTCGAGAAAGAATACGGCTATGCGCTGACTGCAGAGGATTTCATTCATCAGGGTAAACTGCATGTGACGCATATGCCGGCGACAAAAAAGCAGCTTGATTATATGGAGTTCACGAACAAATTTGTTGTGGAGTTCGGGAAAAAGCTTGTGGAACTGGTGCATCAGTACGGCAAGAAAGCGTATGTATTTTATGATGACAGTTGGGTTGGCGTAGAGCCGTACAGCAGCCATTTTGAAGAATTTGGTTTTGACGGCTTGATTAAATGCGTCTTTTCCGGTTACGAGGCAAGGCTGTGCGCCGGGGCAAAAGTTGAGACACATGAGCTAAGGCTTCATCCGTACCTGTTCCCGGTTGGTCTTGGAGGGGCGCCGACCTTTACCGAGGGCGGAAATCCGACGCTGGAGGCAAAAAAATACTGGAACAGCATACGCCGCGCTCTGTTACGCCAGCCGGTTGACAGAATTGGTCTGGGCGGATACCTGCACCTGGTAGAGCCGTATCCGGATTTCTGTGATTATATCGAATTGGTGGGAAAGGAGTTCCGCAAGATCAAGTCGATGCATGCAGACGGAGATGTTTATACATTGCCGTGTAAAGTAGCCGTATTGCACAGCTGGGGAAAACTGCGATCCTGGACATTGTCCGGACATTTTCATGAGACTTATATGCATGACCTGATTCATATCAACGAAGCGCTTTCAGGACTTCCGGTAGATGTGAAGTTTATTAATTTTGAAGATGTGAAAGCAGGCGCTCTGGCGGATTTTAATATTGTGATCAACGCGGGACGTGCCGGCAGCGCATGGAGCGGCGGAGATGCCTGGAAGGACGCCGATGTGGTTTGTGCGCTGCAGAAATGGGTTTATGAAGGCGGCGTATTTATCGGCGCAGGAGAGCCGTCTGCAGTAGACGGATATCAGAGTTATTTCCGCATGGCGGATGTGCTGGGTATTGACGAGGACACCGGCGCAAAAGTTTGTCATGGCAGATGGCAGTATGATGTTGATTCTGAAACCAGGGATCGCATTTTCCCGGATGAAGCTACTGTGCCGGCGCGCAGCTTTTTGTATTTAACAGATGGGAAGGCAGCCGTACTTGCGGATGAGAACGGAATCCCGACGGCTACGGTGAATGCGTTTGGAAAAGGAAAAGGTATTTATCTTGCCGGTTTTGAAATCAGCAATGCAAATACACGTATGTTGTTAAATATGATGCTCTATGGACTTGGAATGGATCTGGATCAGAATTATCTGACGGATAACGCGAATGCAGAGTGCGCCTACTATCCGGTAAGCGGCAAGATGGTTGTAATTAACAACAGCGGCGAGACTATCACAACGAATGTAAAAACAGAAAAAGGCAGGAAGACGTTTACACTTGAGGGATTTGAGACACAGATTGTAGATGCATAGAAAAGGAGAATTGTAATAATGATCAAGGGATTTAAAATGAAACTGTACGAGGGACAGGAAGCGGAATATGAAAAGCGCCATAATGAATTATGGCCGGAAATGATCGATATGATTCATGAACATGGCGGCAAAAATTACACCATTTTTCTTGATAAAGAAACATTAACCCTGTTCGGTTATATTGAGATAGAAGATGAAGAACTTTGGAGCAAAGGCGCTGATACGGCCATTAACCGTAAATGGTGGGATTTCATGGCGGACATTATGGAGACAAATCCGGACAACAGCCCGGTATCCATTGATTTAAAGCCATTGTTTCATTTAGACTAACCGCAGCAGAAAAAGCGGAGGGTGCCTGGGGATGCCGGGTATCCTCCTGTTTTTATGCACAGGCCCGCGCAGGGGCAGTATGTCGCTAAGGCGCCCGCACGCGGCAGCGTCAGACATGACGTGTCAAAGCGTGTAATCTCCTCCGGAATGAGGGAAAAGCCAGCCAGACTGGCTTGGGAGTGGAAGAGATCTGCCCGCTTTGTAATGCAATGGCCAGATCAAAGGAAACAAGTTGCTGAGGAGACGTCCGGCGGGCGGGGGAAGAGGAAGCTTCTCCGCTCAACCGCACAAATGCATGGATAGAACAGAAAGGAATTTATACAGTTGAGAAAAGAGTTGAAAGCAGTTAAGGCAGAGGAACTGGAAGATGTTAAGGTAAAAAAAGGCGGAAATCCTGCAGATATATTGGAGGAGAGACGGCAGACTGTTATTTACAGCGACGGGAGCAGCAAGTCGTTTCGTATTGTATGGGACCTGACAGGGGTTGACACGGAAAAACCGGGAACGTACGAGGTAGAGGGCGAGGTTTTGTTTCCGGAATACGGCGATATTTTAACGGAACAGAGAGCGGACCCATATGTATTGAAAGAGGACGGAAACTATTATTTTACGGCGTCCTATCCGGTATGCGGAATGACTGAGAAAGAGCGCAAAGTCGGTTATGACAGGATTATCCTGCGCAGAGCGGACTCTCTGGCCGGGCTGGCAAAGGCGAAAGAAGAGACCATTTGGAATCAGAAGGATTCAAAGCGGCTGCACCGCTACGTCTGGGCGCCGGAATTGCATAAAATTGGCGGCAGTTATTATATTCTGTTTACCGCAAGCGTTGAGGAGGATAACGTCTGGGGCATTCGGCCGCATATGCTAAAATGTGTCGGGGAAGATCTGATGAACCCGGCCAGCTGGCGGACGTCTGATGAGTCAAATCTCTACCGTCTGGAAGGGATGGAGGGGGATTCATTTTCCTTTACAGATTTCTCGCTTGATTTGACGTATTTTACCAGCGCAGGGCGTCATTATCTTGCGTGGGCGCAAAAAGAGGGGCGTTTCTCCAATATCTATCTTGGAGAGGTAAAAGAGAAAGAGCCGTGGAAACTGATTAGCCCGGCCATACTTCTGACGTCGCCGGAATATGAGTGGGAGACAAATGAAGAAGTCTATGTCAACGAAGGGCCGATACTACTCAAGCACAACGGAAAACTATTTCTTGCATTTTCGGCGTCTGCTGTGGATTATACATATTGTATCGGTTTTTTGGAGGCGGATGAGAATGCGGATCTGCTGGCGGACGGAGCGTGGAAAAAATATGAGTATCCGTTTTTGACAAGTGCGGATCTTCCGGGGCAGTGCGGGCCGGGTCATAATTCGTTTACTACGGATGAGAACCGGAATGTAGTGTTGGTGTATCATGCAAGGCCCCAGGATTGTTCCAACGGACAGGATGCCAATGGCAGTTACGGAAGCTGTGAGTATGTGGAACCGGGAACGGAAGCGCTCTGTGATCCCTGCCGTCATGCAAGAGCAAAAAGTATTCAGTTTGCGGCGGACGGGCTTCCGGTGCTTCATCTTCTTCCGGAGGAAGAGCTTCCGGTTCAGTATCGGAAAGTAAGGATAAAGTTGACTGTGATATAGGGGAGTGGTGTGGAGATGGAAAACGCGGGATATTTATTTGTAACATTTACAGACGGCCGTCATGACGGAGAGCAGATTTATTTTGCAATCAGCCGCGACGGGATGCATTGGAGAGATTTAAATGGCGGCGAACCAGTGCTGGTTTCCGGAATCGGAGAGAGGGGCGTGCGCGATCCGTTTTTGCTCCGATCAAAAGAGGGAAATCATTTTTATCTGATTGCGACAGATCTTAAAATTGAAAACAACAAAGGATGGGATGCGGCGCAGTACGAGGGGAGTCGCAGCCTGATTGTCTGGGAATCTGACGATCTTGTGGCCTGGTCAAAAGAGCGCAGTGTACAGGTAGGCGTTGAGGGCGCGGGATGCGTCTGGGCGCCTGAGGCAATCTATGATAAGAAGAAAGATGCGTATCTTGTATTTTGGGCGTCCATGGTAAAACTTGACGGTGACAGAGAGCCAAAGCAGCGAATTTATGCTTCCTATACAAAGGATTTTCGGGAATTTTCCACGCCGGAAATATATATAGAGCGGGAGAATCATGTGATTGATACGACAATTATTGAGGATAACGGGATTTACTATCGTTTTTCAAAAGATGAGACGACAAAGCTGATCCGTATGGACTGCGGGGAGGATTTGAACGGAAAGTTCACCGAAATTAAATCCGAAACGCTGGACGAACTGTATGGAGTAGAGGGACCCGAGGCATATTATATCTCGGAGCAAAACGCATGGTGTCTGATTGTAGATCAGTTTGCCTCTCAAAAAGGTTATCTGCCGCTTTTGTGTAAAGATTTATCAACCGGAGTTTTTCAAATCAAAGAACCGGGCAGTTACGATTTGGGCGGTATCAAAAAACGCCATGGTTCTGTCGTGGCGTTGAGAGAGGAGGAGTATCGCAGACTGGAAACAATATAAAAAATAGAGAATAGCCGCTGCTTCATTTGGTAAATATAAGAAAGAAAATATAGCAGAATGGGAGTGCATTATGAGAGAGATTTACCATTTGAATACGAAGTGGGCTTTTACAAAAGACGCAGCAGAAGTTCCAACGGAAATGCCGAAAAAATGGTACTTTGTGAATCTGCCGCATACATGGAACGCAATCGACGGGCAGGACGGCGGGGCCGATTATTACCGCGGTATGTGTTATTATGCAAAAGAGGTGGAAAAGAGCGAACTGCCGGAGAATGAGAAATATTATCTGGAGCTGCGAGGGGCAAATTCATCGGCCGACGTGTATATCAACGGCAAAAAAATGGCGCATCACGACGGCGGATATTCGACCTGGCGCGTGGACGTAACAGATGTGTTAGAAGAGAAAAATCTGTTTGTCATAGCGGTTGATAACAGTGCAAACGACCATGTCTATCCGCAAAATGCAGATTTTACCTTTTATGGAGGTCTCTACCGCGATGTTTCGCTGATTGCAGTGCCACAGTCACATTTCGACCTCACATATTACGGCGGGCCGGGCTATACCGTAACGCCGGAAGTGGTCGGAGACAAAGCCAGCGTTGGCGTCAAAGTTTTTTTGTCCGGCGAGAAAATGACACAGGAGCTTCACTATGAGATCAGGGATGCCGATGGAAATTTAATCTGTGAGGAGAGGACGCCGGTCACAGTCGATAAGGTGACAATGGAAATTCCGGATGTGCATTTGTGGCATGGCAGGCGGGACCCCTATCTGTATACGGTAAAGGTTACGCTCTCTGACGGCGATGAGGTTCTTGATCTGGTCAGTTCAAGATTCGGATGCAGAAGTTTTGTGATTGACCCGCAGAGAGGGTTTCTGTTAAATGGAGAGAGTTATCCGCTGCGCGGCGTTTCACGCCACCAGGACTGGTGGGGGATCGGAAATGCGCTGCTGCCGGAACATCACAGACGCGATATGGAGCTGATCTGTGAAGTCGGGGCAACGACAATACGGCTTGCGCATTATCAGCATGATCAGTTTTTCTATGACCTGTGCGATGAGTACGGTATGGTGGTCTGGGCCGAGATTCCATATATATCTTCCCAGATGAAAAACGGCAGAGAAAATACGATATCGCAGATGCGGGAACTTGTCGCGCAAAATTATAATCATACCTGTATTGTTGTCTGGGGACTTTCCAATGAGATTACGATGGCCGGTGCGTCGAATGAGGATTTGCTTGAGAACCACCGGATTTTAAACGATATGGTGCACGAGATGGACCCGTACAGAAAGACAGTGATTGCTGCGGTATCCATGTGCGATATTAATGATCCTTATATTAAAATTCCGGACGTTGTCTCCTATAACCATTACTTTGGCTGGTACGGCGGGGATACGTCGATGAACGGCCCGTGGTTTGATCATTTTCATCAGGTTTTTCCGGATATTCCGATCGGAGTCAGCGAGTATGGATGCGAGGGATTAAACTGGCATACTTCAAAGCCTGAACAGGGGGATTATACAGAGGAGTATCAGGCGTATTATCATGAAGAACTGATTAAGCAGCTTTATACCAGGGAATATCTGTGGGCGACGCATGTATGGAATATGTTTGATTTTGGCGCCGACGCGAGAAATGAGGGTGGAGAAAACGGGCAAAACCATAAAGGGCTTGTCACATTTGACCGCAATTACAAAAAAGATGCGTTTTATGCCTATAAAGCATGGCTTTCCGACGACCCGTTTGTGCATATCTGTGGGAAACGTTATATCAACCGGGCTGAGGATGTGACAGATGTGACTGTTTATTCCAACCAGCCGCAGGTGGAATTGTTTGTCAACGGAAAAAGCCTTGGAAAACAGAAGAGCGACGTGCATTTTTTCTACTTTAAAGTTCCCAATAAAGGGGAATCTGAGTTAAAGGCAGTTGCAGGCGCTTATACGGATGAAAGCCGGATCAGAAAAGTAGACGAGTTCGACGAGGCGTACCGTTTAAAAGAGAAAGGGGCCGTTTTAAACTGGTTCGACATTACAGCGCCGGACGGTTATTTTTCGCTGAACGATAAGCTGGCAAAGATTATGGAAAAGCCGGAAGGCAAAATACTGATGAGTGAGTTTCTTGGGAGAGCCGGCGCTTCTGAAAGAGAACACGGCACATCCATGTTCAGTGACAAAATGATGGAGATGATGGGCAGCTTTACAATTATCAGAATGGTAAATCTGATGGGTGCAATCAGCGAGAAGATTTCGAAAGAAGAATTGCTTGCGTTGAATGAGAAATTAAATCAGATTAAAAAATAGGAAACAGAGGGGCGGCACAGGGAAGACGGATTGTTTTCTCTGTGTTCGCATATTTAAGAGGAGAGGAAAATGCTAAGACAGCGACTACATAAAATTATTGCGGATGCAGTCCGCGCCAATGAAATTCCATATGGTCTGCTTCTTGTGCGCAAAGACCACAAAGAATTTCTTTATACGGAGGAGGGAGTGAATCGTGATGCCGTTTTCCGTATTTATTCGATGACAAAGCCTGTGACTTCGGCAGCAGTGATGAAGTTAATCGAAGCCGGGGAACTTCTCAGTTCAGATCCGGTGTCCAGATTTTTGGACGGCTTTCAAAATCAGCGCGTTGCCGTCTGTGGCGGTACGGTTCCTGTGAAACGTGAAGTGACGATAGGAGATCTTTTGAATATGACGTCCGGTCTTGTATACGGCAATCCGAATACGATGGCAGGCGTACAGACGCAGGCTGTTCTTGACGAAATTGACAGGCGGCTGTTGTCAAAAAATCCGGTTTCGACGCGTGAGGCGGCCAACCTGTTCGGGAGGTGCGCGCTGAATTTTCAGCCCGGCGAGTCCTGGGATTACGGCGTATCGGCAGATATTTTGGGTGCGGTGATTGAAGTTGTCTGCGGGGAAACATTCGGGCAATTTGTGGAACGGGAGCTGCTTTTGCCGCTCGAGATGTATGACACCGGATTTACTGTCAGGGAAGAAAATAAAAAGAGGCTTGTGCAGAGCTTTGAGAGAGCTGCGGATGGCACGTTGGTTCCTTACCATGGCAATCACCTTGGCATCATCAATGCGATGGACCGCTCTGCGGTATACGAGTCGGGCGGCGCGGGCCTTACCTCGACGCCGGATGACTACAGTCATTTTGCCGAAATGCTGTTGTGTGACGGCAGTTATCACGGCAGACAGATTTTAAAGGAGAGAACGGTGAGGTATATGACGTCGCCCAAACTGAATAAAAAGCAGCGCCGAAATTTAGGGTGGGAGGCTGACTATTCCGGTTATAATTACGGGAATCTCATGCGTATCCTGGTCGATGAAAATAAATCTCCTGTCATCGGTACAAACGGTTCTTATGGCTGGGACGGTTGGATGGGAACCTTTTTTTGCAACAGTCCGGCAGACTGTATGACGGTTTTATTTTTTACACAGGTGACAAATGCGGGGTGGCTTCCGGTTGCAAAACGGCTGCAGAATGTGATATTTTCTGAGTTGACGCATTAGCAGAGGCTGCCAAAATTGGGTTATGTGGAGAAGCAGGGAGGAAATGAGGAGGTTTATGGATAAAAAATTATGTCGTACCGGGTACGCCGCATTCTTTTTAAGCGGGCTGTGCTCTATCTCAAGCGGCGTTATTGTCAGTATTTTACAGGAAAAATATGGATTTTCATATGGAGTGACCGGGACGCTTTTATCGTTTATGAGTATCGGCAATATGGCCGCTTCGTTTGCCTCCGGTATTCTGCCGAATAAAATCGGAGCGAAAAATACGGTTGTACTGCTCTGCAGCGGTTATATGATCGGGTATTTCCTGATGACTTTGAGCGGAGTGGTGGGATTGCTGACAGGGGCGTTTTTGCTGGTCGGGATCGCAAAGGGGTGCGCGATCAATAACTGCACCATTCTTGTCGGGAATAATTGTGAGGACAGGACAAAAGGAATGAGCCTGATGCACGCCTGTTATGCAGGCGGGGCTCTGCTGTGTCCGGTTGTGATTGCGCTGCTGTTAAAAGGAGGCAATACATTGCCGATGATAGGAATCGCAGCGCTGGGACTTATTTTTTGGCTGATTTTCCTTGCGGCAAAGATTCCGGAACAGGGAAAAGATCAAAACGGACAGAAAAGGCGCGGCGGCTTTGCATTTTTAAAAAGCAAAACATTCTGGATATTGACAGGGCTTGTATTCTGCCAGAATGCGGCGGAGACAAGCGTGGCGGGCTGGCTTGTGACCTACTATAAAGATCAGGGAATTTTAAGCGGCATGTTAAGCAATTACACGGTGACGATTATGTGGGGAGCGACGCTTGCAGGCCGGCTTTTGATTGCATTTGTCTTTCCGGTCAAAAATACATACCGAAGTCTGGCTGTGATGGGAATCGGATGTACTGTTTTATACGGCGCTCTGATGCTTGCGGCAAGTCCGATTCCTGCGACTCTTATGCTGTTTGGATTTGCTTTTGCAATGGCGGGCGTCAATCCGGTTGCCGTAGCGGGCGTCGGAAAGGAAATGAGCGTAGAGAGCATGGGAATTATGCTTCCGGTGGCCGGAATCGGCGCTATCTTAATGCCGTGGGTGATCGGGATTGTGGCCGATTCTGTGAGTCTTTCAGCCGGGATGCTATCCAATCTGATACCGTGCGCGGGAATCTTTCTGCTCAGTTTTCTGATGATGTATCTGAAACGAAAAGAAAAATAAACTGTAGTGCAGATACGGTAAAGAGAAGAATAATGAAAGTCAAAAAATAGTTTTGATTGTGCAAAAAAGGAACCCTGCGGGGTAGCGTGCGACGCGCCCCGTGCGGTTCCTTTTACATTGGGTCAAAAGGGACAGACACGGCCAGTATCCGGCAGCCCTTTTTTTACCTTTAGCAAACTTTTTAATCCACAGTTTACAATATCTTATTCTAGCAAATAAAAATCAAATTCTATTTTAAAAGAAAAGAATACTTAAAACATCTGATTAATCACTGTAAGACTATTACGCAGATCAAATCTTATTTAATAGTCGTTACATTTGTTGCCTGCGGTCCTTTTGCGCCGTCAATTACGTCAAATTCCACTTCAGCGCCTTCGTCGAGGGATTTAAAACCTTCCATGTTAAGTCCTGAATAATGTACAAATACATCATTGCCGGATTCGTCGGAGATAAATCCATACCCTTTTTGGTTGTTAAACCATTTTACTGTACCTTTCATCAAAAGTACCTCCATAATAAATATAATCGCCGTGATAAACAGCTGTATCTATAATAGCATGTCAGCTGAGAAAAGTAAAGAAGAAATTCTAAACTTCGAGAAAAGTGATCTGATGTTTTTTAAAAAACTGCCGGATCAGATTGTCCCACTCGTGCTCTAAGCTCTTGTCCATCGAAAAAATGCGGTAAGAAACGCCGCTTGTCACGATCAATTGTCCGTTTTGAAATTTCAGGTTTAAAAACATTCCGCTGATATCGCCGACAGAAAACGCGCTGTGCAGCTTTGCAAGTGTGCGGCTTAAGTTTTCGGGGGAGAGCAGCAGAACAAATTTAAAGGAGGACGGTGTGCGTCGTCCCTTAATCAGGTCAAAGCAGCGTGTGCGGATGTTTCCATACGGAAGAAATGTAAAGTCGGAGAGCCCCTGCTCCGAAAGTTCCTCCTGGGAAAAAAATCCTTCTTGCAGTTTGCCGTCTAAAGACCAGACGACATCGGAGGCAATCACTGCTTCCTGGAGCAGAAAATGGTCAAACATATCGCTCAGTAAAAATTTATTCATAAAATCACGTAATTCTAATATATGAAGTGCAATCATTTCTATTTCCGTCCCTGCTTCACTTAATGACAGGATACCGGGGGCAAAAGGTCAAAATACCTGCCCCCCGACATCATGATATATTTATCATATCACGGGTCAGGAGATTGTTCAATCATTTCGCTTCGAAAAAGAATAATTAGATTCGGATGTTTCGGATGATTGCGGCAGATGCAGCCTGGAACGGCACAGAAAGTTTTTTTGTTGCCGGATACATGGTTATGCGTTATGATAAAAGAGATCAAACGTTATGCGAACCGTGTTTGCAATGCAGAAATGGAGGTAAGAATGAAAAAGTATTTGTGGTTGTTTGTGGCGATATCCCTGTTTACCGGTGCAGCCGCATCGGAAGTTGGAGCGGAATATGTTTTGGCCAAAGAAAATGATCGATCCGGCGGCGGACTTTTGAGAGAGGAGATTGAGATTTCTTTTTCGGATCACAGTACAGAGGATTTTTTCGAGGACAGCTATGTGGTGCGGCGCGCTGCATCGTATCGTGATGAGACTGAAAAATACGGAAATTATTTTGTGTATAACCGTCTTAACGATGCAGAGCGCGCATACTGGGATCAGCTCAATGAAATGTGTCTCGGCTATCTCAATACCGAGATAAACGCCCTTAGCACAATAGCAAACGGCAGGGATATTTTCTATCTGTCGGGCGCGACAAGCGAGTTACTGACAAAAGACGAGATGAAACGTGTTTTTTCTTTTTTTAGATATTCCAATCCGCAATATTACTTTATCAACCATCAGATCATCTCGTTCCAGCGCAACGGCAGGACATATGTTTCTCCCGGTATCTATCGTGCATTTGCAGACGGGGCGGAGCGCCGCTCGGTGACGGAAAAGATGTTTGCACAGGTAAAAAAGTGGGAAGAGCGGGTGGAAGATGGCGGAACACAGGAGGAGAAAATACGGCTGATTCATGATCTGGTTACGGAGAAAGTAACGTATAACGATGCTATTTACGATCCGGATTTTGACGAAGATATCGAATATTCTCAGTCCTCTTACAGTGTGTTTTGTATGGACAAAACCGTATGCGCGGGTTATGCGCAGGCATTTGCAATGATGTGCAACAGCGCAGGTATTGATTCGTATGCAGTGACAAGCAAAACCCATGAGTGGAATAAAGTCAGAATTGAGGACAGCTGGTATAACGTGGACTGTACCTGGGACGATTCCGGTGATCTGCGTTCCTATCGCTATTTTGTGCGCAGTGACCATTATTATGATACAGTAAGTTCCAACAGCGCCGTAAGCCATAAGGAGGAGGAATTTTGGGATGCCTGTCTGCCGCCTTGTACGCAGGATTCAACTTTTGCGGACGAGACGTACGCAGCGCCCGGGAGACTTCCTGTGATCACGGCGCATACCGGTATTCCGGCTGCAGTGATTACGCCGCAGGACGGCATGGCGCAGGTTGGAATTTTTGGCGGGGAGGAAGAGGCTGTATATTACTATACACTGGACGGCACGCAGCCGTCATGTGCTTCCACCAAAAGCCGCCTCTATACGGAGCCGTTTTTTGTTCCATGGCAGACAGTGATATCGGTTCTGGCGGTAAAAGATGCACGGCTTGACAGTGAAGTCGCAAAAGTGACAGCGGTCTGCAGCCACGCGTACAGGGATATGTTTGTAAAAGAAGCGACCTGTACAGAGGAAGGGATGAGGGCGAGTATTTGTGAGTACTGCGGCGACTCTTTCGGGGAAACTGCGATTGCTGCTGAGGGTCATTTGTGGGACGGCGGCGTTGTCGCAGGAGATTTTCGTGTGTTTACCTGTACAAAATGTCATGAGAAATATACGGAACAGATACCGGGTCTCCCAGACAGCGGGAATACAGGAGAGACCGTAAATCCGGGCAGTCCCGGAGACAGCGGGAATACAGGAGGAACCGTAAATCCCGATGATTCCGGAGCTGCAGGCGGCGCAGGTACGCCGGGAAGCGGACAACAGGGGGCGTCAAACAATCCTGCCGAAAAAAAGCCGGGGATCGGGGATACATTTAAATCGGGCCAGAATACATATCAGGTCACAAAGACAGGAAAAAGTTCGGAAGTGAAATTAGCCGGAATAAAAAAAGATGCAAAGTCGCTTGTTGTTCCAGCGAAAATTACATATAAAGGAGTCGCTTATAAGGTGACGTCCGTTGCGAAAGAGGCCTGTAAAAATCGTAAGAGACTAAAAACAGCCGAGTTGGGGAAAAATGTAAAGACGATCGGACAGTCGGCATTTTATGGCTGTACTGCTCTGAAATCGGTCGTGATTCCAAAAGGCGTTACCGAAATCGGCAAAAAAGCGTTTTATGGCTGTAAAAAACTGTCGGATATAAAAGTAAAGTCGACCGTACTAAAAAGTGTCGGCAGCAAAGCATTAAAAGGAATCAGCGCGACGGCAAAGATCAGAGTTCCGGCTAAAAAGAAAACAAAATACAAGACTCTGTTTGTTAAGAAAGGGCAGGGAAAAAACGTAAAAATTTGCGGAATTTAAATTCGAAAAAAAGTATAAAAAAGTGAAAAAGCCTCTATACAAGACTGTTTTTTTATGATATTATAACGTGGTATTAAATACTACATGCAATAGACAACGATGACACGACAATAGTTTTGGAATATGCAGTTTGAATTTGCGGCATAATACAGTGCATAGAAAGACAGTGAATAAATGGAGGCGGACCTATGTATAAGATTGTAATTGACAGTTGCGGGGAGTTACCGGAAGATTTAAAACAGGATGAGCATTTTGAGACAGTTCCGCTGGAACTGGAGGTGGACGGCTATCGGATCAAAGACGATGCAACGTTTAATCAGCTTGACTTTTTAAGGCGTGTGAAAGAAAGTCTGACCTGTCCGAAATCGTCCTGTCCGTCTCCGGAACAGTATATGGCTTCCTACGAAGGAGAGGCCGAGCATGTCTATGTGGTTACGCTTTCCGGAGAATTGAGCGGCTCCTATAATAGCGCGGTGCTGGGCAAAAATCTCTATGAAGAGGAACATAAGGACGGAAAACAGATCTATGTCTTTAACTCCCGTTCCGCTTCCATTGGAGAAACAATTATCGGTATGAAAGTCAAAGAATGCGAAGAGGCAGGGATGGCATTCGATGAAATTGTAAGCAGTACGGAAGCGTATATCAAATCTATGAATACGTATTTTGTATTGGAGACACTGGAGACACTGCGCAAAAACGGACGTCTGTCTAATCTGAAAGCGCTGATTGCCAATACACTGAATATCAAGCCCGTAATGGGGTCTACAGACGAGGGTAAGATCTGCCAGCTTGGACAGGCGCGCGGTATGAATAAAGCGTTGGAAAAAATGATACAGAGTATGATCGCCAGGACGAAAAACTGTGAGGACAGAGTGCTTGCGATTGCGCACTGCAATTGTCCGGAGCGGGCAAAAGCGGTAAAAGAAAAAATAGAAAAGCTTGTCAGATTTAAAAAGATTATTATTTTAAATACGGCCGGTGTAAGTACGATGTACGCAAATGACGGCGGTGTTATCATGGCGGTCTGACAGATTACGGAGGATTTTCATGACATACGAGAGGATCGTGGATCATATATTAAATGCGAGGCGTTTCGGCAGTCTGCCCGGTGTTGCAGTTTCGGGCAGAATGCTTGATGCGCTGGGCAGGCCGCAGCAGGGGATGAAGCTGATACATATCGCAGGGACGAACGGAAAAGGTTCTGTCTCTGCTTTTTTGTCGCGTATCTTAGAGGAGGCCGGATATCGTACCGGTGTGTTTACCTCGCCGCATCTTGTTGATTTTAGAGAGAGGATATGTATTGGCCGTGAGATGATCTCAAAGGAAGCTGTGGTACGTCTGGGAGAGCGGCTGCTTTCTGCAGAGTTTGGTGTGGAACCAAAAATGTTTGACTATTGTCTGGCAATGGCTTTTCTTTATTTTGCAGAGGAGCATTGTGATGTTGTGATTGCGGAAACAGGTCTCGGGGGACGGCTTGATTCGACAAACGCGCTCGGAGTGCCGGAAGTTACTGTCATTACAAGGATCGGTTATGATCATACGGAAGTTTTGGGCGATACGCTGGAAAAAATAGCTTTGGAAAAAGCAGGTATCATCAAACGAGGTACGAAATTAATTGCGGCGGCGCAGGAGACGAAACAGGTTCTGCAGGTTCTGCTGGATGCGGCTGCCGCCCGTGGTGTTACCGATATCGGGGTAGTGCATGAGAATGATATCAGGAAAGAGGGATGCATAGACGCGCTTCAAACATTTTCTTTTCAGGGATATCGTCATTTGCAGACAGAACTTTTGGGCGTTCACCAATATGAAAATGCGGCTGCTGCCATACTTGCGGCAGAAGCGTTTTTTGGATCAGAGTCAGAAGAGAAGCGCCGCTGTATTGTGCGTGGAATACGAAATGCCGTCTGGGAAGGAAGAATGCAGATTCTAAGCAGAAATCCGTTTCTGCTGGCGGACGGCGCGCACAATGGCAGCGGCGCGGCAGCGCTTGCCAAAAGCCTGGCATATCTGTTTCCCGGTGAGAAATTTCACTTTATTATGGGAGTTATGGCAGATAAGGACTATGAAAAAATGATTGAACTTTTAATCCCGCTTGCTCTGGATTTTACGGCTGTAACCGTGGATGACGTACGGGCGCTCCGGGCAAAAGATCTGGCAGAATCGCTGCGAAAGCGCAGCGCAGAGGTTTATGTCTGTACGGATCTGGATAAATGCTTATCACACCTGCCATCGGAAGAAAAGACGATCGTGTTTGGATCTCTCTATTTTATCGGAGGCATCATTGGGACTTATTTCGCCAAATAATTACAAATATTTTACAAATCCGACAGATTGTGACAAAAATTATACTTTTTCTTACATTTCATGTAATAGTCACCTATTTGATTATTTTTCGTCTATAATAAGCATAAATTGAGAATTAGAAAGCGTTGTCTGTCAAATGGTATTTAGCAGTTTTGAATTTTTGTTCCGGTTTTTACCGGCTTTTTTAATCTTATATTATCTTGCCCCGAAAAAATTGAAAAACGTTCTGTTGCTTTCCGGAAGCCTTGTCTTTTATGCGATCGGAGAACTGGAATATCTTCCGCTGTTGTTGGCGTCCATTGCAGTAAATTACCTGCTCGGCAGGATGATGTACATAGAGGAAGAGGAGGCCGGGCCCTGGCAGGCGGTGATGCTTGGCATAGCGCTGACTTATAATTTTGGAATCTTATTCATCTATAAGTATAGCGGTATGGTTGAAAGTCTGCCTCTTGGAATCAGTTTTTACACGTTCCAGATTGTCGCGTATATCATAGACGTATACCGCAAAAAAATTTCGGCGGAGCAGTCGTTTATAAAGCTTGGAACGTATCTGACGATGTTTCCGCAGCTGATTGCGGGCCCGATCATCAATTACTGCGAGGTCAAAGAGGCGCTGGATGGACGTAAGGTTGAGTTTTCTGATTTTGAGAATGGACTGAAACTGCTGATTATGGGACTTGGTGCAAAAGTCATTATCGCAGACAGGATTGGTATTCTCTGGAATGAGATCCGGACAATCGGATTTTCCAGTATCTCGTTTCCGCTCGCCTGGATGGGGGCGGCCGCGTTTTCACTGGAACTGTATTTTGATTTTGCAGGATATTCACTGATGGCGCGAGGTCTTGGGCGTATGCTTGGATTTGAGATTCCCGCAAATTTTAATTTCCCGTATATGGCGCGGTCGGTATCGGAGTTCTGGCGCCGCTGGCATATCACACTCGGTAAATGGTTCCGCGAATATGTCTATATTCCGCTGGGAGGCAATCGCAAAGGGAAGCGTCGCACCTGTATCAATCTTCTGGCAGTATGGAGTCTGACGGCGCTCTGGCATGGGGCAAAACCAAATTACCTTTTGTGGGGAGCATCGCTTCTTTGCTGTCTTGCGGCCGAGAAATTGTTTTTGCACAAAATTCTGGAAAAGAGCAGAATTTTAGGCCATTTGTATCTGATCCTGATCATACCGCTGACATGGGTTCTCTTTGCGGTCGATGACATCGGACAGCTGGGCGTCTATTTTTCCCGTCTGTTCCCGTTTTTCGGTCAGGCAGGCGTAGTATTTGGCAATGACTATGTGGAGTATCTGGGACAGTTTTTGCCGTTATTTTTTGTCGGTATCCTTTTTTCGACGCCGCTTCCGGCCGTTGTCTATAAAAGGATTGAAAAAAAACCTTTGGGTACAGCGGCAATTATATTAATTTTACTGCTTGGAATGTACTACCTGGCAATTTCGACGAATAATCCGTTTTTATACTTTAACTTTTAGCGGTTTTATTTATATGGAGGGAAATATTGAAGAAGTTTTTGAAATGCAGGGTGACAATTTGTCTGCTGGCTTGCTGGATCTTTTTTTCGGCAGTCGGCTTTTGGCAAAAGGATACTATTTACAGGAAATATGCGCAGAATATGGGAAATATGCCATATTTTGTACTGGTGCTGCAGGGCATACATGACAATGTTTATCCGTGGAGCACCTCAAATGGCGCTGCCATGGATGTACATGCGGCCCAAAGAGATGCTCATGATGAAAGTCAGATGCGCCCGGAGCCGGTTCAAAAGAAGCAGGCGGATGATTCATCCAAAAGCGAGGAGCCAAAAGGGGCAGGGGAGAAGCCGAAAGCAATAGAGGAGGAGCGTCAACAGCAGGAAGATACAGTTACAAAAGGGGAGCCGGAGCCCAAAAAGAAAGAATTTGTGCAGGTCGGGGACGAATATTTTGATGATGCGGTGTTTATCGGAGACTCAAGGACGGTCGGGCTCGGCTATTACGGAGGGCTTGAACAGGCTGACTTTTATGCGACAAAAGGTATGAATATCTATGATCTCTGGCAGAGTGAATTTTGCGAGGTGGAAGGAAGTCAGGTAACGCTTGAGGAAGCGCTTGAGGCAAAGCAGTATAAAAAGGTCTATTTCCAGATCGGCATTAATGAGATGGGGACGGGTACAGTGGCATCTTTTATGGAAAGCTATCGGCAGACCGTTGAAAAACTAAAAGAGCTCCAGCCTGACGCCATACTTTTTATTCAGGGCATTATGCGTGTCACAAAGGATAAGTCGGACCGTGACGCAATTTACAATAATCCGGGAATTGATGAGCGAAATGCCCAGATTGCAAAACTGGCCGACGGTGAGCGGGTTTTTTACATTGATGTCAATGAGGTTGTCTCGGATGAAAACGGGGCGCTGCGCGCAGATCTGACGTTTGACAATCTGCATTTGTATGCGACGAATTACGGGATTTGGGTCGACTATTTAAAGTCAAAAGGAATTACGGCGGATTCCTGAATTTATGGATATTTTTTCTCTTTTCCGGCAATACTTATCAAAAGAATCAGGAAAGGAGATTGAAAATATGTCATTGATGATACCAATTGTCGACGTACATGCCAGACAGATTCTGGATTCAAGAGGAAATCCGACCGTTGAGGTTGAAGTGACGGCAGAGGCAACTACGACAGGGAAAAAGATTTCCGCCCGTGAGTCGGTGCCGTCCGGGGCAAGTACCGGGCAATTTGAGGCGCTTGAGCTGAGGGACGGCGACGACCGCTATTTTGGACTTGGCGTACAGAAAGTAATAGACCATGTAAACGGAAAAATAAAAAATGTTTTGCTTGGCAAAAACGTACTGCTGCAGGCGGATATTGACCGGTGCATGGTGGAGCTCGACGGCACCGACAATAAAGAAAGCCTTGGGGCAAACGCCGTATTGGGCGTATCGCTTGCATGCGCCAAAACTGCGGCAAAGGCGCTTGATATGCCGCTGTACCGTTATATCGGGGGCGTTAACGCGAAAGAGCTTCCTGTGCCGATGATGAATGTCATAAACGGAGGCGTCCACGCAAAAAACTCACTTGACTTTCAGGAGTTTATGATAATGCCGATCGGCGCCAAAACTTATTCCGAAGGGCTTCGGATGGGAGCGGAAGTTTATCATTTCCTGCGTCAGATTTTAAATGAAGACGGGCTTTCCACTGCGGTAGGCGATGAGGGCGGTTTTGCGCCGGATTTTGGGAGTGTCAGAGAGGTATTCCAGTATCTTGGGCGCGCGGTTGAAAAGGCCGGATATGAGGTCGGAAAAGACATTGTGTATGCAATGGATGCGGCCGCAAGCGAACTTTATGACCAGAAAAAAGGAGTTTATCTGTTTCCGGGAGAGACGAAGATGAAAGCCGCAAAAGAAGAGGGCAAGAGCAGTACCGTCTACCGCAATACAGAAGAGATGATTGCGCTTTATGAGGATCTGACCAGAGAGTTTCCACTGATTTCGATTGAGGACGGGCTTTTTGAGGACGACTGGGAGGGATGGCAGAAACTGACAAAGGCGCTGGGCAGCCGTATTCAGTTAGTCGGCGACGATCTTTTTGTGACGAATCCGAAGCGCTTAAAGTGCGGGATACAGATGAAAGCTGCAAATGCCATTTTGGTCAAAGTAAATCAGATCGGTTCCGTGACCGAGGCGCTTGATGCAATTGAAATTGCGAAATTGTCCAGCTATGGTACTGTGATTTCACATCGTTCCGGGGAGACGGAGGATTCGTTTATCGCAGATCTTGCGGTGGCTGTCAATGCGGGACAAATCAAAACGGGCGCGCCGTGCCGTGCGGAACGCACAAGCAAATATAACCAGCTTCTGCGCATTGAGGAAGAGCTTGGTCGGGAGGCAAAATATAAAAAATAATTTTTTGGAAAAAAGTAGTTGAAAAATCTCCTCCTGTGTGCTATACTAATCCAAGTTGTGATTCAATACAATGATATTCTGTAATAAGTACACAGGAGGTAAGTGTTTTGGAAGTTTTAAAGATTATATTAACAATAATTTTTATATTGATAGGGTTAGCGCTCACAGTCATTATTTTGATGCAGGAAGGAAAGTCAGCAGGACTTGGTGCGATTTCCGGTGCCGCCGATACATATTGGGGCAAGAATAAAGGTCGTTCCATGGAGGGAATGCTGGTAAAGATCACAAGGATTTTAGTTGTTGGTTTTCTTCTCCTTGCGGTTGTATTGAATCTTGGTATATTTTAGAAAAGTAAGGACTGTCAGCTGGCAGTCCTTTTTCTGATTCTACAGGAAAAAATGTTTCCCGATTGCGCATGTTGCGGCAGAGCAGTCGGCTGCATGTATTGAGCGACAGGAAAGATTTGGGATTGCCGGTTTTTTCTTCAGAGAGATGTGAAATCAGCCGTTGTTACGGAGGAATGAGAGGGTGTATGGACAGAGAGGTTTTTGAGGAGAGAAAAAAGACAATTTATTCGTTTCTATGCGATGAATTATATGTGCCAATGAAGTTAAAAGAGATCGCGGTTGTTCTCAATATACCAAAATCGCAGAGAGAGGAACTGTTTGATGTATTGGAAGCTTTAAGGCAGGACGGAAAAATTGAGGTTTCTTCGAAAGGAAAATACCAAAAGGCGGAGGGAAACTTCATTACAGGCGTTTTTATCGGGAATGCAAAAGGCTTTGGTTTTGTTGAAGCAGAGGACGGGGAAGATGATATATTCATTCCGCAGGCTCGTACAGGCGGGGCGTTTCACGGGGATACGGTACAGGTTGTGCTGGCGGCGGAGAAGTCGGAGCGGGGCAGGCGCAGAGAAGGGGCTGTTGCGCATATTTTAAGGCGGGGGATGACCAGGCTTGTCTGCACATACCAAAAAAGCAGCACATACGGCTTTGCCATTCCGGATAATTCTAAGTTTGGCAGTGATATTTTTATCCCGCAGGAGCGCTCCAAAGGGGCTGTTACCGGGCACAAAATTGTCGTTGAAATTACGGATTTTGGGAAAGACGAAAAGAAGCCGGAAGGGAAAGTCATTGAGATTTTGGGTCATATGAATGACCCGGGCACGGATATCCTGTCTGTGGTACGCGCTTATGAACTGCCGATGGAATTTTCCGAGAAGATTCTTCGTCAGGCAGAGCGTGTGGCCAGAGAGGTCAGTACAGCGGATATGGCAGGGCGTATGGATTTGAGAGGGGATCTGACGGTTACGATTGACGGAGAGGATGCAAAGGATCTGGACGATGCGATTTCTCTGACAAAGGAGGGTGATTTTTACCGGCTTGGCGTTCATATTGCCGATGTGACAAATTATGTGCAGGAACACAGCGCGCTTGATGTGGAGGCAAGGAAGCGTGGTACTTCTGTCTATCTTGTGGATCGTGTGATCCCGATGCTGCCGCATACGCTTTCCAACGGAATCTGTTCTCTGAATGCCGGCGAAGACAGGCTTGCTTTAAGCTGTCTGATGACGATTGACGAAAAAGGCAGGGTTACGGACCATACGATTGCGGAAACTGTTGTACGAGTCGATCGCCGTATGAGTTATGCGAATGTCAGAAAAATACTGGAGGATCAGGATGCGGCGCTTACGGAGGAATATCACGATTTTGTGTCCATGTTTGCGCTGATGAAAGAACTTGCGGAAATTTTGCGCAAAACGCGAATGAAACGAGGTTCCATTGATTTTGATTTTCCGGAGACAAAGATTATTTTAGATCCGGATGGTAAGCCGGTTGAAATCAGACCGTATGAGAGAAACGTTGCGACAAAGATTATCGAGGACTTTATGCTGATCGCTAACGAGACTGTTGCACAGGACTATTTCTGGCAGGAGCTGCCGTTTGTCTATCGTGTTCATGACAGGCCCGATACAGAAAAAATACGGAAGCTGGCGACATTTATCAATAATTTCGGGTATACGATTAGGATCGGGCAGGAGGATGTGCACCCGAAAGAACTGCAGAAACTCTTGGCAAAAATAGACGGAACCGATGAAGAGGCGTTGATTGCAAGACTTACGCTGCGCTCTATGAAACAGGCAAAATATGCAACGCAAAGTATTGGTCATTTTGGTCTTGCGGCAAATTATTACTGCCATTTTACATCGCCGATACGCCGCTATCCCGATCTGCAGATTCACCGTATTATCAAGGATAATCTGCGAGGAAGAATGAACGAGCAGCGTATGATCCATTATGAAAAACTGCTGCCGGAAGTTGCAAAGCATTCCAGCGAGACGGAGCGGCGGGCAGACGAGGCTGAGCGGGAGACAGAAAAGTTAAAGAAGGTCGAATATATGTCGGATCACCTTGGGGAAATTTTTGATGGAGTGATCTCCGGCGTCACGGAGTCGGGATTTTTTGTGGAACTTCCGAATACGATAGAAGGGCGGGTCCATGTCAACTCGCTGACTGACGATTATTATTATTACGACGCAGAGAGATATGAACTGGTCGGAGAAGCGTCTGAAAAGCGCTATAAATTGGGTCAGAAAGTAACGGTTGTTGTAGAAAATGCAGATAAATTTATGCGCACCATTGATTTTTTGATTGCAGAGGAGGTCGAACAAATTGGCGAAGACGGAGAAGAAGCTGATTGCAAATAATAAGAAAGCATACCATGATTATTTTTTGGAGGAGCGCTATGAAGCGGGGGTTGCGCTGCATGGGACGGAAGTGAAATCCCTGCGCATGGGCAAATGCAGCATTAAGGAATCTTTTATCCGCATTGATAACGGGGAGGTTTTTTTGTATGGTATGCATATCAGCCCATATGAAAAGGGAAATATTTTTAACAGGGACCCGCTTCGCCCCAAAAAGCTTTTGCTGCACAGATCCGAGATCAGAAAATTAACCGGGAAAATAGCCGAAAAAGGGTATACGATCGTTCCGGTTGAGGTATACTTAAAAGGGAGTCTGGTCAAAGTGGATATTTCGCTTGCAAGAGGGAAAAAGTTATATGATAAGCGGCAGGATATTGCAAAGAAAGATATGCGCAGGGAAGCAGAACGAGATTTTAAGGTAAGAAATTTGTAAAAAATAATTAATGTTTTTTGATCAGTTATCCGATATATAATAAACAGGGTAAAATAAGTGTTATATTCATTCTTTTTCAATTTATGATAAGGGCCTGTAAAGGTTTCGACAGGGATCATAAAGCTGGAGAAGCGAGCCGCACGGGATGCGTTAAATTCCGCAATTAAAATTAAACGCTGAAGACAATTTAGCATTTGCTGCCTAATTAAGGCAGCTGTCTGACCCATTGAACCTGCGCGCTGGAATCAGGCATCGACTTTGCAGGAAACGATGTATGTGATTTCGCTTGCGAAATCCGCTTCAAGCATACAGGCGTAACAGAAGCTACTAAAACCGGAACTGTGCTTATGCAGGTTTGGCGGAGGGAATGAAAAATCATAAGATACGCTCGTAGAAGGACAGGGGCGTGGTTTTTGGACACGGGTTCGATTCCCGTCAGGTCCATTCACACGAAATAGCCGGAAATGTTGGTTTATTTGATGAAATCAATGTTTCCGGCGTTTTTTCTATTCCATATATCAGTTGAATTTATGCTTGATTCATACAGCTGATAATATTTTTTGTCACAATATTTGTCATGAAACTTACGAAAAAAGAATGCTTTGCAATTGTCTGGAAGCATCTCTTTTTGCGTTCTCTTCCTTTTCGAGCATAGAGTGTCGATATACTGTTATATTATATGATCTGTCTCCCATCCGCCCATCTTGAGTATATCCGTCCCCGTAACATTCAGGGTGCTCATTTTTGATGCAAAGTAATGGCACAACTTATGAATCGAAAACGGGGGGATTGACAATTTTTTTGTATATTCAGTAGATATTCCGTGATTTTCCCGGGATGGCCTTTATATACATACCCCTGTTCCCTTATTTTGTCTGCAATTTCTGCAGGGATTATAAGTTCCCTTGTTCCAGCTGTGGTTTTTGTTGTTTTTATGACCCATTCCCTTTTCTCATCTTGTACCATCGCTTTGTTTATATGGACGATGTCTTCGTCTATGTCATCCAGTGTCAGGGCGCATATTTCAGATCTCCTCATACCATAGCAGGTAAGAATGATAGGGATTTCGTATGGCGTGTCATTGGAATATGCCAGTATCTTTTTTATGTCTGCGTCGGAGGGAATATAAGGCTATTTTTTTATCTTTTGTGGAAAGGTGGTTGTGAGTTTCAGGTTCGGACGAAACATGCCAAGAACGGTAGAAATAAAGCATGGTGGTTGCACACAGTTTTGGGGCTGTGCCCTTTGGACATTTGAAGTGGAAAACACGCCCATGAACAAGGCTGGTAACCGCTACCTGCACTATTACATTATGGAAGCCACAGGAAATTAGAGGGCTTGATAGACATGTGCTGGCAGGATTTTTTGATTGAATATCCGAAAGTTTTAATTGCGTATGGATTTGATTGATACTATAATAGTAATAGATAAAAAGTGACAGGGGAGGACAGGAAATGGATTTGTTTAATATTATCTGTGGGGTATGTTCAATAGCGGGGTTGCTGGTATCTATTTTTACGGCAGGCAAGGTGATTAAAATATCTCAGACAATCAATTGTGACAATAAAGACGACCGTTCTAAAATAATAACTAAAATAAGTAAATCTAAAATTGGACATTCAGTTATAGAGGAGATTAATAAATGAGTGAAAAAAAATCAACGAAAGTGTATCGATCACAGGTTGGAGGTTCAATTGTTGGTCATGATATGAATATTACAAACATCATAATGTTTCGGAATTCAGAGCGTGAGTTTTTTGTTACCCATAAAGCCAATATTAATCCTACATCCTACTTTACAGGGAGGGAAGTGGAACTGTCGGAGTTACGTCAAAGAGTAGAAGAGGGGTGTAAATCAGTTTTAGTGAGCGGTATGGGAGGGATTGGAAAGACACATATCTGTAGAAAACTGCTTGAAAATTATTTGAAACAACATTCTCAAAATGAGAATATACCGTTTCAGCATATTGGATATATTGAGTATGAAGGTGACATGAACCGTAGTTTGCTGAAATGTTTAAAGTATAAGGAACAGGAACAACAGAAGGATAATCAGGAAGCGGCATGGAGAGAACTAGAATATCTGGCGTCGGATGGGAAACTATTGCTAATTGTTGATAACGTGGACAAGCCTATAAGATCTGATCCAGGTTTGCATAAATTAAAGGAGATTCCGGGGACGATAGTGCTAACATCAAGGCGGACATCTTTCGGCAAAGAATTTGAACTGTACAGAATTGGATTTCTTGATATAGAGCAGTGTAAAGAAATTTATGAACGCATTCGGTATGGTAGAAGTACAGAAAAAGTTCTGGAGGAAGAAATATTAGATCTGGAATATATAATAGACACACTGGCAGCAAGGCATACCATCACCATTGAGTTTCTTGCGGATCTTGCCGCGACAAAGTGTTGGAATCTGAAGAGGTTGCGGGAGGAATTGCAAGACAAGGGTTTCTGTCTGGAGTATAAGGACGATGAGGAAAAGCTGGTGAACATCCAAAAATCGTATGAAATTCTATATGATATGTCTGTGCTGACAGAAGCAGAGCAGAACATTCTGGAGGCGTTTTCTGTATTTCCATATATTCCATTGCCCGCTGAAACCTGTAATCAATGGCTGCTTGCGGATGCATGGTTAAGTGAAGATTATGATATTTTGATGGGGTTATATCGGAAAGGTTGGCTACAGTTTGACGTGGATCAGGAGGGTTATGCTTTACATCCTGTATTTGCACAATTCATTTATGAGAAATGTAAGCCGGAAATACATAAGCATCGTGGCTTAGTAGCGGAATGTCGAAAGAGCCTAAAAGTATCAGAAAACGGTTTTTCTTTAGAGAGTCAGAATTATATTCCGTTTGCAGAGAATATAATTGATAAAATGTATATAAAAGATGTTACAGAAAAGATTGGATTTTTAACTTCTCTTGCTTATTTGATGCAATATATAGGTGAATATAGGAAAGCAGGCAATTATTATAAGCAACTTATAGAGATTCATGAGAGAACATCAAAAGCATCCAGAACGGATATTGCGATTGATTATCAGAATCTTGCATATATATTTTTGATGCAAAAAGAATATAAGGAGGCAGAAAAATTGTGCAATAAGAGCATCAACCTATTGAATGATAAAAACAGATTTAACGCCGCTTCTTTGATAATTGCGACAAATTATAATAATTTAGCATTCATATATCAAGCACAAAAGAGATATAGTGAAGCAGAGGATATGTATAAAGAAAGTATAAAAATACAAAAAAAAGTATTGGGGGAGAAAAATGGTGATATTGTGCAAAGTTATAATAATCTTGCATATTTGTATGAGTGTCAGAAACAATACGGAGAAGCAGAAAAACTTTATAAGAAGAGTCTACAGATTAATAAAGAAGTATCGGAAAAAGAAAATCTTAATACCGCAGTCATTTACAATAATCTGGCGAAATTGTATGAAGAGCAGGGAAAGCACAAATATGCGTTTGTTTATTTTTTCGTAGCTTATAAGATTTTGTTCTTGAAATTTGGAACAAGTAATCCACGAACACAAATATCATATAAAAATATGAAATTTGTGTATAAAATATTGAATCCAGAAGGCAATTTTGAGCAGTGGCTGGAAAAAAAGATGAAAGAATAGTCGCATATTTGTTAGGGTGGAAGCAGGCAGAATAGACTATCATATAAGCAGAGTGAAAGGCATATGCAGGGGAGCACATGCCTTTTATTTTTGGAATTATATAGTTATGCGATTTGGAATGGGGGATAGAGCATTTTTATGTTTTTGAACAGCTTCCCCCGGTCGGCGGGGGTGTTCATGGTAACAAGAATGTCTGTAAGGCGGTTTATGGGAGACTGTAAAAATCTTGTGTCTACAAGCAAAAAATTTTTCTTGATATGAATTAGATATGTAGAAAAATCTTATCGCATACGTATGATTTTATGTTGTCGAAGGGTTGTCAGGGAGTGTAAAATAAAGTGGCTCTTTGTCAAGTTAGTTGAATTAACATAATATCTTCAAGCGAAGCAAATGGTAGTGTAAAATAGTTTGTGTCTTTCGGAAAAAACACCTCTTTTTTGGTAAGAA
>CAMUGE010000007.1 GCA_947088345.1 uncultured Roseburia sp.
TCAAAAATTTATAAAAAACCTGCCAAAAAGTCTTGACTTTTGTTAGCAGGTTTTTGTGCCAAAATTTTCATGTTTATCTGAAGCGATACGGCACATACTATCTTTGAACAAAAAACCGCGGCGGACAATTCCCGAGAAAATAAGTCCTCCAACGTATTTTTGTTTCAAATAGAGGGAATTGCTCCGCCGCGGTACATATCGCAGCTGATGCATATTCCAAAAACTTAAGAAATAGATTAAAATCCAAAGGAGGAAAAAACTATGGCAAAGCGTTCATCTAACAGGGCAAGCGTACCGGAAGCTAAGGGGGCATTAGACCGTTTTAAGTATGAGGTAGCCAGCGAAATCGGCGTGCCTTTAAAAGAGGGTTACAACGGTGATCTGACTTCCAAGCAGAACGGTTCTGTAGGCGGCTATATGGTCAAAAAAATGATCGAGGCGCAGGAAAGGCAGATGTCTGGAAACTAAGATACGGATGAGAAACAGTGGGATTTCTTAAGAACAGATCGTCCCATGCAGCAGTGGAGGCGGCGCGCAGGCGCCGCTTCTTTTATAAATTCAGTCTGCTTAAACTCTCTTTCATATATGTTTCATAATGGCGCCGTAAGTTTTTGTTCTCATCTTTTTTCAGCTCCGGATCGTTGGAAAGCACCGTAGATACTGCTTCGGATGCCATCTTTAAAAGATCTGCATCCTGGTAGAGATCGGCAAGCGAAAATGCAAGCTCGCCTGATTGACGTATTCCGAAAAAATCGCCTGGTCCGCGCAGTTTTAAGTCTTCGCTTGCAATTTTAAACCCGTCATTTGATTCATTTAAAATCGCAAGACGTTTTTTTGCAGATTTGCTGTCCGAACAGTTTACCATGATGCAATAGGACTGCGCATCTCCTCTCCCAACGCGACCGCGCAGCTGGTGCAGCTGAGCAAGACCGAAACGCTCTGCATTTTCAATCATCATTACGGTTGCATTCGGTACATTGACGCCGACCTCTACAACGGTAGTTGATACAAGTACCTGAAATTCGTTTTTTAAAAATCCATCCATCACCTTATTCTTTTGTTCCTGTTTCATCTGTCCGTGCAGCAGGCCAAGCTGTATTTGCTCCGGAAAGATTTCTCGAAGTTTTTTTACATAATCGGTCGCATTTTCCAAATCCAGATTCTCTGTTTCCTCGACAAGCGGGCAGATGACATATGCCTGATGTCCGTTTGCAACTTCTTTTTCAATAAATTCATATGATTTCGGACGAAAATGCGTATCGACAACACAGTTTTTCACCGGCAGGCGTTTTGCCGGAACCTCGTCCACAACAGAAATGGCAAGATCTCCATAAATAATCAACGCCAGGGTTCGCGGTATAGGAGTCGCGCTCATCACCAGAATATGAGGGCAGCCGCCTTTCTCTGCAAATATTTCGCGTTGGCGCACACCAAAGCGATGCTGCTCGTCCGTAATGACAAGCGCAAGATTATCGTAGACAGCTTTTTCCTGGATCAGCGCATGTGTTCCGATAATTATCGCATTCTGATACATCTGCAGCGACTCATATGCCATACGCTTCTGCCGTGCCGTCATACTCCCTGTCAGAAGGACGAGCGGTATTTTTAAGTCAAACGACTGGCACAGCATGCGAAACGTATCATAGTGCTGCCTTGCGAGCACTTCTGTCGGCGCCATAATGGCCGACTGCATTCCGTTATGCGATACATCGGCCATGGCCAAAAAGGCGATAATCGTCTTTCCCGAACCTACGTCCCCCTGAACCAGACGCTGCATCACAAACTCTCCGCGCATATCTTCTTTGATCTCGGATACTGCCCTTTTCTGTGCGCCGGTCAGATCATAGGGCAGTTTTTCAGCCAGTTCTTCCACAAATGAATCATTGGCAAAGCAAAATTCGTTTTTTTCCCGGATTCGTTTTTCTTTCTGATACTGCATTGAAAGAATAAAAAGAAAAAATTCATCAAATACAAGACGTTTTCGGGCAGTGATTAACGTATCCATATCGTTCGGAAAATGAATCTGACTGACTGCATAGTTGTATTCGCTCAGTGCATATGTTTTTCGAATTTCATCGGGCAGATACTCCGCAAACAGTTTATCCTCAGACAGAATTGTCGAGACTGTTTTTGTAATCATGTGATTCGTGATTCCGCTGGTCAGGGCGTATACCGGAAAAAAAGACTGCTCCATTCTGCCATATTGTTCCTGCGTATAGATTACCGGCTGTTCCATCACATAGTTCTGATTTTTGCGTACCACTTTACCATAAAATACAAACGATTGACCCGGCTTTAATTTACTTTTTATGTATGGCATTCGAAACCAGATTAACTCCAGCTCTTTTTCCTCGCCGAAAACCTTCGCGGTTGTTACCGGCATACTTTTTGTCTGCATGACTACCGGTGTTTTTCTGATTTTTCCAAAAACTGCTGCGATACTGTTTTCCTCAACCTTATCGGCCGCAATGACTGCCGGATATCTGACGTAAGTTTTCGGATAATGAAGGAGTATATCACCGACGGTGTATACTCCTAATTTTTTAAACAGACGTTCCGTTTTTGCGCCGATACCTTTTACTGCACTGATCGAAGCATTTTGATCCATAACGGCTCTCCTATTCTACGGAAACAATATAATAATAAATCGGTTGTCCGCCTTCGTTTACTTCTACTTCTATCTCCGGAAATTCCTCGGAGATCCTTGCAGAAATTTCATTGGCGTCCTCTTCTTTGCAGTCCTCTCCATAATAGATGCTGACAAGCGAAGACTCCTCGTCAATCAGCTGCCGCACCATGTCCATTGCGGTAGCGCGCAAATCCTGGCCGACTGAAATAATGCCGTGATCGCCGATTCCCATATAATCGTTCTGCCGTATTTCTTTATCGTCAATCACCGTATCCCGAACCGCATAGGTCAGCTGGCCTGTTTTTACATGACTGATCTCTTCATTCATGCGCGCTTCGTTTTCATTTGGCGGACTGTCCGGAATATAATTGATTAAAGCCGTGATTCCCTGCGGAATTGTCTTTGTCGGGATTACAATCACTTTTTTGTCATCGGACAAAGACGCGACCTGATTTGCCGCAAGTATAATATTTTTATTGTTCGGCAGGATAAAAACGGTTTCTGCATTAATCTTTTCGACAGCATTCAACATATCTTCCGTACTCGGATTCATAGTCTGTCCGCCTTCGATAATAGAATCAGCTCCAAGGCCTTTGAAAATCTCATTTAGTCCGTCCCCCACACTGACCGAGAGGAAACCCATTTCCTTTGGCGGTTCCTGCGCAATTTCTGCCGGGGCTGTCTGTGCTGCCGGGATTTCGGCGGACTGCATTTCTTTCTCTTTTAAAGCGGTAACTTTCTCGTCGCGCTCCAGTTTCATATTCTCAATGATGATCGTTGTAAGGCTGCCGTAACTTAAGCCTTTCTGCATCGCCATACCAGGATCGTTGGTATGTACATGTACCTTTACGATCTCATCATCTGATACTACAACAATGGAATCTCCGATAGATTCCAGATATGCTTTTAATTCCTGTTCTTTTGCATCTGTCATCGGTTTTTCTGTCATAATCAGAAATTGCGTACAGTATGCAAATTTTATATCCATCTCTGCCTGTGCGTCAATATTGTAGGAAGAACCGGTGCTTTCAGATGAATCAGCATTTCCTGCGGTATATTTAATTTCTTTGCCCTTCAATGCGTCAAGTGCGCCTTTCATAACCTGCATCAGGCCCTGCCCGCCGGAATCGACAACGCCGGCCTGCTTTAATACGGGAAGCATTTCCGGCGTCTTTTTAAGCACCAGATCCCCTTCCTTGATTATCTCCTCACCAAAGTAGATCAGATCCTCCGTCTCCTCGGAGAGTTCTGACGCTCTGTTCGCCATTCCCTTTGCGACAGTCAATATCGTTCCTTCTTTCGGTTTCATTACCGCTTTATAGGCTGTCTCAACTGCCTTTTGGAATGCCTCAGATAAAATCTGCACATCTACTGTCTCATAAGAAGCAATTACTTTTGTAAATCCACGAAACAGCTGTGATAAAATCACGCCCGAATTACCTCTTGCACCTCGCAGCGATCCGGAAGAGATTGCCTTGGCAAGCGACTTCATATCCGGTTTATCCAGATTTTGTACTTCTTTTGCGGCAGACTGAATTGTCATTGACATATTTGTACCAGTGTCGCCGTCCGGAACCGGAAATACATTCAGCTCGTTGATCCATTCTTTTTTCGCATCCAGATTCCCGGCGCCTGCTAAAAATGCTTTTGCAAGAACCTCTGCATTCATTGTAGTGATTTCCACCTTACAAATCCTCCTTAATCAATCACACGTACACCTTCCACATGGATGTTTATTTTTTTAATCTCCATTCCGGTAAACTCTTCTACTTTGTATCTTACCGTATCAATCAGGTTGTCCGTAACGGTACTGATGCTGACGCCGTACGACACAATCACATGAAAATTGATCGTTATTTTATTGTCCGCATCAATGACCACGTTTATTCCATGTGTCAGGTAATCTTTTTTCAGTAATTTTACCAGACCGTCTTTCATATTGACGGCTGCCATCCCTACAATACCAAAACATTCCACTGCGACAGAACCTGCGTAGGTTGCGATTACGTCCGAATCAATTGTAACTTTCCCCAGCGGGGTATGCATATGTCCATTCATAAATTTGGATACTCCTTTCAAAAGCCTGATATATAGCTTATTATAACCGCTTTCTCACAAAATTCATAGTCCCCTTTTCATTTTTTATATTTTTTTTAAAATCTGCTTGCAATTAAAAATCGAATCTGCTAAAATAAACGTATTGTGAGCCTGTACATAACAGGTGAGGAAAATGCAAGGAGGTGCAAAATATGGCAAAATGTGCAGTTTGTGGAAAGGGCGCTCATTTCGGTAATAATGTCAGCCATTCTAATAGAAAAACAAATAGAATGTGGAAGTCAAATATCAGGCGCGTAAGCTGTAAGGTAAACGGAACACCAAAGAAATTATACGTATGTGCTTCCTGTTTAAGATCCGGAAAAGTAGAGCGTGCTTAAAGGCAAAAAAACCGTCCGGCGATAAAATCGCCGGACGGTTTTTTTGATTCCCACTCTTTTTCCATTTTATGCCTGATCCCACAGCCCCTGTATAAATTGTCGGGCCGCAACTGCATTGTCCGGCACGGTATCTTCTAAAGTCGCATGAATATAGGGCTTTCTTGATTTAATAAAACGTATAATCTGTGTGTAATCCATTTCGCCTGTTCCTGCGGCACATGAAATCAGCTTATCCTCTTTGATTACAAAATCTTTGATATGTACGACCGCGATCTCATCGCCGAGCAGATCAATCGCTTCCGCAAAAATTTCGTCCCGCTGTTTGTAATTGCAAACTTCCAACAGATTGACCGGATCAAAGATAATCTGAACGTTTGGGGAAGCAAGACGGTCTAACATCTCCCTGGCACGTTTCGGATTGCAAACAATATGGCGGTAAACCGGTTCAATCGCAAGAATTACGCCCATTTTTTCCGCATAGCGTACAACAGGCTCAACATTTTTGATAAAAATATCCAGCGCCTCCTGCGTATGGCAGCGCTCCTCAAAGTGATAGTCTACATTGGGCGCCCCCGTCTCCGTGCCGACAACACCGGCGCCCATCAGTGAAGCCAGACGGATATGCGCCATATAGCGGTGAGTCGTTGCCTTTAATGCCTCTTCGTCCGGTGTCGCAAGATTTAAATAACAGCCAAGCACGGCAATATCCAGCCCGTTTTCTGCAAATAAACGCTTTATGTACATGGCAAATCCCGGTGTGTATGCGTCATCTGCAGTCGAAACCTCCGGCAGTACCATCGGCAGCGCCACATGCGCGCAGGCAAATCCCTGTTCTTTTGTTATTTTCAGACGCTCCTTAAGCGGAGCTTGTTTCACATCATGTAAACGTATTCCTAACTGCATTCTGTTTCCTCTTTTCTTTCTATTTTTATTGAATTACATCCCGGATTCCTTTCGCAAGCAGACCGGCAGCTTCCTTTGGCGTATAAGTTCCGTCGCTTAAGCCAGTCATCACATCAGAATAAATCCCGTCGCTGCTCTTTAAAGAGATATCCTCAAAATGAGGGTCGAGACTGTACGAAGCCCAGGAGAGCACTTTCTGATTCGCCTCCACCGTTGCCGGATCCATTTCGTCTCTGGCTGCATCAAGAGCAGATAAAGAGACAGGAATGCCCCTCTGCGATGTCAAAATTTTTGCAGCTTCCTCGTCATTCAACAGAAAATCAACAAGGAGCGCCGCCTCTTTTGGGTGTTTTGTGTTTGCGCTGATCGCCCACGCCATGGCAACTTTTGCAAAACCGCCCTGAAATTGTCCAAAATCTCTGAAATAATCGCCAACTACTATCTCGCGTCCGTTCGCCGCCTGCGCAAATTTGTCTGCGGAAGAATCCCATTCGAAAATACCGGCGTAATGGCCGTCAATCCAGTTTGGGTCCTGGTCGAGAGAAGCGGCTCCGTTTTTTTCCATCTCTGACAGAGTTGGGATGACATGAGCGTCTTCTAACGATTTGAGAAATGTAAGTCCCTCTGCAATCTGTTCCTCGGTGTAATTAAGCTCGCTGTTGCTTACCCAGTCTTTCCCATATATGGATTCCAGATAATAGACAAGAAATATCATTCTGTCATAAGCGCCCAGGGCAAGCGGATAATAAGACTCATCCCAGTCACGGAATGCTTCTCCTGCTTCAAAAAGCTCTTTTGTACCAGACGGAACAGCAATGCCGATCTCGTCAAACGTGGTCTTGTCCCAGTAAAAAATCCGTCCTGTTACAGATACCGGAATACCGGCCAGAGAACCGTCCGTGGCACGGCACATATCCAGCCATTTTGCATTTATTTTCGTCAGGTCTATGACACCCGAACAATCGTCCAGATTCAAGAACGCGGCGTTGTCTGCTCCGTACTGTGTGATCCAGTTCCAGTTAATCTGAATCACATCCTCCGTTGTACGATCCATAAAAGACTGGGCTGTCTTTTCCTCCCAGCCGTTCCAAGCGCCATAAGTACTGTCCACAAAAATCCCGGGATATTTTTCCTCAAAAACATCAAGCGCCTGCAGCGTAGCGTCATGCCTGGCATCACCGCCCCACCAGGAGATCGTGAGCGTACAGTTTTCATATCCTTCTGATGTGTCAATCAAAACAGCGTCCCCGGAATCTTTCTCCATATTGGCTGCGGCATCTGCGGTTCTGTCCGTCTCAAAACGATCAAAAGACTGATCCAAACCGGAACAGGAAACCGCAAATGTCATAGCAGCCAAAAGACATGCCGCAGATTTCCATATTTTATGATATTTGTTCATAACTCTCACCCCAACGTTTTTTACGGCATGTTTTTGCCTCCGAATCGCTTCAGATTTAGAGGACTTTCATATATTGTAACACATTTGCCAATAGAAAAGAATCATTTTTTTCCTTTTTGTGAAATTTTCACAAAATCAGGGTGAGATTTATCCCTGTTTTGACGTTTGTATCGTCTCCTTACAGTGTTACGCCCTGTTTAAAAATTGCCATATCATGAAAGCCGGCCTCCTCGCTGCATACTTTTTTCCCCGAGGCAACCTCGATCACATACGTAAAAAGTTTCTGTCCCATCTCGTCCAAAGACGCGTCTTCGGCTAATGTTCCCGCATCGAAATCTATCCAGTTTTTCTTTTTCCCTGCAAGCGCGCTGTTGCTTGCAATCTTTACCGTCGGAACCGGGGACGCAAAAGGCGTGCCGCGCCCTGTCGTAAACAGCACGATCTGCGCGCCGCTTGCCGCAAGCGCTGTGGATGCAACAAGATCATTGCCCGGCGCGCTTAAAAGATTTAACCCGTGTGCAGTTACCTGTTCCCCGTACATCAGCACGCCCCGGACGAGAGAGCCGCCCGATTTTTGGGTACACCCAAGCGATTTATCTTCCAGTGTGGAGATGCCGCCGGATTTATTGCCCGGGGAAGGATTCTCATAGATCGTCTGATTGTTGTCTTTAAAGTACTGTTTGAAATCATTGACAAGTTTTACGGTTTTCTCAAACAATTCTCTGTTCTGGCATCGGTTCATTAACAGTGTTTCCGCTCCGAACATCTCCGGCACTTCCGTGAGAATCGTTGTGCCTCCCCGGGCGATTAATAGATCGGAAAACTTCCCGACAAGCGGATTTGCCGTGATGCCGGAAAACCCGTCGCTGCCGCCGCATTTCATTCCGACCGTCAGCTTTGATGCGCTGACCGGTTTGCGCCTGTCTGATTTGACCAAGGTAATTAATTCGTCTAATATTGCGGCGCCGTCCGCCATCTCGTCCTCCGATTCCTGGCAGACGAGAAACCGAATGCGTTTTTCGTCGTAGTCGCCCAAATATTTTTTCAGTTCCCCGATGTTGCTGTTTTCACATCCAAGTCCAAGCACAAGGACGCCGCCGGCGTTCGGATGACGGATTAAATCGGCCAGAATTGTCCTTGTATGCTCCTGGTCGTCGCCCATCTGAGAACATCCGTATGGATGCGGAAACGCAACCACTGCATCCACGCTGTTTTCTGCCCGCTTGTTTGCCGCATTCGCCAGTGCGGCGGCGACACTGTTCACACAGCCGACCGTGGGGATCACCCAGATTTCGTTTCTCACGCCGACGCTGCCGTCTGAACGTACATAACCCATAAATTTCACATCGTCCAAAATCGGAATATCTGCAGAAATCGGCTGATAATCGTAATCTAACAGATCGCCGAGGGAAGTTTTGATATTGTGCACATGCACCCATTGCCCTGCTTTGATCTCCTCTTTTGCCGTACCGATACGAAAGCCGTATTTTACAACATCCTCCCCTTTTTTTATGGTATGGATTGCCATCTTATGTCCGGCGGGAATATTATCAGCGGCAGTCACTTTTATTTCTGACGCATTTTTCCCTTTTATGTCAAATTCCCTGCCTGCGGGAAGCTCTTTTAATGCGACAACAACATTGTCGCGCTCGTGTATTCTGATAAAATCTTTCAACTTTTCCCTCCATTTACTGTCCCAGATGCTCCATCGCTTTTCTCATGCCGTTTTCCCGGATATCATTAATATAAGAAGAAACTGCTTCGGTTAATCCTGTGATTGCTGACAGATCCTGACCCCAGAAAGATGTATTGGCAAGTACGGCTTTTGCGAAATCTTCTGCAGCTCTCCCGCTGTTTTCGGCAAAAAATAAAAGCACCGGCATATCGTCCATAATCTGGTATTCCACGCCGTCCCGGAGCCCGATCAGCGCTTTGTCACGAATTTCTGTCCCGGTGTAAAATGCCATCAGCGCAGCAAGAGAAAATGTCAGGCAAGTCGGAAGTTTTCCCTCTTTTTCGCAGTAAGCCAACAGACTTGGCATACATCTTGCACGCCATTTCGAAACGGAATTCAGCGAAATTGACAGAAGCGCATGTTTGACATATGGATTACGAAAACGCCGGATCACTGCCTGGGCAAAATCAAGAAGTTCCTGCGCGGGGAGCGTCAGTGTCGGAATAATTTCGTCAAATATCGTTTTTTTCATAAATTCAAATACAAGGGTATCCTGCATGGATTCCAGAACGATATCATTGCCGCAGAGGTAGGAGGCAAGTACAAAAGATGTATGCGCCCCGTTCAGAATACGTACCTTTCTCTGCTTGTAAGGTTTCTGGTTGTCTGTAAAAATTACCGGAAGTCCGGCATCCGGCAGAGGAAGTTCCGTACGGATATCCTTTTCACTTTCTATCACCCAGAGCGCAAACGGCTCTCCTGTTACAATCAGGTTGTCCTGGTATCCAAATGAACTGCAGAGCGCCGCGGCCTCGTCTTTCGGGTAGCCTGTTACAATGCGGTCTACCAGGGTGGACGTAAAGATACAGGCTTCATTTACCCATGAGACAAAAGCCTCCTCAAGATTCCAGAGTGCGGCAAATTTTAAAACACATTCTCTCAGACGAATCCCATTATCGTCAATCAGTTCTACCGGCAGCATGATAAGCCCGCGTTCTCTGTCTCCGTGAAAATATTGAAATCTTTCATAAAGAAACTTTGTCAGCTTGCCCGGATACGTCTTCGGGGGCTTATATTCAATGCAGTCGGTATCATCGTATACGATGCCCGCTTCTGTCGTATTGGAAACGATAAATCGCAAAGATTCCAGTTTTGCAAGCGCAGCGTATGTCTCATATTCACCGTATGCGTCAAGCGCATCGGCAACGCTGGTGATAACGCGGCTGATTTTTTCCGCCTTTCCCGTCTCCTCCACAATTCCGCGCAGCTGAACCGTATATTGACATTCCTGCTCATGGAAACGGTCTAAACTTCCATATTCAATCGGTTTTACCAGCACAATATCCCCGTCAAATTTTCCCTGCTCATTTGCAATGTCAATCATATAATCGACGAAAGCGCGCAAAAAATTGCCCTCTCCAAACTGCATTACCCTGATTGGCCTTGATTTTTTTCCTGTTTTTGCTCTGTTCAATAAATCCATAATCGTCCTCCCTGGCATTGTAAGCGTTTACATTTTTATTTTTACATTTTTTCCGCAGATAGTCAAGATTTATTTTTTGAATATTTAGTAATAATAACGATTTTATTGTCAATTACAAATTATTTTTTGTATTTAATACAAAATCGGATCTTGAAATCTTTCTCTGCCCGTTGTATAATATAAATAAATTAATGTAAACGCTTTCATTTTTATTCCCAAAATGACATTAAAAAAAGAAACGGATTCCATGACAATGACCATTTATGATATTTCTCAAAAAGCAGGTGTTTCTATCGCAACGGTTTCCCGTGTGATCAACGGAAGCGACAAAGTAAAACCGTCTACCCGGCAGAAAGTTTCAGATGTAATTGAAAAATACGGATACACCCCAAATGCGTTTGCACGGGGGATGGGACTGCAGTCGCTGCACACAGCAGGCATTCTCTGCGCAGATTCATCGGATCTGTTTCTGGCAAAAGCCGTCTTCTACCTGGAACAGGAATTGCAGGCCAACGGCTATGAATCGCTGCTCTGCTGCACCGGATACAATCTCGATCTGAAAAAAAACTATCTGGATCTTATCCTGTCCAAAAAAATAGACGGGTTGATTCTTGTCGGATCTCATTTTATCGGCACAACAGAGGAGGAAAACCAGTATATCAAAGACGGCTCCGACCGTGTTCCCATTATGCTGTTGAATGCGGCATTTGACTATCCGAATGTATACTGCACTCTCTGCGATGATGAAACAACTATGTTTGAGACAACGAAAAGTATGATTTCCGGAGGTATCCGTGATATTTTGTACTTATACAATATACGTTCTTACAGTGGGATAAAAAAAATAGCGGGATTTCAACGGGCTCTGCAGTCATTTGGAATTGACGAACCGCAAAACTATATGAGATATTATCCGTACGATTCTTCAGATGCAAACCGGATTGCCGCATTTATAGAAAAAACGGCAAAAGAACTCCATTTTCAGGGCATGATTGCAGCGGACGATCTTCTTGCAGTCGGCGGCATTAAATATGCCCAAAAACATAATCTTATTGTCCCGAAAGATTTATCGGTCATCGGGTATAATAATTCCATACTGACAACCTGCTGTACGCCGGAACTGACATCTGTGGACAATCGTCTTGAGACGCTGACACACCAGCTGGTACAGACACTGCTCGGCGTACTTGCCGGTGAGGAGATGCCCAAAATGTCGGTTTTTTCGGGAAAACTGATCAAACGGGGATCGACTTATTTTTAGTCGAAAGCGGTTCGCGCGCATCTTCCCGAAATGTTTTTCTCTTATAGGAAATCAATAGACTTCTATCCTTTCCCGTAACGCATTCTTTCCTGTAAGATCAAATATACCGCGCTTAAAATGCGCAGAAAAGAGGCAAATATGAAACAATTTATGGACAAAAACTTTTTGCTGCAGACAGAAACGGCGGAAAAACTCTACCACGACTATGCTGCCAAAGCGCCTGTACTCGATTACCACTGCCATATCAACCCGCAGGAAATCTACGAGGATCGCAGATTTGAAAATATTACGCAGGTCTGGCTTGGCGGCGACCACTATAAGTGGCGTTTTATGCGCTCCTGCGGTGTAGATGAGCGCTATATCACCGGCGACGCTTCCGACAGAGATAAATTTTTCAAATGGGCGGAGGTACTTGGAAAAGCGATCGGCAATCCGCTCTTCCACTGGAGTCATCTGGAACTGAAAAAGTATTTCGGCTACCAGGGCGTACTGAGCAAAAAGACGGCCCAAGAAGTATGGGATCTCTGTAACAGGCGTCTTGCCGCCCCTGATATGACGGTACGCAATATAATCAGACAGTCTGACGTCACTTTAATCTGTACCACCGACGATCCAATTGATTCGCTGGAGTGGCATAAAAAAATTGCAGACGACAGTTCGTTTGACGTACAGGTACTGCCCGCATGGCGTCCGGACAGGGCGATGAATATCGAAAAGGAAAACTATCCGGAATATCTGGATAACCTGTCAGACGTTTCCGGCGTAACGATTGCCGAATTTTCTGATTTGTGCAGGGCGCTTGCGCTGCGCATGGATTACTTTGCCTCTGCGGGCTGCGTCGTATCCGATCACGCGCTGGAATATGTCATGTATGTCCCGGCGCCGGAGGACGAAATCAACGAGATACTGAAAAAACGCCTCTCTGGCAGTCAGGTTTCGCGTGAGGAAGAACTGAAATTTAAAACAGCGTTTCTGTGTTTTGTCGGAGCGGAATATGCAAAGCGCGGCTGGGTTATGCAGCTGCATTACGGATGCAAACGTGACAATAACACAGGGATGTTTGAACGTCTTGGACCGGATACCGGTTATGACTGTGTTAACAACTATGCTCCGTCCTCCGAGATGGCTAACTATCTGGATGCTTTAGATAAGAAAGATTCTCTTCCCAAAACGATTATCTACAGTTTAAATCCGAACGACAACCAGGCGATCGGCACGATACTCGGCTGCTTTCAGGATTCGACTGCCGTGGCAAAAATCCAGCAGGGATCTGCATGGTGGTTTAACGACCACAAGACAGGAATGACAGATCAGATGATTTCTCTCGCTAATCTCGGCAATCTGTCCGGATTTGTCGGTATGCTTACCGACTCAAGAAGTTTTCTGTCCTATACGCGCCATGACTATTTTCGCCGTATTTTGTGCAACCTGATCGGTAACTGGGTGGAGAACGGAGAATTTCCGGATGATTATGATATTTTAGGTGAAATTGTAAGAGGAATCTGTTATAATAATGCAGTAAACTATTTCGGCTTCGGTCTTACGCTTGTTTAAAGCGTAAGACCTGCCCATCATATTAAAAAAGGAGTGTAAATACATATGGAATTACGAACAGCCGCATCTCCGAGAGATGTCAAACATTACACCACAGCGCGTCTGCGGGAAGAATTTTTAATTGATGATCTTTTTCGACCGGATGACATCAAGCTTGTGTACAGTCACATTGACCGTATTATCACAGGCTCCGCCGTACCGGTAAAAGAAACATTAAAGCTTACAGCCGGCGATGAGCTGCGCGCGCAGTATTTCTGCGAGAGACGTGAACTTGGTGTGATTAATATCGGAGGAAGCGGAACGATTACCATCGACGGAAAAGTTTACCAGGTCGGCCATAAGGAAGGCATGTATATTGGCATGGGAGCCAAAGACATTACCTTTGCAAGCGAAGACGCTTCTGCTCCAGCCAAATTCTATTTAAACAGCGCACCGGCGCATATGACATATCCGACCGTTTTGATCAAACCGGAAGGCACACCGGAGGACGGCGTTGTCATTATCAAAGACAGCAATAAGGTAGAGCTCGGTTCTCTTGAAACCGCAAACCACCGTACCATCTGCAAATATATCCTTCCGGGGCAGGTGGAAAGCTGCCAGTTGGAAATGGGTATGACGAAATTAGAGCCGGGCAGCGTATGGAATACAATGCCAAGTCATACACATGACAGGCGCATGGAAGTTTACCTGTATTTCGATATGCCACAGGATGCATTCGTCATGCACTATATGGGCGAACCGCAGGAGACAAGACATATTGTAATGCGCAACGAACAGGCGGTTATCTCCCCAAGCTGGTCCATTCACTCCGGCAGCGGTACGCAGGCCTACACTTTTATCTGGGGTATGGTCGGAGAAAATCAGGATTTTGACGATATGGACGGCATAGAAATGAAAGACCTGCTGTAAAAACGTACTAAACATTGCAGCATCAGGGTTTACAATAAGATCATTTGGAGGAAATTATGAAAATCGCATTAATCAATGAAAACAGCCAGGCGGCAAAAAACGAGATGGTATACAATACTTTAAAATCTGTCGTAGAACCGATGGGACATACGGTTGTAAATTACGGTATGTACACAGCTGAGGACGAGCATCAGCTGACCTATGTGCAGAACGGGATTCTTGCCGCTGTATTACTGAACTCCGGCGCTGCAGATTATGTCATCACCGGCTGCGGGACAGGCGAGGGCGCAATGCTCGCATGTAATTCTTTTCCCCAGGTACTCTGCGGACATATTGAATCTCCGCTTGACGCCTATCTGTTCTCTCAGGTGAACGACGGCAACTGTGTCGCGCTGCCGTTTGCCGAAAATTTCGGTTGGGGCGGAGAATTAAATCTTACTTATATTTTTGAAAAATTATTCTGCGCGCCGGGCGGAGGCGGATATCCAAAAGAGCGTGTGGTACCGGAACAGCGCAATAAAAAGATTCTGGACGAAGTAAAAAAAGTAACGCACCGCGATATATTATTTATCTTAAAGGAATTGGATCAGGAACTGGTAAAAGGAGCATTAAGCGGAGAAAAATTTAAAGATCATTTCTTTGCCGACTGCAAAGACGAGAATATCGCCGCATGCGTCAAAGAAATTCTGGCCTGAGAGAAAATCTGACAAAATGTTTCTTAAACCGGCCGGTCTGTTTCAATTGTGATGCAGATCGGCCGACAGAGAACTATAAAAAGCTGCCGCATGAATAAAAATTCCCAATGCGGCAGCTTTTTACAAGTATCATTTCTATGTCCAATCTCCTCAGTGTACCGGTTCTTCCTCCCACTCTGTTATCATACCGTAATCGGCATCTATCTCAAACTCATATTCCATACCGTTAAAGACAATTTCTCCCTCGTATTTTGTATGCCCATCGTCCTTGTCTGTTTCAAACTTTACAATGTCCTGTTCGGATGCGCCCGGAACTTTTGCCAGCGCCAGTTTTTTTGCATCGTCAGCTGTAAGCGTCGAACCGCTGTCTGTATGATTTTGCGCCGCACTGTGGTCTAAATCATAGCTGTAGTCGACCACTTCTCCGGTTTTTGCGTCAATTGTAATCTCATATTCCATTTGATCGTCAGAGTAAAATTCCATCTCATAGAAATAACGCTGATCTTCCATCTCCAATTTGTTCTTTGTTAACGTTACCTGATCTTCATTAAGTCCCAAATATTCCAATGCAATCAGCTTTGCATCCCCTTCCGAAATCGTACTGTCGGAATCCGACAAACTACCGCTGTTTTTACCAATATTGCTTCTGTCTTTTACATTCTCTTCTAAGGACATATTTTTGTCAATTCCCGTACTGTTTGTCCCTGATGCAACTGAATTCTGATTTTCGTTTGCATTTTGAGTTACCGCAGTTCCACTGTCGGTATTGTTTTTTGACAGTTCCTTTTGTGTACCGCATCCGGCACAGATGAATAATAAAGAAATCCCAAGCGCTGTTAAAATAAAATATCTTTTCATAATCAGCATACACCTCTGCTAAGCAAAAATTTTTGAGAAATTAAGATGGTACTCAGCCAGATCTCCGGGATCTGTTACAGTTTCTTTAAATAAATGGTCTTTGTCTGCGCCATTTAAAATAACTCTGGTAGAAAACGGTTCTGCGACATACTGCCTGTAGCTGCGCTCGATCTCCGCGGCAATCTGCTTTGGTGAAGCGTCAGTACTCTCGATAATCAGATCGTAATTGCTGCCGTCATAGTAATCGAGTCCGTATAAGTTTAAGAACCGCTCCTGCTCTAGATTGGCGCGCAATTTCAGTCCTTCTTCCACTTCTTCTATAGATCGGTATTCCTCCGCATTTCGATTTTCACCGGAGAAAACGCGTCTTGCCGCCTCTTTTGTTCTGACCAGTAAAAATACTTTAAAACTTTTTTTAACAAAATGCCACGCCAGTCTGGAATCAAAAACTGTATGATCCAGCGTCTGCCCCAATTCCGTACTGCGGCGGTCCAACATATCGTCAATACTTCTGTCTCTTTTTGCAAGCTCGTTCAATTCGATTACCGAAATTCCGCGTGCTGCAGCAATATCGCGAAAAATATCGCCTGCCGAAATCACATCATATCCAAGCTGTTTCAATTCTTTACACACGCTCGTTTTTCCGCTGCCAAGATTTCCTGTCATTGTAATATTCATTTGTAGCCTACCGTGCCTTTCTCAGATAATACGTATAAAAATAGCTCATACCGGCCCCGCCTATAAATGATTATTATTTCAACAGTGGCAGAACAGAAAATATCCCGCTGCCAGGCAGATGACAATAATCAAAAGGCCAATAAAACTGTTATCTATGACAAGCATTACAAGCATGCCAATTGCAAACCAAAAAAGCGCAAAGCCGATGATCTGTTTCATGATACCCCAAAAAACCTGTTTCTTACTTTTACTATATGCCTTTCGGGATCTTTTGTATGACGTCTTTGCCTATTCTTTGTTTACAGAATCGCTTAACATCTCTTCTATCTCTTTACCCGCTGCCTTTTTTGCCTCCTCGTCGGCAGGATCTTTAGAAGCATCGGCCTGTTTTTTCTTCTCGGAAAATTTGTTGACAAAATCGGGTACCATATCAAGAACTTTCGTAATGCCGTCCTGATTTTTAATATTAATCAGCTTACTTGTACCATTCTGGATCACAAGTACCGCGCTCGGCATAATTTTTCCACCCATACCGCCTGCGCCGTTATTGCTCTTTTCTTTGGAAAATGCGCCGGCTGCAACGCCAAATGAAACGTCCACCAGCGGGAGGATAATCGTATCCCCGATGTGAACCGCATCTCCTACCACCGTTTTGGTTGTGATAAAACTATCCATTCCCTTAAATAAAGATTCCACTGTTGTATGGAAACTATTGTCTGACATAATTGATTCCTGCCTTTCTATTTGATAAAATTTTTCATAAGATAGCGAAACTCTTTCTTTAGAAACAGCCGTGTTGCGGAAACCAGTACATGAACCAGACGCACATGTCCGCGAAACCGGAATTTTCCTCTCAGATATGCCTGATCTGACACAAAATCAGGATAAACATTGCTGTTTTCCCTGTATAAAACAGGAAAGACAGATAATAAGCCCAGAATCAGGCCTGTTGCGGCCGGATCGCCTGCGGAAAATTCGATGGCTGTCTTTTGTCTGCGAAAACGCATATGTTTTAACAGATAGACAAGCTCTTTCCATATGTAGGAAAATGCTTTCTGATTTGCTTTATCCGACAGTTTCTTTTTGAAATCTCCTGTCTTTTGTACCGCACTCTTTGCTTTGCCTCTTGCAGAGTTATAGTGATCTGATATTTTTTCAGAAAAGCGTTCTGTTTCAGGATTTGGCTCTGACCATTTGTAAGAACCCGGCTGTTCCGATTCCGCTTTATTTTGACTGGGATCGGCAGGACTTTGCATTGCCGTCTCGTCCAGCGTTTTCTCTTCCTGCGGAAGCGTTTCCAAATATTCTACGGATGCAACATCTTTGACGCTGTTTTGCTCGGATTCCGGAACAGATGTTTCTCTTTCACTCTCCCGCTTTGTTTTATTTTTTTTCTTCTTTTTGGGTTTCTTTTCTTTCTTTTTTTGGAGTCGAAAACCGAACAGTTGAAAAAAAGTTTCCACACCATCCCCATTATAATGAAAATGTAAGGAAACGGCGGAAAACAGCCAGGACAGTTTCGCCTGTATCTTCCATCTCCCGTCAGATTCCCCCAGGGACGCATATCCGACCGGTATAAACAACAACAGGGACAGCAGGAGAAGTAAAATACAAAGCAGCGACAACAGCAGTATCCCCAAAACCTTACATATAATGATAATGACTGACATTCGTTTTGTTATTCTCCTAACCTAAGAGTTCCCCATCCTGCTTTCCGACAGGATATAATCCCGAACTGTAAATGTCCCCGTCTTACGATACACATCCATCACAATTGAGGCTGCTGTCTCAATTGCTTCATCATAGCCTTTTGCCAGGCCTACCACATACAATTTTTTTTTCGGATACGATTTCTGCAGCAATTCCTGTGCCGGGATAATATCCAGAAGATTTTTTTCATTTGAAGCAAGCGCAATCACATAGATCGAGATCTGTCCGGCATTGTGCCGTATCTTCCACTTCACGCGCGCCGCACCCCGCCCGATCCTCTCTCCGACATATAAATTTTTATACCAAATCATGAAAAATCTCCGTCCGAATTACAATTTAAACTAAAAATATTTGTGACTGCCCCATAGATTACTCTTTTTCAGCTCCAGGTATTCGTTGTACGCTTTTTCCAGAATCTGCTTTTCGTTTGGAAAACGAAGTAAATGGAACGCCTCATGGTACTTGTAATAACCGGAATCAATAAAATATTCTTCACGCTGTGGTTTGCTGTAATAATTATCCCCCATCATCAGATACCAGTGAACTTCTTTTTGTACGGTATCGTCCGGGATGGCAAAGGAATACTGACTTTTGCCGACATATTTGATTATGCTGACATGCGCGCCTGTTTCCTCTAATACTTCCCGCAGTGCCGTTTCCTTATATTCTTCGCCCGGCTCTACGGTTCCCTTTGGAAGTACCCAGCCCTCGTATTTGTTTTTATAATTTTTATACAGGAGCAGTATCTTCCCACGAAATATTACCACACCACCACAGCTTGTTGCTTCTATCATTGCAATACCTCCTGATGTGGTCTTTATCTTTCATTTAGTATAATACTTTTTTCTATTGCTGTAAAGCCAGAAATGCATTACGGACAGCCTCCGCTGTCTTCTGTTCCGCCATAATATAGAGGATCACGTCTCCGACATTTTCAATAATTACGCTCTCTGCCTCGACGCAAACCCATTTTCTCGGATCTGCATTGTCCGAGAGCAGCTGTTTTGCCTCGTCCACTTTATCCGGATCTTTCACGCGCAGCAATACGCACTGATACGGGTCGACATTTACCATCGGCACTGATGCCACAGAGTCTGTAAAATCTATCTCTGTCGTGCCGAGCAGATATTCCTGGTTTTCGTCCGGAATTTCCATTGCAACATAATTTTCCAATGCTTCACGCACGGTGTCATCGACGTCCGCCGTCGCATAAAGCTGACTTAAAATATTATGGCAGCTTCCCTCCAGCGAGACATTGTCAATTTCTTTTTTCCCGCATCCGGTAAATAAAATAGAAATCAAAAAACTTAAAATGACCGCAGCTGCTATGTTTCTCTTCTTTAACATAAGAATCCCTCCTGTAAATCAATCCTGTTTACAATTATTCCACAAATTTTCCAATTTTATATCCTAATTTTGAAAATAAACTTCAAAAATTTCTTTTGCAATCGGTACGGCATACTCGCTTCCCGAACCCGACCGCTCTACAATCACCGATACGGCGATATCCTCTTTTCCTTCCATTTTTGCATATCCGACAAACCAGGAATGAGAAGAATCCGCTCCGGTAGAGTATTCGGCGCTCCCGGTCTTTCCGTATGCGTCATAAATCTGGTCTTTTAATTTTTTTCCGGTGCCGTCTGACACAACGGCATGCATAAAATCCTGTAAAATCACCGCCTCCTCCTGTGTGATCAATTGCAAAAAGACAGCCGGTTTATTTTGTTCTACTGTAGAACCGTTCGCATTTTCTATATGGTCAATCACATAAGGCTTCATCAGCACTCCGTCATTTGCAATTGCGGATGTAATCAGAGCCATGTGCAGCGGAGTCACAAGGGTTTTTCCCTGTCCGATTGACGTTTCCATCACAGCGGAATCCGCATCGTTTGGCGAGAGCACAAAACTGCTTTTGTTGTATAGCAAATCTATCGGCAGGGCGCTGTTAAATAACATTTCATCACATAATGATTTAAAACGGTTAAGATCAAGCGTCAGACCAAGCGACGCATAGGAAGTATTGCAGGAACGGGCAAATGAGCTTTTTAAATCCACACTTCCATGTCTTGTCCCGCCATAACAGTGAATCTTTGCATTTCCCGATGCAAAATCACCGGTACAGTTGTACTGGTAGGACTCGTAATCCGCAGGATGTTCGCGGATGTATTCCAGGGTCGTTAAAATTTTAAATGTGGAGCCCGGTGGGTAGAGCCCCTGCGTCGCCCTGTTTAACAGCTGCGATTTATCATTGTCCTCGGCCGTCAAAAGCGCCCAGTCCTCGGAAACCGTATTTGGATTATAGTCCGGTTTTGACACCATGGCAAGGATTTTTCCGGTTTTCGGTTCCATCACGACAACTGCTCCCCGAAAAGCGCCGATTGCGTCAAATGCCGTCTGCTGCAATGCTACCGACAGCGTTGTCACAACATTATCGCCCGGATTTTTTACTGCCGATAACTCCCCCGCTATTTTTTCAGGAGTTGATATATTAGAACGCAGCAAATTAAAATTGGCAAACGACTCTAATCCGGTTTTCCCGTGATTGGCATATCCGACTGCATGCGCAAACAGATTGTCATACGGGTAACGGCGGGTTTCTTTCCCGTCCGCGTCTGTCACTGTCTCCGCTAAAATCTCCTTGTCTGCCGAATAAATCGTACCGCGCACAATCTTCTCCTGGAAAATCTCCTGTCGTTTGTTATAAGGATTATTAATAAAATCCTCGCTAAGCACAACCTGGAAATAAATAAAATATCCCATCATCCCGACAAAAAGAGCAAGAAATGAATAGGCGACAACTGCAAATTCCCTATTTTTCGCGGAAGCTTTCTTCCTGGCTGAAATATTCCCGTCCGTTTCCTTTCGCGCCATTTAGATCCCCCTCCTTCTGCTTTAACATATAAAAGCCCTGAATCACTGCAAATAGAATCATCGTTGACAGCAGCGAACTGCCGCCGTAACTGACCAGAGGCAGCGTTACCCCGGTTGACGGAATCATCTTGATCGCTCCTCCGACCGTAAGAAAAATCTGAAACCCGTAGAGGATACCAAGTCCAAGCGCCGCCAGTTTGTAAAACTGGTCGCGCATTTGCATTGCGATGTTTAGAAACATCAGAAAACAACTGACACAGACCATAATCAGACACAACGCAAAAACGCCGCCCATCTCCTCGGAAATCGCCGAAAAAATAAAGTCCTGTTCTACAATCGGGATGCGGTTTGGCGTTCCCTGATTTAATCCCATCCCGAACCATCCTCCTGTGCCGATTGCAAACAGGGACTGAGAAATCTGATATCCCTCGTTGTCAATGACACTGAGCGGATCGCTCCATGCGAGTACGCGCACCCTGATATGAGAGAACAGACGGTAGGCTGCTATCGCAGCCACGCACCCGCTTAAAAGCCCGGCCGTCAGGTAGAACAGTTTCCTTGTCGCGACATACAGCATAATTAAATAAGTGATAAAAAAAATCAGCGCGCCGCCCAGGTCTTTGGATGCGACAAGAATCAGCACATGTGCGGCTGCAATCGAAGTTGTAATTGCAACCCGCAGGAAATCCGTTGACTGCCACAGCATACAGGCTGTAAAAAACACAAACAATATCTTTACAAATTCGGATGGCTGTACGGAAAAGCCTGCGATAGAAATGGAAATCTTTGCCCCGTAAGTAGTGGAACCAAATACTGTAACGACAAGAAGCGCGCATATTCCAAACAGAGCAAAAACCCATCCGAATTTCTTTAACCATGTCATTTTCTGTACAACGAGAGGAATAAACAGCGTAAGGCCTGCCGTAATCAGCGCAATGATATATTGTTTCACAGCCCGCTGAAAAGAAAGCCTTGTGAGCATAATAAATCCAATTGACAGCAGCATACACATATTATTGACCAAAAGCATGGAACAATTTTCATAGAAAAGCTGATAGCATGTCAGCAGTATGGAAAAAAATACCACCTGAAAAAGGTAAAAAAACAAAATACTGATTTCTTCCGTCGTCACGTAAAGTGCAAGAAACGCTCCAAAATGAATCACAAACATAAATACGCGCTGGCGTATAAAAATCCGATTCTTCTTCTTTGCACTGACAGTCCCGCGCAACACCACAAAACATTCATAAGTATAAAACGCAAAACACAAGATAATCAGATATTTGACAGCCTCTACAATAATATTCGCCATAGTTAGTCTACCCCACGTTTGTAATGTCCGTATGTATATTCCCCGGGAAACTGTTCCTTAAAATCTGCGCCCTGCTCTATCACCTGTTGGCAGCTCTGTAAAACATGTCTGACTTCTTTTTCACTTTCCATTGTAAAAGAAATTCTGCCGTAACGAACCCCCGCCTGTTTTAATTCTTCCACATAACCTAACAGGTTAAGTACAGATGCATTATAGATTGTGTTACAGCAATCTGCACAGTCCGTTTTAACCGGAAAATACTTTCTGTATCGGTCTTTCAGATAAAAAATGCGATTTTTCCTGCCGCATGTTTCCGTATTAACGGCAATGCACTGAGCTGAAATCATAAGCGGAATGCGTCCGTATACAAGCGTCTCCGTACCTCTGTTATCTCGTTCGGATAGCTCTTTTTTGTTTAATTCCAGAGGCGCTGTATCCCGCAGCGGATGATAAGCTCTCCACAAAAATGATTTTGCGCGGTTATTGTACGTATACATGCCAAAATCTAAAATTACCGGAAGAACATTTTGTAATTCGTCTTTTAGAAACGACGCTCCGTCAAAACTTCTGACAACAATACCGTCTAACCTCATCTCTTTGAGCTGTTTTTTATGATTTCGGTAAAATTCTGCCGTCTCACTGCGAAATACTGCCGGAAATATCAGGTATGCTTTTTTGTGATATTTATGAATCCGTTTTACGTCTTCTTCCAATTGTACCCAAATCAGCTCCCTGGTATAACAACTGCTGTCCAGATAAATCGCTTCTGAAAACGAAAATTCAAGAGCGGCAAAAAGCTGGCTTCTCTGTGCAATCGACAGCACAAGAGAGAATTTTTTATTTTCCTCCGTTGTTTTTGCAGGAAATCCATCATAATCAATGGATAGCCGACAGATTTTTTGCATGGAATACCGATTGTGATTTTCGTTTGCACAAAGCGCTTCAAACAGCTGTGCAAGCGCGTCACGACGCAGCTGTTTGAGCGTGGAAACCGGAACGAATGCATCTTCGTCCATATCAATGGTAAGTTTCTCAAAAACAAACGGCGTATTGCCGGTTTTTTTGATCTGGGACGCTGCCTGCTCCCGCGACAGCGGTTTTTTCTGGGCTGACTCTGTTGTGCCTGCGGTTGCGCATACCTCTCGTCCTCGGCATCTTACCGTCAGTGTAGCAGACAATTCTTTTTTTAATATTAAGATTCCCTCAATTTTTTCTTTTAATTCTGCTGTTTTCTCACCGCGCCATTTCGCGGATAACGGATCTTCTCTCTTTTTTTCATGGCTGGGTTTCCCATATGTAATCATTTCTCTGCCGTTTCTTCGGTACAGGTAGCCGTCGGTAAATCCGCTGCGATTGCCAAGATCTGATAATCGCTGCAAATCTGTCTTTTTTGTTTTGTACCGCGCTTTTGCTTCCGAAAAACCAAATTTTGCACAATCATTCAAAAAACGGTCGAGACTGGCACGATATATGGAGACAACGCCGGCCGCATATTCCGCCTGCTTCATACGTCCCTCGATCTTAAAGGAATCCACGCCGCATTCGTAAAATTCCGGAATCGAATTTACGGTACACAGATCCTTTGGGCTTAACAGATAAGTTCCGCGCTGCGGCTGTTTTTTGAATCGTTCGTCGAATACTTCATAGGAAAGACGGCAGGGCTGCGCACATCTGCCGCGATTTCCGCTTCTGCCGCCTAACATACTGCTAAAGAGGCACTGCCCTGAATAACAGTAACAAAGCGCTCCGTGCACGAATGTCTCGATCTCGAGATTCGTCTCTGTCCGAATTTCTTTTATTTCATCCAGCGAGAGTTCACGCGCAGTTACAATGCGGGATACGCCGATATCCTGCAGCCATTTTGCACCGGAGGGACCTGTAATGGTCATCTGTGTGCTGGCATGTACGGACAGTGTCGGAAATACTTCCCGTATCAGCGAGAGCGCTCCGATATCCTGTACAATTACGGCATCAAGTCCCTCGTTGACACAGGGAAGCAGATACTCGTACAGCTCTTCCTCCAATTCGCGTTCTTTCAGGAGCGTATTGACGGTCAGATAAAACTTTCTTCCGTGAAGGTGTGCAAGCGAAATGGCAAAAAGCAGCTGTTCTTTCGTAAAATTATCCGCAAATGCCCGTGCGCCGAAACGGCTGCCTCCGGCATAGACTGCATCGGCTCCCGCCAAAAGCACCGCCTGAAATGTTTCAAAAGATCCTGCCGGAGCCAGCAGCTCAATCGTTCTGTCTTTCATCCTATCCTTAAAAAGGAGCGTCTTTGCACGCTCCCCCTCCCCTATGTATTATTTTTTTTCAATTTCCCAAACAGGGCTTCCTCCAGAGATGATTCCAGTTTCTTCTTATTCAATAAAAGCTCTTTATTTTGCAGATCCAACTCTTTGAGCTGTTTTTCTTTTTCCAGCAATTCTTTATTTTGCGCCTCGTCCTTTTCCTTTCGCTGTTTCTCAAACGCCCGTTTCTCTTCCAGCAGTGTTATATTCGCCGCTTCCAACTTTCGTTTTTCCTCCAGCAATTTGCCTGTTTTCTCCTCTGATCGCTTTTGCTCTTCCAGCAGTCTCTGGTTTGCTGCTTTTTCTTTGTTCTTCTCCTCTTCTAACTGCTTTTGGCGCTCCTGTGAAATTTTTGTTTCTTTCTCCAGCCTGTTTTTTTCGTCTGTAAGTTTTCTGTTTTCCTCCTGCAGACGCTTGTTTTCCTCCTCTGCTTTCTTTCTTGCTTCTTTTAGCTGCCTCTTCTCCTCTTCGGCTTTCTGTTGGTCGTATGTCAGCTTTCGATTTCCTTCCTGCAGCTGCTGTCTCTCCGATTCCGTTTTCCTCTTCTCATCCTGGAGACGTTTTCTCTCATCCTGGAGACGCTTGTTCTCCGTTTCGAATTTTTGCCTGTTCTCCTGCAGATGTCTCTTTTCCTCTTCTGTTTTTTTTCTTTCCTCCTTAAGCAGGCGTTTTTCTTCCTCCCACTTTTTCTTCTCCTCCTGCAATTGTTGTTTTTCCGACTCTGTTTTTCGCATTTCCTCCTGCAGCTGCAGCTTTCTGTCTTCGGTCTTTTTCTGCTCTTCCAACAAAGTCTTCCTTTCGTCTTCCACTCTTTTTTGCGCTTCTTTAAGCAGGCGTTTTTCTTCCTCCCACTTTTTCTTCTCCTCCTGCAGGAGCTTTCGCTCTTCCGGAATTTTTTTCGTCTCTTCTACCAATCCGTTTTTTTCCTCCTGTAAGACGGCATTTTCCTTTTTCAGCCGCTTGTTGACTGCTTCCAGCTCTTTCCTGTTTTGTTCGTCGCTCTCGGTCTGAATCTGGTTTGTGATCAGATTGTGCTTTAGACTGTAGAGTTCTTTTTCTTTCAGCTCCAGATTGGCTTCCAGCTTTTCGACCTGAGATCTTGCCTTATGGTAATCGTCCGCAACGTTAAGCTCAATTAAAATAGCCTTTGTATCGGCAGGCAGCTGATGAAACGAACTCATCCCCTCGAACTCATTGATCTTGTTGTTGATGTATGCGGCCACACGCTGTAAATACTCTTCACTTTCATATCCGCCCAGCGTATATACTTTTCCGCCGATCAGTACCTCGGCGCTCGTTTTATCTGACATAATTTCCCTCTTCCCTGCGCTGCCGCATCAATTCCCGGCGCGGCATGCTGCTTTGTTCCCCGAATATACAGTCTATTATAAAAGGACTTGCCCGGAAAAGCAACTTTTTTTCAAAATATCCGAACTTCAGACAGTGGCGTTATCTGACTTCTGATTCTATACCAAAGTGGCGATATGCAGTCTCTGTGGCAACGCGCCCTTTCGGCGTGCGGTTAATCAATCCGTTTTGTACAAGATACGGCTCATAGACATCCTCGATCGTTCCCGAATCCTCGCCGATGGACGCGGCAAGTGTGTCAAGTCCGACAGGCCCGCCCGCAAATTTATGAATCATTGTCATCAATATATTTCTGTCATTTTTATCAAGCCCCATCTTGTCAACTTCCAGCAGATCCAGTGCAAATGAGGCCACTTCCTTTGAGATTTTTCCGTCATATTTGACCTGAGCAAAATCCCGGACACGTTTTAACAGACGGTTGGCAAGACGCGGGGTGCCGCGGGAACGCCGGGCCATCTCATATGCGCCGTCCCCGTCAATCTCAACCTGCAGCGAAGCCGCCGAGCGGATAATAATGGTCTTTAGTTCTTCGACCGTATAATATTCCAGATGATGAACAACGCCAAACCTGTCCCGCAAAGGCGCCGATAAAAGTCCGGCCCTGGTCGTTGCGCCTACAAGCGTAAACTTCGGCAGATCAAGGCGAATGGAGCGGGCCGACGCCCCTTTTCCAATCATAATATCAATCACATAGTCCTCCATGGCCGGGTAAAGCACCTCCTCAACCTGCCGGTTCAGACGATGTATCTCATCGACAAAAAGAACGTCTCCCTCCTGCAGATTGCTTAATACAGCAGCCATTTCACCTGGTTTTCCGATCGCGGGGCCGGAAGTGATTTTGATATGCGATCCCATCTCATTTGCAATAATACAGGCAAGCGTTGTTTTTCCAAGTCCGGGAGGACCGTAAAAAAGCACATGGTCCAATGCTTCGCTGCGCGCTTTTGCCGCTTCAATATAGATTTTCAAATTTTCCTTTGCCTTTTTCTGGCCGATATACTCCTCCAACGTCTCAGGACGCAGGCTTTTCTCCGTTCCAAGATCCTCCTCCGTCACCTGTGTGGCAATAACACGCTTTTCCATAATCTCCTCATTTCCTGTTTATAGAAATGCGACAGATTTTAATGCCGCTTTTAATATCTCTTCCACTGTGCTCTCTCCGGTAACGGCAACACTGTTCACCGCTTTTAACGCTTCGGATGGCGAATAACCAAGTGCAGTCAGCGCCTGTATTGCGTCATTTTTCGCAAGCATTTCATTATTTTCTGCGGCTGCGGCAACATTTGCTGATTTTTGTTCGAATGCATCTGCAAGGCTCAGTTTATCTTTTAATTCCAAAATCAGACGCTGTGCCGTTTTCGCGCCGACGCCGGGCGCTTTTGCAATTGCCTTTGCATCGTCGGAAAGCACGGCAAACCGCAGATCATCAGCCGTCATCACGGAAAGAATGGCAAGCGCTCCTTTGGGTCCGATGCCGGATACCCCAATTAACAGCTTAAATATATGCAGGTCGTCCTCGGCTGGAAATCCAAACAATGTCATCTGATCCTCGCGGATATGCAGATACGTATAGATTTTAATCTCCTCTCCCTGCCCCGGCAGATTTTGCATTGCCTCCGCCGTAGTATAAATGCGGTATCCGATTCCTGCTGCTTCCACAACAATAGAATCCTGTGCGAAAGACTCCAATCTTCCTTTGATATATGCATACATAAATGAATTTCCTCTTTTTTCCGTGTATAAGATTTTCACATTGTTTTATGGATGCGAAAAATCACTTCCTGCGCCGCCACACCGATTAAAAATCCGGTCAGGATACCGGCGAAGAGAAGTACCGGCAGATAACTGTAGATACGATAATTTTCCACAACAAGCACGGCGACGGAAAGCTGTCCGATATTGTGGGAAATTCCGCCGCAGACGCTGATCGGGATTATGCCGAATTTTTTTGTGCGCTTAACGGCATACATCACAAAAAAGCTCAAAAGACCGCCTGCCAGACTGTATAAAATACTGAACATATTTCCGAATAAAAAGCCGGACAGCAAAATGCGAAGCGTTGATATGCAAACTGCCTCTTTTGCTCCTGCAGTATAAAGCATAATAACCACAACGATATTTGCCAGTCCTAATTTCACACCGGGTATTCCAAAATAAAACGGAATCAGCGACTCCACATAACTGCAGATCAGCGCAAGTGCAAGGAATGCGCCTAAAAATGCTATTCTTTTATTTCGCAATGCTATCAATCCCGCTTTCTGTACTTCCCTCTATGGAAACGACTACCTTGTTTGGAAGGCAGACAATTGTTTCGTTGGTCATTGAAATCGGTTTCTGGTGGACGCATAGCCGGTCCGGACAGTCCGCCTCCGTGATATCCGCTTTTCCGTTTTTTATGACCAGAATATTTGTTCTTTTTTCGTCTTTCATAATCGGAATTTCCTGATTTTGGGAAAGCGGATATGTGCCGTAAACGTCTCCGTCTACTGTGACGACGGCAGACGCGCCTTTCGCAAATTTTGTGCGGCTTATCAGCAGCCATATAACAAATGCCGCGGCAAGCAATACGGCAATCAAAATGAAATCCCGTTTGCCAAACCGCTTTTTCATTGCAGACTCCCGATATAATAAAATCCTCTGGATTCTTTTAAATATACTTGTTGTATCGTACCGATCATCTCTTTTGTTCCGGCAAAATGTACGACGGAATTATTTGTAAGGCGTCCGGTCAAAAGAGAAGCGTCCTGTCGGTTGATTTCCTCCGCTAAGACAGGCAGCGTCCGCCCGGTAAGGCAGTCCGCTTTTTGGGCCGCTATTGCCTGTACTTCTCTTAACAGTCGATCAAACCGTTCTTTTGCAATATGTTCCGGTATCTGCTCGTCCATGGATGCGGCCGGCGTACCTGTTCGTTTGGAGTAAAGGAATGTAAAAGCGCTGTCAAATCGTACTTTTTTTACCACATCCATTGTCTCCAGAAAATCTTCTTCCGTCTCGCCGGGAAAGCCAACAATAATATCGGTGGTGATTGCAAGATCCGGCACGGCCTTTCTGATCCGGTCCACAAGGTTCAGATAATGTTCCTTGTCATAACGCCGGTTCATCAGGTTTAAAATACGGCTGCTCCCGGACTGCAGCGGCAGATGAAGATGATTGCAGATTTTTTTTGAGCGGCGCATCGCCTCGATCAGATCATCCGAGAGATCTTTCGGATGCGACGTCATAAAGCGGATGCGCTCGATCCCGTCAATCTGCTCCACTTTTTCCAGAAGCTGTGCAAACGTAAGCGGATCTGTCAGATTTTTTCCGTATGAATTGACATTCTGCCCCAAAAGCATCACTTCTTTTACGCCGTCCGCCGCAAGAAAACGGATTTCTTTTAAGATTTCTTCCGGTTTGCGGCTTCGCTCACGTCCGCGCACATATGGAACAATACAATAACTGCAGAAGTTATTGCAGCCAAACATAATATTGACGCCGGATTTAAACCGGTATTTGCGCTTTGCCGGCAGTTCTTCCACAATGCGGTCCGTATCCTCCCAGACATCTACAACCATCGTGTCTGAATGTAAGGAAGAATCTAATAACTCCGCAAATTTATAGATATTGTGCGTTCCGAAAACAAGATCGACAAATGAGTAGCGATGTTTTATAGTTGAAACTGCAGTTGGTTCCTGCATCATGCATCCGCAGAGAGCAATCTTCATATGAGGATTTTTCTTCTTGTACGCATTTAAAAGCCCAAGATGTCCGTAAACTTTATTATTTGCATTCTCCCGAACCGTACAGGTATTGTAAATAACAAAGTCGGCCTCCTCAGTTTTCGCCTGCAAAAATCCCGCCTGTTCCAGGATCGCAGTCAGTTTTTCGGAATCTCTCGCGTTCATCTGGCATCCCATATTAAGAACATATGATTCAGGAAGCCGCCCGTATCTTTGTTTAAACGCTCTGACCCACTCCCGGCATTTCGCTATAAAGTAATACTGCCTGTCCGGTTCCTCTACCGGAGGCTTCGCTTTTGTGTCTATGTCATCCAAATCAAATTCATGATACATTTTGTAAACTTTCCTTCCTGTTTTGTCCGGGACTCTAAATAATCAGTCAATCAAATGCGAAACTGGCCGATCAGCTGGTTGAGCGTTCTCGCCTGGTCGGACAATTCGTTGGATACGGCAGCGCTCTTTTCGGCAGCAGCAGAATTTGTCTGAATCACTTTTGAAACCTCTTTCACTCTGTTTTCCACTGATATAATCATTTCCGACTGCTGAACGCTGGCAGCTGCGATTTCGTCCATCAGCGTTTTGATTGACTGAATGCATTCACTGATTACCTGCATCGCGGAGATGGCCACATTGGAAGATTCATTTCCCGTCTTTACATCCTGAATCGACCGACCGATCAGTTCGCTGGTGTTTCTTGCGGCTTCGGCAGATTTTGCAGCCAGACTCCTGACCTCACCCGAAACAACCGAGAATCCTTTTCCGGCTTCCCCGGCTCTTGTTGCCTCAACGGAAGCGTTCAGCGCAAGAATATTCGTCTGAAAAGCAATATCTTCGATTGTCTTTATAATACTTTCGATCTGTGCCGAAGACTGATCAATATTTCTCGTCGCAGTAATCAGCTGCTCCATCTTTGTATCGGCTTCCGCCGCATATCCTGTGGCCCGGTCAACCAGATCGCTTGCATTGCCGCAGCGGATCGTACTGCTTTGAACCTGAGCCGTAATATCCGTGATATTGGAAACCAGTCTTTCCATCGAATCTCTCTGTTGCGACGTTCCCTGGGACAGCGCCTGCGCGCCAGCGGACACCTGGTTTGCGCCGCTGTCCACCTCATTTGCAATCTGGGAAATATCGCATATTACGCCTGTAAGATTCGTGCGGATGCGTTTTAAGCTTTCTGCCAGTATTTGAAAATCTCCAATATAGTATGCTTCATTTTTTGTTACATCCACCCCAATGTTTCCGTCCGCCATCTCTCCTAAAATACGTCCGATATCCTCAATTGTCTTGCGCAGGCAGTCGCAGAGATGATGAATTGTCTGTGCGATAATGCCGATCTCATCCTTTCTTCCATAGAATTTCTTAAGTTCCTGATCGGACGACAGCTCCAGATTGCCAAGACGCCAGATGGCATGCTCCAATACCATCAGTTCCTTTCCCTCCCGGTGCAGGATCAGCAATGTGACAAAAATAATTACAATCGTGACACCCGCGCACAGAATACCGACTGTATTTCGCACCTGGGCTACTTCTTTATAAACTTCCGATTCATTGTCGCGCACCATAAAAACCCAATTGCGGTCTTCTAAATATTTATAGACAACGAATTGCCGGGAACCGTTTTCGTCCTGATAGGTATATGTACTTGTCTGTGTGCTGCGATCCGTCCTGACGCGCCGCAGGATCTCCTGAAATCCCGGATCTTCGGTTTCTGTGTTTAGCAGTTGCGCATCCTCATGATACAGATACATACCGTTTTCCACACTCAAAAATACATATTCACTGTTTGGCAGACCTTCCAGATTCAATCCCACCAAGGCGTCCGTCAACCGACTGGCGTAAACGCCGGCTCCCACATAACCGATACATTCTGTACCGTCAAATACCGGATAGTACATCGAGAGGATCATACTTCCGGTTCCGGGCGATTTCATGATGCCAAGATTTGTTAACTTTGGCTCTGCCAGAATCGTTTTTTGAAATTCATCCAGAGATTCCCCGGAACGTGTCGTCATGCCGATTGCTTTTTCTGACGTATGCGTCAGTACATGGGTAGACGGTGTGCCAATATACAAACCCTCGAAAATACCTTTCACTGCTGCAAAATCCTCCGTATACTGCTGTGCTTTCTGCAGCAGAGCAGGATTTTGGGGATCTGACAATAACTCCCGGACTTCACTGCCCAGGGCAAACGCTTTCATGTATTCTTCCGCCGAAGCAACATAGTCATTAATAATAGAGGCTCTGGATTCTACCGCATCAAACATCTGATTGGTAATATTGTTTTCCACCATAGATGCAATGCGGGCAGATACGATAATCCAAAGCAGCAGCATACCGGTCAGAGTAATTGCTGTTGTAATAATGCTGATACGTGAAGCCAGTTTTCGATTCGTTAAGACTTTCATAAAATCCTCTACTCCATTAAAAATATAATTTAATTTCTTAAATTAGACAGAAGAAACAAATTCTGTCGGTGAAACACCCATAATTTTATGAAAATTTCGGTAAAAAAGCGAGTAATCCTGATACCCGACCATCTGACTCGCTTCCGTCGCCGGCCACCCGGCCTTAAGCAGCGAACCTGCCTGCGTGATACGCTTAAGCGCGATGTACCGCCGTATTGTCGTATTGGTGTATTTTCGAAAAATACGCGCAATGTAATCGGCATCCAGAAAAAAAGTGTCCGACAGATCCGCCATTGTGATATCCTCACACAGATGTTTATGAAGATACGAAATAATCGCATTGACTCGCTGCTGCGGAACAGAAACCCGCTCCTGGCGCCGGAGGGGAAACGGCTCGTGCATCAGATGATCAATAGAATGCATCAGAGAAAAAAACATGGAAAGACCTTTCAGCGGCGCATGGCCGCTGTCGGACAGCAGTGCGTAAAACTGCTCTTTGAAACATGTTAATTGCCGCATATCCAACGGGATTACAACCGGTGTCGCAGCATTGCTCATATATTGGTAGCTCTCCGCCTCTTTTGCCATCACTTTCTTAAACCATTCGGTGTGGATAAATAATACATATCGCTCGTAGATTTCACCGATATTGCGTACCGTGCGGTGGATACAGTAGGACGGAAACAAGATCAGCGATCCGGCAGGAACGCACTGCAGCCTGTCGCCGAGCAGCACATTCGGCAGATCGGTCAAATTTAAATAAAATTCAGCCGCATTATGCATATGCGGCTGCATATGCACATTGACGATCTCATTGCGGTATACAATGTGAAATCCCGGCGTGACATCATCGTATAAAAAATGTTTTGAACTCTCCGTTTCCGTAAGCAAACTGTCCATACGCACAACCATCCCCACTCTGCTGTCCCAAAATAACCCTCAATAAAAAAGTATAACAGAAACTTCTTTTACTTACCAGTACAAAAATAGTCTTTTTTTGCAATATAAATGATCTTCTATTGCAATTTCATTCAAAATACACCTGCGCTATAATGCAGGTAAAGATTGCGTAAAACAAAACGGGATTCGCTCCCACGGTACGGAGGATACATAAATGTTTTCAAGAAAAAAACTACTGGAACTGATCATACCCCTGATTATAGAACAGTTCCTGATTATGGCAGTCGGATTTATTGATTCCATTATGGTATCGTCCTGTGGGGAAAGCGCCATTTCCGGAATTTCGGTTGTCAACACAATCAATCATATGGTAAATTGTCTGCTGACCGCACTTGCCACAGGCGGCGCAGTATCTGCAGCACAGTATTTCGGAAAAAAAGATAAAAAGTCCGTCTCTTTGATTTCAAATCAGCTGTTCCTGCTGACCCTATTGTTTTCCGGAGTACTGGCAGCAGCCGCCTTTTGGGGAAACCGAAATATCCTTACTATGCTTTATCGAAATCTGGAAACAGATGTAATGAAAAACGCCCGTATCTATTTTTTCTATTCGGCTCTTTCCTACCCGTTTTATGGTATTTATAACAGTGGGGCCGCACTTTTGCGCGCGATCGGAAATTCCAAAATATCCATGAAGATCTCACTGTGCAAAAACGTGGCGAATATTTTCGGGAATGCGGTTTTTATTTATGGATTTCATATCGGCGTCACCGGAGCGGCTCTCTCTACGTTCCTCTCCCATATTTTGTCGGCGGCGCTGATTTTATATTTTTTGTACCGCGATCCTGAAATACAATTTTCATGCCGCCTTTCAGTTCGCCCTGCGATCCTGAAAAAAATTCTTTATATCGGCATACCAAACAGTCTGGAAAACGGCATTCCGCAGATTGGCAGGATTCTTCTGACAACGCTTACGGCAAGCTTTGGAACCATTGCAATCACGGCCGATTCCGTTACATGCAATATCGGAAATTTTCAGCTGATCCCCTCAGAAGCAATCGGGATAGCAATGACTACCGTCGTGGGACAGCTGGTCGGAGCAGGCGATACCGAAAATATGCGAAAATACGCCTGGAAGCTTGTCAAATTGTCACATCTGTCGCTGTTGATTCTTGGCATGGCATTGTTTCTTTTGGAAGAACCACTCTTTTTTTTGTACCACCTGTCGGAAGAAACGATCTCTCTCGTGAGGCTTTTATTAAACTACAATATTGTGTGCCTGATTTTTATGCAGCCTCTCTCCTACGCCGTGCCGACAGCGCTGCGCGCTGCAAATGACGTGCACTACACCATGGCAGTTTCCATTGCGACAATGTGGACCTGCAGGATCGGACTTGCCTATCTTCTCGGAAGATACGCAGGACTTGGCGTGCTTGGCATATGGATTGCAATGACGATCGAATGGTGTGCACGCGCGCTCTTTTTTGTGCCGAGATTTATATTTTTATCAAAACGCGGCGTCCAAACAGATCTGTCTGCTATGGACGCACCTGACCGTTTCCGTAAATAATATATTTCGTACTTGTAAGCGCGTTAAGACCCATCGGACCCCTTGCATGGAGTTTTTGTGTGCTGATCCCGATTTCTGCGCCAAAACCGAACTCAAATCCGTCCGAAAAACGAGTAGAAGCATTGACATAAACGCAGGCGGCGTCAACTTCATTTAAAAATCTCTGTGCGTTAGCATAATTGTCTGTCAGAATAGCTTCCGAGTGGCCCGTATTGTAACGGTTAATGTGGCGGATTGCTTCGTCGACAGAAGAAACGGTTTTTACAGAAATAACGTAATCCAGATATTCCGTTCCCCAGTCCTGCTCTTTCGCCGGGTTGATCAGCGCTGTATGCACAGAATCATCCCTGTTCAGGATTTGCATGATCTGACTGTCGACGCGCATCTCAACATTTTTTTCCTGCAGCGCTTTGGCAAGCACAGGAAAGAAGCTGTCTGCAATGTTTTGATGAATCAGCAGGGATTCGCAGGCATTGCAGACACCGATACGCTGCGTTTTCGCATTCAGGATAATCTCACATGCCATGTTCTGGTCTGCCGTCTCATCCACAAAGATATGGCAGTTTCCTGTCCCAGTTTCGATCACGGGAACGGTAGCCTGACTGACAACTGCGCGTATTAACCCTGCGCCGCCGCGCGGGATCAGCACATCCAGATATTCGTTCATTTTCATAAACGAAGCCGCCGTTTCTCTTCGTGTATCTTCAATCAGCGATACCGCTTCCTGCGGAATTTCACAGTCTGCCAACACGCCCTTTAGAACAGATGTAATTGCAATATTGGAATGGAGAGCATCGCTTCCTCCCTTTAGCACAACGGCATTCCCTGTTTTAAAACAGAGTCCGAATGCATCAACTGTCACGTTTGGCCTTGCCTCATAAATCATGCCGACTACGCCAAGCGGCACACGCTTTTGTCCGACCATTAAGCCGTTTGGCCTTTTTTTCATCGAGAGAATCTCCCCGATAGGATCGTCGAGCCGGGCAATCTGGCGAAGTCCTTCCGCCATCTGGCGGATGCGCCCCTCATCCAGTTTCAGCCGGTCTAAAAGAGCGGGCGGCATTCCTTTTGTTTCACCTGTCTCCATATCCTTATTGTTTTCGGCTATAATTTGATTTGAATTGTTTTCCAATGCATCTGCGGCCGCAAGAAGCGCTCTGTTTTTTGTTCCCGTATCCAGCTGTCCAAGCAGATACGAAGCTTCTTTCGCCTGCCTGCAAATCTCTACAAGCTCCATCTATGATACCCTCCTGTTTTTTCATCGACTTTTATTACTGATCCGTACTGCCAGATCACAGGTTTCCTGTCTCATACACCGACGACTCTGTGAAAATCACATGCATCCTCTGATCGTGATCCGACAGGAGCAGTGAACGCTCCATCTGATGAGCATATGCCACCCCTGCGCGGCGAAGTTTCGGATACCTTTTAAAATATCGGTCATAATAACCCTTTCCGTAACCATAGCGCCCGCCTTCTTCATCAAAGACTACGCCCGGCACGAGCACAAGAGCATCGCAGTATTGCAGAGGCGGGCCGTTTATGAGAGGTTCCATCACATGAAATTTCCCCTCTGTAACATCGCAGAGGGAAGCGATCCGATAAAACTCCATCTGAGAGTCCGGCAGCGTTTTGGGCAATGCAACTGCTTTTCCGTCACAAAATGCCTGTTGTACCACCTCCCTGCAGTCGACCTCGTTTCCGAGCGCAAAATAGGCGTAAAGTATGCTGCAGTTTTTATAAATCCCGGACTGTAAGATTCTGCCGCAAATTTGTTTACTTTTTTCCAAAATCTCCCGCGGATTCATCGCATCTCGTTTTTGTTTATGAAAAAACCTGACTTCCTGTTTTTTTTGTTCCATACTATCCAAGCGTCTCCAAAATAAAATCAGCGATATGAAACGATTCTTTCTTATCTGCCAGAAATGTTGTTCCGATAAAGGAACCGTCAAAAATATGGTGCAGAATATGTACATCCTTTCCGTTTGCAATCACCATATCTGCTCCCGACAATGTGGAAATTTTTGCAGCTGTGATCTTTGTCGCCATGCCGCCTGTCCCCATGTCGCTTCCGGTAGAACTTTTTGCCATTCCATAAATCGAAGAGTCCATCTTTTCCACAACTTTGATCAGTTCGGCATCCGGATTCGTATGCGGATCATCCGTAAACAGACCGTCGATATCCGATAAGAGAATCAAAAGATCCGCACCCACCAGCGACGAGACAATCGCTGAGAGCGTATCGTTGTCCCCAAACTGCATCTCATAAGTCGATACCGTATCATTTTCGTTTACGATCGGAATTGCGCCAAGCCGGAATAATTCCTCAAATGTATTCTTAGCGTTGCCGCGCGATACCGGATTCACCATTGTATTTTTTGTCATTAAAATCTGGCCGGCCGCCTGGTTATACTCCCCAAATAGTTTCTGATAAATCATCATCAGTTTTGCCTGTCCGACTGCCGCACATGCCTGCTTTACGGAAATATCTTTCGGCCGCTCGCAAAGTCCAAGCGCCTGTTTACCGACTGCAATCGCCCCGGAACTCACAAGACATACATCCACGCCCCGATTTCTTAAATCACACAGTTCACGCACCAGCTGTTCAAGCTTCGTAAAATTTAAATTTCCGGTCTCCTCGTAATTTAAAGAAGAGGACCCGATTTTTACGACAACTCGCTTTTTTCTATTAAAATCCAGATTTTGTTCCATTGGGATATCCTCCGTTTTTTGCATTTGATAGATTATTCACCCCTTAATATAAATGAAAAACAATAACATTAAGATATCACATTTCGATAAAAATGGCAAAACTTTATTGCAAATTTCGGGAGAAACAAATAAAATAAAGATGAAAAATGAGATGTCACAGATTGTCACATGTTCTGTCCGGATAAAGCGATCTGTAACGCCATAACAGAAATGGAGAATAGTGTGAAAAATCAGCTTGATAGCTGATTTTATCACACGGCTATTTGTGCCGAGAACGTCACAAATAAGCCCTGATCCGACAAGAGAAACTGCATTCGCAGATTTCTCCTGCGGTTCCTCGAACGTAAACGTTCTCGGAATGGAGAATTTTATGAGAAAATATGTCGCGCTCCTGCTCGCCGTAAGTGTGCTGACCGCCTGCTTTTACTGTGCGGGATGCGGTAATCCAAATACGCCGGTTTCAAAATCCGGTTTTTATTTTGATACAGTAATTGAAGTCACTCTCTACGGCCATTCGAATGAGGCTCTGCTCGACGACTGTTTTTCTCTCGCCGAAAAATATGAAAAACTCTTCTCAAACACCGTTGCAGAAAGTGATATTTCACGCATCAATCACGCGGCCGGCGAGCCTGTTACGGTAGACGACGAGACGATTGCACTGCTGGAAAAAGGAATCGAATATGGAAAGTTAAGCGACGGCGCATTTGATATCACAATTGGAACATTGTCAAAACTCTGGAATTTTTCCACAAAATCAATGCTGGCTGAGACAGACAGCTCAATGATCCCCGCATCGGATGAAATTAAAGACGCGCTCGCCTCGGTAGATTACCGGGCTGTCAAAATTGACGGAAATAAAGTATCCCTGACCAATAAAGACGCCCTGCTTGATCTTGGCGGAATCGCAAAAGGATATATTGCCGATCAGATGAAACAATATCTCATCGCGCACGGCGTCAAAAACGGCTATATCAATCTTGGCGGCAATGTCCTCTGCATTGGGTCAAAACCGGATTCCTCGCCGTATCGCATTGGCATACAGATGCCGTTTGGGCAGGGCAATGAGATGATTGCATCAGTAGAATTAAGCGACAAAACAGTCGTTTCCTCCGGCGTTTACGAGCGAAATTTTATGGCAGACGGAAAACTTTATCATCATATTTTAGATACCTCGACAGGATATCCGTATGAAAACGGTCTGCTCGGCGTAACTATAATCACGGATTCCTCTGCAGACGGGGATGCACTAAGCACCACCTGTTTTTCTCTCGGCATAAAAGACGGGATGGAACTTATTGAACGTCTGCCGGGTACGGAAGCCATATTTATCACCGAGGATTATGCGCTGCACAAAAGCTCCGGCATCGGAACCGACATACCGCTCAGAGAGGAACCTTAACCCGGCATACTCTGATAATAGATAAAATTTGCCCGATAAACGCCGCTTTCCAGTTTTGTCTTGTTATTCACAACCAGGACAGACAAAATATGATTTCCTTCCGGAACCAAAAGCGCCTGCGTATAGCGCGCCGAAGCGGTCGTCGGATCGGAGCCGTCCCAGGTATAATAGATACTGCACCCCGCTTCCGCTGTGATTGTTACAAACGTTTCCTCCTCAAATCTGCCGCCGTTTGGACTGATTTTTGCATGTTCCGGCGCCTTTAAATCTATGGTGTACTCTGCTGTCTCAATATCGCTGTAAATGCCCTGCTCGTTGCGGCAGACGGCTTTTATTACATAATCGCCTGCTTCTTCGAAAGAAATCTCGTCTTCTTCTCTATATAAAATTCCGTGTTCACTATCCGGCGCCTTTCCGTCTGTCGTATAAAAAATATCATCCCCGTCTTCCGAGTACAGGGTGATTGTGATATAATCATCGTATATGCCCGCTTCCAAGGAGAAAACAGGTTCTGTTACGATATAGTCGCGAAACAGTTCAAGAATCTCAAGATCCATCACATTTGAGGACAATTCCTTGATGCTCTCATAATCTTTTCTCGATTCGTATATGGCAATTATTTTCTGGTATGCGGTCTTGTTTGCATCATCCATCTCTAATATTTCCTGATATAAATTCAGCGCGGATTTTTCATCTTTTTTTGTCATATAGATATCGGCCAACGCAAAGCGCGCAGCAAGATCGCCAGGTTTTAGCGCAATCGCAGACTGATAGTACTGCACCGCATCCTCAAAATTCTGGTCCGACCAGACCTGTTCTGCCATAGCAACCTGATATTCATAAGAATTGGCGTTTCTGTCATCAATATAAAGTTTATAGGAAACGCCCGCCGTAATCCCTGCCGCCAAAAGAACACAGACTGCGACCACAGGAATCAGCTCCGTCCGTTTTTTCTTTTTTTTCTTTTTTTTCTTTTCGGTTTTGGTCTCCTGTTTTCTCTCCTCCGTCTGGTCTGTTCCCGGATCAAAACTTTCGGCGGAACTTTCTTTTAATATTGTACTCAAATACTCTTCTTCGACATTATAATCAGGTACAATCTGAACTTCCTTACCGCAGGAAGAACAGTAAAGACACCCCTCTTTTAACCGGGCTCCGCATCTTTCACAATTCATATTGATATTATGCCTTTCCGTAATCATCGGATTTTAAATTTTACTGATCCGCTCCGCGACCCGCCTCCATTGATTCCACACAGTTATGCATCAGCATTGCAATCGTCATCGGGCCTACGCCGCCGGGAACCGGAGTGATATAGGAAGTATGCTCCGCCACCTCATCGTACTTGACGTCGCCGCAGAGTTTATTATGTTCATCGCGGTGAATGCCGACATCAATCACAACAGCGCCCTCTTTAATATAATCAGCCGTGATAAACTGCGGTTTTCCGATTGCCACAATTAAAATATCCGCTGTTTTACAGATATCCTTTAAATTCTGCGTCTTTGAATGCGCCACCGTCACAGTTGCATTTTCTCGCAGCATTAAAATCGCCATCGGTTTTCCGACAATATTGCTCCTCCCGACCACTACGCAGTTTTTACCGGAAATCTCAATTCCGGAGCGTTTCAACAATTGAATAATGCCGGCCGGCGTACAGGATACAAATCCCTGCTCGCCGATCACAAGTTTTCCGACATTCTGCGGATGGAAGCCGTCTACGTCTTTTTCCGGGGAGATCGCCTGTATAATCCGATCCTCCCTGATTTGTCTGGGCACCGGAAGCTGGACAAGGATACCGTTAACTTTTTCATCTTTATTCAATTTTTCAATCAATGCAAGCAGTTCTTCTTCTGTTGTCTCCTCCTTAAGTTCGTAGGAAAGCGAATTTAGGCCGCAGTAAGCGCACGCCTTTTTCTTATTCCCTACATAGACGCTGGACGCCGGATCACTGCCGACCTGAATCACTGCGAGCGTACCCTCAATCCCTTTGTCTTTCCATTGTTTTACTCTTTCTTTTAATTCTTCTTTGATCATAGCTGAAATTTTTTTACCGTCTATTATCTGCCCCATTTTTATCCCTCCTGTATTAGAATAATCCGCGTATCACACCTGTATCGTCCACATCAATCCGTTCGGCCGCGGGTGTTTTCGGAAGTCCCGGCATTGTCATAATTGCGCCGGTCACAACTACCACAAACTCTGCGCCTGCAGACACATAGACTTCGCGCACATGTACGGTAAAGCCTGTCGGACGACCGAGTCTGGTCTGATCATCAGATAACGAATATTGTGTTTTTGCCATGCAGACCGGAAATTCTGACATTCCCATATCAGCAATGCGTTTTAATTCTTTTGCAGCAGCAGGGGCATAGGTGACGCCGTCCGCACCATAGATTTCCCGCGCAACAGTTTCTATCTTTTTTTCCAAAGACAGAGAATCTTCATAGAGCGGCTTGAAATTACTTTTCTTAATCTCCAAAGTTTCCAGGACTTTGCGTGCAAGCGGTATGCCGCCCTCTCCTCCCAATTCCCATACTTTCGACAGGGCAAATTCACAGTTTCTACTGCGGCAGAACTGCTCTACGAACTCGGTTTCCGCCTCGGTATCGGTCACAAAAGAATTTACTGTGACAATGACCGGAACGCCATATTTCTGTAAATTCTCAATATGTTTCTCAAGGTTTACTATCCCGCTCTTTAACGCGCTTAAATTCTCCGTTCCAAGATCTTCTTTTTTAACGCCTCCATTATACTTTAAGGCGCGTATTGTTGCAACCAGGACTACGGCGTCGGGATGCAATCCGGCTTTGCGGCATTTGATATCAAAAAACTTCTCCGCACCTAAGTCTGCCCCAAATCCGGCTTCCGTAATCACATAATCGGCAAGTTTTAACGCTGTTTTTGTGGCGCGTACGCTGTTGCAGCCATGCGCAATATTTGCAAACGGACCACCGTGCACAATCGCCGGGGTATGCTCCAGAGTCTGGATCAGGTTCGGTTTTAACGCATCTTTAAGCAGCGCGGCCATTGCGCCTGTGGCATGAAGATCCTCTGCAGTTACCGGTTTCCCCTCGTAATTATATGCAACAATAATGTTTCCCAGACGTCTTTTTAAATCATGCATATCATCGGCCAGACATAAAACAGCCATGATCTCGGATGCCACTGTAATGACGAAACGATCCTCTCTTACAACCCCGTCCGCTTTACTGCCAAGTCCGACGACAATATTTCGCAGCACACGATCGTTCATATCCAGACAGCGTTTCCATACGATCTGCCTTGTGTCAATGGAAAGCGCATTCCCCTGCTGTATGTGATTGTCAAGCATTGCCGCCAACAGATTATTTGCAGATGTAATCGCATGAAAGTCCCCGGTGAAATGTAAATTTAAATCTTCCATTGGAACAACCTGTGCATAACCGCCGCCGGCCGCGCCTCCTTTCACGCCGAAGCATGGACCAAGCGAAGGCTCGCGCAGCGCAATCACAGCTCTTTTGTTCAATTTTCCAAACGCTTCGCCAAGGCCGACGCTCGTCGTTGTTTTGCCCTCTCCGGCCGGGGTCGGATTGATTGCTGTCACAAGAATCAGCTTTCCGTTCGGCCTTTCCTTAATACGGGAAATCAGCTCATCCGATAGTTTTGCTTTGTACCTGCCGTATAGCTCCAGATCTTCCTCCCATATGTCAAGACCTGACGCCACCTCCGTAATCGGCATTAACCGGGCCTCCTGTGCAATCTCAATATCACTTTTCATGCTCTTCTCCTTTCTGCATCCGTAATCTGTAATCAAAGACATTCTTCCACATATGTCTCAAACTGTTCCTGTGTCATGAGTACCTGTCTCGGCTTGGTGCCCTCTTCCGGGCCTACCACGCCTGCCTCCTCCAACTGGTCCATAATCCTTGCCGCACGGTTAAATCCAATTTTAAAATAACGCTGCAGCATACCGATCGAAGCTTTTTCTTTGTCGATCAAAAGTTTTGCCGCTTCCGCAAAATGAGCGTCCCGGCCGTCAGAATTTCCCCCGCCGTCAAGGCTTATCGTCATCCCGGCAGCCTCCGCGCTCTCCACTTTCTCCTGAATATCAGAGCTGTAGCTTCCAGGACCGTTCTCCTCTTTGATAAACCCGACGACATCATTGACTTCTTTATCGCTGACAAAAGCCCCCTGCACACGCACCGGCTTTGGCGCGCCCTGCGGGCTAAAGAGCATATCGCCCTTTCCGAGCAGTTTTTCCGCGCCTACCATATCAAGTATTGTCCTTGAATCTATGCCGGAGGTCACGGCAAACGCAATGCGGCTTGGCATATTTGCCTTAATCAGTCCTGTGATGACATTGACGGACGGGCGCTGCGTCGCAATAATTAAGTGGATGCCGGCCGCCCTTGCAAGCTGTGCAAGACGGCAGATTGCAGCCTCAACCTCCGAGGATGCGACCATCATAAGATCCGCAAGCTCATCTACAATAATGACAATCTGCGTCATTTTTTCCGGTTTTTCCTGCCCTTCGGCCTCGGGCAGTTCGTCTATTTTCGCATTGTAACCTTTAAAATCACGCACACTGCACGCGGCAAATTTGTTGTAGCGCTCCGTCATTTCCGCAACAGCCCAGTTTAAAGCCCCCGCCGCTTTTTTCGGATCTGTAACAACCGGGATCAGAAGATGAGGAATCCCGTTGTACACGCTTAATTCCACTACTTTGGGGTCAATCATAATGAGTTTTACTTCATTTGGTTTTGCCTTATAGAGAATACTCATAATAATTGTATTGATGCAGACAGATTTACCGGCGCCTGTTGCGCCCGCAATTAAAAGGTGCGGCATTTTTGCAATATCTGTTACAACGACATTCCCCCCAATATCACGGCCCACGGCAACCGCAATCTTTGAAACGTGAGATTGAAATTCCTCCGACTCCACAAGCTCGCGAAATGACACCATGACTGTCTCTTTGTTCGGAACTTCAATGCCGATCGCAGCTTTTCCGGGAATCGGCGCCTCCATACGAATATCTGTCGCTGCAAGATTCAGCTTGATATCATCCGTAAGATTAACAATCTTATGCACTTTTACGCCCATCTCCGGTGAAAGTTCATAGCGTGTCACCGACGGGCCGCAGCTGATATTTGTAATCGTTACATTGACACCGAAATTTTTCAGTGTCTGCTGTAATTTCATCGCCGTTTCTTTCAAATGCTGTTTCGAATCTCCTGATTTTCGAGACGGTTTTTTTAAAAGTTTCGGTGACGGCAGCAGATAGGGGCGAGGCGGGACAGGCTCTGCCGCTGTCTCCTTTTCGATTTCTTCCGTCTCTGTCCCCGGGCGCATCTCCCAAACACTCTGCTCTCCATTGCCGTTCGCCAGAACATGTTCCTCCGCCGCTGTCTCCGGACGGTCTGCTCGCGCGTCTTCCATGGCAAATTGATTTGCCCGCTGAATCAGCGCATCTCCAGTCTCCTCATAAACAGATTTTGGAGTTTCCGGCTTTGCATAACCAAAACCCGTCATCTCTTCTTTGAGCAGCCGTTCCAATTCGTCATCAGACATCATCCCGTCGTCTGCCTGCATGGAATCCTTTGCATGCCCAAGCGGCGATAACTCAACGGTATGTGCGATAACTCCCTGCGGCAGATCCTCGTGCTCCCGCGTCTGCCTGCCAGACAGCGCCTGCGTTGAAGCTGCAGACAAATCCTGCGAATCCAAACGCGCCAGATCTAGAGAATCTGCAATACCAAATGGTGCAGGATTTGCATCCGGCGGTAATATCGGCGGTACAATGATCGTATTTGTAATCTGCTCCGGCTCTTGCTCGATTACCGGTTCAACCGGAATCCGGAGCGCTTCTGCGATCTGCGGCATCTCCAGATTCGCATCCTCAATCGAAATTTCATTGATATCGTCTGACCTGACTTTTGGCTGTTCCGGAACGATTGTGATATCAACCGAGACGCCGGAGGCCTTTTTATCCATACGGCGTGCTGCGATCTCCCTCTTTGGGCCTGCCTGTTTTTCTTCGTACATCCGCGCCTGCTCTTCTCGCTTTTGCCGCTCTTCCTCCCGTCTTTGCCGCTGTTCTTCTTTTAACAGTTCGCGTTCTTCCCTGCGGATTCTGGCATATTCACGATGGCGCTCATTTTCGTATTTCGCGGATTCATAGACTTTCCGGCTGCCTTTTTCCATCCAGCGCAGTGCTGAACGCTCTGTTAAAAGCACCAGTGATATAATAAGTATGACAATATCAATCACATAAGAACCCAGAACACCAAAATTAGGCATAATCAGATTCAGCAAAAAACCTCCGATGATACCGCCGCTTATTTTATGTTCCTTACTATAATGATATGATTCTATTGTTGCCATCGGCGTATCACCGGAAACAGCAAGCGCAATAAACATGCATAAAAACGCAACAAACAAAAACCCGGCTACAATTTTCACTGTTGCAACCGCGCTTCCTCTGTTTGACACTGCAAAAAACGTACCCACTAAGAAAACAACTGGAAATATGTATGCAAGCATTCCGAACACGCCAAAGAAAAAAGAACTGACTGCATTTCCAATTTTGCCGCCAACACCGAAATTACTGATAAACAGCAAAACGGATACTGCGACTACCATCCATAAGATAATTTCAACGGCAAATACTTCATCTTGTTTTCTGGCAGATGACCTTCCCGTTTTTTTCGCTCCCGTTTTTCCACGGGCAGCGCTGCCCTTAGATCCCGCCGGACTTTTTCTTTTTCCCTCTGCCACGATTTATTCCTCCCCGGTTTTATACCGCCGTATAAAAAAAAGCACAAATTGAGACAATACCTACAAGCAGACAATATACGGCAAAATATGTAAATTTCTTTTTCCGCACAATGACCAGCATGGTCCTGATACAGATATAACCGACGACAGCTGCAATCAGCATACCGACCACATAATAGAGAATCTCTATGCTTGTAACCTGTACACCGGAAAAATCGGAAAGCTCAAGCACCAATGCGCCAAGCACAGCCGGAATCGACATAATAAAAGAATATTTCACCGCAAAATTACGGTTAAATCCGCACAGCAGACATGCCGTCACTGTGGTTCCGGAACGCGACAGTCCGGGAAGCGTCGCGATGCCCTGCGCAATACCGATACTAAATGCATTTGTATAAGTAGCCCCTTTTGGCAACTTCGCCCCGTCGCTCAGCCTGTCCGAGAGAAACAGCAGCGCCGCTGTAACAATGAGGCAGATTCCCGGTACGATCAGAAGCGCCGACGCTTTTTCTACGACGTCTTTTCCGATAAACCCGATGATCCCGGTCGGTATCGTCGATACGATGACCAGCATCACAAACTTTCGATAACTGTTGTTTACAATCCTGCGGTAAGGTCCCTTTTCCTCTTGCGCAAGATTTTTAAAAAATGTGACGGCATTGATAAAAGCGTCTCCGACGATACAGCATCCCTCCACGATCATCCTGCCGATTTCTTTGTAATAGGCAACACAGATCGCAATCAGCGTCCCTACATGGAGCAGAACATCAAAGAGCATCCCGGTTTCAGTATCCGCGTCAAATAAAATCTGATACAGTGCAAGATGACCCGAACTGCTGACTGGTAAAAATTCCGTCAATCCCTGAATAATCCCCATAACAATTGCCTGTAATAATGACATAGCTGCCTCCGTTCTTTTGTGTTACTTCATACGGAAAAACCCAATGATTTTATTATTTTATCATATCCGGGGCAAAATGTCATTAAGAGGTTTTTAAAATAATATTAAACAAAAATTACATCTTATTTTTTTTGCCTGATCAGTTCATGCAGCTTTAAAAAAGCTTTGTCTATCCCGCCTACTTCGTCAATCAAATGTTCTTCTACAGCCTCCCTGCCGACTAAGATTGTTCCAAGATCTTTTGTCATTATCCCGGTATTCATCATCAGCTCCTCAAGACGTTTCTCGTTTGCTTTTGAATGCGTGCTGATAAACGTTAAAATACGATCCTGCATCTGTTTGAAATAATCGTAGGTCGGCTGAGCGCCAATCACCGTTCCGCTCATACGAACCGGATGTATCACCATAGTCCCGGACGGCACAATAAACGAATAATTTGTGGATACCGCAAGCGGTACGCCAATTGAATGGCTGCCTCCAAGTACAAGCGATACGGTTGGCTTGCTGATCGAAGCAACCATCTCGGCAATTGCAAGTCCGCTCTCCACATCCCCCCCTACTGTATTGAGCAAAAGTAAAAGTCCGTCAATATGCGGGCTGTCTTCAATCTCCGCCAGCTTTGGCAGTACATGTTCATATTTCGTTGTCTTTGTAGAAGCCGGCAGGCAGTCATGCCCTTCCACTTCGCCGATAATCGTCAACAGTGAAACTTTACTGTTCTCCCTGTCATTTTTTAAATCAATCTGACCAAACTCTTTTATCATTTCGTTTTTTACTTCCTGTTTTTCAGCCATAATAATCCCTCTTTCCATCTCTATTTTTTCACAGTGCAAAATACTGCGAAAAAAGAAACAGGACACTTATTCCGGTTAAGCATCCTGTCTCTAGTATTTGTGAAAAGAAAGTATTTATACATGAATTAACAGCCAAGCAGATAATTATAAAGTCCTTCGTAACGGAATTTGGAACTGCTCCAGGAATAGTCGTTTGCCATTCCACGGTCAACCATCTGATTCCACTGTTTCTTGCGGTCAAAGAAAATATGTTTGGAGTAATTAATAACGGAAAGCATCTCATCTCCATTGTAATTTTGGAATGAAAAACCGTCTCCTGTATTTTCGTATTCGTTAAACGCCTTTACGGTATCTTTCAATCCTCCTGTCTCACGCACGATCGGCACCGTACCATAGCGGAATGAAATCAGCTGTGTCAGTCCGCACGGCTCAAAGCGGGACGGCATTAAGAAAGCGTCCGCAGCCGCATACAATTTGTGTGCAAGGTCATCCGAATAACAGATATTCGCCGAAACCCTGTCACCGTATTTCCATGCATAATGGCGGAACATATTCTCATACTGCGGATCTCCTGTTCCGATTACAACAAGCTGCGTATAGTCGTCCACAATGCCATTGATTGCATAGTTAATCAAATCAAGACCTTTTTGGTCGGTCAGACGCGAAATCAAGCCGATCATGTATTTCTTCTTGTCTACCGCAAGGCCGAGATCCTCCTGCAGACGCGTTTTGTTCATAAACTTCTTCTTGCGGAATGTGTCTGCATTGTAGTTGGTATAAATCTTAGAATCCGTATCCGGATTATATACGTTGTAGTCAATACCGTTCACAATTCCCTGCATATCGAAATGTCTCGCAGCCAGAAGTCCGTTCAGACCTTCCCCGTAAAAATTCGTCTGAATTTCCTCCGCATAAGTATCACTGACTGTCGTAATATAATCTGCATAAACAAGGCCACCTTTTAACATATTGGCATCTTTCTTAAATTCCAGTTTATCCGGTGTAAAAAGACATTTGGAAAAACCGGTCAGACCCTGCATGGTCTTTACATCCCAGACTCCCTGAAACTTTAAGTTATGGATCGTCATAATTGATTTCATGCCCCAGTAGAATGAATCTGCCTGAAACTCATTTTTCAGATAAACCGGGATCAATCCGGTCTGCCAATCGTGACAGTGGATTAAATCCGGTCTGAAATCAATATGTTTTAACATGGAGAGCACGGCTTTGTCAAAAAAACAGAACTTTTCGATATCATAGCGCATATCGCCGTAGGGTACGGCACAGTTAAAATATTCCTGATTATCAATGTAATAATAGGTAATACCGTCCAGAACATATCTTAAAATACCAACATATTTATTTTTAATGTAATTTCCGGCATCCATATAAAAATGAGCCACATATTCAAACTGATTGCGGTACTGTTCCGGGATGCAGCTGTAATTCGGAATGACAACGCGTACATCCCACTCTTCTTTGTAAAACTCTTTCGGCAAAGCGCCGCATACATCGGCAAGTCCGCCCGTTTTAATAAAGGGCACGCATTCCGATGCGGCAAAAAGTATCTTTTTCATTGCAAATCCTCCTGCTTATTCATGGTAATAGAAAGCCTGCGATACATACTTCCTATTTTTGTTTGACAATAGAAAGACGTAAGGCTTACATTCTATTGTATCTACTCGTCCCAGTTGTGATATACCTGCTGGACATCATCATCTTCATCCAGTAAATCCAGAATACGGTTAATATTTGTCAAGTCTTCCTCCGCCGTCAGTTCTACGTAGTTCTGTGGAATCATTGTCACTTCGGCCTGTGCCATAGGGATTCCTGCCTCTTCCACACAGGCTCTGACTTTCTCAAAATCATCCGGTGCGGTCAGGATCTCAAAACTGTCCTCTTCCTCTGAAAAATCTTCCGCACCCGCATCCAGTACCAGCATCATCAGATCGTCCGCTTCCATCTCACATTCTTCTTTTGCAAGGATAATCTGCCCTTTCTCGTCAAACATATAGGAGACGCATCCCTGCGTACCGATACTGCCGTGCCCTTTTGTGAATGCGTTTCTCACATTGGCCGCCGTTCGGTTTTTATTGTCTGTCAAACATCGCACAATAATTGCCGTACCGCTGGGGCCGTATCCTTCATAAGTACAAAATTCATAATTTACGGCATTACCGTCGCCGGAAGCTTTTTTTATGCCGCGCTCAATTGTTTCGTTTGGCATATTATTAGCTTTTGCCTTTGTGATCACCTGTGCTAATTTAAAGTTATTGGCCGGGTCCGGTCCGCCTTCTTTCACGGCAACCGCAATCTCCCTTCCAATCACTGTAAAAATCTTTCCCTTTGCCGCATCATTTTTTTCTTTCTTGTGTTTGATATTGGCAAATTTTGAATGTCCTGACATAACTGCTTCTCCGTTCTTTCCAGTAATAATTTCTCTGATTTTCTTATTTTATCACGCAATGCCGCATCCTGCAAGATGAAACAGGAGTATTAGTGTGAAAAATCAGCTCAATAGCTGATTTTATCACACGGCTATTTGTGCCGAGAACGTCACAAATAAGCCCTGATCCGACAAGAGAAACTGCATTCGCAGATTTCTCCTGCGGTTCCTCGAACGTAAACGTTCTCGGAATGGAGATTTTTATGGGCACAGATAGTTCTGTAAAATACGCATACATTCTTTAATATCAATCGGTTTTTGTATATGGGCGTTCATACCGCAGTCCAGACATTGCTGTACATCACCGGAAAACGCATCGGCCGTCATTGCAATAATCGGAAGATCCCTGTCGGAGCGCTCCAATAAGCGGATTGCTTTTGTAGCGTCGTATCCGTTCATCACCGGCATACGAATATCCATAAGTATCGCATCATAATATCCAATTTCAGAATTTTCGAATTTTTCTACGCACTCTTTCCCGTTTACGGCCCACTCCAGCTCTAATCCGGATGCAGAAAGGATTTCGCTTGCCACTTCCCAGTTAATCTCAATATCCTCAGCCAAAAGAACACGCTTTCCGGTCAGATCCACTTCCTGCATGTTATCTGTCTTTTCTTCTATCCGGCTGCTGTCCGCATATTTGATCAGGCTGTGATACAATGTGGATTTAAAAAGAGGTTTCGCTATAAAACCTTCGATTGACGATTCGCTGATTTGCTCTTCAATCTCACTCCAGTCATATGCAGAGATCAAAAAGATCGGTATGTCCATGCCGACACACTCATGGATTTCATGGATCGTCTGCATTCCGTCCATACCAGGCATCTTCCAGTCAATTAAAACAAAATGATAGTATTGGTCTGTATTGTGGCGCTCCTTGATCATACGGACCGCCTCTCTTCCGTCGACAGTCCACTCTGCATTGACACCAAGCTCTTTGAGATTTGCAGCGGCGCTCAGACAGAGCATTTCGTTGTCATCAACTACCAGCACATTCCATGCCGGAAGAATCATTTGCTTTTCGTCATCCTTTTCACGTTTCAAATCAAGGATCACACGGAACGTACTTCCCTTTCCAAGCTCGCTTTCCAGTTCAATCGTTCCGTCCATGAGCTCGACAATCCGCCTTGTAATCGCCATGCCAAGGCCGCTTCCCATAATATGCTGTACTTCTTCGGACTCTGCCCTGGAAAATGTATCCCATATTTTTTGCTGAAACTCCGGAGACATTCCGATTCCGTTATCCTTGACCGTAAAGTGGGTGCGGATAAATTCCTCCCCGAGCGGCGATTCCTCCTGATACAAATGAATGTCAATCCGGCCTCCCTCAGGCGTATATTTGACTGCATTTGAAAGAAGATTTAATAAAACCTGATTAAGACGCACATCATCACATAAAACTTCTTCTACCTCTATCTTCTGGATAAAAATATCAAACAGCTGTTTTTTTTCTTCGACCTGCGGCCGCATAATATTGACCAGATCATCCATAACATCGCGCAGAGACATCGGAACCGGATTTAATGACATTTTACCGCTTTCAATTTTGGACATATCCAGCACGTCATTGATCAGTCCGAGCAGCTGTTTGCTGGAGAGACGTACCTTTTTGAGACAGTCTTCCGTTCGTCCGGGGTCTGTCAGATTTCTCATTGCGATTTCAGTCATTCCGATAATAGCGTTCATCGGGGTGCGTATATCGTGGCTCATGCTGGAGAGAAACTCACTTTTTGCCATACTCGCATGAAGCGCTTCCTCCCGGGCCTTATTGATTTCTATCATCTGCCTCTTCGACAGCTGATAATACAGGTAGAATATGACTGACATGGCGATCAGAATGGTTCCCGCTGAAACCGCCATACTGATCATGCGCATATTATCCAGGCCATTAATAGAAGATGTAAGAAAATTATTGGATAGTACCGACACCAGATACCAGGATGAGTTTTCGGAGATCGGCGCACAGTAAATATGCTTTGTTTCTCCAAAAACAGAAACATTGGCCGCATAAATATTGCCGTCATGCATATTACTTTTTAATTCCTCGATATACTGTTCTGCAGTTTTTCCCTCATAATCTTCAAATTCTTCTTTGATTCGATCAAAATAATTTTCCCGGTAAGCGCCTGCGCTTCGAATAATAAAGTTTCCGTCTCTGTCAATAATATGAAAATATACGACTTCATTGCCGTCCAAAAACAGGACGTCTTTCAGATAATCCATCGGCACCCCAACAATCAACGCTACGCTCCTGCTTCCGTCGGACATTGGATATTCGGCAGCCCTGCCAAGCAAAAGCACTTTCTCATCGCCGGACGTCTTTGCCTCTGTCACAATACTGCCACTCTTATTAAGGGTCCTGATAAAATTAAACCCGCCGAACATTTCTATCTCATCCCCATAAAGGGCTTCTACACTGCCGCTTGAAGAGAGCAGGCCCATATAGGAAAAATTTCGAATTTCCGCTCCTGTCGTTAACTCTTCTATCATTTCATCGCCGTATTCCATGCTGGCCGGATTTGCACGCCGAATCATTCCCTCGACCTGTTCTAAACGCAGATTGATAATAGAGCTGAATTTCTGCTGGATCTGCGTATTCATCTCGGACATATAGATATTGCTGGTTTCCCATATTGCAACTTTTGTCCGTTTTCCCATAAAAAAGGTAAGCCAGACAAAAACAATTGCACAGACGATAATAACACTGACTACGCTGATCCCCAAAAAACGTTTCGTCTTTTTATCCATTTTTTCTCCCCTGTGAGTTTCTTAAGGATATTGCAGACCTGCTATTCTGCATGCTTTTCAATACATTGAATAATCGATTCCTGCACAGGCAGTATCTTTTCAAGTTCTTCTCGTGCCTCCTCCGGTTTTCCGGTGCGCAACAGATCAACAATTTGGCTGTAGGCCTCATAAATCGGCGTAATCGACAAATTTCCGGCAGTTCCTTTAATCGTATGCGTCTTTTCAATTGCACTCTGGCAATCCGCACTGTCAAAATCCACTCCTACGTAATTGACGCTAATCGCTTTGACAAAAGAGCCAAGCAGCCTGCGGTACAGCTTTTCATTGTTGTTGAGCCTTTTTAATCCCTCTTCCACATTGACTCCAAGCGTCTTTAATTCTTCCAATACATCCATAGTTATTTCCTCCATACGCTGTTTCTTTCAGATATTATAAGAACAGACACAGAAAACTTTTGTTCCTGTGCCATTGTCCCTGTCTTTTTGCTCTTTTTTCGGTTTAATATTTGCCAAAGTCATCCTCAAGAGAAATCATCTGCTCATTTGTATTCACCGTAGATGACGCAGATGAACCGCGATAAGAGGAATCCGTGCTGCCTGCGCCAAGGTTGTAGATTGAAAGCATATCGCGCATTCTGGACGCCTGATTTGACAACTCCTCGCTGGCAGCGGCACACTCCTGACTTGTCGCAGAGTTAGTCTGTACAACCTGCGATACCTGTGCAATCGCCTGTTCAATCTGTGCAACTGCAGTTGCCTGATAATTGGAAGACTCGGCGATCCCGTTGATAATTGTCTCACTCTCCTGAACTACATCGGTAATAATTCCTAATGCTTTTGCTGTTTCATCTGCTATTTTGGAACCTAAATTTACTTTTGTGATCGAATCTTCGATTAATTCCGCTGTTTCTGCCGCAGCGGAAGCGCTCTTTGCCGCAAGACTTCTTACTTCCTCCGCCACAACGGCAAATCCTTTTCCTGCCTCGCCTGCCCTTGCCGCCTCAACAGCCGCATTTAATGCAAGAATATTTGTCTGGAATGCAATATCGTCAATTGTCTTGATAATTTTAGAAATACTCTCGGATGACTTATTGATCTCGTCCATTGCAGCCATCATATCCTGCATCTGCGTATTTCCTTTTTTTACATCATTGATCGCCTCATCGACAAGATGTGCTGCAGAATTTGCCTGTTCTGCGTTCTGTCTTGTCTTCTCTGCAATTTCGTCAATAGAAGCCGTAATCTCCTCAATTGCGCTCGCCTGCTGTGTGGAGCCCTGTGCCAGCGCCTGACTTGCGCTTGCCACCTGTGAGGAGCTGATTGTCACCTGCGTACCTGCGTCGCTGATGCCGGACATTGCATTATGATTGTCTTCCACCAGTTTCTTTAAGGCATTACCCAGCATATCTTCCGGTGATTTCGGAGAAACGCTTACTGTCAGATTACCATTTGATACTTCTTCTGCAACCGTAGCCTGTGATTTGATATTTTCAATTACCTGACGGTATTTGTCCACAAGCACACCAAACTCATCATTGTTGTATTTAATCATTTCAACATTTACATGACCAAGTGCAATCTCGTCAGCCGCATCGGAAAGCTGCTTGATTGATTTGTCAATCAGACGTATTATAATTGCCGCTACCCAGATCGCTATACTGCAGCACACAATTGCAACCACGATAGTAAATATGGTAGCGCTTCTTGTATAACTCGCCTGCCTTACCGGATCGGTGTAAGCTGCCGCCTGTTTTGTCGTCAGATCGCTGATAAAGATATTAAGCAGCGTCAGCACGATCGGAATTGCAAAACCTATGATCAATTTTGTTTTTACTTTCAAATTTTTCATCCTTTATACCTCTCATTCTTCAACTGGGGCAGGCTCGTTTGCCTGATCTGCAAATGCAAGCTCGCCATCATTCAGTAACTTATCGGGATCTAAAAGCAGTTTGACATCCTCTCCAACTTTTCCGATGCCGTAAATATATTTGTTCTTCTCTGCTTTTTCTACATGCCTTACGGAAGGCGGGGGCAGAATATCTTCTTCCTTGATCTCCACTACCTCGGCAATTTTTTCTACAATTAATCCGACTACCGTGGAATGTACGTCTATGACAATAATACACGTTCTGTCATTGTACTCAAACGGCTCCTGTTTAAACCGGATACGCACGTCGATCACCGGAACAATCTTTCCTCTTAAATTGATCAAACCTTTGATGTAATCTTCCGTCTCGGGAACTTCTGTGATCGACTGAATCTGAATGATCTCGTTCACATATTGAATTTTTAATCCAAAATATTCATTTCCCGATTTAAAGGTCATATACTTTCCTTTTTGCGCATCATGTTCATTTACTGCAGTCCCGGTCGCGTTTGTCGGATCCATCAATTCATTTGTTTCACTCATATGAATATACCGTTCCTTTCTGTGTTGTTATACCAGCCCGCCGGGATCTAAAATCAATGCAATGCTGCCGTCTCCCAGCTGTGTACAGCCGGAAAGGCCTTTGACTTTTTTGATATAGGAAGGGATCGGTTTTACAACGATTTCCTGTTCTCCGATCAGCCTGTCGACAAACAGACATATCTTTTTGTCTTCCACTTCCAGAATAATCATCATGCCGTCCTCAACAGATTCCCGATAATTTTTCATATTATACCATTTGCCAAGACGAAGAACCGGAAAACATTCGCCACGTATCATGACATACTCATCCCCGTTTGGCTCATGGATCATCATACTCTCCGTCACACGTACAAATTCTTTAATTACGCCTGTTTCGAGAACAAATGAGGAAGCGCCTGTCTCAATCACGATACCATTTACAATCGCAAGTGTCAGCGGAATTTTTAAACTCATCACACTGCCAAAGCCAGCGGCGCTCTCAATATCAAGCGTACCGCCTATTTTTTGAATATTCTGGACAACGACGTCCATACCGACACCTCGCCCGGAATATTCCGTAACCTGTTCATTTGTAGAAAATCCCGGAAGTGTGATAAACTGATACACTTCTTTATCCGAATAAGCAGATTCCGGTTTGCCCTCTTCCAGAAGCCCCTGCTTTCTCGCTTTACTCAGAATCTTCTCCCTGTCAAGACCTTTTCCGTTATCTTCTACGCTGATCCACACTTTGCCAGCTTCCGTTTTAGCAGAGAGAGTGATTTTTCCTTTTCCTTTTTTCCCGCTCTCTTTCCGCTCTTCGTTCGTCTCGATTCCATGGTCTACGGCATTGCGGACAATATGCATCAGCGGGTCTGAAATATGTTCGATAATATTTTTATCTACCTCAGTCTGATCGCCGAGCATGATAAATTCAATGTCTTTCCCCAGCTTTCTTGAAACGTCAAAGACAATACGGTTCATTTTCTGGAATGTATTTGTCAGTGGAACCATTCGCATTGACATAATTACATTCTGCAGATCGGTAGAAATTTTTGACATCTGCGATGCCGCTTTGTTGAAGCTGTCAAGATTTAAGCCCGGCACTTTCAAATCCGGATTTTGCAGGACAACCGATTCCGAGATTACCAATTCACCGATCAGATCCATCAGTTCATCCATTTTGCTCACATTTACGCTGATAAATGCCGCCTTTTCGGTTTTGGGTTTGTCTCTCGCCAGTTTTTTCTGTTTGCCTGGTTCCTTTGATTTTACAACAAAGTCACCGGGAGCAATCTTAGGCTTCGCCGGTTTTTCTGCTTCTCCGCCGGAAGCGTCTGCTTTCGCCTCGATTGCTTCCACGCTTGATTCCAGGTCGATATGTACTTCTTCCTGTTCTCCCACATGGAATCCCTGCGCAAATTCTTCGGCCGAACATTCATAAATATCAACTTTTTCAACGGTATATCCCTCGCTGATAATCTGACGTACTTCTGCTTCGCTGTTCTGCGCCTGAAGAAGAATCTTAAAACCGTCTTTTATAATTACATCGGAACTCTCTACGTTGCTGATAATATCATCCGGCTCATAGAGCAGATCCTCCGCAATCTCCTTTAATGCGTAAACAATTTTGTAAGCATGGATATTCGACATTGCCGTATCCGGATAAAATGAAACATAGATCCGATAAAAATGACTGTCATTGGAAGCGACAGGCGCGATATAAAACTGTTTTGGTCCCTCGCTTGCATTCGCCTGCGGCGGTGCGTCATCCTCCGTCGCCTCACCCTTAATCTTTTTCAAAAATTTGTCGAGATTTGCAACAATCTCACTGGAATCACCATCTGCCGGATCGCCGTTTTGTATTTTATCCATCTCATTGGAAACAAAATCTTCTACTTCCAACACATGTTCCACCAATTCCAGGTGTGGAACATCGTCTGGATAGGATTCCCTCAGAAAATAAAATACGTCCTCGAGCTTATGTGCAACAGCGGTGATATCATCAAACATCATGATACCGGAAGAACCTTTTATCGTGTGCATGGTTCTGAAAATTTCATTTATGCTGTCTTCGTCGAAGCGGTCGGCATCTTTTTGTTCAAGCACAATTTCCTGCAGCTGCTCTAACAGCTGCCCGTTCTCGAACAGATACACGTCCAACATATCATCCGTATTAAATCCTTCAGCCATATGCTTCTCCTTTCCTGCGTATTCTGATATATTCTTCCGTTAAACCAGATTCAGTTTCTTTAATGCCTGTTCAAATCTGTTCTGGTCAATGGGTTTGCCTGAATAGATGGTACATCCCAGTTCAAATGCCATTTTTACATTGCGCTCCTCATTGAGCGCCGTAGTCATTATCACTTTAACGGCTTTATCTTCCGGAATATTTCTCTCTTTCTCCAGGTTCCGAATCCCCTGAAGCGCCTGATATCCGTCCATGACAGGCATCATGATATCAAGGCAGATCAGATCGTAGGGTTCCCCGTCCTCAAGCGCCATCATAAACGCGTCTACCGCTTCCATTCCATCCACAGTAACATCGCATTCACCATACTTCGAGAGGAAATTTACCATGAATTTCCTTGTCACAAAATCGTCTTCTGCCAATAAAATCTTCATACTTATTCTCCTTTACATTTTATTTAAAAACGCGTATGTTCTGCCCGCGATATCAGATAACTTCTCCTGACGTTCCACCGCTCCCAGATCATAAGCAACTTTTGGCATTCCATAGACAACACAGGTCGACTCATCCTGACCAATTGTTCTGGCTCCGGCTTTTCGCATGGCTAAAAGCCCCTTTGCGCCGTCGCCTCCCATACCGGTTAAAATAATACCGATCGCATCGTTCTTTGCCGTTTTCGCAACAGATTCAAACAATACGTCGACTGACGGACAATGTCCGTTTACTTTCGGACCGGCTTTGCATTCCACCTGATAACTGTCATTTACTTTCACCAGACGCATATGTCTGTCTCCGCCTGGCGCAATCAGCATTCGTCCCGGCAAAACGCGGTCGCCTGTCTCCGCCTCTTTCACACGGATACGGCACTGATCGTCAAGCCGCTTTGCATACATTGCGGTAAAACCGGGCGGCATATGCTGCACCACCACAACGCCGGGGATATCCGGCCCAAAGCCTTTTGCAACATCAAAAATCGCCTCCGTCCCCCCTGTGGAAGCGCCGATCGCAATAATCATATGGTTTCTGTTTTCATTTAACGACTGTGGCTCCTGAGCCAGAATTTTTCTCTTAATATTGCTGATCTTTGCTGTGGATGCAATTTTAAGCTTTACCAGAAGTTCGTTTTTCACAAAATCTTCCAGCTGCATTCGATTCGATATTGCCGGTTTCGCGACAAAATCCACAGCTCCCGCTGTCATTGCATCAAACACCTTATCACTTAAGGCGCTGATAACAACAACCGGCAGCGGATACTGCGGCATCAGCTTTCGTAAAAATTCAATCCCGTTCATCCTTGGAAGTTCCACATCCAGCGTCATGACATCCGGTTTGTATTTTAAAATCGCGTCGCGCGCTTCAAACGGATCTTTTGCCGTCGCCACAACATGTATCGTAGGATCTTTGCTTAGACTCTGAACAAGAAGCTCGCGAAATACAAGAGAATCTTCCACAATCAATACTTTTATAGTCCGCATTTTTAACCATTTCCTTCCTTTTTCCTGAATATTGACGGCTGGACGATCTGAAACGGCGTACTGCTTCGATCAAGCGTCTCGGTCGTCCCGATAAACAGGTATCCTCCCGGAATCAATGCATTGTATACTTTCTGCACTAATTCACGTTTTGTCGCATCGTCAAAATAGATCATTACATTACGCAAAAATATCGTATGTAATTTTCTCTTAAACGGAAATGGATCCATTAAATTAAACTGGCGGAAAACGACTTCCTGTTTCAATTCATCTTTGACCATATATTGGCTGCCTCCGGCAGCCGATGTGAAAAAGTGGCGTTTCCAGTGTTCCGGAAGTTTTTGCAGCTGTTCCGCCGAATAGACACCTGCCACTGCCTGCTTTAGAACTTTTGTCGAAATATCGGTCGCAAGCACTTTTGTATCCCACTGCTTATGCTCCAAACCAAAAAAATCAGTCAAAACCATAGCGATCGTATAAGGTTCTTCCCCGGTTGAAGCGGCGCCGCACCAAATACGAAGATCTTTTGAAGCGCTCTCTTTCGTCTTAAGCCATGGCAGGACAACTTTCCGAAAAAATTCAAAATGCTCAAATTCTCTCATAAAATAGGTATGGTTTGTAGTCAATAGATTGACCAGCATCTTCTCCTGCGCACCTGTTTTGTCCTGCTCCACCGCATTCATAAAATCGGTGCAGTCCTGCCAGCCGCCGCGTCTGATATAATTTTCGAGACGGCCGTTTATTATGACCTTTTTCTGGCTTAAGTCAATCCCGTAATTCTGTTTCATGTAAAAAGAAATTCGATGGAATTCTTCATCCGTAATCAACTGTTACGCCCCCTAAATATTAATATCCTGTTTCCCACTAACATAACTGGCGTGATATTTTGCTGCATATTTTATAGATATCGGGATTGTAATTTACGCCCGATTCGTTTCCCATAATCACAAGCGCCTCCTCTTTACTGCAGCCGTTTTTGTCTGTCAGTGTACAATACCGATCTATAATGGCCACAATCTGGGCTGAAATGGGAATATCAGTTCCTGACAGCCCTTCCGGATATCCGCTTCCGTTCCAATTCTCGTGATGGCAGCGCGCAATGTCAACTGTCATACTGATAAAGTCATTGTAGTCGTTTCCAACATAAAAATCTCTTAATAACTCCGCTCCTAATGTTGTATGTGATCTTAACGAAAGCTCTTCCGCCTCTGTGAGATAATCTTTTTTCTGTAATATATCAATAGAAACGGCCGTTTTCCCAATATCACAGAGCGGTGCGGCAATTCCTATCGTATCAATATATGTATCGGATATTTTATCCTCAAACTGAGGCGAAAGCTGCATTCCCTGTGCAAGGATTTTACAGTTGCGCGCAATACGCTTCAAATACCCCTGATCAAACAGGGCGTTTTTTGAGACGAGTTTCGTCATGGCATAGAGCATATTTTTCTTCTCCTGCTCCATCTGGCGAAGCTGTTCATTTACGGAAATCTGAAGTCTTCTGTTTGTCTGCGTCAGTTCCTGATTTGTCTCATAAAGACGCAGATGCGTTCCTACGCGCGCCTGCACAATCTCCGGAATAAACGGCTTTGTAATATAGTCTTCTCCGCCAAGGGAAAGCCCCTCTACAATATCTTTTGGATTATCATACGCAGATATAAAGATCACCGGAATACTTCGTGTTTTGGCATTTCCCTTTATGACTTTGCAAAGGTCGTAACCGCTCATTCCCGGCATGGAAATGTCAGTGAGAATAAGCTGCGGGGGACTCTCCTCCAACAGTTTGAGCGCTTCCTCCGCACTCTCAGCCAAAATTGGCTGGTATCCCATACTGCTGATGATCTCCTCTAAAATAAGCCTGTTTATTTCTACATCGTCTATAATAAATACCTTTTCGTTTCCCCTGACTTCGTCATTACAACTCATCTTTTTACCTTCCCCTCCCCCATAGATTCTCGGCCAGATATGTCCGTCAGGTAAAATCAAACATTTTAATCACTTCTACGATATTAAAGAAATCACGTTTCGCAAGTCCGAAACATTCCAGGATATCAGCGGAAAATTCTCCGCACTCACCGTTCATAATCATTTGAAACGCCTGATCGTTTGTAAACGCACTCTTATATACTCTTGGACTCACTAACGCGTCATAGACATCGGCAATTGCTACAATCTGCGCGCTGATCGGTATATCGTCGCCCGCCAGACGATCCGGATAGCCGTTCCCATCCCATCTCTCATGATGGTGGCGGCATATTTCATAACAATATCGATAAAATTCGCTGGAATGATCCCGGTATGTCTTCTCCAGAATATCGCACCCGATCGTTGTATGCGTCTTCATAATCTCGTATTCTTCTGAAGTCAGCCTGCCCGGTTTTAACAGTATAGCATCCGGTATGCCGATTTTTCCAATATCGTGCATTGCGGAAGCTCTTGCAATTTTATCTATTTTCCTCTCGTCGATTTCATATTTCGGAAAATATTTCATCAGATATTTCAGTAAAATTCTTGTAAAATATTTGATGCGCCTTGTATGTTCCCCTGTCTCCGCGTTTCGCGATTCCACAACGGAACTGAGCGCTTCTATCATATACTCGCTGTTTTTGCGAATTTCCTTTTCCTGTGCGCGAATTTCTTCTTCCTGTTGTTTTAAGCGCACTTCCATATTATGTTTGTTCTGGTATAGTTCAATGATATTCTTACATCTTTTTTTTACGATATGCGGATAAAACGGTTTATGTATGACGTCTGCAGCTCCATAGGAATAAGCCCGGTCCTCGCTGTCCATAATCGTCTCTCCGGTAATCAGAATAACGGGAATCTCTTCCAGAAGCTGATGTCCTTTCATAAATTCAAGCACGCCAAATCCGTCCAGAATCGGCATTGTAATATCAAGCAATACAAGGATCAGATTCTTACTCTCCTCAATCTTTGATATTGCTTCCTGACCGTTTGAAGCTTCCAGTCTGTCATATTCGTCTTCAAACATCGCCATCAAAATCTCTCGGTTAATACTTTCGTCATCAACAATCAAGATCTGCTGCTTTTCCATGATTTCTCCTTACCACTCTTCTATTGTTCATCTTTTTTTCATAATCAAAAGGTATCATTTTTTATTCTGATTGTCAATTCCTTTCCATAAAGTGTTAACCAATGTGCTTCTGTTTTTGAAAACAAAATGCAAAGTAACCGATTCCCGTGTCAAATAAAAGACTATAATAAGGAAATTCTTCCGCGAACATCTGATGGAATGTTTCGTTATTCTGCATTCCTTCCTGAATTAGCTGACAGGTATCCAGTGTAAAATAAAGCCCGATATGTTTGACAAGCTGCTCTGAAATCTGAGAAACGGCATAGAGAAGCGTCTGGTCAACCCGGTCTAACGGTATGTTGATAAGTTCTCCGATTGTCGTAAGTACCAGCCTTTCTTCATATACGAGAAAGATCTGTTCCTTTTCACCTTTCTGCGTCAGATAAACCATTTCATAACAGAGCCTTTTTCCGAAATCTTCTCCGCCATAACGCTCGCTGACAATTTTAGTGTCCATACAAAACATGTCGCTCATTATATGTATAATGGCATTCTTAAGACCCGATATCTCATCATCGCCGGGGCTGCTGACCCATTTCTTGGATACGATTCCGGTAATGGCCCTGTCCTCTATCATAATATGGCCGTTTAGCCATCCTAAACAGATGCCAAGAAAATGTTGGATTGCTTCCAGGGAATAGCGGGATTTTTCCAGTTCCTGTTCCAGCGCCGGTATCGTATTATATTTCATGTTGTCATGCAGCCGTTTATGCGCGTCATACCCGTCGTATTTTATACTGCGCATATAATTCTCTTCCGACTCAAAATGATAAATCACATAATTCTTAAAAAATTTTATTCCTTCTCTGCAGGCCCACTCGGCGCTTTTTGAATCCTCTATCAGATTTACCAGTTTGCGCATCATGGAAAACAACTTCTGATGCGCCTGGTCAATTTCATCTACGCCAATGCAGAATTTGTCGTTCCAAATGATCTCATTTCCTCTCACACGTCTACTCCTCCTGTAAAACTGTTGTACTGTCTGTCTTCTGTCATGCAGAATAAGCGTGACTATGCCGCTCTTCCGTCCGTTCCTTTTGTTCCTCCATCTCTTCCGGGGTACATTTTCTTACTTTTACAGAATGAATCATTTTATTTTCCACAGAAATTATCTCGAATAAAAAGCCATATGCCTGAACGGAAAACACTTCGTGGTCCTCCGGTATCTTGTCAATCCGGGATATGATAAAACCGTTTAACGTCTCAAATTCGTCTGCATCATCTTTTGCGGACTTTATGCCAAGCACTTTCATCACTTTTGAGAAATCAGCCATACCGTCAATCTGGTATGTTCCGTTCGGATATGAAAGAATCATCTGTTCCTCTTCGTCGTGCTCGTCTTCAATATTTCCGACGATTTCTTCCAGAATATCCTCCATCGCTACAATACCTGCCGTCTGACCGTACTCATCGACAACAACAACCATATGGTTTTTCTCTGACTGCATCATGGTAAACAATGTATTGATATTTCTTGTCTCGGGAATAAATTCCACTTCGCGGACAAGCCCTTCCATGTTTCGAACCGGAGTATTGGAAACGGAATCGTCTCCGCAGAACATCAGGGCCTCCCTGATATGTAATACGCCGATGATATTATTGATATCTTCCTGATAGACCGGAAAACGGGAATAATTATTCTCCTTTATAAAAGAAAGCATCTCTAAAAAAGTCATATCGCCGTTGATCGCTACGATATTTTTGCGGTGCGTCATAATATCTTTTGCATCTTTGTCGCCAAATTCAAAGATATTGTGTATCATTTCTGCTTCACTTGCCAAAAGCACACCCTGCTCATGCCCTTCTTTTACCATGGAAATGATCTCCTCCTCAGTGACATCGTCGGTATTTCCGTGAAATGTCACCCCCATGGTGCCAAGCAGTTTGCGCAGCAGAATTGCAATCACAAACAGTGCAATAAAAACAAGTACCAACAAAATAACGATCCCCCAACTGGGACTGACGCCATCGTCCATAAAGCATTCTTCCTTTCCATTCATTTGTGCCTTGACTTTTAATATCATACCATATCTTGTGTACAACCGTCAAGTTTCTTATGTATACAATTCCAGGCTGATTTCCAGCGCCTTGTCTATCTTTACAAGGATCTGCTGATCCAAATGGCAGACTTTGTCTTTTAATCGCTGTTTGTCTATGGTTCGCAGCTGTTCCAGCAGCACAACGGAATCTTTTACCAGATCGTATTTGCGGCTGTCAAGCTCCACATGCGTCGGCAGCTTAGCCTTGTTCATCTGGGATGTAATCGCTGCGCAGATCACAGTAGGACTGTGCCTGTTGCCCACATCATTCTGTATAATCAATACCGGACGTATACCGCCCTGCTCTGAGCCTACGACCGGCCTTAAATCTGCATAAAAAATATCACCTCGTCGAATTATCATATACTCTCCTTACATCAAATCATGAAACGATTCTGTTCATTGAAACTATCTGATGGATAGTATTGCCAATTTTAACGGGTGTATTCCGATAACGAAAAAAATTTTATTCCAAACCAAAATCTTCTTCGCCCAGTATCATGTCCTCCTTTCTGTAAATACGCGGAACACGCTTTCCGATACAGCACGCAAACTCATAATTAAATCGTCCGCTGCGCTCCCCAAGCTCTTCTATGGATATTCTCCCGCCGCCGTCGCCGCCAATCAGCGTTACCTCGTCTCCAACTGCGGCATTCGGTATTTTTGTCACATCCACCATAAACTGATCCATACAGATCCTGCCGCAGATCGGAGCGCGCATTCCGTGTATTAAGACTTCTCCATTGCCGGAAAGCCCCCTTGCATAGCCGTCCGCATAGCCGATCGGGATTGTCGCTATGCGTTCTGTCCCTTTTGTAATATATGTACCGCCATAGCTTACCGCACGCCCTTTCGGAAGCTCTTTCAGACAGGCGATATGTGATTTTAACGACATAGCGGGCCGAATGGAAAGTCTGGACTGATCCACCTGGGGCGACGGCCATAACCCGTACAGAGTAACGCCCGCGCGCACCATATTTAAATTTGCCTCCGGCAGTTCCAGAATGCCCGCACTGTTTGAGCAGTGTCTCACCGGAATGGCAAGCCCTTTCTTTTCAATTTGTTCCGTGATATCCAAAAATTTTTCAAGCTGTTCCTTTGCATATGTTTTGTCTGTCTCGTCCGCGCGCGCAAAATGCGTAAAAATTCCCTCCACTATAATATGCGCAAACTCTGCAATGCGTGTCATCTCCTCAACAGACTGCGCGTCTGCCTGATACCCGATACGGCTCATGCCCGTATCAACGGCAAAATGAATCCTGCACTTTTGCTTAAGACGTGCAGCCGTCTGCTCCAGATCAGCCGCCATTTCCCATGTAAAAACGGTGGGCATCAAATCTGCTTCCACCAGTTCCTCATATCGCCCCGGAAATACATAACCCAATATCAGAATCGGCTTTTTTATACCGCTTTTTCTAAGTGAAAGTCCCTCCTCTATGGTTGCGACGCCAAAACCGTAAAGGTACGGCAAATTCTCTATAACTTTTGCAATCGGGACCGCCCCATGCCCATAACCGTCCGCTTTTACTACAGCCATCATTTTTGTGTCCGCAGAGATGATTTCGTGCATGGCTTCCATATTGTGCAGGATCGCTTCCAGATCAATTTCGGCATATACTCTCTGCGCGCGTTCTCTTGGATCACAGCTTTTGTATTGGTTGTCTATGCCAAAATCCAATTCCAAACTTTTATTTTTTGTGTCGGCACACAAAACCTTACACCTCTTTTCCTTTTTTCATTCTGATTTTTTTACAGATCATTCCAGATCTGTTTCAGTCCGTCCGCCAGATCCGACGCTGTCAGTCCCCTCTCTCCGTACTGTTCCGCTTTTTTGTCTCCCGCCATGCCGTGCAGATAAACGCCGAGCAAAGCAGCCGTACCGGGCGCCGCCCCCTGTGCAAGCAGCGAACCGATCAGGCCGCTTAACACATCGCCGCTTCCGGCTGTGGCCATTCCGGAATTTCCGGTTGTATTCAGATAAAGTTCCCCGTTTGGCAGCGCACTTACCGTTCGAAAATCTTTTAAAACGCAGACTGTATGATATTTCTCGGACATCTCTTTGGCCGTATCAGGAATCTCAGTCCTGATCCGCCAAATCTCTTTTCCGGTCAGGCGCGCCATTTCCCCGACATGCGGCGTTATAATTTTATTTTCCCCAAGCATGTGCAAAAGACTTTTCTTTCCCGCCATGATATTCAACGCGTCCGCATCCAGCAAAACCGGTTTCTCTGTTTCTCTTAAAACGGCTTCAACGAGCTCTTTGGCCGCATCCCCATCTCCAAGCCCCGGTCCTATCACGATGGCGTCTGCCTGGCAGATCGTTGGTGAAAAATCGATCTCCCTGCTGTTTTTATCATATGTTTCAAGCACCGCTTCCGGCACTGCCGTCTGTAAAATTATCCTGTTTTCTGCAGGCGTCAGAACTTTCACAAGCCCGCATCCGCAGCAAATGGCTGCTCTTGCCGCAAGAATGGCAGCGCCAGCCATGTTGACTGACCCGGCAATCATCAACAGCTTTCCATAAGTTCCTTTGTGTGAATGAGCATAGCGTTTTGGCAGCAAATTTTCTATGTCTTCTTTTTCCAGCATCCGAAACTTCGGTATTTTCCCCAGAAAACTGCTCTCGTCGATTCCAATTTCCCGTACCGCCACTTTTCCGGCATATTCGACGCCGGGCCAGAGCATACTACCGCATTTTGCAAACGCAAAAGTAACGGTCAGGTCCGCCCGAAACGCTGTTCCAAAGATTTTTCCGGTATCGGCGGACAAACCGGAAGAAATGTCGATTGCTGCCTTAAAACCGCACAGCCCGTTCATCTGATCAATTTTTTCTGCATATTTGCCGGTAACTTCCCGCGTTAAGCCAACGCCAAAGATTGCGTCGATCACAACTGTATAGTTTTCTTTTGGAATTTCCTCTTTCACCGAAATTCCGTAAGCCGTGAGAATGTCTAGCTGAAGAAGGTTTGACTCTGTAGCGCTCTCCCTGTTCCCGACATAAACAACTGTTACATCCGATTTTTTCTGTGACAGAAGTCTTGCAGCGGCAAGCCCGTCCCCGCCGTTATTTCCCGCTCCGCATACAATCAGCGCTTTAGACGTATCAACGTTTTGACATGCAAGCTCATCGACAAAGGCCAGTGCGGCACGTTCCATCAATACAATGGAAGGAACTTTAAAATATCCGGCTGTATTTGTATCGTATGTTTTCATTTCACTGCTGTTTACAAGATATTTCATAAAAACCCCCGTTTCTGCAATGCGAATGCAGTTCGCATTCGCTTTATGCGCATAAGCGACTTTAGCGCGCATCCTCGAAAAAAAGGGCATTGCGCCGCCGCAACACCCGTCCTGTTATTTTTGTCATTCTGTCTTTTTTTCTGCGCGTATGGCATCCTGCCTTTTTTGAATCATATTGTAAGACAGCTGCATCAGACTGTCAGAGAGATGTACGTTTTCTACGACAACCTCTTCTTCCGAGAACTCCAGATCCACATGCACAAAGTTCCAGATTGCATGGATGCCGTTACTTACCAGCCGGTGCGCCATTGCCTCCGCCTTTTGTTTTGGTACGGTAAGCGCCGCAATATCAATTCTGTTTTTCTTGCAGAACGCTTCCAGTTCATCCAGCATATAAACAGGTATCCCGCGCACCGACATTCCTTTCAGCGCCGGATTAATATCAAAAAGGCCGATTATGACAAACCCAAGCTTTTCAAATTTCACATAATTGGCAAGCGCAAGCCCCAGATTTCCGGCTCCTATCACAATGATATTATGCCGCTCATTTACTCCAAGTATTTTTCCGATTTCCTCATACAGATAGTTTACGTTATATCCGTATCCCTGATGCCCAAATACGCCGAAATTATTCAGATCCTGGCGTATCTGGGAAGCCGTCACATTCATCCTGCGGCTTAGGTCATTGGATGAGATGCGCTCAACGCCTTCCTCTAAAAGTTCTCCCAGATGGCGGTAATATCTCGGCATCCTGCGTATTACTGCCTGCGATATTTCTTTTCCCTCCACAAAAAATATCCACCTTTCTGTTCTTTTAATCGGATTCCATCTGAAGCGATAGTTCTTCCCACATATTGTAACAATCCGACAATTCTGTCTGACAGGCTTCCCGCAACGCTGTCAGTTCATTTAATTTGGCCGAATTTATCGCAATTTCCGGTTTTTCAAACTCACTGTCAATCCGCTCGATTTCACTTTCCAATTCCGCAATACGAGACTCCGCCTTTTTCACTGCACTTTCTATCTTGCGCATCTTTGCCTGCTGTGCTTTTAAAGCTTTCCAGTTTTCTTTTGTCCCGGAATCGGTATTTGGTGAAGATTGGGCAGCCGGAGCCGATATCGCTTTTAATTCGTCATGTTTTTCGAGATAATAATCATAATTGCCGAGATAATTGACCAGTGTCTGACCATCCAGATCAAGAATCCTGGTTGCCGTCTGGTTAATAAAATATCTGTCATGCGATACAAAAAAAACGGTTCCGGTATACCGGTTTAGTGCGTCCTCCAAAATCTCTTTTGAGGTAATATCCAAATGATTGGTCGGCTCGTCCAAAATCAGGAAATTCGCATCGGAAAGCATCAGTTTTGCCAGGGAGACACGTCCGCGCTCCCCGCCGCTCAAATCGCCGATCCGCTTAAAGACATCGTCATTCGTAAATAAAAACGCCGCAAGTACGTTTCGCACTTTTGTATTGTTCAGAGTCGGATAGTCGTCCGCAATCTCATCAAAAACTGTTTTTTCCGTGTGCAGCAGCTGATGTTCCTGATCGTAATAGCCAATATGAACACCGCTGCCGAGCGAAATTGTACCGGCATCTGCATTGGTTAAATTGTTGATAATCTTAAGAAGCGTCGTCTTTCCGGTTCCGTTATTTCCAATCAGAGCCACTCGTTCCCCGCGCTTAATTTCGAAAGAAAGATCCGAAAACAGCGTCCGAGGCGGATAGGACTTTGTGAGTCCGTCTATCGTTAACACATCGTTCCCGCTTGTGACATTCGGCTCAAGCACAATGTGAATATCTGTTTTTTCCTCCGCCGGTTTTTCCAGCCGTTCTATCTTGTCCAGCATTTTTTCACGGCTCTCGGCTCGCTTTATGGATTTTTCCCTGTTAAATGATTTTAATTTTGCGATGACTTCTTCCTGACGTCTGATCTCACGCTGCTGATTATAATACTGTTTCAGCTGATCCTCCCGCACTTTTGCTTTTTTCCTCGCAAAATCGGTATAATTTCCCAGATAAACATAAGATTTATGACGGAAAATTTCAATTACTTTTGTGACAATACGGTCCAAAAAATACCGGTCATGCGCAACCAACAGAACGGCGCCCTTATAATTATTTAAAAAAACTTCAAGCCAGCGGATAGATTCCATATCAAGATGATTCGTCGGCTCGTCCAAAAGCAGCACGTCCGGTTTTGAGACAAGCAGCTTTCCGAGTGAAACTCTCGTCTTTTGCCCGCCGGAGAGCTGTTCTGTCTTTTTGTCAAAATCTTCCTGCGTAAAGCCAAGTCCCAGAATAACGCCTGTCACTTCACTGCGGTAGGTCTGACCGCCGATCGCCTCAAACTCATGGTTAAGCTTGTGGTACTTGTCCAGAAACGGCTCCAGCTCTTCCTCCAGGAGGCCGCTCATTTGCGATTCCATCCCGCGCAGCCGCTCCTCCATAGCAAGGATATCGCTTCTTGCCCCGAGCACTTCTTCATAGATAGTCTTGTGCCCGGAAACATCTTGATGCTGGGCAAGGTAGCCGATCGTCTTATCCTTTGCCAGAATGATTTCCCCCTGATCCGCCTGCTCAATCTGCATAATAATCTTTAGCAGTGTAGACTTGCCGGCGCCGTTGATGCCAACCAGTGCCGCTTTCTCATTTGCCTCGATATGAAAACTGATCTCTTTTAATATTTCGTCTGTCCCAAATGACTTTGAGACATTCTGACAGGATAATATCATAAAAAACCAATCCTTCTATTTATATTCTTTCTCCAAGTTCTCGCGTATCGCTTTGATAAATCCCTCGCTGCTTAACACAACCGGATTTTCGATCGTTGTAATTAACGCAAGGTCTTTTGTCATTTTGCCCTCTTCTATCGTCGATACACAGGCATGTTCCAGTCTGTCTGCAAATTGTACAAGCTCTTTTATTCCGTCTATCTCTCCTCGCTTGCGCAGTGCGCCTGTCCACGCAAAAATAGTCGCAACGGAGTTTGTAGATGTCTCCTCTCCGTTTAAATGTTTATAGTAATGGCGCTGAACTGTTCCATGCGCCGCCTCATATTCATAATATCCGTCCGGTGATACCAGAACCGAAGTCATCATGGCCAGCGATCCGAATGCGCTTGAAATCATATCGCTCATTACATCGCCGTCATAATTTTTACATGCCCAGATATAGCCGCCCTCCGACTTCATCACACGAGCTACTGCATCGTCGATCAATGTATAAAAATAGGTAATCCCGGCCGCCTCAAATTTTTCTTTATATTCTTCGTCAAATATCTGCTGGAAAATATCTTTAAACGTATGATCATATTTTTTGGAAATGGTATCTTTCGTCGCAAACCACAAATCCTGCTTTGTGTCCAGCGCAAAATTAAAACAGCTTTTTGCAAAACTTTCAATGGAACCGTTTAAATTATGCTGTCCCTGTATCACTCCTGCGCCGTCGAATGTATGGATCAGTTCCGTTGTCTTTGTTCCGTCTGCAGCCGTAAAGACAAGCTCGCATTTGCCAGGGCCGTTTATCTTCATCTCGGATGCCTTATAGACGTCTCCATATGCATGTCTCGCAATCGTGATCGGTTTTTTCCAGCTTTTTACATTTGGCTCAATCCCTTTTACAACAATCGGAGCTCGAAAAACCGTGCCGTCAAGCATTGCACGTATCGTACCGTTTGGACTTTTCCACATTTCTTTTAAATTGTACTCCGTCATGCGAGCTGCATTTGGCGTAATCGTAGCACATTTTACTGCAACTCCATATTTTTTTGTCGCATTCGCAGAATCAATTGTAACCTGATCGTTTGTCTCGTTGCGGTATTTAAGACCAAGATCATAATATTCCGTATTCAGTTCAATAAACGGATTCAAAAGCTCCTCTTTGATCATCTTCCAGAGGATTCTCGTCATCTCGTCGCCGTCCATCTCCACCAAAGGTGTTGTCATCTTAATTTTTTCCATTTTAATCTCCATTTCTGCATTGAGAACGCAGTTCGCATTCGCTTTTTGCGCATAAGCTCTTTTCTGCTAAATTTTATTGTCCTATTTTATACACTTTTTGCTGCTTTTGTCAAGTAAAGAACGCCATCCCCAAATCAGAAATTGTTTCTATGATAGAAATGTCATAAACTAAAAATGCTGCCGCAACCAGTTGTAATGGATTGCGGCAGCTTTCTTTTCTCTTACTTGATTTTAATTCTTATCTTTGCCGTCTTTTTGGAGCCGTCTGTTGCTTTCGCTGTGATCGTAACACGTTTTCCTTTTCCGGCTTTTTTTGCTGTTACGACGCCTTTTTTCGAGACTGTCGCATATTTTTTATTGCTTGTCGTCCACTTTAACTTCTTGCTGGCTGCCGGGCTGTTTGTCGTGACAACCGCTTTGATTGTCAGTTTCTTTCCGGCTTTTACCGATGCCTTTGCTGTAAGTTTAATTTTTGTTACAAGCGCTTTTTTGATCTGAAGACGATAAGTTCCCTTTATGCCTGAACCGTCAGCTGCCTTTGCAGTAATTACAACAGATTTCCCCGCGCCCGCCTTTTTCGGGGTTACAATACCGCTCTTGCTGACCGTCGCATATTTTGTATTGCCGCTGCTCCAAATTACCTGTTTGTTTGCAGCGTTCAGCGGCAGTACTTCTGCTTTGAGTGTCAGTTTATTGCCCACGACAACTTTGTTCGATTTTGCCGTGACGCGGATCGACTGAACTTTTGCCTGCAGCTGTGAATCGCCCGAATTTTGGTCTGTCGGTTTCGGATTGGTCGGCAGCGGATCAGTTGGTTTTGGATCGGTTGGCAGCGGATCGGTTGGCAGCGGATCAGTCGGTTTTGGATCGGTCGGTTCCGGATCGGTTGGCAACGGATCGGTCGGCAGCGGATCAGTCGGTTTTGGATCGGTTGGCAACGGATCGGTTGGCAACGGATCAGTCGGTTTTGGATCGGTCGGTTTTGGATCCGTCGGCAGCGGATCCGTCGGTTCCGGTTCGGTCGGTTTTGGATCCGTCGGTTCCGGATCAGTTGGCTTTGGATCCGTCGGCAGCGGATCCGTCGGTTCCGGTTCGGTCGGTTCCGGGTCCGTCGGTTCGGTCGGCTCTGGATCGGTCGGTTCCGGGTCTTTTGGTTTTGATACGGTAACGGTTATACCTCCTGTCGACGCGTTCACGGTTTTTCCTGCCTCATCCGTAACAGTCAGGCGGCAGGTAAGCGTTACGTCACCCTCCTCTACGCCAAAGGATGCTCCCGTTTTTTCAAATTCCCATGACAGATGGTTCCGTCCCGGATTTAACTGTACCTGTTTGGAAATAGAACTTACTTTTTCCTGTTTCTCATCAAAAAATTCTGCATTTAATGTCACATTCCGTGCAGAGGCAGAATTTGATATCAATTCTGCAGATATGGTTCCGCCCAGTTCATTTTTCTCATCACAGGCAGCTTCCGCCAAAAACTCTTTTATTTTCACAGAAAAATCTGCATCGCCCGCTACAAACGAGCTGACGGTCTGCCCGTTTTCCACTGCGGCAGTCTGCCCGTCGATGGTAACGGCCGCGTCATTTTGTACGTTTACAGTAATCGCGCCCTCCTGTGACACAGTAACGGCTGCATCGTCTGTTATCTCAATGGACCGCTCCATTCCCTGCTCATTAACCAGATTGATAACCGTTGTTTTCGGCTCTGCAGAATCAGATTCCACTGCAATTGTAAGATCGCCCTCATTCCCGCCGGTACTGTTTACTGTAAGCACGGCGTCCCGATCAGAAGACGTAATCTCTGCGAAACTGTCCTCCGATGCCATATAGAATGTAACAGACTGCTGTTCTTTTGTACCGGTCTTTGTCTGGCTGCCCGCATCCGCCGCCTGATCTGCACGGATCTGGTAATTCCCTTCCGGCAGCACATAACTTCTGATTCCGGAAAACGTATCGTCGGCCGCACCGTTTAAGTGCATCTGCTCATACGCGCCCTCTATCTGGTCAATCCCCTCTCCGGCTTCGTTCGTCAGGCTGACATGATCGCTGTCAATCGACAGGTAGACAGATGTATCAACCGTGCTGTCGTGCAGCACAACGCCGGACATTGCGTTTGCAAACGTACTGTAATTCATATAGGATGCCGAACGATACGGCCCGTATTCTATTGCGCTCAAATCTTTCTTTACAGTCAGTGTCTGCAGGGCCCGCGGTTCGTTGGGGTCGTATATCTTCATCAGGAAATCGCCGTTGTCCGCCTGTTCGACAGAAACCGGAACTACCGCATGGCCGGCATTCTCTGAACAGATTACCATAATCACCGGATCTGCATCGGAATCAACGGACAGCCCGCCGGAGCGCTCAAAATCCTCCACCCGCTGAATCAGAGTGCGCAAACTGTTATAGTTTCTATAAACAGCCCCGCTGCTTGACGCTATGGACGGCTTATACTGTGAAATCTGCCCCGCCTCAATCAGTCTGGTCAGTTTCGCGGATGCACTCATCGGTGCAGGAACCGCAAACAGATCCTGTGCGGACACTCCGTAATCAGAAAGCCGGTACTCTTCCGGGTTTTCATAAAAGGAAAGCGTCGTGGCCGCCATCCCGTAACAGCTGCCGCCCCATTTCTCATTGACGACATAATAATAGGTTCCTTTAATAATACTGTCCAGTACATCGACATAGCGCTGTCTGGGAATCCTGTAATCCACAGGATAGCCGAAAGAAGCATGGCTGTTTGCAAACGAATAATGATCTTTTTGTTCCGTATAAAATTTCGTAAGGCCGCACACAGGGATACTGTTCCAGACCCCGCCAAGCGCCTCCCAGTCTGCGTTGGGACTCCGATAATAAAACGTCAGCCCGGCTGCGCAGCCGTCAAACCCGTCCTGCGCCAGGGACGCCGGTACATTTCCGTAAAAATATACTTTTTCCAGCGCCTGACAGCCCGAAAACGCGCCGGATGAAACCGCGGCTGTTTTAGCCGGGATATTTACGGAGCGAAGAGACGCGCACCCGCCAAATGCATTCTGACCGATCCCGGTTACGCTCTCCGGAATCAGCATGCCGGTCAGCGCGCTGCAGCCGGAAAATACATCCGCATCAATCACCGTAAGACGTGCGCCGAGAGAAACATTCGTCAACGCCGTATTATTCGAAAAGGCTCCTGCTCCAAGCTGCGCCGCTTTTTCCAGCGTCAGCGAAGTCATCGCCGTATTGTTCGAAAAGGCTCCTGCTCCGACTGTCTCAGCCGAAGCGATATCATGTCCCCACATTTTAACACAGTCCAAAAACGCATTGTCGCCGATTGTGACGAGACTTTCGTCCGTCTCAATCAGAAGCAGTTTTTGCGCATTTGCAAACGCGTTGCTGCCGATTTTTGTAACGCCGTTGGCATAGACCGTCTGAATCTCACCTACGTAACCGCTCCAGGGCGCAGGCGCTTCCTCTGTAAAATCCGGAATCTCCCCGGTACCGCTAAAGGTCAGTTTTCCGTTTGACTCCTCAAACAGGAATGAAAGCGCATCAAAGCTGCCCTCCGTCTGGCCTGTCAGGTTCGGATTCCACTCTGCGGATTTATTGCCTAAAATTGATTTCCACTGGCTTGTATCCCAACCGGTAGTACCTTTTGCAAGATAATAAAGGAGATCTTTATGACTATGATCAAAACATGAGATGCCCCCAACCTCAGGTGCATTTCCTGCAAAATATACTTCTTTCAGATTTTTATTGTACCAGACTGCATAGTCGTCAATTTTTGCCAGCGACTCCGGCAGGTACAGCTGCTCCAGCAAATTCGCCCCCTGTATCGCGTATGTGTCAATCTTTGTTGTCTCCGGCAGAGCCGAATATGACGTATCGGCTTTTTTCGCCGGATACAGATACAGCCTTTGGTGGTCTTTACTGTAAAGAACGCCGTCAACCGTTTCGATATACGGATTTTCACTGTTTACTTCAATATTCTCCAGCGCCTCACAAGTTTTGGCAAATCCGCTTTCAATTATCTCAAGCCCTTTCCCCAGCTTTATGGTATTCAATTTGTCACAATTTGAAAATGATTCTTTCTTCACTGTCTGCACCGAATCAGGGAACGTTATGGATTCCATCAAACTGCAGGCAGCAAAAGCGCTTTCGTTAATTGTTTTTACACCATCCTGAATATGAATTTCTGTCAAGGGATTTTTTGACGCACATACAATTACGCTCTCCGGTATGCCGTCCGCCGACTTCTGATAGAGCACATTGTCAACTGCCTCAAACACCGTATTTTCCGGCGCAACCTCAATTCCTGTCCAGCTGCCGTAACTTGTGAAAAAAGCTTTCGTTCCGATAGACGTCACATTTTTCGGAATTGTAAGCGTCCCGGCCATGCTAGTATTGTAAAACGCTTTCTCTCCAATTGTAGTCAGACTGTCCGGAAACTTGATGCTGCGAAGTTTCTTAAAGTTTAAAAATGCCTCGCTTCCAATCGTCTCAAGTCCTTCATTAAATACAAGTTCTGTCACATTATTTCCATACGCCATATCACCCGGGTCAAACGCACCCGACCCGATCGTCTTTAGTCCCGTCCCAAACTGAATCGACGTTACTGATTTTGTCTTGTAAAACGCACCGTTTCCAATGGATTCGACACGATCCGGTATTGTGATTGATGTAAGCTGGGTACAGCCATAAAATGAGCGATATCCGATTTGCGTAAGGCTCTCGGGCAGTTTCAGCGTTTTTATGCTGACCAGATCCGCAAATGCATTGCCTGAAATTGTTGTAACACCCTCTTCTATACATAGGGTTTTAATTTGCCCTCTGTACGAATGCCATGGATAATAAGATGGATCAACAGCAGTCCACATCGGAAAATCCCCGCTCCCATTAGGATCGGTCAGTGAGATCGTCAGTTTATAGGGTGTTGCAGACAGATCCCAGTCATCTGGTGTATCCTCCGTCAATGTCCACGTCAGATTTGATGTAGTATGATCATTCTCCACTATACCTGTCATGGGGCCAGTGGATGTCTCCTCCGCATGGACAACCGTATTTTCATATCCCGGCACTGAAATGACGCCAATGAGCAATGCAGATATCAATAAATAGCATATTACTCTTTTCAGTCGTTTCATAGAATAAATACCTCCTTTTTCATATAGATTACGTATTTGACAATTGTCTGCTCCCGTTCTTTACGTTCTACAACAATAAAATACGCACCCCCCCCCCCCCCCGCAAAGAAAAGCGTATACTAACCGTATATATTATATCATAAATTCCAAAATTTTACAATAACCAATTAAAACAATATTCATTTTTTTGAATTACAAATGTTTATTTAGACAATATTTAAAATACAGGCATATGATACTTTATGCAGATTTTTTCAATTGCGGAACGTTCCAGGCCGTTGCCAATAATATGCACATATTCATGGTGATTTTCTGTGATCATCCAGTTAAATTTTTTATCGGTAATATAATAGTCGCCGATTCCATAAGTATCATTGACAATAAGCCATATGACTGAGGGACTGCACTCGGCAATCCAGTATTTTGTATCCTGCCGTTCATCGTCCTCCAAAAACAGGTATACTTTGTCACAATTTACAATTTCAGGCAGCTTTTTCATCCACTGCCAGGAACCTTCGTTAAAACAGCCGAACTCAATGATGCTATCCATCCCCCTGCGAAATCCGTTTTCAATATTAGACCAGTGAAGTCCGCACGTTTTCGCATACGAAGAGTCGATAAAGCGCTCCAGCACTCTCCCATAAACATTTTGCCATTCATAAATGCCGAGAAAACGAAACTCATTTTCCGAAATCTGATTTTCAATTAAATATTCGGCCACTTCCCGCCGGAATCCGTTCCATTTAAGATTCATTAAAATACTCCTCTACAAGCCGGACGGCAATATTTTTCGCCGTCGCGCCGGATGCATTTTTTTCATCTGACTTTCCAAGATAAATACAAAAAGTGATTTGTTTTTCTGCTGTTTCTGCAAACCCGGCAAACCACGCGTCTACAAGGACTCCGTTTGCTTTTCCCATCCCTGTTTTTCCATAGATCATAAGCTCTGACTGATTCTGTTCCCCCACTTTCATAACTTCTTTGAGCGCAGTTATTGTCTCCTTTGCATACGGCGAATCAGACCCGAAAATGCGCTCCATCACTTCCGCCTGCTCTTTGGGTGATATTTTTAGAGATGACTCAATCCAGAAACCGGTCAGCGCACGGTTTTGATTATTTGTATTTAAGCGCCCCTCCCAGTCGGAAATATCCTGATTCCATTTTTCGTTCCAGAATATCTCTTTGCTCCAGACGCGTACGGATGCATCCGGGTCAATGATCCCGTGCTCTAAGGCGATCAGAGACGATATTATTTTAAAAGTTGAGCATGGCGATCTTCTGGTTTCGGCAAGACTGCGATTATAAACTGTATAGCGCCTGTCAGATACATCATAGATCACTGCCGCTCCGTTTAAACCTTCAAAATACTCTGAAAAATCCGCTTCGACAAATTCCGGTTCCGACATGATTTCGTTCGACGCAGTCTCTGTCGATTTTTCTTCCACTGCGGTTTGATTCTGTTCGAAAACCTCTGTCTGATTGCCTTTATCTGCTTTGGGTGTCTCTTCCGTACTCTCTTGTACGGCAGACGGCTCATCAGCCGGCTCTCTGCCGGCGCAGCCGCCGGAAAGCAGCAGACATAAAATCGCTGCGCCGATCGCCCTCGTTTTCGCTGTCTTTCTGTGCATTCCGCCTCCTGTCGCGGCTTCGCCGCATTTTCCTATTTTGTTTTAAGTATAACACAATTTCTCCATGTCTCAACATTTAAAATTATAAATCTCTTTTTTCGCCGCAGGACACACCCGGTTGGCATACTGTGCGCTGTGAAGTTCCTGCTTGGCAATAATCGGGCATTTTCCTTTCCTCTACGTCTATTCGTCTGGTCGCCAGAGAGCGAGATGCCTGGCGAGGGTGCGGACGGCAGCCTTTTTATCTATTTATTCTGCAAAGCTCAATACAAGACTTGTATTTGGAAGAAAATTGAAATATAATAAATATAATTACGGCATATTCTTAATAACGAATTTTTACAATGAGAGGTAGTAATTATGCATATACAGATTCAATGCTGCGGAATTATTCTGATGCTGACGCTTTACTTTTTTTATATGCGTCAGAAACGAATCTCTTTAAATTCGCAAAAAGCATTTTTACGAGTCTTCTGGGCGACTTTTATCTGCCTTTCCATGGATGTGCTGTCCATCGGCGCAATCCAAAACCGCCATCTGATGCCGGAACCGTTCGTCAAATTTATCGCGAAAAGTTATCTGGTTACGCTTCTTTTTGTTGCGCTTGGCGCATTATCTTATATTTGTGTCGATATTTACACACGGGAAGAAGTATACCGAAAAAAAATGAAACCTTATCTGTTTCTGGCGTCACTCGCCACAGTCGGCGCCTACCTTGCTCCTATTACATACCACTTTGCTGAGGACAAAAAGACTGTGCTCTACACACACGGTCCGAGCCTTTATGTCACTTACGGAATGGCGCTGGTTTTTTTCATCCGAATCTTTTTTCTTCTGAAAAAAGAAAAAGCAAACATTAACCCGAGGCGCAGGGAAGCCGTTTGTATCTGGCTTTTTGTCTGGCTTGCCGCATCTCAGATCCAGTTTATGTATACCAATGTCCTGATTGTAGGCTTTGCCGGCTCCATAGGCGTCATGGTACTCTATCTGAAGCTGGAAAACCCAGAGACAAACCTTGACCGGTCAACCGGACTGTTTAGCAGCAGCGCACTGTTCCAGTATACGAAACAGTTATTTGACAGTGATAAAGATTTTTCGGCTCTTGCAATTGTGTTTGAAAACACCGCTTATCAAAATGTTCCAATGGAACAAAGGCCGTTTATCAAAATGGAAATCATTGAATACCTGCTGAAGCTGCCGGATGTTCTTTGCTTTAAGAATGCAGAAGACGAATTTTTCATTTTATTTGATGACACTGCGACGTCAGAACATCATGCTGCCAGAATCCGGGAAAGATTCGAAGCAGGGTGGGGGAATCATCATTCATCTTTTGTTCATCCATACTGGTTTTATCTGCCGCATGCTTCCGTTACACAGCGGGCGGAACAACTGCTTCTGCTGATTCGTCACCTCAGGCAGGATGCAAAAGAATTTTCCGAGAGTGATTTTCTTTGCATCGGCGCGGACAGTGTTAATCAGATGCTGCACAAAAAAGAAACGGAACAATTAATTTTGGAAGCAATGGAATCAGATCGTGTGGATTTATACTATCAGCCTATTTTTTCTACAGAAGAACAACGCATTACATCAGCGGAAGCTCTGGTACGTATCCGTGACCGTGAGGGACAGCTGATCCAGCCCGGTTTATTTATCGATATTGCAGAAGAAAACGGCATGATTTTAAAACTTGGAGAAATTGTATTTGAAAAAGTATGTCAGTTCATTTATAAACACCCGCTGGAACGGCTCGGGATGCATTATATTGAAGTAAATCTCTCTGTTGTTCAATGCGCCTATGAGCGTCTGGCAAACGATTATATTCAAATTATGAAAAAATACGAGATTGCCCCTTCACAGATTAATCTGGAGATTACGGAATCCGCTTCAACAAACGCAAAAAAAATTCTGCAAAATAATATGGAAGAACTGATTGAATACGGCGTATCATTTTCACTGGATGATTTCGGGACCGGACAATCCAATTTGAATTATATCGTTGACATGCCGGTTGATCTGATCAAATTTGACCGAAGTATGACAAATTCTTACTTTGAAAACGGCAGAGCAAAATATGTGATGGACGCCGCCATCCATATGATACACGGCATGAACCTTGAAATTGTATCGGAAGGAATTGAGACAAAAGAACAATATCAGACCATGAAAGACCTTGGAATCAACCATATTCAGGGATATTACTTTTCAAAACCACTGCCGGAGGAAGATTTTATCCGATTTCTTTTGGAACAGCCCGGCCAGGAATAGCTGCAGCTCTCTCTTTCTCAAATTGCGAGCGCAGTTCACATTCGCTTTATGCGCAGACGCAAAATCCCGTATAAAGACTTTTATTTTTCACGCTTTCACCCACTCGCCCGCTTTCGCGGGCATTTCTATTGTGCCGCAGGCAGCGCTCTATTTCTTTTGGAACGGAATACTCATTCGAATAATTGCCGTATTTTTCTCTCCTCGATATAGCACGCTCCTCGATATAGAAGAGTCCGCCGCTCTGATCAGCGATAACATGAATGGGTTCTGCAGGGTATTTTTTTATTTCTTTTCTTATATTTCATCATTTTCCGGTTATACTAACTGTAATATAATTCAGGAGGTCATCATGAAACCAACCGACAAAGAAAAACATATCCGCACTGCGCCGGAGGGAGCCTGGGAAAGCGGCATCATTAATGCGAAAAAAAACTGCTCCAAAAAGCAGCATCTCAATGATATTACAACAGACATTCAGGGAAACGGCTACCCCATATTTCAAAAAAATCAGGATGATTAACGCATCCTGATTACATAATATCTGATCAAAATAGAATCCCTGTTGATGTACCCTTATGTAAATAGATCTTCTTCAATCAAAAAACAGCGGAAAACCTTACTCTTTTCTATGACTGCCGCTGTTTTTCCTGTTCGTTTTAAAATGGAGCATACGGGATTCGAACCCGTGGCCTCAACAATGCGAATGTTGCGCGCTCCCAACTGCGCTAATGCCCCATATAGACAGTATACCATACTTTTTTTCAAATGCAAGTTTTTTCTTTCAGCTTTCCGAATACTTCCCGAATATCTGTTGTATCTGATTGATTTTTATGTTATTATTGAAACAGATGCAGATATTTTACCTGCTGCATTCGTTTACACAGAAACAATAAAAGAATAAGACACAGGAGGAATAAAATTATGCTTTGTGAAAAATGTGGTGAGTCCATTCCGGACGGAAGTTTAAACTGCCCGGAATGCGGGGCATTTTTAGCGCGTGGCTATGTTGCGCCAAAGAAAAATCCCTCGCAGACTGAACCGGAAGAAACCGTCAACGTGCCTGTCAGCTATCTGCTAAAACCAAATTGTTACATATGGTCTGCATTTGCCATATTGTCATTTGTTTTTCTTGCGTTCAATTATCTTACCATCAGTGTCGGATATGGGTATCTGTCGTCTGATACCGCTTATTCCGGATACGGATTATTAAAATGTTTAAACGGAAGCGTCGCAGCCTCAGGTTATATGGTTATTATCCTGATCATTACAGACATTGCCGTTCTCCTGACCGGAATTATTGGAGCAAACGCTTACGCATTAAATACTGGTTTATATCGAATACTGGTGATCGCAGAATCTGCTGCTTACCTGATCACGGCACTCGCAGCTTATTTTAATATAAAAAAAGTGTTGGGAGAATTTGATTCCACTTTATCGGATACAAGCATAGGTATCGGATGTTATCTTCATATAATATTGGCAGTAGCTGCAATTATTTATTATTTCGCAGGTTTCCACAGACAATTATACGAATAAACTGTTCCCCCCATTATCCTGTGACTAACCGCTATTAACTAAACAGATCATCCGTTTATCACAGCTTTGCTGCGACATAAATCCGCATAGATAATGCCCTTTTATGGGCATTATCATGTGTGAAAAAACATCCCACTCCTGTTCGATCACTCTCTTTCAATCAGCCTGACCTGATCCAGCCGTATCTTTTACCCGAACTGTGGTATCTTTCTTAATTATAATTAAGGTTTTCCTCTTTCATTTTTCCCCATCCAATCGCAGAATCCGGTACTGCATAATATGCTACCCCCTCGTATGCCAAGGCCAGTTTCACATAATCCTGATACCAGCTGCTCTTAATGCGAATTGCCACAACCGGCTCATCTGCATATTTTTTTGCATCAAACTGATAGGGGTATTTTGTTTTTAATTTCGGATGCTGGTCAGAAAGATAAGTCCTCAGATAGCCGGTACAATTTTCATTTACAGCAAGGTCAAACACACGCATACCTGCAAAAACAGTCTGACATACGACAAATAAAACAGAAACCAGCGTCAGTATTGTCCCGACATACCTGCCTTTTTTATTTTTTTCCCTGATTTTTCCGGATAATATCAGCCTCATCGTATAATCTGACAATACCACATAAAGAAATGGCGATATATACAGCAGCAGTTTCCCCGCACTCCAATATTTTCCCAGAAATATCATGGCCAGAAATATGCAGATACCTGCTATGGAACAAAGCCAAAAACATCCTCTGATGAAATCCTCCCTTTTCGAACACAGCTTCCAAAGCCTTACTGACGCCAGAACAAACAGCGCAATGAGCAATACAGCTAAGACAGCGGCAAACAGAAACCAGAAAAATACAACAACAGGATGTTTCTCATAGTCTGGCATAATCATAAACATTCCGCACCAGGATGGCACAAGTGAAACCAGTTTTTCCAATGTATCAAATGCAGAACCTGTTTCCGGTATGCCATACCACCCATGCCAGTATGCGTCAGAATATCCTGCCCATGACTGACGGGTGGCGCTCCCGGCTCTAAATGCCTGATAAATCCCAAACCGGATCGTATTGGAATGAACCGCAAAAGCAAGTACGGTAGCAGCAACAGGAATCCCTGCGTATTTACCAATTTCTTTTACCGAAATGCGGCATTTATTATAAATGCATACAAGCACGGACACAATAATCAGAATGGCTCCATATATCATCGTATTTTCCGGGTAAATCAGAAAAACGCCTGCCCCTGTAAGCATAAGCAAAATAAACCGGGTGGGAGAAAGACTTGTTTTTAAGAAAACAAGTTCCCGAAAAGTAATGAAATAAATGCAGGTGAAGGCCAATAGCCCTCCGCCGGATACAATCTGCGACCATGCGTCTATATCATACTGGATTTGCCCGTAAAAGCCAAATGTATAGAGAGCCGCAAAAAGATATCAAATAAAAATATTTTTCCCTGAGAAAAAAAATTCTTTTGTCTCATCCCATTCGTTACGATATCAACAACACAGATCATAGAACAGAAAATTGCAATCCACGCCGTCATTATAAAAAGATAACCCTGATAAAACAGATCACCCCAACCTCTCCCTGTCAATATCGCACACAGAAGAGCTGCGATGGGACGGTCCGAATTAATCAGACTTTATCCATATTCCAGTACATCAGACGGATACTCTTTCTGGTGCACATCCACTATGCCATTGATATCATACTGCCCCATATAGACTACCTGGGAAAGATAAATTTCTTTATCCCATATGTTTCCCCTGTGAACATATAGTTTTGTCCCTTTTATCATACCCAAAACTGCCGTAATAGTAAACAGAAAAAGAACCAGCATCAGTCCGAACAGGACATTCTTTTGAACTTTCTTTCGAATAAGGATACAAAACGAGACAACGGCAAGAACAATATATACCATCCGTATGATCTCTAACGTCTGCCCAAACCCAAAGTAAATCACTGGTGCGATCACTGCATCCAGTAAAATTCCCACCGGCAGCGCAATATAATGTAAATTTTTTATATTCAAACGCAGCGTCCCGGTCAGCTGTAAGAAAGCAATTCCCATCAGCCAGGAAGCAATTATGTATAAAACCGTCCCCAAAAAATTAAATATCATCGTTTACTCTTTCTCCCCTTTCAAAAAATCCGAACGGCTATCTTTTCTTATGCGCTTATTCAGCCTGTTTTATTTTCTGCTTATTCATTTCCCGCTTTAAAATTATAAATCGGCCTGATCACCTTATCAATCCGGACCGTGTCCCCGATATTACCCACAATGTCATCCATTCCCTTGTATGCCATCGGGCATTCATCCAGTGTACTCTGATTGACTGAAGTTGTATAAATGCCTTTCATCTGCTTTTTAAATTCCGAAACGGTAAACGACTCTTTCGCAGCGGAACGGCTCATCAGACGTCCCGCCCCGTGAGGAGCGGAATAATTCCAGTCGTCATTTCCAAGACCGGTACAAAAAAGAGAACCATCGCGCATATTGATCGGGATTAAGAGTTTTTCCCCCTTTTTTGCCGACACAGCTCCTTTCCTCAAAATCATTTCATCCATATCAATATAATTATGAATCGTTGTAAACTGCTCGGTCACATGCAGTTTCATCCCCTTTATAATCTCATCCATGATAGCTTTTCTGTTTAACTCCGCAAATCGCTGTACGATTTTCATATCGTGAATGTACTGTTGAAACAATTCTCCGGAGACATAAGCGAGCGTACGCGGGATTTTAGCCGACTGATTTAATATGTTATATCCCTTTGCCTGATAATATTCCGCTACCTCCAGACCAAGATGTCTGCTTCCGGAATGCACGACAATGTAGATTGCACCGTCATCGTCTTTGTCTGCTTCAATAAAATGATTTCCGCCGCCCAGCGTCCCAAGGCTCTTTTCTGCGCGGTCCGGATTGATCTGTTTCAAACAGAACAGACTGCTTAAATCAATGTCGTCGAAATATCTGTGCGTTTTTTCCCGTACCGAAAAACCTGACGGGATTTTCTCATAAATTAGCTTATCGAGCTTCTGTAACTCAATATGACGCTCCTTAATTCGGATCGTCTCCATACCACAGCCGATATCGACACCGACCAGATTCGGAACAACTCTGTCTGTAACTGTCATGGTCGTTCCGATTGTACAGCCTGCTCCGGCATGGATATCGGGCATCATACGTATTTTACTTCCCTCTGTAAATTCCTGGTTGAGCAGAAGCATAACCTGTGAGATTGAAGCTTCATCCACAAGATCAGTAAATATTTTCGCCGTATTGTATTTCCCTTTTAATTCAATCATAATTCTCCTTTTCCGGCAGATAAAACAAAGCGGACAAGTCCGCATCAACCCCAAAAGCCATCTTAGCCGGCTTTTCCCTCAATCATGAGGGACTTGGAAATTTTGCCGCTTTAAGTGCGGTCGCCTTAGCGACATAATACTTTCCGCACGGGTGCGCATCATATTTTTATATCATAGAAATGTCATAGGATTTAGCACTTCACAGCAAGACATTCTCCCCTATGAGATAAAAAAGAACGGCAGGCCTGCCGTTCTCTATTGCAATTTAATGATGAAACAGACGAATCCCGGTAAACGCCATTGTCATGCCATACTTATTGCATGTCTCAATCACATGGTCGTCACGAATCGAACCTCCCGGCTGGGCCACACAAGTTACTCCGCTTCTGTGCGCGCGTTCAATATTGTCACCAAACGGGAAAAACGCATCCGACCCAAGCGCAACCCCTGTATTTTGGGCAAGCCAGTCTTTCTTCTCTTCTGCCGAAAATACTTCCGGTTTCTCTGTAAAAACAGCCTCCCATGCGCCGTCGCTTAATACGTCCATATAATCCTCTCCAATGTAGAGATCAATTGCATTATCCCTGTCCGCACGCCGGATATCATTTCGAAATGGCAGTGAAAGTACTTTCGGAGATTGACGCAGCCACCAGTTGTCCGCTTTATTTCCGGCGAGTCTGGTACAGTGTATCCTTGACTGCTGGCCGGCGCCGATGCCGATTGCCTGCCCGTCTTTAACATAGCAGACAGAATTAGACTGCGTATATTTCAATGTAATCATTGCAATCGACAGGTCACGTTTTGCAGAGTCAGAAAGCTCTTTCTTTTCGGTAACTATATTTTCAAAGAAATGCTCGTCAATCACAAGCTCATTGCGCCCCTGTTCAAACGTAATGCCAAATACTTCTTTGCGTTCGATCGAATCCGGCACATAAGAAGCGTCTATTTCAATTACATTGTAATTTCCGTTTTTCTTTGACGAAAGAACAGCAAGCGCCTCTTCGGTATAGCCGGGCGCAATCACGCCATCCGAAACCTCTCGTTTAATCACAAACGCCGTCTCTTTATCACAGACATCAGACAGTGCAATAAAATCCCCGAAAGAAGACATGCGGTCCGCCCCTCTTGCACGGATATACGCATTTGCAAGCGGCGAAAACTCCACATCCATATCGTCAACCCAGTATATTTTGCGTTCGGTCTCGTTAAGCGGAAGTCCTACCGCAGCGCCTGCCGGAGAAACATGCTTAAATGACGTCGCAGCAGGAAGCCCTGTTGCGCGCTTTAATTCGCTGACTAACTGCCACCCGTTTAAGGCATCCAGAAAATTAATATATCCCGGTTTTCCGCATATCACCTTAATTGGCAGTTCTTTGTTTTCCATATAGATTCTCGACGGCTTCTGATTCGGATTGCAACCGTATTTTAATTCTAATTCTCTCATTTTTTCGAATTTCCTCCTGTGTTCCGAACGGAACTATCCCCGATTTAATTATTTTTATTTCTTATGCACGATTCAAATGAGCCTGTGTTCAGATCAATATAGCGCACGAACAGTGACACTTTGTTCTCCTCATTCAAATTTTCCCACACAAAATCAGCAAATGTTTTCATATCGCCGGCTATGGAAACCAGCTTCGGCTCGCCGGAAAAACTCGGCAAAGGATTTCCGTCTCCCATATATGTATGAATAAAATGAGCTTCACCGGCTACGGGATTCTCATAAGCAAATGTATAACGGCTGCAGGAATCCGGATTTCCGTTATTACTCTTTAAAATTGACATTGCGTAGTTAAACCCGCCGTCATTTAAATGTACGATCCCGGAAATACGCGGCGTATAATTTGGCGCATCCGGCTCAAACGTTCTGCTGCGCAGCGATTGTTCAAATGTCTGCTGCCTGTCCATACACTCGTAAATTGTATCCGTCTGATCGCCGTTCGTTACAATCGTTTTATTGCCAAGCACACGAACCGGAGCATAAATGACAAGGCTCGGATCGGTCATTTTGGACGGTTCAAACGCCTGTGTGCGTATACCCTGCCCATCCTCGATAAAGATACGATTCCTGCTGTTTTCACTTCTTCCCATAATAAAATAAGCAATGACAGCAGAACCGCCGTCCGCAGATCTTCCGATCACAATACCCCTCCCGGGGTAAGAATTTCCTGCCAGTTCCTCTTTTAACGATAACTTTTCCATAATAACCTCCATTTCTGCATTGCGAACGCAGTTCGCATTCGCTTTATGCGCATAAGCGGCTTTGTGCCAAGCCATTTATGGTTTCGCGTAAACATTGCCTGAATATTCCATCCCGTTTAGTATACGATAGAACTTCCGTTACGGCAAGATGCTTTTTTCATTCATTTTACGCCAGCGAATCAGACAGAGAAGAACAGCAAACAGTAAAAATCCAAGCAAACTCGCAATAAACCCTGTGAAAAGACCCGGCGTATGATAGTGCAATTCCACCACATGTTCCCCTTTTTCTAACAGCAATCCCATAAACATACCGTTTGTCTGAAAAAGCGAAACTTTCTTTCCATCCACATAAGCGTTCCATCCTCTGCTGTACGGAATAGTCAGGCAGAGAATCTTATCTGTCGAGACAGATATATCTCCCTTTATAAAGTTCGTCCCGACTTTCTCATTTAGAGTTTCTTTCCGCAGATCCCCCATTTTAGATACATAATTTTCCATCGGCTGGCAGATCACTTCCATCTTCTCAAAATTATATCTGCCCGGCTCCGGAAATGTAATTGTTATCTGTTTCTTTTCATCCGTGTGAAAGCCAAGGTTAATTAAATAATCTTTTTGTCCGGTATAATTGCGGAAAACCGGTGTCGTATAGCGAAGCCGGTTTTGCGCTCCCTCAAGATCAACATTAAGATAAACTTCCTCAAGATCTTTATTGTTCAGCGTAAAATCCGCCCCATGCACCAAAAAATATGTCTCGCAGTCTGATAACCCTTCAAATGTGATTTCCACAACAGCATTTTTCTTCTCTACCAAAAACGTATGGTCTGCTTCCTGTATGACCCCTTTTTTGCATTTCACCGCATACGCCCTGCTGTTTCCGGTATAAACCGGATCCGCTTTTCCGATACGCCCTGCTGCTTCCCTTTCTCCCTTTTCATCTAAAAGAACGCCTCCAAGCAGCGCTTCCTGTCGCCTGGGCGCATCCATCTCCTGAAACATATCGGCCGAAATATAGGAATCATAAGTGTACCCCAGCGGAAGCTCATACTGATTTCGAAAAATCCGGTATCTCTTTTTTGAGCCAACCGCAATTTCTCCCTCATCCTGAAAGCCAAACGGATACACAGATGTATTCGAAAATACGTCATATTTTACGGACGCCAGAGCGCCCAAAAATGTTCTGTGATCCAAATCCCTGTAATTGTACTGCAAAAATTTTCCGACTGCCATATCCATCAGATATTGAGAAATTTTTGCGTTTTCAAGGCTCCAGTAATACTGCAGCCCGTTTACCCCGATTAGTGAAGCTGAATTGACGATGATAAAGTCATCCATCTCAAAGCGGCAAAAACGATTTTCCTGTGCTGTCCGTTCTGCTTCCAGATCCATTGCAAGTTTTGCAGCCATGGGCGCCGTATTCTGCACTGTTTCCCACGCTGTTCCCACGTCTGTACATGTCAGTACTCTCTGTCTGCCGGAAAGAGAAAATCCATAGTTTCCAATCAGAGCAATATGAAACAGCGTCACTACAAAGAAACATGCCGAACAGACTTCTCTGATATATGGTTTCTTTTGAAAAAATCCGGACACAAGCGAAATAAACAGCGATGCAAAAAGAATGCTGCAGGAAATCCATGTCATTTCGGTGCTATATTTGCGAAACAGAACAAGCAGGATATAATACAAAACACAAAGCGCCGATACCAAAAAAAGTCTCGCCATACTGCTCTGTACAAATTCATTCCATACAACTACAGTCACATACGCTACAAATCCCGCGTACATAAAACACCAGCGGTTCGTTACATATGCAAATCCGTTAAACATTTTACCGAAAAACGGCAACATCAGCATAGCCGTTAAAATAAGAAACACAACTTTTAATCCTGTATTGCTCTTCTTTTTCGTGAACAGGAAAAAAATGCCAAGAACTGCAGCGGCTGGAAAACCAAGGTAAGTGCTCATACCCAGCCCTTTTCCATCCATAAACAGCGTGAAAAATTTTTTATAGTAACTTGGCTTATATAACATCGAAAATAAAAGCTGCGCGCCCGATCTGCCGCTCTCTGTAAAATGCACCACAACTGGAAAAAAGATAATCCCCGCCATCAATACGCCAATGGCCCCATACCCCAGGAGGCGTAAAACAGTCGACACGGCATCCCGTATAATCCGTTCGTGCGAAACAGAAAAGAAGCGTACGGCAACGTACAGCGCTGTGCCGAGCACAATCATATAAAAAAAATAAAAATTGCTGACAGCTGACAAAAATACCATCCCAATAAACAATGTCGGCTTTTCTTTTCGTAAAATCTTTTCCACTCCAATCAACAACAGCGGCATATAAATAAACGGATTGGCAAAAAACGGATGGCGCATCACGACCAGGAGCATATCGCCGCCAAAAACATAGATCATGCTTCCGATAAGCACTCCCGCGGCTCCACAGCTAAAACGGGCTGAAAGGCGGCTGCCTGTAAAAATTCTGCCTTTCCCGGGCCTCCATTTCGGATGCATATAAAAACAGTAACAGCTGAAACTAAGCCCCGCAAGATACAAACGCAAAACAACCAATGCGCTGTAAAAATATTCCATATATTCCGACGGGACAAAAAAACAAAACAGGTTTAACGGATCGCCAATTACATAATAATGAAACGTAGTAAGAATATCCGAACCATATCCAATACTGAAATCCCACAGCGGAAGTTCAAAATTATGCTCCAGAAAAATATTGCTTAGGGCTTCTCTGCCCCACTGCGCATAATAATTAAGACTGATAAAATGCTGCCGCAGTCCGTCGCCGGTCCACATCAGGGATTTGCCGTTTGCAAAGAAGCTATGGTACACAATCAGAAACATGCATGCGAACAGCGCCGTATAGAGCAAAAAAAAACCACGACAAGTGTAATTCTGCTCTGCTCTGCTCTGCTCTGCTCTGCTCTGCTCTGCTCTGCTCTGCTCTGCTCTGC
>CAMUGE010000008.1 GCA_947088345.1 uncultured Roseburia sp.
AAGCGAGGAGTTTGAGATGAGAAGAGAAAAATTATGCAAAAAGACAGCGATCTTACTGGCCGCATGTCTTCTGGCATGTACAGCGGCCGCCGGCAGCGGGGAGACGGTTTTCGCCGGCGAAAATGAGACGGTGTGGGACGCGCAGGCGGCAGACGTCGGCGATTTGGAGCAAACGCAGGATCAGGAGAGCGCCGAACCGGATGTTTCGGAAGACGAGGATAATTTTGAATACTATGAAGATTTCTGCTATGTGCCTCTAAAAGACGGCACAGTGGAAATCAGATCCTATTTGGGCGATGCGGAGGCGGTAACGATACCGGATACGATAGAGGGAAAAAAAGTAACGGCGGTCGGTTCATTGGCCTTTGCATGGTGCGATACGTTAAAAACTGTCAAACTGCCGGATGGCATCACAAAAATCGGCGAGAGCGCTTTTTGCGAGAGCGCAGGACTGACTGAAATCTCGCTGCCGCAGGGGATCACAGCCATTGAAAATAATACGTTTGACGGGTGCGTCAGTCTGGCAGAAATCGAGCTGCCGGAAAAACTGACAAGTATCGGCGAGAACGCTTTTTATAAGTGCGTCAGTCTGGCAGAAATCGAGCTGCCGGGAAAACTGATAAGTATTGGAGAACATGCCTTTTTCGGATGCAGCAAATTGAAAAATGTGAAAATGCAGGAGGGAATTACGAATATTGATTCATATGCGTTTTCCGAATGTATCGGTTTGGAGAGCGTGGTTGTTCCGAAAGGTACGGCTGTCGCAGAAGGGGTATTTGACAATTGCAGCGGCCTTTTAAACGTTGTGATTTCGGAACATGCCAGTGTGGCGGGGGATGCGTTTTGGCAGTGCGGCAGTTTAAGCAGTGTAAAAATTCTTTCTGACGCGGCAGTCGGAGCGCGCGCATTTCAAAATCTGGGAAGCATCCGGGAAGTTACGCTGGGCGAACGTGTGATAATCGGGGAAGGGGCATTTTGGAATTGTACCGGTATCACTGGCATTACAATTCCGGCGGGCGTATCTGTCGGGGACAGCGCTTTTGAATACTGTACGGGACTGGCCGGGGTGTCATTCGCGGAAGGTGTGACAGAACTTGGAGACAATGCATTTTGGGGCTGTGAAAATATTGTGTCCGTCGCGCTCCCAAAGAGCCTGTCGGAGATTGGAGACTCTGTATTTGCTTACTGCAGCAGCCTGTCGGAACTCGTGATCCCGGAGGGGGTGACTGCCATCGGGGAATCTGCATTTGACAGCTGCAGCAAACTGGCTGCTGTCACGATTCCAAACAGTGTATTAAGTATCGGAGACTATGCATTTTGGAACTGCATCAGCCTGGCGTCGGCTGTGATTCCGGAGAGCGTAACGAGTATCGGCTACGGTGCATTTTATTTTAGTTCTGATCTTACAATTACAGGCAGAATCGGGTCTGCAGCGCACCGGTATGCAGTGGATCATATGATTCCGTTTACAGATCCGCTTCATACGCACAGTTATGAACAGACGTATGTCTGGGAGCCGTTCTGCACTGCGGAAGGGGAAAAAGCATGGACCTGCAGCGTCTGCGGCAGCAGCAAAACAGAGGCAATTCCGGCGGCAGGTCATAACTACCAGCCGGTCACAATCAAAGCAACCTCATACACAAACGGCAGCACTTATCTGCAGTGCAGCGTCTGCGGCGATATCAGGGACAGGGCCGATGTGCTCTGTCCGAATACGGTGGAACTGTCCCATACGACTTTTGTCTATGACGGCAAAGTGAAAAGCCCGTCCGTGACGGTGAAAGACAGCGCCGGGCATGTTTTAGACGCCGGTTCCTATACGGTTTCCTACAGCGGAAATAAAAATGTCGGACAGGCAAGCGTCACTGTTACATTCCTCGGAAATTATGAGGGCAGCATTACAAGGACATTCACTATTGTGCCAAAGGGGACGTCGATTTCCAAATTGACTGCGGGCAAAAAGGGATTTTCAGCCAAATGGAAAAAGCAGTCCGCACAGACGAGCGGCTATGAAATCCAGTATTCGACCAGCAGTAAATTTACAAAAAAGACGACTGGAACAACGACAGTAAAAAAAAGCGGAACAACTTCGTCGAAAGTCAATAAGCTGAAAGCGAAGAAAAAGTATTACGTCAGAGTCCGCACATTTAAGACAGTCAAAATCGGCGGGAAGACAACGAAACTTTATTCGGGCTGGTCAAAGGCGAAGAGCGTGAGGACGAAATAGGAGTATGAAAATAAAACCTGCACAACAGCTTAGCTCATGCCGCTGCGCTGAGCGTACCTGCGCCATGCTGCTTAGGCGGCATGGCGCGTCCGACGCTTGCGGTCATTTTTCAGGACGCGTTTGTGTCGGGGCAGACGCGGGCGCAAGTTGGAAAATTATAGAAAAACAGGCGAAAACGCAGCTTACTGACGGGAGTCGGCAGATGGCTGCGTATGGCCGCGTGAAAAAGAAAGCGGTAAATGAGACAGGAACAGGAGGGAAAATGATATGGCAAAGAAAACATCTGTTATTATCTGTTGGTTTGCGCTGTGCTTAATGTTTGCCATAGCGCCGGTATGCAGCTTAAAGGCACAGGAAATACAGATATCAGCCGAGGGTTACAGCTACTATATTATGGATGACGGAACCATTGAGATCACGGGGTACAGCGGAGCCGACGCAAGTCTTGTTATTCCCGGCGCAATCAACGGGAGAGAGGTGACAAGCGTCGGAGAGCGCGCGTTTGCCGCAAGCGGCAGTCTGACCGGGATTACGGTTTCGCAGGGGATTGTCTGTATCGGCGACGGGGCGTTTGCAGACTGTGAAAAACTGCAGACAGTTCAGATTCCCGCGTCGGTCGCAAATATCGGCGAAGACGTATTTTTAAACTGCGGCAGCCTGAGCGGGATATCGGTTGATGCAGGCAACACGCAATACTGTGCAAAGGACAATCTTTTATATGACGCAGGACAGAAAACTTTACTGTATTGTCCCGGCGCAAAGACGGGAATTGTCTCAATATCCGCAGGTGTGACAAAGATTGCGGACCATGCGTTTTATAACTGCAAAAATCTGAAAAAGGTAATACTGCCGGAAAGTCTGACAGCAATCGGATGGGGAGCGTTTGAGGAATGCACCGGTTTCACTGAAATGCAGATCCCCGGCGGAGTAAAGGAAATAGGGGAATATGCTTTCTGCCATTGCAGCAATCTGACCGGTATCACGATTCCCGCGAAGACTGTGTGGATCGGAGAAAATGCTTTTGCCGGATGCAGTAAAGTAAAAGAAGTTCAGGTTGATGAAAAAAATACGGCATTTACGGCCTGGGACGGGATGTTATACGACGCACAGCGCAAAAATTTATTGTTTTGTCCCGGCGGAAAAACAGGGACAGCCGTAATTTCGAACGGTGTGAGCGAGATTGAAGCGTTTGCATTTTATGAGTGCAAAAACTTGAACGGTATCGCTCTTCCGGCCAGCGTGCAGACGATCGGCGAATATGCATTCTTTTATTGCAGCGGCCTGAAAAAAATCAGTATCCCGGACGGCCTGACAAAGATCGGGGCCAATGTGTTTGCGGGCTGTGAAAGCCTGCGTGACGTATACTTTGCAGGAGGAAAAGAACAGTGGGAAAATTTTGCGTCGTCTTCGGACAGCGGAGCTCTTGGGAAAGTAAACGTATACTATTATAAAGATACTCTGCCGGAAACGGAAGCGCCGGGGGACGGCGAACTCCCGGGAGAGACGGAAGAGCCGGGAGATACACAGGAGCCTGGAACATCCGAAGGAGAGCAGCCGGGGGACGGCGAACTCCCGGGAGAGACGGAAGAGCCGGGAGGTACACAGGAGCCTGGAACATCCGAAGGAGAGCAGCCGGGGAATACGGAACACCCCGGAACATCGGGCGGCAATCAGCCGGGAGACGCAGAACAGCCAGGGGGCACAGGCGGCAGCCAGACAGGAGACAGCCGGCCGGGAAATACAGGCGGTTCGCAGGAGCCGGGAGGAGCCGGTAACCCGGGGAATGAGCAGGAGCCGGGAGGCAGCGATAATCCGGGGAACACAGGCGGCAGCCAGACAGGAGGCACAGGGAGCAATCAGCCGGGCGGGACAGAAACACCGGACAATCCGGGAAATACAGGAGGTTCGCAGGAGCCGGGAGGAGCCGGTAACCCGGGGAATGAGCAGGAGCCGGGAGGCAGCGATAATCCGGGGAACACAGGAGGAAGCGAGTCGGGAGACACAGGAACCGGTCTGCCGGGAGGCAGTCAACCAGACGGCGGCCAAAAGCCGGGAACATCTGAAAGTGGCAGTCCTGGGAACACAGGCAGTGCGACGGGCGCTGCGGCGCCAAAGAAAGGCAGTCTGTTTAAAATCGGAAACGAAACCTACCGTGTCACTGCGGAAAAATCAACCCTGGCTTTTGTAAAAACATCTTCCAAATCTGCAACACTTGTTATTCTGGATAAAGTGACGAATAACGGCATCACTTATAAAGTAACTTCTATTGAAAGCGGCGCGATGAAAGGAAATAAAAGGATTACAAAAGTGATAATCGGAAATAATGTGGCGTCGATCGGGGCAAAGGCATTTTTTGGATGTACAAAACTGACCTCCGTTACGATTGGGACAGGTCTGAAGACGATCGGAAAAGAATCATTTAAAGGCTGCAAAAAGTTAAGGGCAATTACAATTCAATCGAAGAGAGTTTCGAGTGTAGGGAAAAATGCGTTCAAGGGGATTAAATCTACCGCCTGTATCAAAGTTCCGGGCAGCAAATTGAAATTATATCAGAGACGTCTGAAAGGAAAAGGACAGGGCGGCAGCGTAAAAGTGAAAAAGATTTAGAAAGAATTGAGATTAAATGGAATAAACAACAGGCATGGAGGATGAATATGGGAAAAACAAAAAAGAGATGTTTTATCATTTCATGTATTGCTTTTTTGATCGCATTGTTTGCGGTGCGGACAAATATATTTGCTGCGGGGGCTTCCATCAGCAGGTCGACCGCAAGCCTTTCGGCAGGCGAAACGGTTACCCTTAAAGTGCAGGGAACGGCGGAACAGGCAGCGTGGTCCAGCAGCAGGGAAGATATCGCGTCGGTTGATCGTTTTGGAAAAGTCACGGCTCATTCCGCAGGGACAGCTACCGTCAGGGCTGTTGTGCGCGGCAGCGGCGAATTGTACAAATGTAAAGTGACAGTCGCGGATATGCCCCGGATTACATACAGGGCCAATGTGGAGGACGAGGACTGGCACGGCTGGGTCGGCGACGGGGAGACATCAGGCCATGTGGACGGCGGCGAGCGTCTGGAAGCAATCCAGATTGCATTGAGCGGGGAAAACGGAAAAGCAATGATTCAGTACCGCGCTCATGTAAGCGAAGACGGCTGGCAGAACTGGGTAAATTCCGGACAGACAGCCGGAACGACTTACCAGGGCAAGCGTCTGGAGGCAGTGCAGATCCGGCTTCTTTCTGTGTATGCAAAATCCTACGATGTTTACTACAGGATTTATGTTGCCGGCATGGGCTGGTTTGGCTGGGCGAAAAACGGGGCTTCGGCAGGCACGACAGGGATGTCTCTGCGGACGGAAGCCATTCAGATTAAAATCGTAAAAAAGGGTACGCCGGTTGAAACCGGAGGCGTTTCGCATCTGGACAAGCCGTCGCTTTCCTATCAGGCATATATGAAAGGTAAGGGCTGGACGGAACATAGGAACGAGGGTGAAATTGCAGGAGATGCAGACGGCTGGGGACAAATGCAGGCGCTTCAGATATCTCTGAACGATTTTAACGGTGCAAACGGCATTTCTTATCGCGTCTATGTAAAAAACGAGGGATGGCATGACTGGAAGTCCGGCGGGCAGCCCGCGGGTACGATCGGGCAGGACAGCATGGTTGAGGCAGTGCAGATGCGTCTGGAAGGGGAGCTGAGCAATTATTTTGATATTTATTACAGAGTACGTTCATTTTGCTACGACAATTTTGGCTGGGCAAAAAACGGGGAGCCTGCAGGTACGTCAGGAGGCAATATATGGATGAACGAATTTCAAATCAGGCTGGTTGCGAAATCGGAGCAGTTTGACGTCGGAGGAGCTGCATATAAAGATCTGACGCCGTCTGTGAAGCCCGAACCGGAGCGTACGACAGAGATTGTGCTGCAGCACCATATGGGCGGTTATTCTCTGAAACAGGGTTCTTATTCCGCATTTGTAAGCAACGGCGTGAATTATGGGTGCTGCGCGATGAGCTATGCCATCGGTCTTAGTATTGTAAACCGGCAGGCATATAATCCGACTTCTTTCTGGTACGGGGGAACGACGCACTATAACAAAGGCGGCGTCGGTGCAGGCGTATCGCCGTTTGACGCGGGGAGGGTGTACCGCGCTCTGCAGAACGGAAAACCGACGATGATAAACTACAGATACAAAAATAATACGGGGCAGCACTGGGTGCTGATTATGGGAATCCGCGGCGGAGCCGATATCAACCAGTTAACGTATGACGATTTCTATGCCATTGATCCGGTCACAGGCAGTCAGGTTACACTGACTTCGTCATCAAAGTGGGGCGGATGCACTGTAGTCGGAATCAAAGTATTTCAGTAGATAAGGATTAAAAAGAGACAAATGAGAGGATAAAAAATGTTTTGTAAATTTTGCGGAAAAGAGACAGACGACGGCGCCGACGTATGCGGGGAGTGCAGAAAGGCTGCGCAGGAACATTATAACAGCGAGAGCGAAATTAATATCCGTTTCAGGCAGAACGGCGGAAGAAAGATTGCCGCGGCGGAGGCAGCCGGACTGGTGATTGCAGTTCTGGGGATTCTCGCAATTGTCTATTGCGGCCTTTCCATCCGGGACGATATGATCCCCTATGGTCTGGCCGGGATACGCGCGAATTATAAAGCGCCGTTTTCTCCCTATGAGAAACGGCAGATCTTAAAACTTGTGATTGCCGTGCTTGTGTTTATTGCGGGATGCGTCATCTGGGCAGTTGGAAGAAACTGCCCGGAGTATGCAGTTCACGCATTTCTGCTGATTGTCATTATAGTCGCTGTTATATCTCTTGCGGTAACTGCTAAGATTGCAAAGATCCGCGGTGAGGAAAGCGACGGATGGTACTGGGGAGATGCTTGCCTTAAGAAGCAGGTATGTGCGGATAGTGGGATAGAAGATGGGGGAGTTTGAGATGGAGTCAAAGGGAAAAGGCTGGATTCCGGTTATAATGTTAGTTGTACTGTTTGGCGCGATTCTTTTGGTTGGAATATTATTTGGCGCAGATCATGAAAGTGAAGAACCGGGAGCAGATCATTCGGAGTTTGAAACAGAAGATTTGGGGAAAGAGGAAAAATTGGAGGAGGTGATCAATAAGGTTTCTTTTTATCAGTGTGGGAAAAGTCTGCCATATGGGATTGATGATGCAGTCTGGGGACTTGGTGAGCAGGAATTCGAGGACTATGTGGGAACGAATCTGGAGTTTCGTTATGATAAGGATTATGAAAATATAGCCTTATATGAGATGGATCACTTGTATGTTGGAGATAATTGGACAGGAAGCGTTAATTTCTATTTTGAAGCAGATAATGGTCTTGTGTCTATTTCTTATGTAATTGGTGATGAAGAAAGTAATAAGAATAATGTACAACCTGTGAAAGATTGTCTGGATGATAATTGCAGATATCTTGGAGATGTAGTCTGGAAGATAGAACCTGAGGATGACGATGAATGTTATTATGCAGTTTGGGAAACAAAATCCTGTTATGTGGTTATGATGTCTGCGGTGCAGAAAATTAATATAGCCGGTATCATATATTTGCAAAAAGACTGGATGATGGGAGATCAAACGGATGATGAAATAATCGAACTGCGGAGGATGATTGAGCATATCAGAACTGGCGAAGAAATGCCGTCCCGTGAACCGGAGATTTTTGGGATGTCTGACAATGGGAATACGAATCTGAATTTGAAAAACGGCGGTTGGGTTGCGGAACAGGGAGACTGGAATTATTATGCGATTGAAAATAATATTTATAAAGAAAACGTGATTACAGGAGATAAAATACAGATTTTTTATACATCAGGTAATTGCCGGCATCTTTGTATTATGGATGAGTGGATTTATTTTATCTCGGATGACAACAATGAATACCAGACTCTTTATAAAGTGAAAACGGACGGTTCCGAACACCGGTTGTTCTTTTTAGGCGAAGAGAATCTGACATCATCATGGGATACCTGGAACGGGGATGTCTATCTGATCGCATCTGAACATGTCTCGGCGTCGCAGAAAAGATATTTTCTGGCGAAGCTGGATTGGGAGCGATATGATTATGATGAGGTTGCGGAAATTCCAAACAATTATTATCCGGGCGGCTTTATCGGGATAGAAGACGGATATGCGTATTTTACCTGTGAAGGGGCCACGGGTACGGATTACTACCATTTTTGTGCAGTGGATATAGAAACTGGTTATGTGCTGGAGACCTCCTGGCAGGATGAGGAAGAAAACTCGGAGGTAGGCAGGCCTTTTTTAAATCAGGGATATCTTTGTTTTTTGTATACATATCGTAATTCTGGTTATGGGATCAGCAATACGGAAAGATACTCTTATCTTTTAACTTGCAATTTGCGTAAGGATTCGGAATTTAATTGGAGGAGACTGGGTTTTGATATTTACAGGGTTCCAACTTCTGCTATGGACGAGGGGCCATATATTAAAAACGTTTTTAATTCGTATGGCGCCATAGATGAGTTGATCTTTGGGGGAGAAGAGATTGTAAGGATAAGCGCTGACGGGCAAACTGAGTTTGTTGTTGCAGACAGTAATCACAGCATATGTGTCGCACACGGAAAAATCTATTATCGCTACGGCAATGATATGTATTGTGAGATCAGTATGGACGGATCCGAATGGAGAGAGATCAGGCAGGAGGAATATATCAATATGTGTCCGTTTTAAAAGACGAAATAGACAAATCCGTATATATGGAGGAGTAAAAAGTGAAAAAAGGACTAACCGAACTGGTCTTTCTGTTAGACCGAAGCGGATCCATGCAGGGACTGGAGGCCGACACGATCGGCGGTTTTAACGGCATGATCGAAAAACAGCGAAAGCACGAGGGGGAGGCAAACGTCACAACCGCAGAGATAGACGGATCATGGAAAGGCATGATGGAAGCCGATGTAAAATTGCGCGGTTTTCTGAAAAAATAACGAAAAAAATAGCGGCAAAAATGCTGCAGAATGGAGGAAAGAATGAAACATACAAAAACGAATGGAATGAAAAAAAGGTGGATATCGGCAATGCTGACGGCAGCTTTGTTTGTCGCGCTGTTCGCGGGAAGCGCGGAGAATATCGCGGCGGCGGCAAAGGCTCCGTCGTTTCTCAGTAAAAAATTTGTTGTATTTGAGGGCAGGGAGGAAAAAGATGATATCATAACAGTTGATATGGCGTATCTTGGAATTAAAAACCGCTCTGTCAATGCAGAAGAGATAGATGATGTAAAAAATTCGAACGAGGATGTGTGCGCATGCGGCTCTTTGTTTTATTTATTGGAAACGACAGACGACGGCTTATACTGTGTTGCCTATAAAGCCGGCACAAATAAAGTGACTTATAAGTTAAAGCAGGGCGGGAAAACGTATACGTTAAAGACGACCGTAAAGGTAAAAAAGGCATCGAAAAAGAATCTTCCGTTTTCTTATGTCAAAGTAGACGGAGAAAACTTTTACAAAAAAGGTTCTTACAATTCCTGTGAATTAGTTAATGATGATCATACAGCAAAAATTGAATATAAGTTGAATAAGGGCTGGAAGCTGAAAAGCATGTATACACATACGCATTATGAAGAACTGGAAAAAGATAAGGATGCAGAAGAAGAGGGGAGTACGGATATTATCGACGTTGGGAAAAAGACTTCCGATAAAAAAATTAAGAACGGTCAGAAAGTTAAACTCAGGACGAATTTAAGGCACTGGAATACGGAAGTATTTATTGATGTCGTTAATAAAAGCGGAGAAGTATGTCATTATGTTATTTCTTTTTCCGAGGATGATTAATTTAGGCTGAGATGGGGGCATCTATGAAAAAAAGAATCTTATCCGTTATTATGGCATGGACTGTGTTTCTGTCCTGCCTGTTCGCCGCTCCGGCTGCCGCCCGTGCGGCGGGGTGGCTTGACTGTGTGCAGGAAATAACGCTGGGCTCGGCAGTGTCCGGTTCGATAAAGTCGGGCGATTATTATGCGGGCAGCACATACTGGCATGTCTATCATTTTTCGATGCCAGGCAACGGACTCTTAAATCTGTATCTGGAATCGGAAACAAGATATTATAATTATATGTTTCTCGAAATTTATGCCGTTTCAGATCCGGAGTATCCTGTCTGGGAGGACAATATAGACTGCGGTTACAGTTCGGCGCGTGACATCTATTCTGACTGGAAGCAGATCGCGTTGAATCAGGGAGAGTATTATTTTGCGTTGAGAAAGAGCGACAGAATTAATACACCTTATTACCTGACACTCAGCTATCAGGAACCGAAGATAAACATTGCGTCCGTTACACTGAATCAGAGCAGCCTGAAACTGCAGCCGGGGGAACAGCGCGCCCTTTCGGCGTCAATCCAACCGCAGAACGCAACAGACCAGACCTTGATCTGGAGGTCGAGCAATCCGTCCGTCGCCGCAGTGCAAAACGGCGTTGTAACAGCGGTTTCCACCGGCTATGCCTCCGTCACTGCATCTTCTGCAGACGGGGAAACATCCGCCGTCTGTCAGGTAACGGTGACACAGCCTGCGGCGGTGGTGGAAGTACAGGAAGCCAGATCTTCGATAAAAAAGCTGACTGCAGGAAAGAAAAAAGTGAAAGTATATTTCTCCCCGATCAAAATCAGCGGCATCCGGTATCAGGTTTCGTATATAACAGGCAGCGGGAAATGGAGGACAAAAAGCTGCAAAGGGACAACGCTGACAATCAAAAAACTGGCGTCAAAAAAGAAATATTCTTTCCGCGTGCGCGGGTATAAAAAGGTGAACGGGGCGACGCGTTACAGCAGATGGTCGCCGGTTAAAACCGTAAAAATCAAATAGAAAACAAAGAAAGAGGAATCATGGAGGTTACTATGAAGACAGGAAAAAAAATATTTTTGTTAACTGCACTGACACTGCTGTTTCTTATGGGGATGAGCACCGGGGTTTTCGCAAAAGACGTAACACTCAAAGCCGGGAAATGGGTCACAGGAACAACGTGCGAGAAAGAGGACGATAACACATATTATAAAATCAGTATCCCCAAAACGGGGTATATCAGAGTGGATTATCAGCTGGGCGCTGAAAGTCTGGCAGACGGCGAAATCTACCTGTATGACAGTAAGAAAAAAATGCTTTCCGTCAGTGAGACGGAGGATGGGCCTGTCTGTTTTGCACTGCGCAAAGGAACCTATTATATACAGTCCAGGGACACCGGGGAGTGGGATGAGGAGTCGGAAGACAACAGATTTCTCGGAGAAACATACAGGCTTCGTTATAAATTCACTTCCTATAAGGAACAGGGAAAGAAAGTGACGAAACTGTCAAAAGCTCCGCTGTTAAAGAAAAACAGGACAGTAAAAGGGCTGATTTTTCCGGGCGAGGCAAAAGAAGACAGCAGTACATGCGCCGCTTTGTATAAAATAAAAGTGCCTCAGACATCGAAAGTAACGTTCAATATGACACTGGGATGTACAAATAATGCAGGGTCTGACATAGTGATCACTTTGCTGGACGCCAAAGGAAGGAGGCTGTATAACGGCAGATACGACAAGAAAAAATATACTTCATATGAGACAGGAAAGGAAACCGTGAAACTTTCGGCGGGCACCTATTATATCCGCGTAGACCAGTTTTTTGTGGAGAGCAGCGGGTATTACAGTATTTCCTGGAAATAAAGGGGGGAATTTCTCTTTCATTTGTTTTCCTGTTTTTGATGGCGTTGATATATTTGGGATGCGTAAGGCAGACATCCATGTTGTCTTCGAGATAATTCAAAACAGGAATCTAATACTTTCCAGTGGCTTTCATACAAACGTGATAACAATTATTCTCGGTGAGCCAGTTGTGAAATCTTTGGATATCCGAGTTGATGGTTGAAAAAGATTTTTGCTTATATTGGGATATCCCATCATTGGCGGTAATTACGATGGTTGCATCAATAACAATTTTTGTGGACGTCAGTCCCACAGCAGATGAAGTAGTTTAACTTCGTCATAAGTATCGCCACCTTAAAAAAGGAATAGCAACAGTGACTGAATAAACATGGTCTGTTACCAGTGATAAGAGTCCGGGTTTAAAGTCCCACTTGTTTGTGCCTTGAACGAAGCGAAAGGAGTGATAAAAACAATGAAAAATTCTAAAAAGCATGTAGCATTATTTTTAAGTGTTGTAGTGTTGTTTACAACAATTCTTTCAACAGTTCAGCCGGAACAGCTGAAAGCTGCCTCAAACATATTGAGCGCTGACACTATTGTAATGACTGCAAGGGCTAAAGTAGGTTCCCATGATTCAAATCTGGCAGGAATGTGTCTCAGATTTTGTCTGAATTTGTATCAGAGTTTAAATTCCAATGCTAAATATGGAGGGAAAGCGTGCTGTGCATTTACATATAGCAAACATGCCGTTATTTCCACGTCGAGGGAAAATATCCCTCTGGGTGCTCTTGTGTTTTTTAGTGGAACAAACGGCCGATGCAGTGGTTGCGGTTACTCGCCGGGGCATGTCGGAATTTATGTCGGAGATGGTGTGGTAAGTATTCAGGGAAAGAGTAATGGGGGTATTATTTCAAATAAACCAATTTCTACGTGGGAGAGATGGGGTTATCCATATATTGGCTGGGGATATCTGGATGGAGTAGAAGTTGTGCAGGGGGGAGGGGGAAGTTTGTCGACAACACCCTCCATCACAGTCGGCGGCGCCGTTTACCCAACCGGCAGCTTAAATCCTGGCCAGGTGTTCGGGATTCACGGAACCGTATACTCGACAAACAGACTTTCCGATGTGACGGCTAGTATTTTAAATGCGTCAAATACCGTCGTACAGCAAAAGAGCGTAAATCCGAACGCTACGGTATACAGTCTGCGGGGGCCGATCAATAACGCTATGGAATTTAACAAACTTTCCTTTGGAAGTTATCGATTTCAGATCACAGCCACAGATGTGACAGGATACACGCAGACCGTGATAAACTCTTCATTTTCGGTTGGTACGATATCGGAACCGGCAATCCTGGCATCCGATACGGCGGGCGGTGTTGAAATCAGAATGTCAACCACGGAGGGGATGATTTATTATACACTGGACGGTTCGGATCCGGGCGTTTCGGGCATCATCTATCAAAACCCGATTTGGCTTGATCACAGCGCCACCATAAAGGCAGTGGCAAAAAGCGGAAATCTTAGCAGCGGCGTCAATACGCAATCTGTTCAGGTACATAAACTTGCCGCGCCGACCATCACGGCTGTCATAGAGGAAAACGCATTTAAAGTGACGATCGAAGCGGAAGCGGGTTCCACAATTTATTACACGACGGACGGTTCTAAGCCAAACCGTAACAGCGCCGTGTATACAGCGCCGCTGCAGTTGAAATCGACAAAGACCATAAAAGCCATGGCCGTAAAGCGGGGATTTGCAGACAGCGATACAAGTGAACAGGCAGTAACCGCGGAACTTCCAAAAACGCCGTCGGTCACGGTCAACGGCGCTGATAAAATCGCCGCGGGCGACGCGGTAAAAATTGCATGGGGCAGTCAGGAACAGGCGCATACATACCTGGTAAAATTATATCAGGATCAGAAAATTGCAGAAGAAAAGACAGTGCAGTCGAACAGCTGCGCATTTATTCTTCCGGAAGCCGGCGAATATGAGATTACGGTAGCCGCAAAAAATTTTCTCGGCAGCAGCGCGGAAAGCTATCCGCCGGTAAAAGTGACGGCGATGCCGCCATGCACTGTAACATTTGCGGATTTCGACGGAAAGGCAATTTCCGCGCAACAGGTAAAATACGGTTATACGGCCGAGCTGCCCGAGAATCCGTCAAGGCGCGGATACGAATTTAAAAAGTGGGACAACAACGCCATATATAAAGCCGTAGTCGAAGATCTTCTTGTAAAGGCGGAATATACCAAAAAGAGTTATATTGTCAAATTTCTCGATGCAGACGGCAGTGTCTATGCGCCGCAGCAGGAAGTGTATTATCAGGACAGTGTAATACTGCCGAAAGAACCGACTATTGACAAGACGGGCTACGCTTTCATGGGATGGCGCTGTACCAGCAGGGATGAGGAGAGCGCGCTCGACTATGAACATGTGGACGCGGACATGACGCTGCAGGCAGTATTCGACTGGGGCAGTCAGGATCTTCCGGTCGTGATTGGAGAAAACGTAAATGCGCAGCAGAAAGACGGAAATTCCTATTATGTGACGGCGGAATTTACCAACTGGCCAAAGGAAAAGACCTATTGCAAAGCGTTGGTTTCTTTAAAAACGGCAAACGGAAAAATGGTAAAAACGGTAACGCAGGATCTCACGCTAAATGCAGGCGAAACAGCAAAAAAGGAGTTTGAACTGGTCTGCGACAAAGTGGCGACGCAGGTGGAAATCAATGTAGTCGGATTAAACAGCCAAAAAACGGCGGGGGCTTATGCAAAAGCAGTGACAAGGGCGACCACAAGCTGCAGCAATACGGCCTGGAGCAGCTGGAGCGAGACACAGCCGCCGGCCGGCGCGCTGACGGAAACAAAGACGATGTACCGTTACCGCGACAAAATGTATACGCAGAGCGCCTCGCCGACGCTGGAGGGATGGTCCTGGAAAGGGCAGACCACAAGCTTTGGCGACTGGAGCGGGACTTATGCGTCAACCACGCATCCGGGAACCGGGGCGCACGTCAGGATCGTTGATACAAAAACCGAATACAATTATTACCACTATTGCTGTAATTCTTACGGTGGAAAAACCAATAATGTCGACTCGATCGCATATGGTTCCGGAAAGCATTATTATCATACGTTGACGACAGCTTCCCCGCTTCCGGTACTCAGAATGGCCGATCAGGGAGGCAGACAGGCATACGGAGGGCAGGGGAAGTGTACTGGGTGTCCCAAAAATTTTTACGCATGGTTTCTGGCAGGCCAGACGACTACTTACTATTATCAGACAAGGTCTGTTACGACTATATTTGACTTTGTGCGCTGGGGCGGCTGGAGCGCTTACAGCGAGAATCCCGCTGTCGCGTCGGATGACAGGCAGATAGAGTCCGCGGTATTTTACCGTTATCAGATACCGATGGAAACGCCGGGGGATCAGGAAGAAACAGGCGGTACAGCCTATACAAAGAAAGGGAGCCTTTCGGAGACGGCGCTTGATCTGTCCGGAAAAAGAGCGAATATCCTTGTGTACAGGAGCACAAATGAAGATCCGACGGAAAATCAGCTGGAATATGTGGGACAGACCGAGATCGGGGAAAATAATTCCTATTCGTTTACCTTTATTCCAAAAGAGGATCCAAACGATGCAAAAAGCAATTTTATTGTGGCGCTTGCGATCGAAGGGCAGACGAACCTTTACAATATTGACGTAATCTATGCGGATCAGATGCGTTACACAGTGACATTTTACGACAAAAACGGCAAAGAGATCAGCAGTGTGCGCGTAAAGGCAGGAGAGAGCGCAAACGCGCCGGCAGCGCCGCAGGAGGAAGGATTTTGTTTTCTTGGCTGGGATAAGGACATCACAAATATTATGTCCGACAGAGCAGTTACCGCCCGCTATAAAGAAAATGAATATACCATAGTTTATGCCGACTTCGAAAACGATACGATTGACATGCTGCAGCTGGCGCACGGCAGCGCGCTCCCGACGCCTGCCGTAAAAGAATCGGAGGGAAAACGTTTTCTCGGCTGGGATAAAATTCTCGACGGGACAAAGACGGCGGAGACAAATATGGTTTTAACGGCCCGCTATGAGAAAAAGCAGTGTACGGTCACATTTGTAGACAGCGAAAATCAGGTTGTCAGCAAACAGATTGTTCCGTACGGCAGATCGGCCGTTCTGCCGCCTGCCGTAACGGAGGAAAATAAGACGTTTCTCGGCTGGAGCACCGATCACAGCTGGTGGAACGTCACCGGCGACATCACGGTGACGCCGGTGATGGCGTACGAAAAAACTGCAGACACGCCGACGTATCGTATTGACGAAGTATATATGGGAGGAATCCTTTCCATTTCCGCGCCAAAAGGACAGCAGGTCTGGTATATGCTTGAGACAGAGGATATCATTTTGGAGGAAGAGCCGGAAAATACAGAATCCTTTAGCGGGGAGGGACAATGGGAGTTATATACGGAAGAGATTTTGCTTGACTGCGATACGGTAATTCGTTTTTATGCGGCCGGAGAAAACATGAACAACGGAAATATGATCGAAATTCCTTACAAAGTCTCTGCCAATGCCGGTCCATATATGCAGACGGCAAAAATTGCGCTTTCCGATATGCAGGCAGAAAAAGGCGATGCGGTAAAAATTCCGATTGTACTGCAGGAAAATCCGGGGATACGGAGTATGAGATTCAGACTTTCTTACGATACGTCCGCCTTTTCATCTGTGGAATTTCAGAAAGGCGATCTTATCACGGCGGACGGCCTTGTATGTAATATCGGAAAGGACACGGGAATCATTGAAATTCAATGCAGTCAGCCGCAGACAATGACGGCGGAAGGAACGCTGGGTATACTGTGCCTTAGTGCAGGAAGCGATGCGGCGGACGGAATCTATCCGCTGGGATTCCAGTATACGCAGGAGGAAACCTATGACAATAACTGGATGGATTTGAGGCTTGATTTCTCCGGCTGCAGTATTACGGTAGGAAATGCAAAAGCAGACAAACCGTCTGAGGAGGATAAAAAACCGGACGATACGGCCAAACCCGATCAGCCGAACGGCAAACCGGGGCAGACAGTTCCAGGGAAAGGGGAAACGATCAAGTCCGGGAAAACCAGCTATAAAGTTACAAAAGCGAAAGCCGAGGTATCGTTTGCAAAAGCGTCCGGTTTATCCGGAGCTGTGACAGTAATGCCGTCCGTAACGATCAGCGGCATTACATACAAGATAACCGGGATTGAGCCGAACGCATTTTCCGGTAATGAAAAAATAACGAAAGTGACGATCGGAAGCAACGTGAAAAAGATTGGAAAAAATGCGTTTAAGGGCTGTTCAAAATTAAAGACAGTTTCGATCGGAAAGAACGTAACTTTAATTGGAGAGAACGCTTTCTTAAACTGTAAAGAGCTGCGTAATGTGACAATTCCGAATCAGGTGAAAACAATAGAAAAGAGCGCTTTTTCCGGCTGTAAAAAGCTAAAAACAGCGACAATCGGAACCGGTTTAAAGACGGTTGGAAAGAATGCGTTCCGAAATTGTAAGAAGTTAAAAACGATCACCATAAAATCAAAAAAACTGAAAACAATCGGAAAGAACGCATTCTATGGCGTTAATGCCGATATCAGGGTGCCGGCGTCTAAATGGAAAGAGTATAAAAAGCTGGCAGGCGGTAAGAAAGGTTATGTAAAAAAGATTTAGCGGATAGAATTTTGTAACGGAAAGTCAGTGCAAAAGCCCGTTGTTTGATTTGGACAGGTTTCTTCCGAAAATGACGGGCTTTTTGTTATGTTTATTTTGGATAGACGATAAATATGTATTGTAAATGAATGAGAGACATGATATGTACACAGATGATTTAAAAGAATATCCTGGTAGTAATCAATATTGGCTCTATACATCTATGCAGGAAAATAATCAAAAAGCAGCTCAGCTATTAGAATCGAAGAATCGTGTGATGAACGAGACTGTAAAAAATCTTGGCTCTTTGTCAAGTTAGTCGAATTATCCGTCTTTCTATGTCATAATAAAATGGGTGAATGACATGGAATTAGATACATTGTTAAAAGAATTGGATGAAAATCTGGCTATAAGAAGAGTAGAAAAACCTGGCAAAGTATTATACATATACTGCGATCTAAACTGTACTGTTGCTAACTGTAAATATTGTGGTATGGAAAGCCATTCAGCTCATAGCAAATATATCAGAACAATTTCAGCTCTTCCAATCCAGGATTATCAGGTAAAATTAGTGATTACTGTGCCAAAGTTCTTTTGCACAAATGAAAGATGCTCTCATAAAACCTTTGCCTATCCAATCTCATTTGCAGCAGCAAATTCAATAAGGACAAAACGCTTAGATGACTATATCTGCCGGATAGGAATGAAAAACAGTTCCCTCAAGGCGGAAAAGCAGATTTCTGACAGCCATGTGTCTGTGTCTGACAATACCATTCTGAGAATCATTAAAAAAAGCTGACCCGGTCATCAATTACAAAGTGAAAAATATATCCATCGATGATTTTTCACTTTGCAAACGAAAGATTTATTTTTCTATTCTCGTTGATAATGATACCAGGAAGAGGCTGGAAGTCGTTCCTTCCCGGCAACAGCCTGAAGTCATAAAAATGCTCAGAAAATTGAAACAGGCAGAGACTGTTACAAGAGACTTCTCAAAGTCTTATAAGGCTGCCATAAGTGAAGCCTTGCCAGATGCCAGACAGATCGTGGACAGGTTTCATATACGGAAAAACCTGACGGAAGATATGGCGGATTACCTGAAACGCAAAATCAGGGATAATAGAAAAGTTCCTGATCTCTCAACTGTGCCAATAACGGAAAAAGAAGTATTCAATACACGCGAGCGCAGAAAAATAGAAACTGCTCTAAAAAAGTGGGAAACAGCCAGAGAGGCGCAAGAACGAAAGAAATCTGGTAAAAATAATACGGAAATAGCGAAAATGCTCCAGATCAGCCGTCCTACAGTCATAAAATATCCGGGTATGACAGAGCCTCCAATTGCATCCGGACCCTGTAAGCCTGATCCTTATATCCCAGGGATCAAAGAACTGCTTTGGAACGGCTGTCGGTATATAGAAATATTCAACCAAATCAAAAAGGAAAGATATGCAGGCGGAATTTCCCTGTATAACAGTAAAATGAAAGGGATCCGTTGGGAAGTGAGCCAAAGGATTCGTTATTTAAAAAGAAGCGATATAAAAAAGTTATTATATACATCGCTGGAAGCCATTCCGGACAGCCAGAAGCGCAGAGACATTGAGAAGTATTTGAGCGGCCATCCCGAGTTAAAACAGATACTGGAACTTGTATCAGATTTTAAGGCGCTCCTGACAGGGAGCGATGAGAATAAACTGGATGAATGGATAAAAAGGGCAGAAAATATGGAGATTACAGAGCTTGACAGCTTTCTGAAACTGATCCGGTCAGATAAGGAAGCGGTCAAAAATGCAATCAGATTTCAATATAGTAACGGTCCGACAGAAGGGCATAATAATAAGATAAAAGTAATAAAGAGACAGATGTATGGAAGATGTAAGTTTGATTTACTTCGGTTGAAGATATTATGTTGATTCAACTAACTTGACAAAGAGCCAAATTTTTTTTACACTACCTGATGAACAGTACCAGATTGTTATTATATAAGACGTACAATCCTGTTTATAGCATTTGTCCATATTTATGTACCTCTTCCATATGAACCTGCATTTAAACTATGCGTTATATCAGATACATTGCCTGATGATATATTCCAATCCCCAAACTGAAATAACCTGTAATAAAACTGTATCTACAATTCAAGGAACATCTTACTTGTTCCAAAAAAATCTTCTGTAATTCTTAGATATTTTTCGCAAATTTCACTTTCTTTTTCCATTCGCCTGATTGTACACTCCCACACGATCAGACACTTAATATCTTTATCCTGTAACTTCATTCTGACTGCTAAATCCCTATTAATATTCGCTTCAAATTTCTTCTGCCAGAATTCAACCCTGGATTTTGGCATATAAGCATACTTACAGTCGCCATGTCTGTGCCAGAAGCATCCATGAATAAAAATCGCGGTATTATATTTCCGAAGATAAATATCCGGATGTCCGGGTATTTTTCCTGAATTAATGCCGTATCTGTATCCCTTTGCAAATAGCAGTTTTCTGAAATATATTTCCGGTCTGGTATTCTTTGAGCGAATCGCCGCCATATTTTTACTTCGTTCTTCCGGGCTTTTAATATCCATCCTGTTTACCTTCAATCATTTTTACATATTGCAAAAAACGTGTTAATGTCCATATCCTGTCCCTGCGGTCTTTTGGATACGTCACTATGTAGGGTTTTGGTACAACCAATATTACATTTTCCGCCTGCATTTCATCCATCTGCGCTCCGGATATTCCCTGTTGAAGCGTGCAGAGATACTTTGGCTTGTCTCGCAGACGGTCTGCTTCATTTAACACCTGTCTCCATCTGTCTTTACAGGTAGTTTTAGCAGCCAGTGAAACAATATAATCAACTGAAAATCCATAATCATGATACGCTTCCTGAGAAGGAAAAAGAAAATCCGGTTTTTTATTTCCTTCTGTAACTGCCTGAGACGAATACTCAATACAATTCCCGTCAAATATAGCTGACAAATGATGTTCAAAGCTTTTTCCAGCACGACTTTTTCGGCGATTTAATACAACATTGGCAACACGAACGAATTCATCCACTGACTGAAAACCCTTTGTAATAATTTCACCATATCTTGCATATTCTAATGCTCTGAAAAGTGCATATTCTATATTTGTCCAACTGATAATTTTCTCATCCGGATTTAAACGGATATACTCTGTATGGTCATATACCTTTTCTTCGATCGCTCTGGCTGCCGCCGACATCACGTCCGATGCAGGAAAATCCACAGTCAGATCATTGATAAATTCCTGTATGGACAGTTTTTCCTGAGTTTCTGCCGATACTCTTTGCACATCAATAAGGCTGTTTGTTTCAGTTGGGCTTATACCAAATGTATCAAGAAATTCTTCTATATCATCATCCGTTTCCAGAAAGTATCCACTGTAATCAGTGTCATTCTGTTTCGTAAATACGAACAATGCACCTGTCTGTTCTGGCTTCAGAAATGGAAATCCTCTGCCAAATCGTGTAATTCTCAATTCATTTTTGCTTTCGTAATATGTAAAACAGCTTTCCGTTTCAAAATCATCCTGCCATTTGATTTTTATTGTTCTTTTGGGAATGCCAGCCTGCGCAAGTTCATGTCTGCTGAACATCATTTCTATCGCCGATTTTGAAATCAGAATGCCGGATTGATGACCACCTGTTGCCCCCGTATCATTTGCAGAGAGAAATTTGCAGAATCCCCTTTCACTGTTGAGAACAGATTTTATTACCTGTCCTGTACGTCCTGCAGTCATCTAAATCACCATCCTCTGTAATTCACTTCCCTTTGCCAGATCCATTTCTTCAATTTTTTTTACTATCAGTCCTGCTACATTCTCAATCAATGGTACTACAACAGAATTTCCAAACTGTTTATATGCCTGTGTATCGGATACCGGGATTTTAAAATTATCCGGAAATCCCTGTAATCTGGCGCATTCACGAGGTGTAAGCCTTCTCGGGTTTTTGCCTTTCTGCTCAATCAGTATTTCTGAACCGTCTTTATAATATCTTGCACTGATTGTTCTTGATACGCCGTTTAATGGCGCAATACCGTATCCAAACCCGTTTCCTGCAGCCTTATGTTTTGCCGCATAGTTTTGCAGATATGTCCAGAGTTTATCCGATAATGTATATTTTTCATCGACGTCTTCATCCAGAATATCACGCATTACAGGTTTTGGAAATTTGGGAGTCAGGTTAAAATCAAACTTCACATTTTTTCCATATTTTTTTCTGTCAAACCCTGCAATCAGGATACGTTCTCTATGCTGTGGCACATAATTCTGTCCATCCAGAACAGAATAAAATACATTATAATCCAATTCTTCTAATGATTCCAGTATTACCTTAAAAGTCTTTCCGTTATCATGGCTGCAAAGATTTTTAACATTCTCCAGCAAAAATGCTTTTGGTCTCTTTTCTTTCAGGATCCGACAGACATCAAAAAAAAGTGTTCCCTGTGTTTTATCTTCAAAACCTGTTGCCAGTCCAAGACTGTTCTTCTTGGAAACACCTGCAATGGAGAACGGCTGGCAGGGAAAGCCGGCTACCAGAATATCATGGTCTGGTATGGAGGAGGCTGAAACCTTTGTAATATCTCCTTCCGGCTGTTCTCCAAAATTAGCAAAATATGTCTGCTGGCTGTATTTATTCCATTCGTTTGAATAAACGCAGTGTCCCCCGGATTTTTCAAAAGCAATCCTCATTCCGCCTATTCCTGCAAACAAATCAATAAATGTAAATTGTCTGTCACTGTCCTCACACTGTTTTTTTTTCATATCAGTAACATAATATGCAACAGCTTCTCTCACACAGTCCTGCACTGTCTGTTCCAGGCTTATCGAACAGTAACTCAATTCATTGTATAAATCATCATCAATTCGTATATGTACCTGTTTCATTTACATCACTCCTGGGAAATAATCTGTACCTGATTTTTCCCTTAGTATACTCCTGATAAATATAAAAAGCAAGTGAAAAATACCGAATATAAGTTCTTTTTCTTACTGACAGTCAACAAGTTATCAAAAGAAGATTAACTTTTTTACTAAGGTTTTCCGGCTGTTTCCATTTCCTTATTCCGTTTTCTCACAAGTGGAAATTTTATGGTTTTGTACATTGTGAACAGGCGGGATGTGTACATTGACCGTGCTCTCCATGGCCGACAGGATTACTTTCGAATTATGTTTCCGGATCTGCCACAGAACGACAAAGAAAGACAGAGCAAATAATCATGGGAAGCAGAGCGTTCATAAACCCGTTAACTCGGGTAATTTCCATGAATCACATCCAAAAGTGTAATTCGATTAAAAAAATCAGTTATCAAGGCATGATAGTTTTCCCATAACGGTAAAGAAAGACAGTTATCCTTTCTGCAGCAGGGGCTGGCGTCCGGCAGCAGGCAGGCGACCGGGGCAAGAGGCCCCTCTGTCAGTTCGATAATTTCCCTCACCGTATAGTCCTGCGGCAGACGGGTAAGCCGGTATCCGCCGCCTTTTCCGCGGAGTCCGGTCAGAAGGCCGCCTTTTACAAGAAGTTTTAAAATCGTCTCCAAATATTTTTCGGAGATTTCCTGGCGTTTTGCAATTTCTTTTAACGGAACATAATTGTTTTCCTGATTCTGTGCAAGATCAATCATTACTCTGAGCGCATAGCGCGCTTTCGTTGAAATCATAAAATGAACCATGCCTTTCTCTCTGCCCGCGATATTTGGACCCGCGCAAGTTTTCTTAAATTATATCCTGATCGGGAATAAATAGCAATAAAAACTATATACCTATTGACATGGTAGGTAATTAGTGGTAATATGCATTCAATCAAAGGAAAAAAGGAATCACAAGCAGGAGCAGTCAGAAACAGAAAGAGAGGAAAGAGGATGGCGGATTATGCGAAAGGAACGACGGAGCTGATTGGAAGCACGCCGTTGGTTGAGGTTGTGAATATTGAAAAGGATCTTGGTCTGAAAGCAACAGTTCTGGTAAAACTGGAATATCTAAATCCTGCCGGCAGTGTCAAGGACAGAGTGGCAAAGGCAATGATAGAGGACGCCGAGGCGAGGGGTATGTTAAAAAAGGGATCTGTTATCATTGAGCCGACGTCAGGAAATACAGGGATTGGTCTGGCAGCAATCGCCGCGGCAAAAGGCTATCGTATCATCCTTACGATGCCGGAGACGATGAGCGTGGAGCGCCGCAATATGTTAAAAGCCTATGGCGCAGAACTGGTATTAACCGAGGGAGCAAAGGGAATGCAGGGCGCGATTGAGAAAGCGGATGAACTGGCGGCAAAGATACCGGGCAGTTTTATACCGGGTCAGTTTGTGAATCCGGCGAATCCGGCTGTTCATGAGGCGACAACCGGCCCGGAAATATGGAAGAGCACGGACGGTAAAGTGGATATTTTTATAGCGGGTGTCGGGACCGGCGGTACGGTGACGGGAACCGGCAGATATTTGAAGCGTCAGAATCCGGCGGTCAGAGTTGTTGCGTTAGAACCGGCAGATTCTCCGGTATTATCGGGCGGAACAGCCGGGCCGCATAAAATTCAGGGCATTGGCGCCGGATTTGTTCCGAAAGCGCTGGATACGTCTGTCTATGATGAGGTATATCGGGCGGAAAGCGACGATGCCTTTACAGCTGCAAAGCTGCTTGCCAAAAAAGAGGGGATTTTAGTTGGAATTTCGTCCGGCGCGGCGCTGCACGCAGCTATTGAGATGGCAAAACGAGAGGAAAACCAGGGCAAAACGATTGTGGCGCTGCTGCCGGACAGTGGGGACAGATATTATTCCACCCCTATTTTTACAGAATAAAAATGAGCGGATTTGATGTGTTTTAGGATAGCGGGAGTATGAAATACGCAGCAATCCGTGCATCAGAAGGGGGTAGACTGCCTTTTGGCGCCAACATCATAAAAAAACAGTACGGAAAAATTAAACACAATGTAAGGCAGGGAGGAAATATAAGATGGCGGATATCAGGGATTCAAAAAATTGGGCGTTTGAGACAAGGCAGCTGCATATCGGGCAGGAACATGCGGATTCTGCTACAGATGCGAGAGCGGTGCCGATTTATGCGACAACATCCTATGTATTCCACAATTCGGAACATGCGGCAGACCGTTTCGGGCTTCGGGATACGGGAAATATATACGGAAGGCTCACAAATCCGACACAGGATATCTTTGAACAGCGGATTGCGTCTTTAGAGGGAGGTGTGGCTGCGCTGGCCGTATCATCCGGTGCGGCGGCGATTGCCTATACCATGCAGGCGCTGGCAAAGGCGGGCGAGCATATTGTCGCATCGAAGACGATTTATGGGGGAACTTACAATTATCTGGCCCATACGCTTCCGCTGACATGCGGCATCGCCACAACATTTGTGGACCCGCAGCAGGAGGGCGCTTTTGAGGCGGCAATTTCGGAAAAAACAAAAGCAATTTTTGCAGAAACGCTGGGAAATCCAAATTCCAATCTGGTTGACATTGAAGAGCTGGCCGGTATAGCGCATAAGCACAATCTTCCGTTGGTTGTGGATTCGACGTTTGCGACGCCGTACCTTATTCGTCCGATTGCGCACGGCGCGGATATCGTCATTCATTCCGCGACAAAATTTATCGGCGGGCATGGGACGGCGCTCGGCGGGGTAATGATCGACAGCGGAAATTTTGACTGGAAAGCATCCGGCAGATATCCGTGGATCTCAGAGGCAAACCCGAGCTATCACGGGGTATCGTTTTCCGATGCGGCCGGTGCGGCGGCCTTTGTGACTTATATTCGTGCGGTGCTCCTTCGGGATACTGGCGCGACGCTGTCCCCGTTTCATGCGTTTCTCTTTCTGCAGGGGCTGGAAACGTTATCGCTTCGCGTAGAACGTCATGTCAGCAATGCATTAAAGATTGTAAATTATCTTGCCTCGCATCCGCAGGTGGAGGCAGTGCATCACCCATCCATGGAGAGCGAACCGAGCCACGCGCTGTACAGGAAATATCTGCCGAACGGGGGCGGGTCAATCTTTACTTTCGAAATCAGGGGAGATGCGCACACCGCGCAAAAATTTATTGATAATCTCGCCGTTTTTTCACTTCTTGCGAATGTGGCGGACGCGAAATCGCTTGTCATCCATCCGGCTACTACTACGCACAGCCAGTGCACGCAGGAAGAACTGTCAGAGCAGGGAATTAAGCCGAATACGATAAGGCTTTCCATTGGCATTGAGAATGTGCAGGATCTGATTGCGGCGTTGGATACGGCATTTTGCGCCGTTGCAAATGAATCGTGATACGCAGATTCGCTGCAGGCGGTCGGTTATGAAGAACCACAAAATAATTCATTTCCGGCCGCCCGGCGCGGTTTTTTGTCAGCCGTTTTCTGTAATCAGTTATACCATGTCTCCATTTCTTCCTAAATCGAAAGACGTCATTTTTCGATTCAAAAATTCCCAAAAATCTGTCTTATCATAGATATTATTACAGGCAAAAAGAAAAGGCTATGTTGATTCTGCCAATTTTTTTTACGAATTTTGAATAGTTTCCTCCCAAACCGGCAATATTCTTATTTGTCGGCGGCAGACGGACCGGCGGAAAAGGGGGATTTACCATGTGTCACAGCAAAAAGAGACTTGTGTTACATATTGCACTTTTTTTGTATATTATACTTTTACTTTTTGTCAGTTTAAGGTATAATAACAGATGTCGCATTCAGCGGCAGCTTTCCGAAAAAATTGTTCGTTTTCATGTAATTGCGAACAGCGATTCTAAGCGGGATCAGGCATTAAAATTAAAAGTGCGGGATGCGGTGGGCACTATGCTGCAGAAGAAAATGCTTGCGGCTGACAGCAAGGACACATGCGAAAAGCTGCTTTGGGAGGAACTTTCTGAGATCGAACAGACGGCGAGGAATGTACTTTTAGAGGAGGGATGTACGGATTCGGTTGCAGCATCTGTACAAAAAGTTGATTTTCCGGTGAAAAGCTATGGTGCATATACCTTTCCTGCAGGAACTTACGATGCGCTTGAACTCACAATCGGTGCGGGAGCGGGCCATAACTGGTGGTGCGTTATGTATCCAAATATGTGTTTTTCCGGCAGTGTCTATCAGGCCGACAGCAAAGAAGCGGATGCGGCTTTGCAGGAGGTACTGGACGAGGAAGAATACGAGACGGTGTTAAGAACGGGTAATTACAAGGTGCAGTTTAAATATCTCACGTTTTTAAACCAGCTGTGTGAATAATCTGAAATTAAAAATTTCACAGTCCGGACAGGAAAGCCCGCGAAAGCGGGCGAATGAAAATTAGCGTGAAAAGTACTTGTAAGGCTCATGCCAGAGGGCAAAACGCGAAACAGGTTCGCGCGCCAACAAGTACGAAGTTTGACGCTCTTGATTTGAGACTCCGCAAAGCGGAATTATGGGAATTAATGTGAGAAAGATCGCGCGCAGAGAAAGGTATGGGATTTGTATGACAAAAGAGGTTCTGATACACATCAAGGGAATCCGGTTTTTAGATGAAGCGGACGAGGCGGATGAACCCGTACAGATGGTAACGTATGGAGGGTATTCTTACAGGGACGGCGTACATTATGTGGAGTATGTGGAAGCAGGAGAGGAAAACGAGCAGGATACATACTGCACGCTCCGATTTGGCAGTGAATTTTTTGAACTTAAGAAAAAGGGAGAGCTTAACGTACATATGTTGTTTGAAGTTGGCAGGAAACATCAAACATGTTATGATACGCCAATGGGAGGACTGCTGCTTGGATTGGAGGCGACTGCGATCGGCTTACAGGAGGCGCAGGAGTGCATGGATGTCAGCGTAAGTTATAAGATGGAGGCAAACGGGGAATATCTTGCTGAATGTGATCTCTCGTTCCATATTGAGTCGCGGCGGACGACAGAACGGGCTGCAGTCTGAAAAAAAAGAGCTATTGCTCCGGCGGAGTAGATCCACCGTTGCAATAGCTTTTTATTTTTTCTTTTTTTTCTGTGCTTTTGCGGCAGCAAGTTCCCGCTTGTCTTTTTCCAGTTCGGCGTTTGCCCTGTCTGCTTTTTCTTTCAGACGCATGCGCCAGCTTTTTTTGCCCTCCGGTTTTTCCAGGGGACCGCGGATGCCTGTTACCTTTGTGATGTAGATTCCGCTGATAGAAACTTTGATCTCTTTTTTTACAGGAATCAGATCAAATACGGAATCATCCGCGATCAGGGACATGATCTTTGGGCCGATCTTTGCCTTTACAATCGGCAGTTTGGAACGCCGCAGCATCTTTGGTGTCTGCGCAGTCACAATCTGCGGGAGTCCGGCGTCCCGGATCGGCATTCGCTTTTTGTCAATGACCAGGATCGTGGCTGTCTGGGCATTTGCGGCAAGCTGTGCGTCCTGTTCTTCTTTCTTTTTCTGCGCCTTTTTCCCCAGAAAATAAAGAACAACAGTTGCGATAAGCAGGATGGCAAGTATTACAAGCAGTACAATAATCGCTGGATTCATGTAATCCTCCTTCCTGAGTGCCAGTCAAACAACTTCGTTTCATTTTAACATTGATTGTTTGAAAATGCAATTGTAAAAAAAACAAAAAAGTACTTGCATTTTATTGATTTATCCGATATACTATCTCATGTTGTGGCATTGATAGCGATGAGGCGTGAGGTTGCTGCCCGCTGTGGCAGGTTTTTACGCGGAGCGAATGTCAAGTTAGGAAACTGGCGACAAGTCACTGTATCACGATTAACATCTACAGACAGTAGGAACAAGTATATGCGCCGCGCGGCGTCATATATGGAATGTGTACAGTCACCGCTTGTCGTACTTAACAAAAAGAGTGCGAAAAGGAGGCGGCTTTTTTTATGGCAGCAAGTCAAGTAATGAGGATCACATTGAAAGCTTATGATCATGAACTGGTTGATTCTTCAGCCAAAAAGATCATTGAAACTGTTAAGAAGAACGGAGCGCAGGTGAGCGGACCCGTACCTCTTCCGACTAAGAAAGAGGTTATCACAATCTTAAGGGCTACTCACAAATACAAAGACTCCCGCGAACAGTTCGAGCAGAGAACTCATAAGAGACTTATTGACATTGTAGCACCGACGCAGAAAACAGTAGACGCATTATCCCGTCTTGAGATGCCTGCAGGTGTTTACATTGATATCAAAATGAAAAACAGGTAATCTGTAAGAATATCCTGAAGCGTTTTGGAACAGATAAAACGCTTTCTAGGATGAACGGTTCCGCTGCCCCATAATATATGGGTATGAGGCGTTCCGCTGTAGAGAAAACAGGAGGGAAAAGAATGAAAAAAGGCATTTTAGCAACAAAAGTCGGAATGACACAGATTTTTAATACGGACGGCGTTTTGGTGCCGGTTACCGTATTGGAGGCCGGCCCGTGCTACGTGACACAGATTAAGACTGTGGACAACGACGGGTACAGTGCAGTGCAGGTTGCATACGCTGACAAAAAAGAAAAATCGGTCAGCAAAGATGCGAACGGCAAAAAAGAGATCCGGCACAGGCATGGCGTAAACAAAGCACAGATGGGGCATTTTGCAAAAGCAGGCGTATCTGCAAAACGTTTTGTAAGAGAGTTTAAATTTGAAAATGCACCTGATTATAAATTGGGAGACGTGATTGGCGCCGATATTTTTGCAGAAGGCGACAAGATTGACGCTACCGCGATTTCAAAAGGAAAAGGGTTCCAGGGCGCCATCAAGAGATTGGGGCAGCACAGAGGACCGATGGCTCACGGTTCCAAATTTCACCGCCATCAGGGTTCAAACGGTGCATGTTCTTCTCCAAGCCGCGTATTCAAAGGAAAGGGAATGCCGGGTCATATGGGAAGCGTAAGAGTTACGGTTCAGAACCTTGAGATAGTAAGAGTTGACGCAGAAAATAATCTGCTTTTGGTAAAAGGCTCCGTACCTGGGCCGAAAAAATGTCTTGTAACAGTGAAAGAGACAGTAAAAGCAGGTAAATAGGGCGAAATAGGAAAGGAGGAACGAAACAATGGCTAATGTAGCTGTTTATAATATGGAAGGCAAGGAAGTCGGTACGTTAGAGTTAAACGACGGAATTTTCGGCGTTGAGGTTAACGAACATTTGGTTCATATGGCAGTATTGCAGCAGCTGGCAAACAAGCGTCAGGGAACGCAGAAAGCTAAGACGCGTTCGGAAGTCAGAGGCGGCGGCAGAAAACCATGGAGACAGAAAGGAACAGGACATGCAAGGCAGGGTTCGATCCGTGCACCGCAGTGGACACACGGCGGAGTTGTCTTTGCGCCGACACCAAGAGATTATTCATTCAAGTTAAATAGAAAAGAGAAGAGGGCAGCGTTAAAATCAGCCCTGACATCAAGGGTAAACGACAATAAATTTATTGTTCTGGACACGCTTTCCTTTGACGAGATCAAGACAAAGAAATTTGTTCAGGTAATGAAGAATTTAAACCTTGAAAAAGCGCTTGTGGTATTGAACGATATGGATTTAAACGTGATTAAATCCGCAAACAATGTTCCGAAAGTAAAGACGGCGCAGACAAATGAACTGAATGTATTTGATGTGCTTAAATATGATACGGTGGTAGTGACAAAAGACGCCGTGAAGACAATCGAGGAGGTGTATGCATAATGGCAAATGTACAATATTATGACGTGATCCTCAAACCGGTGGTGACAGAGAAGAGCATGTCTCTGATGGCAGAAAAGAAATATACTTTTCTGGTTCATCCGGAGGCAAACAAGACCATGATTAAAGAGGCGGTCGAAAAAATGTTCGAGGGTACGAAAGTTGCCCATGTCAACACATTAAATATTCCGGGGAAGACAAAAAGACGCGGCAGGACAGTCGGCAAGACTGCAAAGACAAAAAAGGCGATTGTACAGCTGACGGAAGAGAGCAAGGATATTGAGATCTTTGCCGGCTTATAAGAGTAAGCGTTGAAAGGAGAACGAAAATGGGAATCAAATCGTATAAAGCGTATACACCTTCGAGGAGACATATGACAGGTTCCGATTTTTCCGAGATCACAAAGCAGACTCCGGAGAAGTCACTTACCGTTTCTTTGAAGAAAAATTCCGGGCGCAACAATCAGGGTAAAATTACCGTGAGACATCGCGGCGGCGGAAGCAGAAGAAAATACAGGATTATTGATTTTAAGAGAAATAAAAAGGACGGAATCCCGGCAAAGGTGCTTGGGATCGAGTATGATCCGAACAGGTCCGCAAATATTGCGCTGATCTGCTATGCGGACGGTGAAAAAGCTTATATTCTGGCTCCGGCGGGACTGACAGACGGCATGACGGTTATGAACGGCCCGACGGCTGAGGTGAGAGTTGGCAATTGTCTGCCGCTTGAGAATATCCCGGTTGGTACACAGGTACACAATGTGGAGTTATATGCCGGAAAAGGCGGACAGATGGTGCGTTCTGCAGGACTTAGCGCACAGCTGATGGCAAAGGAAGGCAAATATGCGACACTTCGTCTTCCGTCCGGCGAGATGCGTATGGTTCCGTTAAACTGCCGTGCTACCGTAGGCGTAGTCGGAAACGGCGACCATAACCTGATCAATATTGGAAAAGCAGGACGTAAGCGTCATATGGGTATTCGCCCGACTGTCCGCGGTTCTGTTATGAACCCGAACGACCATCCGCACGGCGGCGGCGAGGGCCGCGCTCCGATCGGACGTTCCGGCCCATGTACTCCATGGGGCAAACCGGCGCTCGGACTTAAGACGAGAAAGAAAAACAAAGCTTCCAATAAGCTTATTGTCAGAAGAAGAGACGGAAGAACCATCAAATAATCTGTTGTTTGCATATTATTGAATGGCAGGAGCGCTAAGCGATCCGCCCTGTGCGGATTGCTTAGTACTCTTTTTTCCTGTTTTTTTTAAATTGGTCTTGCTTTTTTGATTATCTTTGATATAATGAGAAAGATGTTTGGAGTCCATGGAAACACGCGGCTGCGTGTAAAGGACGGATGATATTAGGAGGTAAATTATGGCTCGTTCATTAAAAAAAGGACCATTTGCAGATGAAAGCCTGCTGAAAAAAGTAGATGCAATGAATGCATCCGGCGATAAATCTGTGATTAAGACATGGTCACGTCGTTCTACAATCTTTCCGCAGTTTGTCGGTCACACATTCGCCGTACATGACGGCAGGAAACATGTGCCTGTGTATGTGACGGAAGATATGGTCGGGCACAAACTCGGTGAGTTCGTTGCAACAAGAACTTACAGGGGACACGGAAAAGACGAAAAGAAATCAGGCGTTAGATAAGATACATTTTTGAAAGGAGGTTTTCACAGTGGCTAAGGGACATAGAAGTCAGATTAAAAGAGAGAGAAATGAAGTAAAAGATACAAGGCCTTCTGCAAAGTTATCTTATGCAAGAGTATCTGTTCAGAAAGCTTGTTTCGTATTAGATGCAATTCGCGGTAAAAACGTAGAGACAGCGCTTGCAGTCGTAACCTACAATCCCAGGTATGCTTCGACACTGATTAAGAAATTACTGGAGTCGGCAATCGCAAATGCTGAGAACAACAACGGATTGAAAGCGGAGAACCTTTATATTGCAGAGTGCTATGCAAACAAGGGACCTACCATGAAGCGGATTCGTCCAAGAGCGCAGGGCAGGGCTTACCGAATTGAAAAGAGGATGAGCCATATTACGATTGTGCTGGATGAGAGATAAACAGCGCTTTGTACGGCGCGCGTCAGACGCATTATAGAAAGGAGTAAACTATGGGACAGAAAGTGAATCCACATGGCTTAAGAGTCGGTATTATCAAAGATTGGGACTCTAAGTGGTATGCGGAAGCAGATTTTGCAGATCTCTTAATTGAAGACTACAATATCAGGACATATCTTAAAAAGAAATTATATGCGGCAGGTGTTTCGAAGATTGAGATTGAGCGTGCATCAGACCGTGTGAAAGTAATTATTTATACAGCAAAGCCGGGTGTTGTGATCGGCAAGGGCGGATCCGAGATTGAGAAAGTCAAAGGTGAAGTTCAGAAGTTTACGTCAAAAAAACTGATCGTTGATATCAAAGAAGTAAAGAAACCGGACCGCGATGCGCAGCTGGTTGCAGAAAACATTGCGCTGCAGCTGGAAAACCGTGTGTCTTTCCGAAGGGCTATGAAATCCTGTATGGGAAGAACGATGAAAGCCGGCGCAAAAGGAATCAAAGCGTCCTGTTCCGGTCGTCTTGGGGGAGCCGATATGGCGCGTACCGAGTTTTACAGCGAGGGGACAATCCCGCTTCAGACACTTCGTGCAGATATTGATTACGGATTCGCAGAGGCAGATACCACTTACGGCAAAGTCGGCGTAAAAGTATGGATCTACAAGGGCGAAATACTTCCTGCGAAAGCACCGAAGGAAGGAGGGGCTCAGTAATTATGTTAATGCCTAAAAGAGTAAAACACAGAAAACAGTTTCGTGGCTCCATGAGAGGAAAAGCCATGAGGGGAAATACAATCACTTCCGGCGAGTACGGCATTGTTGCAACGGAACCGTGCTGGATCAAATCAAACCAGATTGAAGCGGCACGTATTGCCATGACGCGTTATGTAAAACGTGGCGGTAAAATCTGGATCAAGATTTTCCCTGATAAGCCTGTAACCGCAAAGCCGGCCGAGACACGAATGGGTTCCGGTAAAGGTTCTTTGGAATACTGGGTTGCGGTTGTAAAACCGGGTCGTGTATTATTTGAAATCTCCGGAGTTCCGGAAGACGTTGCGAAAGAAGCGCTTCGTCTTGCTACACATAAATTACCTTGTAAATGTAAGATAGTTTCGCGTGCAGATTTAGAAGGCGGTGTATCGAATGAAAACGAATAAATATTTAGAAGAATTAAGAAGCAGCACGGTTGCAGATTTGAATGCTCAGTTAGTGGATGCAAAAAAAGAACTGTTCAATCTGAGATTCCAGAATGCAACAAATCAGTTAGATAATACAAGCAGAATCAAAGAAGTGAGAAAAAATATTGCAAGGATTCAGACTATCATCACTGAGAAAGAAAAGGTTGCACAGTAGGATTTTCAGAAAGGAGAGTAATCAGTCGTGGAAGAAAGAAATCTCAGAAAAACACGGATCGGTTTAGTGGTAAGCGATAAGATGGATAAAACAATCGTTGTCGCAATCCAGGACAATGTAAGGCATCCGCTTTATAATAAAATCGTAAAGAAGACTTACAAATTAAAAGCTCATGACGAGAATAATGAATGTAAAATCGGTGACAAAGTAAAAGTTATGGAGACAAGGCCTTTATCCAAAGAGAAGAGATGGAGACTTGTGGAAATCATGGAAAGAGCAAAATAATAAAAGGAGGCTGCAAGCATGGTACAACAGGAAAGCAGGCTTAGGGTGGCCGATAACACAGGTGCAAAAGAGTTGCTCGTGATTCGTGTTATGGGCGGTTCTACCAGAAGATATGCGCATATAGGTGACATTATTGTTGCTACGGTCAAAGATGCAACACCAGGCGGTGTTGTTAAAAAAGGCGATGTCGTAAAGGCTGTCGTTGTTCGCACGGTAAAGGGCGCACGCCGCAAGGACGGCTCTTATATCCGGTTTGACGAGAACGCTGCCGTTATCATAAAAGAAGATAAGACTCCAAGGGGAACCCGTATTTTTGGGCCGGTAGCAAGGGAGCTTCGTGAGAAGCAGTTTATGAAGATTGTTTCTCTGGCTCCGGAAGTATTGTAGGAGGAGCAGAATATGGCAACCATGAAAATTAAAAAAGGCGATCTTGTAAAAATCATTGCCGGTAAAGATAAAGACAAAGAGGGCAAAGTCATTGCCGTAAACAGAAAACAGAACACCGTTCTTGTAGAAGGCGTTAATATGGTAACAAAGCATGTAAAACCGAGCATGGCAAACCAGCAGGGTGGAATTGTTCATCAGGAAGCGCCTTTGCACATCTCAAACGTTATGTATGTGCATAAGGGAAAAGCCACAAGAATTGGTTTCAAGATGGATGGAGATAAAAAAGTCCGTTTTGCAAAATCAACAGGTGATATCATCGACTAATTGGAAGAGAGGAGGCCAATCAGGTGAGCAGACTGAGAGAACAATACCAGAATGAGATCGTGAATGCCATGATCAAAAAATATGGTTATAAAAATATAATGGAAGTGCCGAAGCTTGAGAAGATTGTTGTCAATATGGGCGTCGGCGAAGCCAAAGAGAATGCAAAATTATTGGAAGCTGCGATGAGGGATATGGAGACGGTCACAGGCCAGAAAGCGATCACTACAAAGGCAAAGAAATCCATTGCGAATTTCAAGATCAGAGAAGGCATGGCGATCGGATGTAAGACGACGCTGCGCGGCGAGAAAATGTATGAGTTTATGGATCGCTTGATTAATCTTGCGCTGCCGCGTGTGCGCGATTTCCGCGGCGTAAATCCAAATGCATTTGACGGTCGTGGAAACTATGCGCTCGGAATTAAAGAGCAGCTGATCTTCCCGGAGATCGAATACGATAAAATCGACAAGATTCGCGGAATGGACGTGATCTTTGTTACAACGGCAAAGACCGATGAAGAGGCCCGTGAATTACTGGCACAGTTCAATATGCCGTTTGCCAAATAACAGGAGGGAATATCAATGGCGAAAACATCTATGAAAATAAAGCAGCAGCGGAAACAGAAATTCTCCACAAGAGAGTATACGCGCTGCAGAATTTGTGGCCGTCCACATTCTGTTTTGAAGAAATACGGAATCTGCAGAGTATGTTTCCGTGAATTAGCATACAAGGGTCAGATACCGGGCGTGAAGAAAGCAAGCTGGTAGAAGACTTAACCCTGCAGCGTTTGTCTGCAGTAAGGTTTCAGTATTATTTAGAAGGAGGAAATATACATCATGACGACAGATCCAATTGCAGATATGCTTACAAGAATCCGTAATGCAAATACAGCCAAACATGATACCGTTGATGTGCCGGCTTCCAAGATGAAAATTGCAATTGCAGACATTCTTGTAAATGAAGGATATATTGTGAAATATGATATTGTGGAAGACGGGAATTTCAAAACAATCCGCATCACATTAAAATACGGTGCAGATAAAAATGAAAAGATTATTACAGGGATTGACCGTATTTCAAAACCGGGGCTTCGCATTTATGTCGGTAAAGACGAGCTCCCCAAAGTTCTCGGAGGACTTGGTATTGCAATTCTTTCCACAAACCAGGGTGTGATTACGGATAAAGAAGCAAGAAAACTTCAGATTGGCGGAGAAGTATTAGCGTTTGTATGGTAATACCGCCTGCCGCAGGGCAATCAGAACAGAACGCTGCATTTCGTATGTGCAGCGGAATAATATAGCATAGTAGGAGGTACGGGCATGTCACGTATAGGAAGAATGCCAATCGCAGTTCCGGCTGGAGTGACAGTCGATATTGCAGAAAATAATCATGTGACTGTAAAGGGTCCGAAGGGAACTCTGGAGAGAACCCTTCCAGCCGAGATGGAGATCAAATTGGAGGGCAGTGAAATCACTGTCACAAGACCGAATGATTTAAAGAGAATGAAATCCTTACATGGATTGACAAGGACATTGGTCAACAATATGGTTGTCGGCGTGACTGACGGTTACAAAAAGGAACTGGAAGTAAACGGCGTCGGCTACAGAGCTTCCAAATCCGGTAAGGTGTTAACCTTAAACCTTGGATACTCCCATCCGGTCGAGATGACAGATCCGGAAGGATTGGAATCCAAAGTAGAAGGAAATAAAATCACTGTATCAGGCATTGACAAAGAGAAAGTCGGCCAGTATGCTGCGGAGATCAGAGACAAGAGAAGACCGGAGCCTTATAAAGGAAAAGGTATTAAGTACGCGGATGAAGTAATCAGACGTAAAGTCGGCAAGACCGGTAAGAAATAAAAAGGAGTGACGAAAAATGGTTAGTAAGAAATCAAGAACAGAAGTTCGCGAAAAGAAGCACAGAAGAATGCGCCATCATCTTGCTGGAACTGCAGACAGGCCGCGTTTAGCTGTGTTCAGAAGTAATAATCATATGTACGCTCAGATTATTGATGATACAGTTGCAAATACGCTTGTCGCTGCATCTACGCTTGAAAAAGACGTAAAGGCAGAACTGGAAAAGACAAATAACGTCGCGGCAGCGGCGCATCTTGGAACAGTCATTGCAAAGAAAGCATTAGATAAGGGTATTAAGACGGTTGTCTTTGATCGAGGCGGTTTCATATATCAGGGAAAAATTAAGGCTTTAGCCGATGCAGCAAGAGAAGCTGGATTAGACTTTTAATAGGAGGAAACGCAAGCATGAAACGTGAAATCATTGATGCTGGTCAATTAGAGTTAAATGAAAAAGTAGTATCAATAAAACGTGTAACAAAAGTTGTTAAGGGCGGACGTAATATGCGTTTTACAGCTTTAGTTGTTGTCGGCGACGGCAATGGCCATGTTGGTGCAGGTTTGGGAAAAGCGACTGAAATTCCGGAAGCAATCCGCAAAGGAAAAGAGGACGCAATGAAAAAACTGATTACCGTAAAACTGGACGAAGTCGGAAGTATTACACATGATGTGACAGGAAAGCATACAGGTGCATCCGTATTGTTAAAGAAGTCTCCCGAAGGTACCGGTATCATCGCCGGCGGCCCTGCGCGAAACGTATGTGAAATTGCGGGTATAAAGAATATTCGTACGAAATCACTGGGATCTAACAATAAGCAGAATGTAGTTCTTGCAACGATCAATGCATTAAGCCAGTTGAAATCTCCGGAAGAGGTTGCGAAACTCCGCGGTAAATCCGTTGAGGAGATTTTAGGCTGATCGCTGTTTCAAAATGCGAAAATGATCTCTGTGCTGTCACAGGTGCGGAGAACGGAAAGGCGTGGTTAGAAAGATGTCAGAAAAAAAACTGAAAGTAACACTGGTTCGGTCTACGATTGGCGCTGTGCCAAAAAACAGAAAGACAATCGAAGCGCTCGGCCTTACAAAGTTGCATAAGACGGTAGAACTGCCGGACAATCCGTGTACGGCAGGCGCGCTTCGCAAAGTAGCGCCATATATAAAAGTGGAAGAAGCATAAAATTAAAAGATAAGGAGGTGTCAGGATGGACTTATCAAATTTGCATAGAGCAGAAGGCTCCAGGACGGACAGATACAGGAGAGGACGCGGCCATGCGTCAGGAAACGGAAAGACTGCAGGCAAGGGTCACAAAGGACAGAAAGCTCGTTCCGGAGCTCCAAGGCCGGGATTTGAAGGCGGTCAGATGCCATTGTATCGAAGATTGCCAAAGAGAGGGTTTAAATGCAGAAACTCTAAGGATATCGTTGGAGTAAACGTTTCCAGCCTGGAAAGATTTGAAGACGGCGCCGTTGTATCGGTTGATACATTAATGGAAACAGGAATTGTAAAAAATCCAAGGGACGGCGTTAAGATTCTCGGCAATGGTGAATTTACTAAGAAACTCACTGTTCAGGCAAATGCATTCAGCGCAAGTGCGAAAGAAAAGATTGAGGCTCTTGGTGGAAAAGCAGAGGTGATCTAATGCTCGAAACACTTCGTAACGCATTTAAGATTAAAGATATCCGAAACAGGATTATTTTTACATTCTTTATGTTGATTGCGATCCGAATCGGAAGCCAGCTTCCGATTCCCGGAGTCGACAATGAAGTTTTTGCACAGTGGTTTGCAAGTCAGACCGCGGAGGGCATGGGATTTTTCGATGCTATCACCGGCGGTTCTTTCTATAACATGTCGCTGTTTGCATTGAATATCACACCGTATATTACGTCTTCCATTATCATGCAGCTTCTTACCATAGCAATACCAAAGCTGGAAGAAATGCAGCGTGACGGCGAAGACGGAAGAAAAAAGATTGCCGAAATCACAAGATATGTCACGGTTGTGCTCGCTTTAATCGAAGCGGTCGCAGTCACGATCGGTTTTAAGAGGGGCGGATATTTAGAGTACAACAGCGGCGCCATGGGTGTTATAGCTGTTATTATGGTGGTTTTGACACTGACGGCCGGTTCGGCGGTACTGATGTGGATGGGCGAGCGCATTACGGAGAAAGGAATCGGAAACGGTATCTCTATTGTGTTGACCATTAACATTATTTCACGTATCCCGAATGATCTGGGCACGCTGTTTGAGCAGTTTATTTCGGGCAAGTCCATTCCGAAAGGCATTTTGGCCACAGTAATTATTCTGGCTATTATTGTCGGCATGGTAGTGTTCGTTGTATTTTTACAGGGCGGTGAGCGCAGAATTCCTGTCCAGTATTCCAAAAAACTGCAGGGAAGAAAACAGGTGGGCGGACAGTCTACCCACATTCCGTTAAAAGTAAATACAGGCGGCGTAATTCCGGTTATCTTTGCGCAGTCTCTGCTGCAGACGCCGGTTATTATTGCAAGTCTGCTTGGAAAAGGCAACGGAACCGGTTTGGGAAGCAAGATTTTAAAAGGAATGTCACAGTCAAACTGGTGTAATCCGAGCGAACCGATCTATTCCATCGGATTAGTTGTCTATATTGCTCTGCTGATTGCATTTGCTTACTTCTATACGTCGATTACATTTAATCCGTTGGAGATTGCAAACAATATGAAAAAAGCAGGCGGATTTATACCGGGTATCAGGCCGGGAAAACCAACCAGTGATTATCTGAATCGGATACTGAATTATATTGTCCTTATAGGAGCAGTCGGACTTGCATTTATCGCTGTCGTTCCGATTTTCTTTAACGGCGTATTTGGAGCGGATGTATCGTTTGGCGGTACTTCTATCATCATTATCGTCGGAGTTGTAATCGAAACATTAAAACAGATTGAATCGCAGATGCGTGTACGTTACTATAAAGGATTTTTAAATGATTAATCAGACGAAACGAAATTTTGCGAATGGTCGAAAATGGAGTGAAAGTCAGGTAGATGAGATAACGCTGGGCTTGTATAAGTTCAGCGTTATCTTTACATGTGGAAAGAAACGGAGCGGTCAATGTGAAATGAGAAATTTCACGATCCTGAATGGAGGATTCATATGAAAATTATAATGTTAGGCGCACCGGGGGCGGGGAAAGGAACACAGGCGAAACAGATTGCAGAAAAATACGGTATCCCGCATATTTCAACAGGCGATATTTTCCGCGCTAATATCAAGAATAACACAGAGCTTGGAAGAAAAGCAAAAGAATTTATGGATCAGGGACTTCTGGTGCCGGATGAACTGACCTGTGATCTTGTTATGGACCGCATTGCAGAGGACGACTGCAAAAACGGATTTGTACTGGACGGGTTTCCAAGAACGATTCCGCAGGCGGAGGCGCTGGACGCCGCACTGGCCAAAACAGGTCAGAAAATGGATTTTGCGATTGATGTGGATGTGGCCGACGAGAATATTGTAAACCGTATGGGCGGCAGACGCGCATGCTTAAATTGCGGCGCGACCTATCATATTGTATCCATTCCGACAAAACAGGAGGGGATCTGTGATAAATGCGGCAACCCGGTAGTGCTGCGCGACGACGACAAGCCGGAGACAGTGCAGAGGCGGCTTACGGTGTATCATGAGCAGACACAGCCGTTGATTGCGTATTATAAAAAGCAGGGAATCTTAAAATCTGTAGACGGTTCTCAGCCCATGGAAAAAGTATTTTCCAATATTGTGGCTTCTCTTGCGTAATAAAAGCAGCGACATGGGGGGAGTATGGAAGTCAGAGTAAAAACGCCCGGTGAAATTGAGTTGATGCGAAAGGCAGGAAAAATTCTGGCGCAGGTGCACGAGGGGCTCGCAAAAGAAATCAGACCGGGAATATCAACGCAAAAGATTGATCAGATCGGGGAAGAGATGATACGAAGTTTCGGCGGCGAGCCATCCTTTTTAGGATATTGCGGTTATCCGGCATCCGTGTGTGTTTCGGTCAATGAGGAAGTGGTGCACGGTATTCCGTCGCCGAACCGCATTTTAAAAGAGGGGGATATTGTAGGCCTTGATATCGGTGTGATCTATCAGGGGTATCACTCGGATGCGGCGCGCACGCACGGGGTCGGACAGATTAAAAAAGAAGCGCGCTTATTAATAGAAAGAACGCGTCAGAGTTTTTTTGAGGGCATGAAGTATGCAACAGCCGGGGCTCATCTGCATCAGATCTCAAAGGCAATCGGGGCATATGCGATGAAGTTTGGGTATGGCGTTGTCCGCGACTTATGCGGCCACGGCGTGGGGGCAGATCTGCATGAGGAACCGGAGATTCCGAATTATAAATGCTTTACAAGGGGTATAAAATTAAGGCAGGGAATGACGCTTGCGGTGGAACCTATGATTAATACGGGAACATGGGAGGTCGTCTGGATGGACGACGGATGGACTGTTGTCACGGCGGATCTGTCTCTGTCTGCGCACTACGAAAATACGATTGTGATCACGGAAAATAAGCCCGAGATCCTGACGCTGACAGATTCGGAGATTGCGGAATGGGGTTATGTATGAAGATAGAATTTGCAAAGTCGCTTTCGGGGCACGACAAGGATGAAATTTATTTTATACAGAGCAGGGACGATACGTATGCCAGGCTGGTCAACGGGAAAAAACGCACCCTGGATGCGCCGAAGAGAAAAAACAAAAAGCATATTCAGATTATTAAAAAAATTCCGATAGAAGTAACGGACTGTTTAGCGCCCCAGCTGACAGATGACGCAGTCAGGCGGGCAATCCGGTTATATGTAACGTTATGCGGCGGTAGAAACAAAAAAAAGGAAGCCGCAAAGCAAGATCAGTAGATGGAGGAGTGGAAAATGTCAAAAGCAGATGTGATCGAGGTAGAGGGAACTGTTGTGGAAAAGCTGCCGAATGCCTTTTTTAAAGTGGAGCTGGAAAACGGACACCAGATTCTGGCGACTATCAGCGGTAAACTTCGGATGAATTTTATTCGAATCCTGCCGGGAGACAAAGTTACGATCGAAATGTCACCTTATGATCTGACAAAAGGCAGAATTATCTGGAGAGATAAATAAGATATAAAATTTTTGTGAAAAAAGCATTGACTTCTAACGAAAGCCAATGCTATAATGCTATCTGGACACTTTTTAATAGTGCCTTTTTGTGCGTGTACGCGCAGAAAAGAGCTTGTACGGGAAAGGAGGATTTGCTGTGAAAGTAAGATCATCAGTTAAACCTATTTGCGAGAAATGCAAGGTCATCAAGAGAAAAGGAAGCATTCGGATTATCTGTGAGAATCCAAAGCACAAACAGAGGCAGGGTTAATGAAAGCCTGCTGTTTGTGACGAGATGGGATTACCCGTCATTTATCATTATGTGCGGCTGCAGTGAAACGCTCGGATGAGTTGTTTGCACTGATATCATATGAGACAGCAGGGAGAGCTGCTTTTCTATATTCACATACCGGGATCTCTGGAAAAGAATCATCCAAAGTCAATTATCTGCCGGACACACATTTCAGGCCGGAGGACAACGGAGCTGTCCGGTGCAGGTTTTTGAGCAGACAGACGCCACATTGTCAGGTGGCCGAGAGGGAATTTACTGAGCGCCGGATAAATCCGCTGCCCGGTACAACAGGTTGCGCACAGCTGCACGGGGAAATATGCCGCTTTGCGGCTGCGGCTGGCGCGATACTCACGACAGATTTTATCGGCCGTGAGTATAATAGTTGAAAACGATAGATCAAATGAATTTATGGAGGTTAAAAAGCACATGGCTCGTATTGCAGGTGTAGATTTACCAAGAGAAAAACGTGTAGAGATCGGTTTGACATACATCTATGGAATCGGCAGGACCAGCTCCAACCGTATTTTAGCAGATGCAAATGTAAATCCTGATACGCGTGTCAGAGATCTGACAGACGATGAAGTAAAACGAATCAGCGCAGTGATCGACGAGACTCAGATGGTAGAAGGCGATTTGAGAAGAGAGATCGCCATGAATATCAAGCGTCTTCAGGAGATCGGATGCTATCGTGGTATTCGCCATAGGAAAGGGCTTCCGGTTCGCGGCCAGAAGACAAAGACAAATGCAAGAACAAGAAAAGGTCCAAAGAGGACTGTTGCAAATAAGAAGAAATAACAGGTGCCGTTTTGACAGCGCTGTGGCTGTCGAAAGGATCATTTTATATTTAGAGAAAGTAGGTTAGTTTAATTATGGCTAAAGTTACCAAAAAAGTGACAAAAAAGCGTGTAAAGAAAAACGTTGAACGGGGACAGGCACATATCCAGTCATCTTTTAACAATACGATCGTAACGATTACAGATGCACAGGGAAATGCTTTATCATGGGCAAGCGCCGGTGGTCTTGGATTCAGAGGTTCAAGGAAATCTACTCCATATGCTGCACAGATGGCGGCAGAAACTGCGACGAAAGCAGCTTTGATACATGGATTAAAAACAGTTGACGTAATGGTAAAAGGGCCGGGTTCCGGAAGAGAAGCTGCAATCCGTGCGCTTTCTGCATGTGGTCTTGAAGTTACAAGCATCAGAGATGTAACTCCGGTGCCGCACAACGGATGCCGTCCACCAAAACGCAGAAGAGTTTAATTTAGGAGGTAGAGTCTAACATGGCAGTTAATAGAGATCCTGTTTTGAAAAGATGCAGATCACTTGGTATTGAGCCGAGTTATCTGGGTTACGACAAAAAGTCAAATAGAGAGTTAAAGAGATCCAACCGAAAAATATCCGAATACGGGCTTCAGCTGAAAGAAAAGCAGAAAGCAAAATTTATTTACGGCGTACTGGAGAAACCGTTCCATAATTATTATCTGAGAGCCGACAGAATGAAAGGTATGACCGGTACAAACCTGATGACAATTTTAGAGTCAAGACTTGACAATGTCGTGTTCCGTCTCGGTTTTGCAAGAACAAGAAAAGAGGCAAGACAGGTCGTAGACCATAAGTTTGTTCTTGTTAACGGCAAGCAGGTAAATATTCCGTCTTATCTGGTGAAAGCCGGGGATGTGATTGAGATCAAAGAAAAGAACAAAGGAATCCAGCGGATGAAAGATATCGTCGAGGCGACCGGCGGAAGACTTGTTCCGGACTGGTTAGAAGTCGACACCGAAAAATTACAGGGTACCGTAAAAGAATTACCTTCCAGAGAGCAGATTGATGTACCGGTGAATGAGATGCTTATTGTCGAGTTGTATTCCAAATAAACTTCCATCATACAGCGCCTGTCGTTCGGCAGGCCGCATAGCCAAAAGAATTATGAAAACGGTGGTTTTCATATTAACTTCCCGTCATGCAGCGCCTGCCGTTCGACAGGCCGCATGGCCATCCATATTATGAAGACGCTTGTTTTCATAATATACAGGGCAGGCAAATGATCCGAGAAGGAGGGACTTTGTAGTGTTCGATTTTCAAAAACCTAAAATTGAGATCGCAGAAATTTCAGAAGACAAGAAGTATGGAAAGTTTGTTGTAGAACCATTAGAAAGAGGTTATGGCACGACACTTGGCAATTCTTTGCGAAGAATTATGCTTTCTTCTCTGCCGGGTGCAGCAGTAAGCCAGATTAAGATTGACGGTGTTTTACATGAGTTCAGTTCTATTCCCGGAATCAAGGAGGATGTAACTGAGATTGTTATGAATATCAAAAATCTTGCCATCCGAAATAACAGCTCTACAAATGAACCTAAGATTGCTTACATTGAATTTGAAGGGGAAGGCATCGTGACAGCAGCGGATATTCAGGTTGATTCGGATATCCAGATTATGAATCCGGAACTTGTCATTGCCAATTTAAACGGAGGCGCAGACTCCAAATTATATATGGAACTCACAATCACAAAAGGAAGAGGTTATGTCAGCGCCGATAAAAATAAAACAGAGGATACGCCGATCGGGGTCATTGCAGTCGACTCAATCTATACGCCTGTTGAGCGTGTCAATCTTGCAATCGAGAACACACGTGTCGGGCAGATCACAGATTATGATAAATTAACGCTTGATGTTTTCACAAACGGGACGTTGGAGCCGGATGAGGCGGTCAGCCTTGCGGCAAAAGTTTTAAGCGAACATTTGAGTCTGTTTATTGATTTATCCGAAGCTGCGCAGCAGGCTGATGTGATGATTGAAAAAGAGGACGATGCAAAGGAAAAAGTCCTTGAGATGAACATTGACGAATTGGAATTGTCCGTGCGTTCTTATAACTGCCTGAAGAGAGCAGGCATCAATACGGTTGAGGAACTGACCAATAAGACGCCGGAGGATATGATGAAAGTCAGAAACCTGGGACGCAAGTCTTTAGAGGAAGTATTAGCAAAATTAAAAGAGCTGGGACTTCAGTTAAACCAGAGTGAAGAGTAAGACAGCTCTTTCGGCAGAAACAGTAAGACCAAAGGCATGAAGTATGTCGTGCCAAAGATAGTTTCGGTAGATAAGACCAAAAGGCATTACCGGAATACCATAAAATAGCCGGTGTGTCCAAAGAACACGGCATATGCGGCGGAATGAGAGGAAATCATGGCAAAATATCGTAAGTTAGGCAGAACATCCAGTCAGAGAAAAGCACTGTTAAGGAGTCAGGTAACAGCGTTAATTCATCACGGAAAAATCGTGACAACGGAAGCAAGGGCAAAAGAAGTCCGCAAAATTGCAGAGAGCATTATTGCAAAAGCAGTTAAAGAAAAAGATAATTTTGAGGAAGTGACCGTAAAAGCAAAAGTTGCGCGCAAAGATCAGGACGGCAAACGCGTCAAAGAAGTTGTAGACGGAAAAAGAGTCACCGTTTATGACGAAGTGGACAAAACAATTAAAAAAGATAAGCCCTCCCGTTTACATGCCCGCAGGGAAATCTTAAAAGTTCTTTATCCTGTGACAGAGGTTCCGGAGGAGAGAGCCGGACGTAAAAAGAATACAAAGGAAGTGGATCTTGTTGCAAAATTATTTGATGAGATTGCTCCGAAGTATGTGAACCGCAACGGCGGATATACGAGAATTGTAAAAATTGGCCAGCGCAAAGGTGACGGCGCGTTGGAAGTATTACTGGAATTAGTATAAAAGCTCCGGTCAGGGATCTGGTTCCCGGAGAGAAAAAACATCTGTGGGACAATAGCAGCGCCTATTGCTCTGATAGGTGTTTTTCTTTTTATGGCGTCCGGTGTGCAGACGTATTTTTAAAATTTCAGGAAAGGGGGAACGATATGGAACAGATAGATACATCGCATCAGACAAAAGAGAAGCTTGCAGTGAAAGTTTCGGCAGTCAGTATTGTGGTGAACGTGATACTTTCGCTGCTGAAACTGGCCGCCGGAATCATCGGAAAATCAAGCGCGATGATCTCGGATGCCGTGCACTCGGCGTCTGATGTATTCAGCACGATTGTAGTGGTGATCGGCGTAAAAATGTCGGAAAAGGAAGCAGATGAAAATCATCCGTATGGCCATGAGCGGCTGGAATGTGCTGCGGCAGTAATTCTTGCCGTATCGCTTGCCGCGGTCGGAGCCGGGATTGGAGTTTCAGGCATAAAGAAAATAGCGGCAGGGAATTATCAAATGCTGAATATTCCGGGTCGGCTTCCGCTCTTTGCGGCAGTGATTTCCATTGCAGCGAAAGAGTGGATGTTCTGGTATACAAGATCTGCAGCCCGAAAAGTAAATTCAGGTGCATTGATGGCCGACGCCTGGCACCACCGCTCCGATGCGCTCTCTTCCCTCGGGTCATTTGCAGGGATTTTGTTCGCGAGAATCGGTTTCCCGGTGATGGATTCGGTTGCCGGTGTCGTGATCAGCGTTTGTATTCTGAAAGTGGCATGGGATATCTTTAAGGACGGACTTGATAAGATGGTTGACCACAGCTGTGACAGTGATACAGAACAGCAGATACGCGATACGGCGGGCAGCGTTAAAGGCGTAGAGGGGATTGACGACCTTAAAACACGTCTGTTCGGAGACAAGATATATGTGGATATGGAGATCCTGGTTCAGCGGGAATTGAAATTGGGTGAGGCGCATGAGATTGCGGAAGAGGTGCATCACAATATAGAAGAGAAGTTTCCCACCTGTAAACACTGTATGGTACATGTAAATCCGACCGAGAAATAGCGTGAAAAGTACCAGTAAGGCTCATGCCAGAGGGCAAAACGCGAAACAGGTTCGCGCGCCGACAAGTACGAAGTTTCACGCCGGAGAATCCCCAAAAACAGGGGATTCTTTGCGCAGATTTGAGTTGCGGGAGAGCCGCGACATGAAAGTTAGCGTGAAATTAGAAATTCGAATCTTAAGTATCCAGAACGACGGAACGGATGTGAAGCAATGCAGAAGCCTTTTGGAGAACCGAAGCATTGTGGCCGACGCTCATTGCAAAATGATGCGTTGGAGCTTCGGCGAACCATTCGTCCATATAGGAGTCGGGATCTTTTTTGAAGCGAACCGGTGTCTGCGTATTTCCGATACGCATAATCGGACCGTCTGTGGATTCTGCTTCCGTAATAATAAATTTGAGATGTCCGTCCGCCGTCTGTGTGCAGGAGAGATTTGTAATTTTACCGGCGCGCACTTTTCCTTCCACTGAGATACCGGTACCCTGTTTGCCATGGTAAACGCCCATGCTGCGCAAAACAGGTTTGCCGCCGTCACAGATGGCAAGATGGAACGGACCGTCGTGGCCAAGCAGAATTGTGTTGTCGATATAGTCTACCGTGACAATTTCGCAAAAACTGCCTCCTTTGCCCAGAATATCGCAGATTTTCATCGCAAGACATGTCTTTAGATCGCCCTCTCCGGCACATGGGATGCCTTTTGCAGTTAAAAGTGAATGGCCGACAATAAAGCCGCTCTGCAGACGTTCGTAATCACTGCCTGGCGCGCCGTGATAATAGTAGGTGAGCGCGTCCAAATTATATTCTCTGACAAGCCGCTCCTGCGCGGCCGCAACTTTTGCAGACCAGTTCAACTGTTCGTCGGTCGGAGCGCCGACACGTTCGTCGGCGGAGCTTTTAGCGCTGATTTCAAAAAAGTTTCTAATTTCTTCTAATTTCCGGGCTGTCTCCTCGTCGCTCACATTCTCCAACATCCGGTTTAAATCGCACATTTCAAGCACCTGAACGCTTGCGCCCGTCTGTGCGTGAAACATCGTAAAATCGCTGTACATGTCCAGCATTCCATTGTAAGTATTGCCGAGAAAACCAAAGCGGCATCCTTTAAGTCCGGCTTTTACGGATGCTGCGGCCACCCACTCGCCAATTTCTTTCCATGCGCGTACCGCCTGCGGGAAGTCGGCGGTATTTTCCTCGGTCAGAGAAATTTCCGGTGTGTCTGAAAGGCCGAGAAGCCCGTTTATAATATGACAGGAGAGTCCATAGCGGTGGAATGCATTGGAGAGCTCCGGTACCGGACATGCGCCGCAGTGGGCCAGCCATTCTCCGGTGGTGGTCTCCTCATAGTTGATGCGTGCGGTTGGCTGCAGGTTTAAAATCACGACCGGTGCGGGGCAGATGCGGTGAATCGGCAGAACAGAAGCGCTGGTAACATAGGTTGCGGAATGCGCGAACACCAGATCTACACTGTTTGTATTAAAATATGCGCCGCAGGCTTCGCCTTCCTCCTCACAGTCTACCAGACCATAAAAGAAAACATCCGCATGCATGGATGAGATGCGGTCAGCAATAAATTGTCCGTAGTAAAGCAGACGTTCTCTAAGACCCGGGAATTGAGCCCAGTAGGTTTTCAGACCCATGGAGTACAGGCCAATGCGGGGTTTTTTGGCAGGTTTTAATTTTTCCATAAGGCGCCCTCCTTTTTTCGTGGAATCATTTCTTGAAAAATGTGTTATTTCTATATATAATACAATATAACAGAACAGAAAGGAAAGCAAGACATGTATGATGTAATTATTATCGGTGCTGGCCCGGGCGGTATTTTTACCGCCTATGAATTGACAAAGCAGGATACAGGCAAAAGAGTCGCTGTGTTTGAGGCCGGAAGTCCGCTGGAAGAACGACGCTGTCCGATCGACGGAGAAAAAGTGAAATCCTGCATACGATGCAGGACATGCGCGATTATGAGCGGTTTCGGCGGCGCCGGCGCATTTTCCGACGGGAAATACAATATTACAAATGATTTCGGAGGGACGCTTTTTGAATATATCGGGAAGAGCAAAGCACTCGAATTGATGCGTTATGTCGACGAGATCAATGTATCGCATGGCGGACAGGGCACAAAAATGTATTCGACAGCCGGCACAAAATTTAAAAAGTTATGCATGCAAAATAAGCTCACACTTTTGGATGCGTCGGTGCGGCATCTTGGAACCGATATTAATTATGTCGTTTTAAAAAATTTGTATGACGAATTGAAAAAGAAAGTTGATTTCTATTTCAATTCGCCGGTAAACAGGATTGAACAGACAAAGGAAGGATACCGTGTTTGCTATGGGGAAAAAACGGCGGACTGCAAAAAGTGCGTCGTTTCTGTCGGGCGCAGCGGCAGTAAATGGATGGAGAAAGTCTGTGAGGAAATGCAGATCCCTACAAAATCAAATCGTGTTGACATCGGCGTGCGCGTAGAATTGCCGGCTGTTATTTTTTCACATCTGACTGACGAATTGTATGAGAGCAAGATTGTATATCGAACCGAAAAATTTGAGGACAGGGTTCGCACGTTCTGCATGAATCCATACGGCATTGTCGTGAATGAAAATACAAACGGCATTGTGACCGCAAACGGGCATAGCTATGAGGATCAGAAGATGCGGACCGAAAATACGAATTTTGCGCTTCTTGTGGCGAAACATTTTTCGGAGCCCTTTAAAGACAGCAACGGCTATGGGGAGAGTATTGCAAGACTTTCCAATATGCTTGGCGGCGGTGTGATCGTGCAGCGCTTTGGCGATCTTGTGCGCGGCAGAAGAAGTACGGAGAAGAGGATTCTGGAGGCGACTGTGCGGCCCACACTTGCAGCTACGCCGGGCGATTTAAGCCTTGTATTGCCAAAACGTATTTTAGACGGGATTATAGAGATGATCTATGCGCTTGATAAAATTGCGCCAGGCACGGCAAACGATGATACGCTGCTCTATGGGGTGGAAGTAAAATTTTATAATATGGAAGTGGAAATTGACGAAAATCTGGAAACGAGGAAGAGAGGGCTTTATGTGATCGGGGACGGAAGCGGCGTCACGCATTCTCTCTCTCATGCATCTGCAAGCGGCGTTTATGTGGCGGAGAAAATTTTAGAAAACGGCTAGGAGAAATGGGGGGACGTTATGTATCGAAATTATATATTTGATCTGTACGGAACTTTGGTTGATATTAAAACAGATGAAGAGCAGGAAGCGTTGTGGAACAAAATGACCGAATTTTATGGGTTTTCCGGCGCTGTCTATGGAAAACAGGAGTTGAGAGAGCAGTATATGGCGCTCTGCAAAAAGGAGAAAGACGAGCTTTGTCAGCGAATCACACAGACACAGGGAAAAATATTATATCCGGAGATACAGATTGACCGCATTTTCCGCCTGTTATATGAGAAAAAAGGGATTAGTGCAGGAATGGAGCTTTTGACGGCGACGGCAAAAATGTTCCGCATATTATCGACAGAGTATATCCGGCTCTATGACGGCGCGCTCGAAGTTCTTTCCTATTTAAAAGGACATGGAAAGCATATCTTTCTGCTGTCAAACGCCCAGTATATCTTTACGGCTTACGAGATTAATTATCTGGGGATTACCGAATATTTTGACGGGATTATCTTGTCTTCATGCGAATCCTGCAAAAAACCGGACCCTGCGTTTTTTGAAACGCTGCTTTGCCGCTATAGACTAAATAAAGAAGAGACCGTGATGATCGGAAACGAAGAAGAAACAGATATGAAAGGCGCCGCTTCGGCAGGCATAGACAGCTTGTATTTGTCGTCAAATTTATCGCCAAAAGAGGATGACATAAGCTGCATAAAAGCAGATTATGTCATCCCCGACGGTAATGTGCGCGATGTGATCAGGCTGCTTTGTCCTGTCAGATAGCGGCGTTTTTACTGTTTATAAATACCGTTTACAGTTGTACGGAACACAACGTCTTTTCCGGCCAGATCCTCGTGATAGTTTTCCGGAAACGTCAGGTTTAAATCAAACGTTTCGCCGACTGCATGACCGATAATGCCCTCCTCAAAGCCGTCGATATACTGTCCGGAGCCGATGAGAAGATCGGTTCCCATGCCCATGGTGTTTCCGCCCTCAAATTCCACGCCGTCAACGGTACCGACATAATCAAGATTGATATGGTCGCCGTTTTGGATCACGACACCCTCCGTCGTGTCAAGAGAGGAATCCTCATTGTCGGCGGAAGCCGGTTCCTGATTGTCATCCGCTGACAGATCTTCCGGTTCGGTGACATTTTCCGCTGTCGTATTGCCATTGTCTGCAGCAGGCGCATTTGTGCCGCCGCCCGAGGTTGCAATTGCGACGATTACGACGATGAAAACCAGGACGGCGCCCGCAATCGGCATCCAGATTTTTGCCATGGATTTCATTTTTGCGCGCTGTGCGTCTTTTGCACGCTGCTTTGCACGCATTTTCTGTGCAAGTTTTTTGTTCTCCTTTTTCATACAAACAGTTCCTTTCCGTAATGATAACAAAGATTATAGCAGAAATTTGAGAAAAATGTTGAATTTTTTGAAGATTTTATAAAATTTCCGGTAATTACGGTATTTCTGGGGATTTTTCTTGACAAAGGATAGGAAAACAAGTATAAATATGAAGTAAGATATTTTTGGAAATATCAAAAAGAATACATTTTGAAATCCAGAGGAGGAATTTTAGACATGAACAAATCAGAATTAGTTGCAGCGATGGCGGAGAAGACTGAGTTAAGTAAAAAAGATGCGGAAGCGGCGCTTAAGGCATTTACCGATGTTGTTGCAGAAGAATTGAAAAAGGGGGAAAAAATCCAGCTGGTAGGATTCGGTACATTCGAAGTGTCCGAGCGTGCAGAGCGTACAGGCAGAAATCCGCAGACAGGTAAAGATATGGTAATTCCGGCATCAAAAGCTCCAAAATTCAAAGCAGGAAAAGCACTCAAAGATATGGTAAATGCATAAGATTTCTATAAAAATAGTTTGAAAGAAAGTGGGTTTTCACAGAGGGGGGCCCGCTTTTTCTTTTGAAAGCCGCAGGGCAAAGAAGAGGTAAAATAAATGAGGCTGGACAAATTTTTAAAAGTGTCGCGCCTGATCAAACGGCGCACAGTTGCAAATGAGGCTTGCGACGCGGGTCGTGTAAAAGTGAATGACAAGCCCGCAAAGGCATCCACGCAGGTGAAAGCGGGCGATGTGATTGAGATTGCATTTGGGACAAAGGCGGTCAGAGTGCGGATTTTAAATATTGTGGATACTACGAAAAAGGACGAAGCAAAAGATTTATTCGAATACTTGTCATAAAAACCAAAACCTCCTAATAATATAATGAAAGGGAGGAGGTTTTGTATGGAAGAGAGAAATGCAACTGCGGTAAAATCACATAAAGTATTGCTGGCAAATCGCAAAAGCGGCGCGTTTTGCGGTGTTGTGGATGTACTTTCATTTGATGTGTCGGAGATACTCTTAGAAACGGAAATGGGTATGCTCCTGATCAAAGGAGAGGATCTGCACGTCAACCGGTTAAGCCTGGAAAAAGGCGAGGTCGATATCGAAGGACGCATTGACTCGCTGGTCTATTCAGAAGTAAAAAGTGCGGGAAAACAGGCGGAGTCGTTTTTCGGAAGATTGTTTAAATAATGAATATACAGGAGTCGATTGGCCAGGAGGCAGTGCTGCTTGGCATATCCATGCTGCTTGGCGCCGCGCTTTTTCTGGTATATGATATTCTGCGCATTTTCCGGAGGATTTTCCCGCACGGAGCCATCTGGATTGGCGTAGAAGATTTCTGCTATTGGATTTTATGTACGGCGGCTGTTTTTGTGATGCTCTACCGGGAAAATGACGGGATGGTGCGAGGGTTTTCGCTTGGCGGCGTTGTGATCGGGATGGCGCTTTACTATTTTCTGCTCAGCCGTTTTGTCATTAAAATACTTGTAAAGATCCTTAGGACAATCCTTGGGTTTTTTGGCAAAACAGGTTCCGTTTTGTTTTCTCCGTTTCGAAAGGCGGGCACAAAGATCTTTCTTTTTTTTAAAAAACGGTTGAAAAAGATTGCGAAAGCGATTAAAATAGGAATCAGTAAGCGGTAACAGACCGGAAAGGCGTGAAAATCATATGGCAGGCAGAAGAGCAAGAAAAGACAATAATCGGGTAGGTAAATTTTGCATCAGCACGATTGTCATCGTTTTCGGTGCGGTCATGACAGTGCAGATCATACGTGTTTACCAGAAAGATCAGATCTATATCGCAAAACAGGCCCAGCTCGAAAAGCAGCTTGCCGAAGAGCAGGCCAGACAGGGCGAGCTGGCAGAGTTTGAAAATTATACAAAATCACAGGAATACATAGAGGATATCGCTCAGACAAAATTAGGACTTGCCTATGAGGATGAGATAATTTTTAAGGAAATCCAACAATAGAAAAAGCAATCCCCCGAAAGTACTTTGGTACAACCGGGGGTTTTCTTTTTGTATGCAGATTGGCGCAGAGGAACTAAGTCTCTAAGGAGACACACTGGCTGCGCGGCGAGCGGAGAAAGGAAATTTTCTCTACTCATTTACAATGGAATCAATTTTGTTCAGTTCTTCCGCAGAGAAAGAGGTATGACCTACAATCTTAATGTTGTCAAGAATCTGTTCCGGTTTTGACGCGCCAATCAGAACGCTTGTGACATGGCTGTCCTTTAATACCCAGCTTAACGCCATTTCCGCTAATGTCTGGCCGCGTTCTCCGGCAAGATCGTTTAAGGCGGAAATCTGCGCAAGTTTTTCCGGTGAAAGGGCAGATTCGTTTAAGAATCGTCCGTCTTTCGCAATACGGCTGTCCGCAGGGATTCCGTTTAAGTAGCGGTTTGTCAGCATACCCTGTGCAAGCGGGGAGAATGCGATAATTCCTTTCTTTAAGTCATAAGCCGTTTCCTTTAAGCCATTCTGCTCGATGGTGCGGTCAAAAATAGAATAACGGTTCTGATTGATGATAAACGGGCATTTGAGTTCGTCCAGAATGGCGGATGCTTTTCTTAAAGTATCGCCGTCGTAATTCGACAAACCGACATAAAGCGCTTTGCCGCTCTTTACAATCGAGTCAAGAGCCCCCATTGTCTCCTCCAGCGGAGTGTTCGGGTCCATACGATGATGATAGTAGATATCCACATAGTCGACGCCAAGACGGATTAAGCTCTGATCTAAGCTTGCAGTCAGATATTTACGGCTGCCCCAGTTGCCGTAAGGGCCTTCCCACATATCATAGCCGGCTTTTGTAGAGATTAACAGTTCGTCACGGTAAGATACAAAATCGTCCTTTAATATTTTGCCAAGATTGCGTTCTGCGCTACCTGGCTTTGGGCCGTAGTTGTTCGCAAGGTCAAAATGTGTGATGCCGTTGTCAAATGCCGTGCGGCACATGGCTTTCATATTGTCAAAGTTGTTATTGTCACCGAAATTGTGCCAAAAACCCAGGGAGACAATGGGAAGTTTTAATCCGCTGTTTCCGCAGGATTCGTACCGCATGGTTTCATAGCGTTTCTGGTCTGCTGTGTAAGACATGATTTCTCTCCTTTATTCAATTATTATAGTTATCTTACCATAACTTTAATTGGTTGTCATTAAAAATAATGAGGTTCTTAAAGTGCGTGATGTTTTTGGAAACCCCTCAAATAGACAGCAGTGCAGGAAATTTGCCGAAAAGTTTTTAAAAATCCGTCTTTTCTTTGACAAACATTTTTTTTTCGGAAAGCTATAATCGGTGAATGCATTAGAAATGGAAAAGAGGGATTGTCATGAAAAAAACAAACGTGCGACAAATGATAATTGGTCTGTTGGGAAGTGCGATGTGCGCTGTCAATTTAATGGGATGTTATCCACTGGTGCCGGCATGGTTTGCCGCGCTATATCTGGAGGATACAAGCGCGCTGTTCGTCACCGGAGTGATGTACATAGGAATGATGTTTTTTATGCCGTTTACCGCAATCGTAAAATATGGGATTGTTCTGCTGGCCCTGATTGCGGCGATTCGGCTTGTGGAATGGGCAAATGAGGGGTGCCCGGCACAGATCGGGGCGTTTCTTGCGGCCGGAACCACAATGATTATGTCGTTTTGCGGGAGTCTTTTGGAGTGGAAAAACCAGCCGGCGGCGTTTGTCGTTATTTTAGAAGGTGTTTTTATTTTTGGCATGGTTGTTATTTTAAACAGAATGTTTCATATTATATTGGGGTGGAGGCAGACAGAAAAGATTGTGGAGACGCCGGAACGAATCAATCAGGAGGAAAAGCTTCTGAATTATGCAGAATCTTTTCTTGGACTTTCGAAGATCTTTCATTCGATGAGTACGGAGTGCAGGCAGTATACATCGGACGAGCTGGTACAGATTCAAAGCGAACTGACAAACCGGGTGTGCGCGAACTGCGACAGCTGCGCCGTCTGCTGGGACAGGGATTCGCAGCCGCTCTATGGTCTGCTCACGCAGCTGGTTTCTTCTGTTTTTGCGGGTGAGTTTCGAAACAGAAACGAGGAGAGCGCCGAACAGGCGACAAGAGAGTGGGGGCAATACTGTAAAAAGAGCAGGGATATGGTGGAGGAAGCGGTGCATGTCTTTGAGCGTGTCAATTTAAATCATGCATGGTATAATCGACTGTTGGAAAATCGGCAGATTATCGCAGAGCAGCTGGATGCCATGGCATTTATTATGCAGGACTGCGCCAGGGAGGAGTGTCTGCTTGACGAGAAGGAAAAACATGCGCTGGCAGAGATTCGCTACCGTGCAAAGGAAAACGGGATCGTTGTGGAAGAAATACATCTGACCGGTATGGTGGACGGACATATCAGGTTAGAAGCGCGTCTTAGGAGCCGCAGAGGCGGGTGTATTTCGCTGAAGACATTTCTTGCGGCTGCCGGCGGCGCGCTGGGCTGCCGTATGAGAGCCGCGGCGGAATCAAAAAGCTTTATCTCGAAAGAGGCGGTGTCATTTGTGTTTTATGAGGATACACTGTTTCGCAGTGTACAGGGAATCGCACGGCAGAAGAAAGACGGGGCTGTGATATCGGGAGATAATTTTTCATTCCTGGAGCTGGACAGGGGGGAGCTTCTCTTAGGGCTTTCGGATGGGATGGGCTCGGGAAGCACGGCCTGCAAAGAAAGCGAGATGGTACTCGATCTGGTGGAGCGTTTTCTGGAAGTCGGATTTTCCATTGAAACAGCGATACGGATGATGAATTCCACAATGGTCATGAAAGGCGCATGCGACCTGTATTCCACTATGGATTTATGCAAAATAAACCTGTATAATGGAATGGCGACGCTCTATAAGATCGGCGCGGCTGCGACCTTTATTCGCAGCGGGGAAAAAGTCGAGTGCATCCGGTCCGAAAACCTTCCGGTCGGAGTCAATGCGCAGGCTGATATAGAGACGCACGAGGTAAAACTCAGAAGCGGCGATTTTATAGTGATGGTGACAGACGGCGTATTGGAGGATCTGCATGTGCCGAATCCGATTGAGACAGTAACAGAGATGATTGAGAGTATTGAAACAAATAATGCAGGTATTCTCGCGAAAAAGATGATGGAACGTATTATGCTGTTTACCGGCGGCAAGGTACAGGACGATATGACAATTCTTGCTGCAAGCATATGGGCAAAAGCATAGACAGAGAAGAGGCGGAAAATGACAGAAGAAGTGCTGCAAAATATACAAAAAGAAAAAATGGCGGAACGCGGCGACCATATTATCATCGGGGTATCCGGGGGCGCAGATTCTGTCTGCCTGCTGCTTGTGCTAAAGGAGCTGGCAGGGCGGCTTAATATTTCTCTGGAGGCGGTGCATGTGGAACATGGCATACGCGGGGAGGAGAGCAGAGCGGATGCACAGTTTGTCAGACAGCTGTGCGGGAGAGAGAAGATTCCATGTGAAATTATGTCTGTCGACGTTCCCGCGTATGCCGCGGCGGAAAGGCTTGGCCTGGAGGAAGCGGCTCGAATCCTGCGTTATCACTGCTTTGAAAAAGCAGCGGCAAGGAACCATAGGGAAGGGAAAAAATGTAACGTTGCGCTGGCGCATCATGCCGATGATAATGCAGAAACACTGTTGTTTCATTTGATTCGGGGCAGCAGTATGGACGGACTTGGCGGCATACGCCCGGTGCGGGATTTTATGGAGAATGTACGGCTGATTCGTCCGCTGCTTACCGTGACGAGAGCGCAGATTGAAAATTATCTGAAAGAGAGAGAACAGTCCTATTGTGTGGATGCGACAAATACGGATCTGTTCTATAGCCGCAACCGCATACGTCATGCGGTCCTTCCGGAGTTATGCAGCGTGAATGACAGGGCGGTGCAGCATATAGCAGGGAGTGCGGCGGAACTTAAGGAAACGGCGGAATTTATTGATATTTGTGCGGGTAAAGTGTTAGACAGTGTTCGGCGTCGGGAAGAAAACATGGCGCAAATCCACATAAAGCTTTTGGAGTATCCGAGGATTTTGCAGCGGCGGGCCGTTTATCTTGCCGTCAGGGAAGCGGCAGGAAGCGCCAGGGATATCGGGAGCGTACATGTGGAAGCTGTCCTTGAGCTGTTTTACAGACAGACAGGAAAAAGAGTTTCACTTCCGTATCGTCTTGTGGCAGAGCGAAGCTATGAATATGTAGTGATCGCAGGTCGTGAGGAAGATCTTTCAAATGACAGGAAAAAATGCCAAAGCGGGCGGATACCGGAGTATGACGCTGCGCCCGGGGAAAATCTTTCTTATATACTTACAGAAGAGCGGATGCGGCTGCTGGAGGAGGGAGAGACGTTATCCGCTCAAATGGAAGATGCTGTATTTTTTCTTAAAAAAATTAAATTTTCGGGAAATATGGAAGAAATTACAAAAAACAAGTATACGAAATGGTTTGATTATGGTAAAATAAACGTTGGACTTTGTATACGAAAGCCCGGGAACGGTGATTTTCTGGTGATCGACGACAGCGGTCACACGAAGAAACTAAAAGATTATATGGCGGCGCAAAAGATTCCGATGAGAGAGAGAGACAAATGCTGGATTATAGCAGCGGATTCCCATGTACTCTGGCTTGTAGGCGGCCGTATCAGCGCGTTTTACAAAGTGGAAACAGAAACAGAATACGTACTGGAGATAACGAAAACAAACGGTACAGGAAAGGCAGTAGAGGATGAAAGTAAAGAAAATTGAAAAGTTTTTGTCGGAAGATGTGATTGAGAGCAGAATCAAGGAACTGGCTGCAAAGATCAGTTCTTTATATGGAAATGAACCGGTCTGCCTTGTCTGCATATTAAAAGGTTCCGCGTTTTTTACCTGCGAGCTTGCAAAACGGATTACTTCGCCTGTGGAAATTGAATTTATGTCGGTTTCCAGTTACGGTTCGGGGACTTCGTCAAGCGGTGTTGTCCGTATTGTGCAGGATCTTGGCTGCAGTATCGAGGGAAAACATGTGTTGGTGATTGAGGATATCATTGATTCCGGCAGGACGCTTTCGTATCTGATGCAGAATTTAAAAACCAGAAATCCAAAAAGCCTGCGGCTTTGCACACTGCTTGACAAACCGGATCGCCGTCAGGTTGACGTGCGAGTTGATTTTGTGGGATTTGTGATTCCGGATGAGTATGTCGTCGGGTTTGGCCTTGACATAGACCAGCAGTATCGCAATCTGCCGTATATCGGATTTGCAAAGATAGAAGAATAACAGATGAAAAGGAGAGGTAATGTTGGATAGTAGAAGGAATGGCAGCAGTTACAAAGGCTTTGGCATTTATCTGATTTTGATTCTGGCTGTTGTCGGGATCTGGTACTGGTGGGATGGAAGCGGCGCGGCAAACAATTATACCAGAGCTCAGTTTGAGGATGCGGTTGAGATGGACAAAATTGCGCAGATTTCCATTGTGCCAAATAAAGAAGTGCCGACGGGTACGGTGATGATCACGTTTGAAAATGCGGCGACGGCAAGGCTGATTGTCAGTGATACGGTAGAAATCGAAAACTATTTAAGGGAGCAGGATTTTACAAACTATACGGTGGATAATCCGCCGCAGGAGAGCTGGATTTTAACGCTTCTCCCGTATCTGATTATATTTGCGGCGATGTTTATCTTCTTTATTATAATGTCAAACCAGTCGGCTGCAAACGCAGGGGGCGGCAGCAAGATGATGAATTTTGGCAAAAGCCGTGCAAAGCTGATGAACGACGATCCGCAGCGGCGCGTGACGTTTACGAATGTGGCCGGTCTTGCCGAGGAAAAAGGAGAACTGGAAGAGATCGTGGATTTTCTGCGCTCTCCGCAGAAATATACAAAACTCGGGGCCAGGATTCCCAAAGGAGTGCTTTTAGTCGGACCTCCCGGTACCGGTAAGACTTTGCTCGCGAAAGCGATTGCGGGCGAAGCCGGCGTACCGTTCTTTTCGATTTCCGGATCGGATTTTGTTGAGATGTTTGTCGGCGTCGGCGCTTCAAGGGTGCGGGATCTTTTTGAGGATGCAAAGAAGAGCGCCCCGTGTATCGTGTTTATTGACGAGATTGATGCGGTGGCCAGAAGAAGGGGTACCGGAATGGGCGGCGGACATGACGAGCGCGAGCAGACGTTAAACCAGATGCTTGTGGAGATGGACGGTTTTGGCGTAAACGAGGGGATTATTGTGATGGCGGCAACCAACCGTGTCGATATTCTTGATCCGGCCATTATGCGGCCGGGCCGGTTTGACCGAAAAGTCCATGTGGGACGGCCTGATGTGCGCGGCAGAGAGGAGATCCTGCATGTGCACGCGCAGAAGAAGCCGCTCGGCGACGATGTGGATTTAAAGCAGATTGCGCAGACGACAGCCGGTTTTACCGGAGCCGATCTTGAAAATCTGCTGAATGAAGCTGCGATTGCGGCGGCAAAGGACGACAGGGGATTTATCACACAGGCCGACATCAAAAAATCGTTTGTAAAAGTGGGGATCGGCACAGAAAAAAAGAGCCGTGTAATTTCCGAAAAAGAAAAGAGGATTACAGCGTTCCACGAGTCCGGTCATGCAATTTTGTTCCATTTGCTGCCTGATGTCGGGCCAGTTTATTCCGTTTCCATTATTCCGACCGGAAGCGGTGCAGCCGGCTATACCATGCCGCTGCCGGAGAAAGACGAGATGTTTAATACAAAGGGGCGTATGCTGCAGGATATCGTAGTCTCACTGGGCGGGCGCGTGGCCGAGGAGCTTGTCTTTGACGATATTACGACAGGCGCGTCGCAGGATATCAAACAGGCCACAAGAATGGCAAAAGACATGGTGACAAAGTACGGGATGTCGGAGAATGTCGGTCTGATCTGCTACGACAATGAAGACGACGAGGTATTTATCGGGCGCGACCTTGCCCATGCCAGAGGTTACAGCGAGGGCGTTGCGGAGACGATTGACCTTGAGGTAAAGCGAATTATTGACGAATCATATCAAAAGGCAAAGCAGATGATTTTAGACAACAAAGATGTGCTGGAGGCATGTGCCAATCTTCTGCTGGAAAAAGAAAAAATCGGGCAGAAAGAGTTTGAAGCTTTATTCGAAACGAGGTGCGTACAAATATAAAAGGAGAAACGGATGGGGGATTGTACAATCTGATATGACGCACAGAAAAGTGAAAAATTCGACTATACAAATTATACAGTTTTTTGTCTTGATTTTTATGAACTTTGTGCAGACTTATTTGGTTAACCGTGCTATTATAATACTCGTAAAACCCCCAATACATTATATAGTTTTTGCTATACCCCATAGTAAAAATACCTTCTCCAAAAACAGGCGGCCGACGGCTGCCTGTTTTTTTATGCGCAGACCTGTGCAGGGGATGTATGCCGCGAAAGCGAGCGCATTCGGCAGCGCCATACAGGCGCGATAAAGCGCCCAGAGTCCCTCCGGATTTAATTTATTCCTATCATATCTTATTTTAACGCATTCTTAAAATTCAAATGCGAAAGTATCAATATTTCTTAAGATGTTTTAAAGGGTTCTTAAAGATAACTTTGTTAAAATAAAGGAATAAATCAGAATAAAAATGAAGAGAAAAAATTATTTCTTCTGAACAGATGTCTGATACCTGGAGGTTAAAGCGAAAATGAAGAGAAAGAAAGTATTTTTAGTTATGGGAACGGTCTGTATGATACAGGCGCTGACAGCAGGATGCGGTCTGGATACGGCATCTTCGGAAAGAATGGAGGAAGAAGCTGCGCGCCAGGAATCCGATTCTGCGCCGTCAGATGATGAGAGCAAAGATTCGGGGGAGTCAGGAGAGCAGGGCGAAAGTAAATGGCATGTTTTAGATCAGGATACGGCTGCTGTCCTTGATGCAGATTTTATAGGCAAGGTCTGGAAAATAGAGGAGGACTCATTTTTTATTGCAGAAACTAAAGTGAAAATTTTGGATGACGGTTCCAGAGTCAGAAATTCACCAAGTTCTCATGCAAAACTTTCGGATGACCAGTTGATTCAGGTCATATTTGATGAGGATACATATTTCTACATCAGGATCATGGAGGAGAGCCGGGATGGCAATCAGGATGAACAAGCCGGATTTATGGATTTAGAGGAACATATGCCTGTCGAGATGAAAGGCAGATTTGAGAATGATATATTCTATGCGGACGAGGTACGGATGATGAAAAGCTCCTGATAAAAAGAATCGGAATAGAAATCTTTCCGTGTTTAAAAACAAACCCATTCTTACCATATTTCAAGCTTTCTTAAAGATTAATCTGTGAAATGAAATAAAAGGGGGCTGTCGCACTAAGCATAGTATATAAGTGCGACAGCCCCTTTTTGCTGATTCATCAGGAGACGGAGATAACTTTGTAATCCTGTTCTTCCACCGCTTTTTTGAGTGTTTCATCCGAAACCGTGTCTGATGCCGTAACAACAGCAGTCCCGTTCGCGTGGCTTACCTCCGCGGTTTCCACACCCGGGAGCGCTTCTAAGCACTTTTTTACACGAGCCTCACAGTGTTCGCACATCATACCCTCAATTTTTAAAGTTTTTGTCATTTCAGATTCCTCCGTTTTTTTATTTTTGGATGCTCTGCGCTTGTCTTTTGCGGGATCGTGTATCCGGCATAAGTTCAGGCGCAGCGCATTTGTAACTACACAGAAACTGGACAGGCTCATTGCCGCAGCGGCAAACATCGGGTTTAATTCCCAGTGAAATAGCGGAATCCAAATTCCTGCCGCAAGCGGGATACCCACCACATTGTAGAAAAAGGCCCAGAACAGGTTTTCGTGAATATTGCGCAGCGTTGCGCGGCTTAAGCGAATCGCGGCAGGGACGTCAGTCAGCCGGCTTTTCATAAGAACAATGTCAGCGGCGTCGATTGCAATATCAGTTCCGGCGCCAATCGCGATTCCGATATCGGCGCGTGTCAGAGCCGGAGCGTCGTTGATCCCATCGCCGACCATCGCGACTTTGCCTTTTGCTTTCAGCCTGCGAATGACACGTTCCTTGCCGTCCGGCAGTACGCCGGCTATTACTTCGTCAACGCCGGCCAACATCCCGATCGCTTCTGCAGTCTGCTCGTTGTCGCCGGTCAGCATAATCACGCGTATCCCCATATTTTTCAGTTCTCTGACAGCCTGCGGGCTTTCTGTCTTGATGACGTCCGCAACGGCAATCATTCCAAGAAGTTTTGTTCCTCTTGTGAAAAATAAGGGAGTTTTTCCCTCGGATGCCAGCTTCAGAGCCTGCTGTTCTTCCTTTTCGGGTATGGTCAGCAGGCTTTTGATAAAGGAAAGGCTTCCGCCTTTGAGTGGTTTATTCTGGTAAAATGCAGTCAATCCGTTTCCCGGCAGGGCTGTAAAATCCGTTGTCTCGGCGCAGGGAATTTTTTGTTCTTCCACATAATCTAAAATTGCTCTCGCAAGCGGATGTTCGCTTTTCTGTTCCAGTGTGCCGGCAAAAAAGAGCAGGTCTTCCCGTTTCACATCGTCTGCCGGAATCACATCGGTTACTTTCGGAGAGCCGTTTGTTATCGTGCCGGTTTTGTCCAGTGCAATAATATCGACCTTTCCGGCCTCTTCCAGAGAAACGGCCGTTTTAAACAAAATACCGTTTTTTGCGCCGATTCCGTTGCCGACCATAATGGCAACCGGCGTGGCAAGTCCAAGCGCGCAGGGGCAGCTGATGACAAGCACGGAGATGCCGCGCGCGAGCGCAAAGCCGATTCCCTCTCCGGCAATCAGCCAGAGGATAGCTGTAATCAGGGAGACGGTTATTACAGTCGGGACAAAAAAACCGGATACTTTGTCCGCTGCTTTTGCGATCGGCGCTTTTGTTGCCGCGGCATCGCTGACCATGCGGATAATCTGAGAAAGTGTCGTATCTTCGCCCACGCGCGATGCTTCACATTTTAAAAAACCGGACTGGTTGACGGTTGCAGCAGATACGACGGACCCTGGCTCTTTGTCGGCGGGTATGCTCTCGCCCGTTAAAGCTGACTCGTTTACCGCACTGTGGCCTTCCAGAACAATGCCGTCAACCGGAATGCTCTCTCCGGGGCGCACAACAAAAAGATCGCCCTGTTTGACCTGATCAACGGATACGACTGTTTCCGTGCCGTTATGCAGTATCGTTGCCGTTTTCGGCGACAGGCGCATCAGCCCCTTTAAAGCGTCGGTGGTTTTTCCTTTTGACCGAGCTTCAAGCATTTTTCCGACTGTAATCAAAGTTAAAATCATAGCTGCCGATTCAAAATAAAATTCATGCATATACGACATCACGGCATTGGAGTCGCCGTGAAGCTGTGCGTCTGTCATGGCAAAAAGTGCATAGGTACTGTAGACAAACGCGGCGGCGGAGCCAAGCGCCACAAGCGTATCCATATTTGGCGCGCGTCGAAGCAGGCTTCTAAAACCGCTGATAAAAAATTTCTGGTTGATCACCATAATGATGCCTGTAAGGAGCAGCTGCAGCAGACCCATTCCGACATGGTTATCCGCGATCGCGGACGGCAGCGGCCATCCCCACATCATATGACCCATAGATAGATACATCAGGATGATCAGAAACAGCGCGGAGGCGGTTAGACGTTTTTTCAGAACGGGCGTATCTTTGTCCGTCAGGTTATCCTTTGCGCTGTCAGGCGATGTGAGCGCTGTCCCGGAGCCTCCTTTTGCCGCGCCATAGCCGGCCTCTTCTACAGCGCGGATAATTGCTTCCGGCGAAGCGTTTCCTTCCACACCCATGGAATTGGTCAGCAGGCTGACCGAGCAGGACGAGACGCCGTCAACGCCGGAAACGGCCTTTTCTACCCTTGCGCTGCAGGCAGCGCAGCTCATTCCTGTAACTGTATATTGTTCCAATACAAATGCCTCCTTACCGGAGCGACTGCCTCTTTTTTATTTCGAGTATCGTCTCCGCTTTTCTATATCATCAATGCGTTTTAACGCATTAGCTTCTGCAGAAGTGCGATAAGTTCTTCGACAGTATCCTCTCTGCCGTTTTTGATATCTTCCGTCACGCATGTCTTAATATGGCTGGCAAGCAGTTTTTTGTTAAAACTGCAAAGCGCTGCGCTGACGGCTGCAACCTGTGTTACGATATCGGTGCAGTAAGCGTTTTTTTCGACCATGCCGCGAATGCCCCGCACCTGACCCTCAATGCGGTTTAAGCGGTGAATCAGGTCTTTGTATTCCGTTTCCTCTCGATTTTTTGTTCTGTCCGTACAGAAACTGCAGGAAGTTTCGTCTGTCTGGGATTCCATAGTGACCTCCGTTTCACTTTTTTACATTATATACCCTATGGGGGTATATTGCAAGCTTTTTTTCGAGAGTGTATTTCAGCGATTTATACCGAAAAAAATACAAATTGTGCCATAAGAAGAGAAAATTTAAATTAAATTGTTATAATAATATTTATAATTAGCTTTTTTATCGCAAAAATATACAGGGGGGAAGATAGATGTTAAAGACGATCAAAGGAAGACTTACGGCCAGTGTAACAGCGATTGTCGTGGCCAGTATCTTGCTGACGACGACAGGGATTACTGCAGTTGCGGGGAGCCGTCTGGTCAAAGGACAGATACAGGCGCTGCAGTTAAATGCAGATAAATATGCCGGAGAAATCAATATATGGATCGAAAATGAAAAAATGATCGCTTTGGGCGCGGCGGCAGGCATAGAAGCGGCAAAACGAACAGAGGATGCGTGGATACAGTCTGTCGTGGACACACATGCAAAAGGGCGTGAGGAAATTTTAAACCTGTATTGCGGGACATCTGACGGCAATTTTATTCAGTCAAATAAAAATGCAGCTGTACCCGAGGGATTTGATCCGACTGTGAGAGGGTGGTATCAGACGGCTGCAAAAGAGGGAGCGGTGATTGTGACAGATCCCTATTGGGACGTTATCACAAATCAGATGTGCACGACGGTTGCGGCCCCGGTATACATAGAAGAAGAACTTGCGGGTGTGATTGGGTTGGACGTGACACTGGGAACTGTAACGGAGCTGACGGAGGGGATACGGTATGAGGACGGCGGATACGGATTTCTGGTGGATGCGGGCGGACGATTTATTGCGCATAAAAATAAAGAATATGAACCGACGGAGAGTGCCGCAGTCGAAGTGGCAAAGATCATGCCAAAGCTTGGCCAGATGATGGCGGGAACAGACGGCGAAGCAAAAAAAACGGAGGATTATGACGGCAGCAAATCCTGGTTCGCGGTGTCGCAGATCGAGGGCTGCCGCTGGCAGCTTTTCGTTGTCACGCCGGCTGCCAATGTGACGGGGCCAATCGCAGCCATGGGCGTGGTTGCAGCCGTGATTGCGTTTGCGGTGATTGGATTTGTTGTAATCTTTATGGCGGGAATGATTGGCAAAATGCTTGCTCCGGTACAGACGCTAAAGCAGTTTGCATCCGGCGATTTTTCCGGGAATGATGTTTCTTTACTTGACAAAAAAATTCCAAAAGAGTATAAAAATGAGACAGAACAGATTCAAAAAGCAACGGCAAAAGTCAGGATTCAGATACGCGAAATTATTCTGAATACGAAAGAACAGGCAGAGAGAATCGGTGTGATCGCCGAGGGGACATCATCAAAAATGACACAGCTAAATGAGGATATCACAGAGATATCCGAAATGGTGGATCAGGTAATGGGCGAGACGGATAAGGCAAAAGAGCTGACAGCAGAGATTAAAAATAACGGCCAAAAGCTGGGAATTGCAATTGAGAATGTGACCCGGCGGGCGGGGGAAGCAGCCATACAATCCGGCGTCATAATGGAGCGTGCCACAGCGCAGCACAGGGCGTCGGAGATATCCGCAAGGGATGCGGCCGCGCTGTATCGGCAGACAAGAGACAGTTTGGAGCAGGCTATTTCCGACAGCCGGCGTGTGAGCCAGATTGATGCGCTGACAGAAGAGATACTTGCGATCAGTTCGCAGACAAACCTGCTTGCGCTGAATGCGTCGATCGAGGCAGCCAGAGCAGGGGACGCAGGGAGAGGTTTTTCTGTGGTAGCAGAGGAAATCAGGCAACTTGCGGACAATTCCAAACAGACGGTGGATAAGATCCGGGAAGTGACGGAGGGTGTGATTCAAAATGTCGCCTATTTATCGGAGAGTTCCGGTAAACTTCTGGAATTTATGAATGGAAAAGTAATGGATGATTACACTGGGATGACGGAGATTGCGCAAATGTATCAGGATGACGCGGCCTATTACAGCGAGATTTCCGGCGAACTTGGCGTATCCTCCAGGGAGATGGGAGAAAGCATGGAAAATATTAATGACGCACTGTGCGCTCTTACCGATCTTGTCGGAGAGATTACGGAATTTATGGGAAGTATGCAGCATTGTGCAGATGGTTCCAGTCAAAAATCCGGCGAGGTTCTGGTGCAAATGGAAGAACTGTTTCGTTTAAGCGAGCTTTTGAACCGTACAGTGGCATCATTTCGGGTATAGAGAGGGGACAAAGTTATGTTAGGCGGTTCGGTATGGATTGCATTAATACGATATATCATAAGCCTTACAGGCGTGATCATGTTATTCTCACGGATGAGTGCGATGCGGTATGACAGAAAAAAGACGATTTTGTGTTACGCCTGTTTTGGTTTTTTTCTCATTGGCGGCGCATGCGTCTGGTATCTGATTGACTGGAACAGCAGTGTGAGAGCATCGGCTTTTGTAATGTATTTATTATTTACCGTGTTTTCTTTATTTATGAGCAGTGACCCGATCCTTCTGTCGGTCTATAAGCTGGCTCTGACATTTTATCTGCTTGCAGTGTTTTTGATCGGCGGAATTGACATATCGGTGCTGCTCTTTGACGGGAATGTGTGGGCGGATATTATAACGCGTGTGGTTTTGATTGCCGGTATGGCTTATTTTATAGAAAAAAAGATCAAAGATTCTATTCGTGGGTTCGGCTATTATATGGAAAGTGAACTGGATCGGTTCAGCGCTGTCGTGATGATTATCAGTATTCTTTTTGGAATCGGGTATATTTTAAATCCGATTACATTGGATCAGACGCCTTTCCGCCTGTTTCAGATTCTTGTTAATTTTTTCCTGACAGGTTCGCTGCAGCTTCTTGTATTTCGCCTGTATCTGCATATTGGGAAAGAGAAAGAATACCAGAGAGAGTATCAATTGATACAGATGAACCACCGGCTTTTGGAGCGTAATATCGAGATACTTGAGGAGTCGGCGGAAGCGGGCAGGCGCATCCGCCACGATGCGCGGCATCATAATGCAGTGATCGCCGAATATGTGCGCAGAGGTCAGAATGAGGAGCTGATGACGTATCTGGCGGAATATGAGAAAGGACTGGGGACATATGACGCACGGACAATTTGTGCGAATACAGCAATAGACAATCTGCTGCGCGCATATATAAGGAAAGCGAAAAAAGAACATATTAAGGTTACGCTGGATGTGGAACTGGGAAAAGAACCTGAAATACCCAACATTGATATGGTGGCGATACTGGCCAATGCGTATGAGAACGCCATTTTCGGGTGTATGGAAGTGCAAAAGCATCAGAGCGGACGCGACTGTTTTATCCATCTGACGTTAAAAAAGAAAAAGAATAAGATTGTGATCTGCTGCTGCAATACCTGCACCATGGAAACCGAGCTAAGACACGGAAAGCCGAAGCCTGAATTTACAGGTGGGATCGGTGTAATGAGTATTACAAAGACGGCAGATAAATACGGCGGGAAATACGATTTTGAAAACGACAACGGGATATTTGTCTTTCGGCTGATCTTAACGATTCCGTCTTAGGATGCGGGGCATTTATAAAAAGAGACAGAGGGGGAGCTTTTGTGTGTATCTGCTTGTGATTTGTGACGACATGGAATTGGAAATAGAAAAAACCGAACAGATCATTGACCGTTATAAATTATTTCATCCCGGGCTGGATCTTGTGGTCGAGTGTTTTGAGAGCGCAGAGGAACTATTGTATATGGTCAGGGAGGAGAATTATGAGCCGGATCTGATTTTTCTGGATATTTATATGGCCGGACTTTCGGGCACGGAGGCAGCGCGAAAGATGAGGGCAATGGGGAACAAAAGCGGGATTGTGTTTCTTACCACTTCTACGGAACATGCACTGGAGGCATTTGGCGTGGATGCGGCACAGTATCTGGTTAAACCGGTAACAGAGGAAATGGTGTTTCGTGTTCTTGACCGTTTTCTGGAAAGTGAAAGGGAGATGCGCAGGAAGTATCTGATTCTGAGAGTTGAGGGCAGAATACGCCGTGTGGCCGTGAGTGAAATCATTTATTGCGAGGCGCAGGGAAAAACACAATGCCTTTATCTGACGGACAACGAACAACTGATTCTGCGAAAAACAATGGCTGAGATCTTCGGAATGTTGTCCCAGTATCCGGAATTTGTAAGAGTAGGGTCAGCTTATATTATGAATCTGGAATATATAGACAATCTGAATGCGCTTGATATCTGTTTAACGACCGGAGAAAAACTGTATTTGCCAAGGGGAGCCTATAAATTATTAAAAGAGCAATATTTTCGATACTATTGCGGCGAGAATGAAACAGGACGCTTCACCTGAGGAAGCGCCCTCAATCGGAGTGTGTTCGGTTCATAAGCGCAGCTTCCATTCTTTCGTCCGGAGGGCATTTACAACACCCTCCGAGACGCATTCTGTCCAAGTTACGCCCTGTTCTTAAAGCCCATTCCATCACTCGGATACTTCCTCCATTGGCGGTTTTGGAATCAGTTTTGCAATTTCGGCCAGAATGATTCCTTTTTGGGGACGATGCGTTTTTGCAGCGTCTGTCAGGGTAATTCTGTGCCACAGGACATAGGAATACTGCCGCAGTACGTCGCTGGGAGTGACATAATCGCGCCCGTCGAGCCACGCGGCTGCCTTGGCTGTTTTTACAAAAGCGACTGTTGCCCGGGGGCTGGCGCCGTGTTTAATAAAACGGTAGCCTCTTGTGGTGCGGACTATTTCAATAATATAGTTTAATATTTCTTCATTTAAAGAGACATTGTCAACTTCGCGCTGCATACGGAGCAATGTCTCTTTGTCGATGACGGGATTGAGTTTTTGAATCTGTTCCGAAATGCTTTCTATGCCGTTTGATTTTGCAATTTCGGATTCCTGTATAAAGTTTGGATAACCGAATGACATGGAAACCATAAAATGATCGGCCTGTGCATCGGTCAGATGTTCGCGGCCAAAATCTCCGGAAAAGCATTGCGCCGCAATCGCAAAAAACGGATTTGGCAGAGACAATGTCTCGCTTTGCATGGTAAACTGTTTTTCTTTGATCGCATCAAGCAGCGTATTCTGCGTTTTTGGAGAGCAGTGGTTGATTTCGTTTGCGAGCAGAAGATTACAAAACAATTTTCCAGGCAAAAAGTCAAACGCTTTCCCGTCGGCGCTGCGGATCGAAACGCCTGTCAGATCGGAGGGCGTGACGTCGGGCGAAAGCCGGATATGATTGTAATCAAGACCCAGCGCTTTTGAAAATGCCATTGCCACAGCTGTTTTGCCCACACCCGGAAGGCTGTCAAGCAAGACGGAACCGTTGGCGAGAAAGGCGGTCATGATTTCCTCCACTTCCGTTTCTTTGCCCACAACAACCTGGTTTACCTGACGAATCACTCTTTTTGCTAATTCTACGTAGCTCATTTTTCTTTATCCTTCTTTCCATGATTTTGCTGACCAAATTGTAAAGCGGCCGTTTCTTTTTCTATTTTTGCAGATTTTTGAGCGAAAAGCAACACAATATTTTGCAAAAGAGATATAATTTTTCTTTGCGTGTAGAAATAAAATGCTTGTAATATTATAAAAAGCAAGAAAAAACGGGATAAAGAAAAATGGGCGCGGCATTTTATGGAAATTAAATTGAAAAAAAGAATAAAAAGGATAATTTGTGTTATATCGTATTACGACTTTAAAAAATAAATTTTATAACAGAAATTACGGTTATAAAATGATTTTTCGCGCAGGAGATCCGGTTTTTGGGGAAATCTGGCGTCAACTGCGTCATGCACCCTGATTTTTACCACTTACCTGTTTGATTTTGCATGTTGTCTTTTCCTGCCTTTACAAGTCTTAATCATTCAATTAAAATTCAGAAAACAAGAAAAGGAGGAAGCGGCAGGATGGAAAAAATAATAGAAGTCTCCCATCTGCAAAAATCTTATAAAGAGATAAAGGCTGTGAAAGACCTGAGCTTTTATGTGGAAAAAGGAGGACTTTTTGCGTTTCTCGGGCCGAACGGGGCGGGGAAATCGACGACGATCAACACACTGTGCACGTTTTTAAAGCCAGATAGCGGCACGGTCACTGTAAACGGACATAAACTCGGAAAGGAAGACGATCTGATCCGCATGGATATCGGAATTGTATTCCAGGAGAGTCTGCTGGACAATCTGCTGACTGTAAAAGAAAATCTTGTGCTTCGCGCAGGCTTGTACGGACAAAGAGGCAGTTCGCTAAAAGCCGCGATCGAGCGCGCGGCGGCATGCAGTGAAGTAACAGAATTTATGAATCGTCCTTACGGAAGTCTGTCGGGGGGACAGAGACGCCGCTGCGATATTGCAAGAGCGTTAGTTCACACGCCTAAAATTTTATTTTTGGATGAACCTACGACAGGATTGGACCCGCAGACAAGAAAAAGCGTCTGGAATACGGTAAAGAAGCTGCAGAGGGAAGAGGGCATGACAGTCTTTCTCACAACGCATTATATGGAGGAAGCGGAGAATGCGGACTATGTAGTTGTAGTAGACGGCGGTATGGTGGCGGCGCGCGGAACGCCGTTTGAGCTGAAAGAAACGTACACAAGCGACCGTCTGAAGATCAGATTTTTGGACAAAACGAAAGGGATTTCGTTTCTTTCCGGGAAAGGAATTTCTTTTCGGGAGCGTGCGGACGATATAGAAGTCAGAGGAGCGTCAACAAAGGAGTTTATTTCGCTTTTATTTGAGACGCAGGAAAATATTGCGGATTATACGGTTGAGAAAGGGTCGATGGACGATGTTTTTCTCAACATTACGGGAAAGGAGATAAGGGAATGATCGCATTTGCGCGGAGAAATTTGAAATTGTATTTCAGGGAAAAGAGCGCAGTCTTTTTTTCTCTGCTTGCCGTATTGATCACGATTGCACTGTATGTTCTGTTTCTTGGGAATGTCTATACAAAAGATGTTTCCGACAGCATAGCGGAGGGAAAAAAGATGTCCGGTGCGGCGCAGGAGACGGCGAATGAAGAAGAAATGGATGCGGCGGGAGAAATTATGGACAACTGGGTGATGGCCGGTATTGTAGCAGAGGCTGGTATTACAATCTCGCTTGGCGTTCTTGGCGCGGTGATTGACGACCGCTCAAAACGCATTACGAAAGATTTTTATGTGTCTCCGATAAAGCGGTCCGCTATGACGGGCGGGTATGTGATCTGCGCCTATGCGGTCACTGTGTTGATGACAATCCTGACATTTGCGATTGCGCAGGTTTATATACGGATCAACGGAGGTGATTTTATTGCGCTGGAAAAACTGCCGGAAGTGATCGGCGTTATTTTGTTAACTGATTTTGCGGCGGTCGGAATGATGGCGTTCTTTGTCTCGCTCTTTCAAACGCAGAGCGCATATCGTACAGCGTCGACTGTAATTGGCACGCTGGTCGGCTTTGTCATGGGGATTTATCTGCCGATTGGTATGTATCCGTCTGCGGTGCAATGGATCATACGCTGTTTCCCGATTTCCCACGGTGCGCTGCTGCTGCGCGGTATTCTGACGGAGGAGGTTATGGAACGCTCGTTTGCGCTTGCTCCTGCGCCGGTAATGGACGATGTCTGCGCGTTCTTCGGAATTACATATCAGTTTGGCAGTTATACAGCTGACAAAATGTTCAGCGTCGTCATTTTGTTTGCGACAGGCGCGGTCTTTTTGAGTCTTGCCTGCGTAAAGCTGTCGGGAAAACAAAAATAGTATTGCACGGCAGGCAATCGGACGAGCGGAAAGTGATACAATTGGAGCTTTTATTTGTTTTTGCACACTTATATTTGTCTTATTAAAATGGTTGAATATCTCAAAAAAGCCTTGATTTACGGGCATACAAGCAGGATTTCAAGCTGAATT
>CAMUGE010000009.1 GCA_947088345.1 uncultured Roseburia sp.
CCATGGGCAGGAAAGGGCCGAACTTTTTCTATGTGTACAACGACCAGTACCGTTATGACACATAATATGATAAATAGTATCCGCATTTTCTTTTTTATTGTTCTAAGTAAAATTCCTTTCATTAAAATTTATACCTCTGTAATGTTCGATATAATAGATGGAATATCTAAATCTACATCTGTTAGGGAAAACAAATCAGCCGCAAAATCTTTTACTATTGAATACACTTGTTCTTTGGTACAATTCAATACACCTGCTACAACCAAAGATACAATTCCGTGTGTATATACAAGCATTCTTTGAAACAGCATATCTGCCTGTTCTCGACTAATATTAAGATATTGATGTAATTTATCTATCAAAGCAGCATTTCCTTTGTCTGTTAAGATAGAGTTAAATCCGCCCCTGCAATAGTTCTTGCTTTCTCCCATATATACAAAACGAAACAAATTCGGGGTGTCAAATGCTAAATTGATATACGCATAGCCAATCTGCCAAAATGCTTCTATGCAATTTGTTGAAGTTGGCATCATTTTTTGATTTGCATAGATAACAGCTTCTTGTGTTAGAGCTTCCCTCATATTATCCATATTGCCATATTGCCAAGCTATCGGTTGTGTGGAACATTTCAATTCTTTCGCAATACTTTTAATATTTACTGCGTAATATCCGTCACGGATAAGAATATCTATTGCTGCTGTGAGAATTTTCTCTTTTGTGATTTGAACGCTTCTTGGCATAATGCACCTCCACAATAAAATAAACATGTTTATATAATGCCATTTATATTATAATGCGTTTTGCAGATTTGTCAATCCCTCTGGATGAAAGGCAGTTTAGTATTTCCATAACTGGAACAAAATGCCGAACAAATATTCGTTAATCTATTGACGTTAGTAAACATACGTTCTATACTTATCTTCGTTGAAACATAAAAACTGCTATATAAACATAAAGACCCATCCAATTCATACAAACGGTGTTGGCGCACCTCTGAATTGGACAGGTCTTCATACATACAAATTCAATGTCGAAATGACTAAGAATTTGAAGCGCAGAAACGCTATTGAAGCTATTATTACATATTGGAAACTGTTTATAAGGATGAAGCAAAATTACGAAGTGATTTTGAAGAAATGAAATTACAGAGATTAGGACTAAACGATAGAGTTGTAGAGGCCCTATATAAAAATGCTCAGGTTAATTCTAAGTATAATAACTAAGAAAGGAAAAATCCGGATGCTTTTTCTGGTTTTTGCAGTAAAATAAAAATATTGGGACGTTTTATGATTTCTCTCCGTCTAATAGTTAGAAAAGGAGGTAAAGTACAGATGAACAAGCTGATTAAACGGGCGCAGGAGAGGGATGCGGATGCATTTACACAGTTGATGCAGTCGCAGATGCAAAATATGTACAAGACAGCGCGGGCGCTTTTAAACAATGATGAGGATGTGGCGGACGCCATATCGGAAACAATTCTTGCCTGCTGGGAAAAATTGGGACAGCTGCAGAAAACGCAGTTTTTCCGTACATGGATGACACGCATCCTGATCAACAAGTGCAATGATATTTTAAGGCAGAAAAAAGAGTTCTGTCTTGTGGAGGAGGTTCGGGAACAGGCGGCGTCTTCCTGTGAATATGAGAATGTCGAGTGGTTGGAGACAATGAAGAATCTGGACGACAAATACAGGATGGTAATGATCCTGCACTATGTAATCGGGCTGAAAGCGTCGGAGATCAGTTCAATCCTGGAAATTCCGGCCAGTACAGTGAGGACGCGTTTGTCGCGCGGAAGAGAACAGATGGCATTGGTTTATAAACTGGAAGCGTGAAGGAGGGAATGAAGATGAGAGAAAGAGAGATTATTGAAAATTTACAGAAAGAAATTACAGTACCATCGATTGTGCAGATGAAAGCAGACTGGGCGTTTGACCAGATAAAAAACGGGGAAAAAAGAAGCAGAGTATATCAAAGGAAAAACAGATTTCGGGCAGTGCGCGCAGCTGTCGCGGCGGCAGCGCTTGTATGCGGAACGGTGACCGTAGGCGCCGCCGTATATATGAACTGGAGCAAAGGGATGGATGCACAGCTGAAAGCAACGAACGAGCAGAAACTGTTTTTAGAGGAAAAGCAGATTGCCACCCCGCAGAATACAAGCGCTACCGATGCGGGCATTACGGTCACGGCACAGCAGAGTATTGTGGACAGCCGTTTTGCACACCTTTCCTTTAAGGTGGAGGGTTATCCGCTTGCCGAGGGACAAGAACCGGGGTTTGAATCTATTGACGTTACAGTGGGCGGCAGAAATGATTTTTCGTGGTCGGGAAACTTTTTTAACGGGATTACAAGCGATGAAAACGGGAATCCTGTTTTTGCGGACGGCACGCCGCTTGGCGATGACTGGGCCGAAGTATTTGTGGCGGAAGACGGCAGCATGGAGTTTGACTTAAGTCTGTCTGCAGGAGAGAACGAGGGGGCGTTTATCGATGCGCCGATCCATGTGGAATTTAAAAATCTGGGAACATTGAAAAAAGCCGAATATTTCCCTGATTTAACGGGAACCTGGGTATTGGATTTTACATTGCAGGGCTCCGATCAGATTCGCCGGTTTACGATGAACGAAGCTCTGGGGGATACCGGCTGTTACGTGATAGAGGCGGAGATTTCCCCGATTTCACTCCAGGCAAAATATCGTATGCCGGTGGAGACGGAGGAGATCGAAGCCGTCGACGAAAACGGAAATCCGATTACGTCGACTGTTTACAAAGAGCCGCCTGCTTTCATGGGCGTTCGCTTAAAAGACGGCACACTGCTTCCCTGTCTTCGGAACGGGGGATCGGAAGGGTTTGAGGACTTAGATGCCGGCATCTATAAAGTTACGTTTGCGACAGATCATGTGTTAAATGCGGACGAGGTTGACGCGCTGTTATTTATGAAGCCCGCTTTGACAGGCGAGGGGCCGCTGACGGAGGAGAATTTTTATATTGTACCGCTGCAGTAGGCGAAACTTACGATTGGCAGATTCGTAATGCGAAAGAATGCCAGGCACAAATTTAGATAGGCTGATAAAAAACTCTGTGGGTTGTTTTGTGCCCGCAGAGTTTTTTGTTTTCAGCTGGCGTGCAGTATGATATACTGGAGGAAGTACAGGCAAAAGAGAGCCAAAGGAGTTACCCTTTGACTGGTTTGCGGCGCAAATTCGGCGAGGGAAACGCTGATGAAAGCGTTTCCCTGAGTCTCTGTGTTGATTTGAGTCGCGGCAAAGCCGCGATATGGAGGTTGGAATGAAATTATTACATTTGGGTGATTTGCATATCGGCAAAACAGTGAATGATTTTAGTATGATAGAAGATCAGGCGTACCAGTTAGATCGTGTTGTTGACCTGGTGAGGGAGAGGCGGATTGACGCGGTTTTGGTAGCAGGGGATGTTTATGACAGGTCTGTGCCGGGCGAGGAGGCGGTAAAACTATTGGATCGGTTTTTTAACAAAATTTCCTCCGCAGGCGCAAAGCTTTTTTTAATCAGCGGCAACCATGATTCGGAGGAGCGGTTGAATTTTGGAAGCAGCCTGTTTGAGGCAAGCCATATTCATATCTCGGCAAAGTATAACGGTACGATCATGAAGAGAACCGTGAAAGATGAGTTTGGAGCGGTTAATTTCTATCTGCTGCCGTTTGTGAAAGCGTCTCAGGTAAAGCACTTTTATCCGGATGCACAGATACAGACTTACGAGGATGCGGTCCGATGTGCACTGGCACATTCGGAAATTGACTGTTCGCAGCGCAATATCCTCTTAGCGCATCAGTTTGTCACAGGAGGGTGCGCCGACCCCAGAACAGGGGGGTCGGAGAGTGCGGCGGCTCTTTGCGTCGGTACGGTTGAAAAAGTTGCGGCGGATTGTTTTTGCGACTTTGATTATGTGGCGCTTGGTCATATCCATTCGCCGCAGAAAGTCGGAAAAGAGACAGTGAGATACGCCGGTTCGCTGTTAAAATACTCCTTAGGCGAGGTTAACGACAGCAAATCGGCCCCGCTTGTCACGCTTGGAGAGAAAGGGCAGATTGATATTGAACTGCTTCCTCTGAAGCCGCTTCGGGAAATGCGCCATTTGAAAGGAAAATTGAGACAGCTGCTTGCGCATGTAAGTGATCCGGACGATTATATTTATGCGACGCTGACAGAGGAAGCGCCGGTCAGCAATGTCATGCATATATTTCGGCAATATTATCCCAATACGATGCAGATTATGTATGACAATGCATACACAGAAGAAATGCCTGAAACAGTACAGCTGCAGGCGTCGGAGGAAAAAACGTTTGAGCAGATTTTTTCGGATTTTTACCGTGCGATGTACGGATGTGAGATCAGCGACGAAGAACTTGCGCTTATAACAGAACTATCACTGTAAAAAGTCAGTTCCTGAAATCGGTGCGGCAAGGAATTGCTGCACCGATTTCGTACAGGCGGCAGTTCCCGTATCACGAAAAATGCAGCAGAGGGCAGAGGCTGTGCAGTTGTTTTTTTCCAGTAGCATGTATATGTAAATGACAGTTATTTTCGTCCTGTTTGTCTGATAACAGGATATTTTTTCTCATATTTTCCCCCAAAAAAGAAAAAGAATAGCAGAACATCCGAAAAGCATAGTGGCAGATGGATCAAATGGCAGGTCTCTTTTGTTCATAGAAGCTGTCGTTTTTAACCATAGTTGTTTTTTTGCAAAGAGAGTAAGATAAATGTATAAGAAATATCAGACAGAATAAGCACCGTATCACAGTATTCTGCCTGATATATTGTTCGCGGTCACTGTGCGGTAAACTGATTTGAAATGGAGAAAATTATGGTAGAGTATGAAAAAGTAAAACAGATTCCGTTTGGCGGGGATTACAATCCGGAACAATGGCCCGAGGAAACATGGGAGGATGACTTTCACCTGCTGAAAAAAGCGCATATCAATATTATGACATTGAACGTGTTTAATTGGGCGCTGCTGCAGCCGGATGAGACGACATACTGTTTTGACAAGCTTGATAAAGTGATGGAACTGACAAAAAAATATGGCGTCAATGTCTGCATGGCGACGTCTACCGGTGCGCATCCGGCGTGGATGGCAAGAAAATATCCGGATATCCTGCGCGTTACGGCAGACGGAAAGCGCAGAAAGTATGGCAGACGCCATAATGCCTGCCAGAACAGCCCTACATACCGTAAATATGCAAAGGCGCTGACAGAGCAGCTGGCAGCGCGTTATGCAGATTGCGGCAATATCGTGGCATGGCATATTTCCAATGAGTACGGCGGCGTCTGCTACTGTGAAAACTGTGAAAAAAAATTCCGCATCTGGCTGCAGAAAAAATACAAAACGACAGAAGAATTAAACCGGGTCTGGAACCTGAATTTCTGGAGCCACACGATGTATGACTGGGAAGATGTCGTCGTTCCCAATCTGCTCTCGGAAGAATTTGAGGATGACGGAATCCGCACGATGTTTCAGGGGATATCGCTCGACTATGCAAGATTTAACTCGGACGGAATGCTCGAATGCTTCAATATGGAAAAAGAAATCGTAAAGAAATATATGCCGGATGTTCCCGTTACAACGAACTTTATGGGGGCATATAAACCGATTGATTACCAGAAATGGGGAGAGTCTCTCGATTTTGTCTCATGGGACAATTACCCGAATTATGATGACGGGCCGGCGGAAATTGCAATGCGTCATGATCTGATGCGCGGTTTAAAAAACGGAAAGCCGTTCGCGCTGATGGAGCAGACGCCTGGCGTAAGCAACTGGCAGGAAGTCTGTAAACTGAAACGGCCGGGAGTCCTGCGGCTCTGGAGTTATCAGGCCGTTGCGCATGGGTCGGATACAGTCATGTTTTTCCAGATGAAACAAAATATCGGCGCCTGTGAAAAATTCCATACCGCGTTTATCAATCATGTCGGAACCGGAGAGACAAGAGTTTTTCGGGAGGCGAGTGAGCTTGGGGCCGAGCTGGAAAAAAAGATAAAAGGGCTGACACTTGGCGCCCGTACGGATGCGAAAATTGCAATTATATTTGACTGGGATAACTGGTGGGCGGCAGAAAATTCGGCGGGGCCAAGCAGACGGATCCGTTATGTGGAAGAGGCCATACAATACTACAAAGCATTGTATGAAATGAATTATCCGGTAGACATAATTTCGGTCGAAACAGAGCTGTCCGGCTATCAGTTTGTGATTGCACCGTTGCTTTATATGTGTAAAACAGGATTTGATGAAAAAGTACGCAACTTTGTCAGAGAGGGAGGAACATTTTTAACGACTTATTTCAGCGGTTATGTAGAGGAGCATGATCTTGTTGTCTGCGGAGGGTATCCCGGAAAATTAAAAGATATTCTGGGTATCTGGGTAGAGGAATCGGACGCACTGCCAAAGGAAGAAGAAAATTGTTTTTCTTACGGAGGAAATAAGGTGCTGGCGCGCATACTCTGTGATCTGCTTCATCTGCAGGGAGCAGAGGCGCTCGGTGTTTACGAAAAAGATTTTTATGCAGGTATGCCGGCGGTGACAAAAAACAAATTTGGACAGGGCAATGCCTATTATGTGGGGACCAGGGCAGATGAAAGTTTTTACCGCGGCTTTTTAAAAGAAATCTGTGACGAACTTAGGATCAAGCCGGCAGCCTGTACAAATCCCGGCATAGAGGCGGCGGTAAGGAAAAATGCAAACGGAACATTTTTGTTTCTGCTGAATCATAATTCGTATGAAACATCTTATACAGTGGAGCGGCCAGGGCTTGAGCTGCTTGGCGGTAAAAATTATTCGGTTGGAGAGGAACTAAAACTTGGCGCTTATGATGTCAGAATTTTGCTGGAAGCAGAATAAGAAAGAAGGAGGGTTTTACAGAATGAACAGACAGAGCAAGAAATTTTATGCGAAATACGGATGTCGTTTTGCGGCTTTTGCACTTGCTGCGGCAATGACAGTCGGGGAACTGCATGCAGGTACGGTCTTTGTATCCGCAGAAGAGACAGGCGGCGTGTGGAAGAAAGAGATAGAGTCCGCACTGCATGGCGTACAGAAAGCAGAAAGCGAAGCAGGGGATTATGCCGGCGCCAAAGATGCATTAAAAAAAGCATATGATTCCTTAGAGGGCGCAAGGCATGTCGACGGACTTAAGGTTTCCGAGGTGGGTACAGACTACATAAAGCTGCAGTGGAACGCGTTTGACATGACGGGGAATCTGTTTACAGACGATGACGAATTATTGGGCTACAATGTCTACTGGGCGGACACAAATGAAGAAACGACGAAATTCCAGCTTCTTGATGCAAACGGAAATAACTATAACGGCAGTAATCCAACGATTGCCGCAGGCGATGCACAGGTTAGCGGCGGCGTCGTGACATTTACGGTAAAAATGCCCACATTCAGACATCTTTATTTTAAGGTGGCGATCGTGACAAAGGCGCTTGGGGCGGAAACACAGACAGATGCCGTTATGTCTCCGACTGCAGTTGATTACGATACGCAGATAGAAAGCTTAAGCCGCGGCATGACCGCAACCGTGGTTTCAAACGGAATCTATTTAAACTGGAGATATCTTATTGATGATCTGGACGGCGGATACACTGCGACAGGACTTACAGGCAATACATTTCATGTATACCGCAAACGTAACGGCGCCGCAGACAGCGCCGAAGAATCCCAAAAATGGATCAAAATCGCAGAGGTAAAAAACAGCACCAACTATCTGGACGAGGGCAGGACTGTTTTAAAAGAGGATACCTATAAACTTGTTCCGGTAGATCAAAACGGGCAGGAAATTTCCGGACTGGCAGTCACAGATTATACGATATTCAAAGAAGAGACGACATATAATGCCGGAAAAGACGTCGCATATCTGGAAATACCGTTGCAAAAACCACAGGCCACGACAATCCGGGAGACATACGGAGTGACAGAATTATCACTGGGGAAAAATTTAGGAGACAACCCGGTTTCGGAAGCCGGATATCGGACTGCAGACGATGAGATTACTTACAGCGCAAAAGATACGACGGTAGTCGATGTGGACAATGACGGTGAATATGAATATCTGGTAGAGTGGGACCCGTCTTACGGAACGGATGTATCCACACAGGGTTACACCGGAAAACAGTACATAGACTGCTATGAGCTGGACGGAACACTGCGCTGGAGACTTGATCTTGGCGTCAATATTCGATCCGGATCGCATTATACCGAGATGGGCGCGTTCGACTATGAGGGTGACGGAAAAGCGGAACTGATGATAAAGACAGCGCCGGGCAGCAGGGTGATACGCTATGCGCTGAACGCAGACGGGAAAAATGAATTAAACGACGACGGAAGCTTAAAAGTCGTATCGGAGGATTATATCACGATACCGGCGGAAGACAAAGCGGCCGGCGTCACAGATCAGAGCAGCTATGTATACACCGCATCGGATTACAGAAACCATCTGATTGAAATGTTCAAAGACTGGGGCACATGGGGCAGTTATTCGGAGGAAACGAGGAAAGCTGCCATTATGGGACATTGGGATGCAAATCTGGTCAATCTGCTTACCGTTTCCGAAAAATGGAACGAGAGCACATTTTATACCGGGATCGCCAAATTCGGCGGGGATACAAACGGAAATGTGACAATTGAGCTGACCGGTGAGAAAGAAGCAGATCTGGAAAACCTTGAGAAAGTCATTGCAGCAAATCAGATCGGGCAGGAGGAAGCGGATAAACTGCGCAGTTCTGTTTGCGCACACTATGACGAGGGAGCCGCGCTGGTAAATGTCAGCGTGCGCGACGAAAACGGCGATCTGCAGTATACGATGCAAAACAGTGCAAAAGTAAGCCAGTATCCGCTTATGAAGACAGTGCTGGTCAGCGAAGTAAAAAATTATCCGACAGGCGAGGGCAAATCGGTTGATCTTTCCGGCGTGGCAGAAAAAAGCGGTGGTTATACGCAGGAAGAAGCAGAGCTCCTCGCCGATTATTTCCTCGGACATTATCAGTACCGGATGCCAAAACATGACTTAAATGCATGGGAGGGTTATATCATTTCAGGGCCGGAATATATCACGCTGTTTGACTGCGAGACAGGCGCGGAGCTGGATACGCAGCCCTGGTATTACGGGCGTGAAGATGACGGAATGCTCTGGGGCGATTATGCATTGAATAATATTGAGCCAGGCAACCGCTGCGACCGATTTAACGTTGCAATGGCATATCTGGACGGTAAGACGCCTGCCTGTGTTATGGGACGAGGTTATTATACGAGAACAACAATGGCTGCATATAATGTCATTCGTGAAAATGGCCAAAGAAAACTGAATGTCGTAGATGCGATTGATTCCGGATGGACCGTAATGGATAACCCGTTTAATTCCAATCCGCACGGCATGGACGGATGCGATGAAAAGAACGGGGAACTTGCAAGTCAGGGGGATCATTACATCGCAGTAGCCGATGTCAATCTTGACGGACGCCAGGATATTATCAACGGCGGAGCGATTGTATCTTATGATATGGCATTGAAAAAACTCTACGTGTACAGTTCCGGCGGCGATTACTTAGACGGCGGAAACGACGATCCGGAAACGACAAGAGGATGGGCAAAATACGGTCATGGGGATGCGATCCATATTACCGATATGGATCCGGATCACCCGGGGCTTGAGATTGCATCCTGTTTCGAGGGCGCTATGGCAGCGCCGTATAACTGGGCAGTGCGTGATGCAAGGACAAATACCGTATTGTTTGGCGACCCGGGAACGGAAGATTTTGCACGTCTGATGATCGGCGATGTTATGCCTGATGTCAAAGGACTGGAAGTGACAACAGGCTATGCGGCAAACGGAGAAAAAATCACATTGCCGAACCGCAGCATGCACACCAACATGAATATCCGCTGGGCAGCCGATATGACAACGCAGTTTTTCGGCGGTGAGGGAAACCGGGACAATGTTGTGATACTCGGAGCAAAAGACGGCGTCAGATATGATTTTGTCACCTTAAAAGGCTGTGGCGTAAACGGTACAAAAGGTACGCCGGATCTTATGGCGGATTTGTTTGGAGATGCAAGGGATGAGATACTGATACGTACATTGGATTCTTCTGCGCTGCGTATCTATATGAATACGGAAGTATCCAAACACAAGAATTATACACTGATGCAGAATCCGCAGTATCGCGCAGGCGCGGCATCCCAAAATTCTTCCTACAGTCAGCCGCCGTATCCGGATTACTATTATGCAAGTGATACAAACTGGAAATATGTCACGATTCCGAATCAGAAGAAAGACCAGGAGCCGGGGGCAGTGACAAAAGTGTGGACGGACGACAGAGAGAAAGAAGCAGGGCAGGACTGGCAGATTGACAAAGCCGATGACGAAGAAGAGATGCCGGAGCCTGAGGCGCCGGATCCTGACGAAGCGACAGGCGCACTGCTCTGGTCGGAAGATTTTGAGGGTGAAACACATCGGTTTCAGCTGCTTACGGCAGGAAACAGCGCCAATGAATGGCATGAGATGGATACGGCAATCGTCAATCAAAATAAGAGCGGCCGGATCTATGGAGTCGGCGCAAACGGCAGTGCAAATGTCGGTACACAGGCGGCAGGGCTTAGCCGGACAGACGGGATAAAGGATGCGGACAGTGTTGTGGTGTCGTTAGATATCCGGCTGGATGCGATTGAAAAATGGTCGGGCAGGAAATCATTTTTCTCCCTTTTGGGAACGGCACAGGAAAATGAAGTGACGGCTTCCGGAGATTATACGCTGAATAATGAAAGCCAGATTTTGACAATTGCAGCATCCGGTTCGGACGGCACAGGCAACAACACCGGAGACGGCTGGTGGGAGACGATTACATTAAATGTGGAAAACATCAGAGAGAAAGCCATTGTCGGAGGATACGGCACACAAAACACAAGCAATGGGGAATCCGGAGGAAAAGGCGGCTTAAATCGGGATACAACCGGATGGATGCGCCTGATCGCGGCGATTGACTTTCAAAATGCACAGGTGGACGTCGTATTAAAGCGCATCTCGGATAAAAGTGATATTTTCAGGGGTACCGTTCCGTTTGTAAACAGCGGTGTCAGCCAGTTAGACAGTATTTTTATGAGCGCTTCCAGATCAAAATACGGCGGTGTATTTATCGATAATATTTCGGTCAGGGCAAATGATGCAGCAGAAGCAGACATCAATATAGAAAGCCTGTCGATTCATCAGGACAGGGCGGTTGCAAAAGAAGCGGGAAAAACATATAGTGCAGCGGCATGGGCAAATGCCGATACGCAGGTTGCGGCAATGCTTGTAAAGCTTGGAATGTTTGCGGATAACAGCACGGCAGACGACTATGATGCCGTACTTGTGAACCGGATGCTTTCTACAAAAGAAGCGCTTGATGCGGTATTGGGTATGCCTTTGGCAGATACGACAGAAGGTGACAGTATTTATGCACTGGCAGAGCAGAAAGTGGATGACGTTAAATATTCGCAGTCAAGCAGGAACAGACTGGATGCGGCAATGAAGTCATACAAAAATGTGAAAGAGTCTTTGGATATCGCACCATCCGTACAGGCAGCCTGTGAGGTGACGGCAGCATGGCTGGCAGGAGTTGATACAGAACATATAACTGCGGCATATTCGAATTACTTTGATTTTAATTATACTGCTGGTGATGAATTTAATGCGATTGGATGGACGGCAGTCAATGCCGCAAACGAAGACGGACTTTACACTGCAAAAAAAGGTTACGGTGTTATTGAGCGGAGTGCATCCATCGGACGGACCAGAAATTCAAATGATCCGCTGTTAAGGGATTTTATGCTGGACGGAGCCTTTACGGCCGATTTGCCGGCAGGCGATTATCAGGCAGTCTTTTATACAGGAGATGAGGACGCCGGCGGCGATTTTAAGGCGGCGCTGTATACCGATTATGTAAGCGCGGAAAATCCGGGTAAGCTGCTCAAAGAATCGGAGTCCATAAGGACAGCGGCTGCAAACTATGGAACGGTTACGGTACCGTTTACAATCCGGGTGGCAAAACCGGTGACAATGAAACTTAAGGGACGTATGAACGCCCTGATTTTAGAGCAGATTGTCCCGCTCAAAGAAAAGGCGCGCACGATTGAGGATCTGCGGGAGCTTGTCGAGGCAATTGAAGAAGTTGAGATGGAAGAATCGGATTATACGGCAGCATCCTGGGCTGCGTACAGGCAGGCAGAAGATGCAGCAAAAGCGATTCTGGTACAGGTCATTACCAATCATGAAGCGGTTGGTGAGGAAGAGATCACAGCAGCTTATCAGGCATTGGACAAAGCATTTGCAAATCTGGCTGATATGACCGGTTTATGGGCAGCAATTGCAGCAGCGGGCAGACTGGACGAAACAGAGTATACGCCGGAAAGCTATGCAGCGGTAATGAATGCGCTTGCAGCGGCAAATCAGATACTGGCGAAGGAAAATGCGACAAAAGAAGAACTGGACGCAGCAGCAGCGGCGTTAAATAACGCCATAGAATCACTGGTAAAAAAAGATCCGTCCGGGGGAGAGGAAACAAAAGCCGATAAGAGCAAACTGGACGCGGCGATCCTTGCGGCAGGCAACCTTGCGGAAGCAGACTATACACCGGAAAGCTACGCAAAGGTAACGGAAGCGCTGGCAGAAGCAAACAGAGTGAAGGCAGATGACAATGCAGAGCAGGCAGAAGTGGACGTAGCGGCGAAAGCATTAAACAACGCGATCGCATCGCTTGTAAAGAAAGATCCGTCCGGGGGAGAGGAAACAAAAGCCGATAAGAGCAAACTGGACGCGGCGATCCTTGCGGCAGGCAACCTTGCGGAAGCAGACTATACACCGGAAAGCTACGCAAAGGTAACGGAAGCGCTGGCAGAAGCAAACAGAGTGAAGGCAGATGACAATGCAGAGCAGGCAGAAGTGGACGTAGCGGCGAAAGCATTAAACAACGCGATCGCATCGCTTGTAAAGAAAGATCCGTCCGGGGGAGAGGAAACAAAAGCCGATAAGAGCAAACTGGACGCGGCGATCCTTGCGGCAGGAAACCTTGCGGAAGCAGACTATACGCCGGAAAGCTACGCAAAGGTAACGGAAGCGCTGGCGGAAGCGACTCGAGTGAAAGCAGATGAAACGGCAACGCAGGCGGTTGTAGATGCGGCGGCGAAAGCATTAAACGATGCGATTGCAGGACTTGTGAAAAAAACGGCAGGTTCGTCGGGAACGACAGGAAACACACCGGCGAAAGGAGAGAAACTCATTCCGGCAAGCGGCGATTTAAAAGCTTCTTATATTGTAACCTCGACGGGAAAGAACAAAACCGTTGAGTATAAGGGCACTAAAGCGGCAAAAGCTGTAATCCCAGCCACTGTTAAGGGCGCAGACGGTACAATTTATAAAGTAACATCCATAGCGACAAGTGCATGCAAAGGCAGTAAGCAGATCAAATCTGTTACCATCGGCAGCAATGTAACAAAAATCGGAAAAAATGCATTTGCAAATTGTACAAAACTGGAAAACGTTACCATCGGGAAGAGCGTGACGTCCATAGGGGTAAGTGCATTCAGCGGAAATAAAAAATTAACGACGGTAAAGTTTGGCGCGAAAGTAACATCCATTGGATCAGGCGCATTCAAAGGATGTACGTCATTAAAGACAGTATCTCTCCCGAACAGCGTAAAAACCATCGGTGCAAACGCTTTTTCCGGATGTACAACACTGAAAAAAGTTACAATGGGAACAACTAAAAAATCAGCGCTGCAGACGATTGGCAAATCAGCGTTTCGCGGGGATACGAAACTTGGTACAGTGGTGATTAAATCCACAAAAGTAAAGAGCATCGGGGCAGGTGCATTTAAAAATATCAAAAAGACAGCAAAATTTACGGTTCCGAAGAATAAGAAAAAGAATTATACCACATATCTGAAAAAGGCCGGAGTGACTTCAAAGATGAAGATTATCGGTAAATAAAAATAGTAATGCATGGCGCACATGGTTCTCCTTTTGAATTATATGGTTATCAGACTTATAATGCAAAAGGGTGCCATATGCGCTATTGCAGAATATGAACTGTTATTTAATTTTTTGAAAAAATACAGGCGCAGGGCATTGCGCGGAAATGAGGAAGACATGGCGCTATATATCGGAGCAAATTACCATCCGCATGACTGGGACAAAAAACGGTGGGAAACAGATATTGCGTTAATGAAACAGGCGGGCTTTACCACAATACGGGTCGGACATTTATGCTGGGACAGCTTTGAACCGGACGAGGGCGTATACACATTTGAGTGGTTCGATAAATTTATGGATTTGCTGGATGTGGCCGGAATCGGGGCAGTGCTGGATGTATCCATGCGCCCGGCGCCCGTCTGGGTGCACAAACTTTGTCCAGGCTGTAATCTATACAGCAAAGGCGGCAATATGCAGCCATCCATCCACCGCTATATGGAAGATGTGGCCGACCCTTCCTATCAGCATTATGCGTTTCGGTTTGCAAAAATTCTTACAAATCGTTACAAAAATCATCCGGCGTTGGCGGCATTTGGCCTGTGCAACGAGATCGGAAGCGGAGCGTTATCTTTTTCCCCACAGAGCAGGCAGCGGTTTATACAGTGGTTAAAACATAAATACGCTACGGTGGAACAGCTGAACCGTGCATGGGCCACAAGACGCTGGTGCAGAAAGCTGACGGCTTTTGAGGATGTGGTATTTCCGGAAAATGAGCTCTTTTTGGGCGCTCCGGAGGCATGGCTTGATATGCGGCGGTTTTTTGCCGAGATGACTGGCGATTTTATGGTAAAATTAAAAGAAACCGTTGAGGAATGCGGGATAAATGTTTCGCATTCTTCCAACCATTATGCCGAATTTGATACAAACGGATTTGATTACTTAAATACATATGACAAATTTGTGGAATATCCCGGAATCGGTTTTTATCCCGGATATAAAATTACAGAAAAATATTACAGCCTGATGAGCACATACAACCAGAGGCTTGCAGAAACAGACAAACCTATGTGGTGTCTGGAATTTCAGTCGGGAAGCGAAGGATGGCATCACGGCCCCTATGGCGCGGTGCGTATGATGGCAATGCTCTGCCTGCAGAACAGGGCGCAGATGATTTTAGGCTGGACATGGCGTACGATGCTTGCGGGGGAAGAACAATATCTTTCCGGCATCTTAGGGCACGACGGACTGCCAACCGTAAATTATCAGGAATACAGACAGATTGCCTCCGACATGAAAAAACTGGAAAAATATGCTTTTCCCTATGTCCCGGTTCCGGATACGGCTGTGGCATTCAGTTCTGATAACGATTATGTCATCCAGTATGGAACCAGACATTACAAACAAACCTATAGACAGACAAAAACAGAAATCCAGAAAACGTTCTTTGATTTAAACAGAGATTATAATGTAATTGGCTTAAAAAACAGAAAGCACGATTACAAACTGCTCATTCTTCCGCAGTATGTACTGATGTCGCAGGAAGAAGCAGATGAAATACGTAATTTTGTAAAAAACGGGGGCAATGTCATTATGACGGCATACTCCGCAACGGTTGACGAACACAGTCAGGCGTTTGCCACGCCGCGGCCGGGGCATCTGCAAGATGTATTTGGTATCCGCGTTGCAGGCTTTGACAGAACAGGCGGGGAATGGAAAGAATTTTCGGAAAATGTCCGGTTCACAGAAAACGAAAACGGAAAGCATGAATTATTAAAAGTGGCTTCGGATGAGGAATTTTACATTGATGTAGATTATTACGAAGAACTTGAACTCCACACCGCCGCGGAATATGCGGCATTTCCCGAGAAAAGATTATGCGCCGTTTCCGTAAACGAGTATGGAAAAGGCAGGGCATATTATATGGCGGCCGAGACAGATGCAGAATTTTTAAAATGGCTGTTAAGAAAGCTGACACCGGAACTCGGTTTATATGGCGGTCTTTCTGTGCCTGAGGGAATACAGGCAAGGGAAATCGCAAAGGGACAGAAATTTTATGTGAATACAACCGCTCAGACAATCAAGATATCGTTGGGAAAACCAGGATTTGGCGTATTGTCAGAGAAAGAATATGCGGATAAACTCATATTAAAACCTTACGATGCAGAATTAATTATGAACTAAAACCGGCGAAAGACGAAAGCGATAAAATGGAGGAGGACAGGGGAAATGAAAAAACGGTTTATGGCAATGCTGCTGGCGGCATGTGTGGTGGGAATCAGCCTGTTTTCGGACGATGTGTCGGTATCGGCTTTTTGGGGAATTACTGATTTAACGGCACAGACCACAGAAAAAGACACAGCCGCATTATACCGCCAGAGTTTTGACAGCGCCGATGCGGTCGGCGAAAACGGAATACCTGACGGGTGGAAAACAGCCGGCACAATCGGGGACGGAAAGGGAAATCTGACCATTGCAACAGAGGGGGAACGTTCTTACTTTTCCGTCGATGCGACAACCGGAGTGCCAAAATATTTGGGGGTGGTACTCTCCGGAGTGCCGCATACAGGCACAATAGAGTATGATATATACTTAAAAAAGGCATCTCCCACAAAAGATATCGGATTATCTTTTTATCCGAGTGCAGTAAATACAGGCAATATCGCAATACGCGGAAACATTACAAAAGATGGGGACGTTACATTTTTTAACGGTGGCAGCAAAGTGACTGTTGCGTCAATAAAAGATGCAGGATGGGTACATTTTAAATATGAATACAATGACTATGAAAGCGCTTATACAGTAGAAATTACAACGGAGGCGGGAGAACTGCTCGGGAAGACGGAGCGTGCGTTTTCTTATAATAAAGAAGAAAGCCTGGTCGGAGCGTTTTCTTTTAGTATGGAAGAAACAGGCGCAATACTTGGAATCGATGAGATTGTTGTACGGGAAACAATTATGGAGGAACCGGGGGAAACAGAGACGCCGGGAGGGAGCGAATCGCCGGGAGAAACGGAGATGCCGGGAGCAGAAGAGCCGGAGATGCCGGATGTAACGGTTGCCGAAATACCGGACGGAGTGGAAGAAATCATTTTTTATCGCCAGAGTTTTGAGGATGCAAAGCAGCTGAATGATAACGGTCTGCCAAACGGTTGGGCAGCGGCAGGGCAGATTGAGAATAATTCGTCTAAGGTTGGAGAAAAAAGTATCAAAACAGAGGGAGAGCGGTCTTATTATTATGTAGATGCTAAGGGAAGCGATCCGAGATACATCGGAAAGGTTTTGACCGGAATATCAAAGACGGGCTGGATTGAGTATGATATTTATTTTTGGAAAGCTTCGGAAGGGATCGGACTCTCTTCGTATCCGGGATCCGTCAATTCGGGGAATATTGCGATACGCGGCAATATCGGCGCAAACGGCGACGTATCTTATTATAACGGAAGAACAAATACGAAAGTTGCAAACATTCAAAAGAGCGGATGGGTGCACTTTCGATATGAATTTAATAACAAACAAAAGAAATTTGCGGTAAAGATTACAGATGCGGAAACGGGAAAAACGATCGGAAAGACAACAGAGGCGTTTGACTATAACAATGCATCGGGGCAGGTCGGGGCATTCTCGTTTTCCGTAAACAGTAACCAGACGGCTGCGTTTGGCGTTGATGAAATTACGGTACATGGATATCCGACGCCGTTTACATTTGAACCGGAGATCGAACCGCTTGTACAGACCGGTAAAGTCGTTTTGGAGGAGAATGACAGCGAGTTTATACTGAAAAATGATTACTGCAAAGTTGTAATTGATAAAAAGAAAGCCGTGATAAAGAAATTCTATACGAAAGAAGGAAATGAAATGTGCGGCAGCGGCGGCGACGGTTCCTATCTGCTCAATTATACGGACAGCGTACATATCGGCAGCGGAAAACAGGAGATGACACTGAAAAACTGTACAGGAACCGTGATACGGCAGACCGATGATTTATGTGAAGTTTCCGTAAAAGAGATAAGACTTCAAAAAGATGAAGAAAATATACTTCCGATTGACCTTGATTTTCGGTTTGTACTAAAAAAAGATGCGCCGGGGCTTTACATGTATGCAATTCTCGACGAAAATTATTCGAAAGAAGATATTGCAGCCGGAAGGGCTTTTAACTTCGGCCAGTCCAGATATTCCATCAAGTTCGACTATGATCGTCTGCCGTACAGCGTGGTGCAGGGAGGCGAGATTGGGGGACAGCTTGTCAAAATGCCGGGGCCTTTAGATTTCAATGAGGATATACCGGAAGCTACCGGAAGCCACGGGATGCTGTTTGATTCCACCTATGTCTTAAAAGACGGAAGCATTTTTACAAAATATAATAATCTTTCCTATCAGTACAGCAATATCATGACAGGAGCATTCAGCGACGAGGGAGGCCTTTCGCTGCTGACTCCGAGCAGAGACTGGGCGGGAGGCGGTTATGCAAAACAGGATATTGATGTACATGGCGGAACAGGGAATACATTTATTGTAAGCTGGCATCTTGAAACCGGCCATAACGGCACAAAAGGCGTGGATGTTGAGGAGGGATACCGAAAAGTTTACGGTCCCGTTATGTGGTATGCGACAACTGACGACAGTATCACATCAAAAGAAGAGGCTTATGAGCAGACATACGGGCAGGCTTTAAAGGAAATGGAAAAGTGGCCGTATGACTGGATGGAGGAGGAAACCTATCCGAATGCGAAACATTGTCCGAAAGATTACCAGGCAGCGGCACGCGGCAGCTTAAAAGGGACATTTTCTGTCAAAAACGGAACAATCAATAAAGAAATCAAAAATGACCTTACCGCTTCCGTTTTGAAAGAGGACGGAACGAAAGAAAATTCCATCGGGTGGGCTGTATTATCGGATGAGAGAAGCGAGTACTGGGCGCTTGACAATGACTATTATGAGTTTTACGCGCCGATTGGACAGGACGGTACATTTGAAATCAAAAATATTATTCCTGGTACTTATAAATTGAATATCAATGTCAACGGCATTATGGACGAGTATGAAGAGCACAATATTATAATCGGGGAAAAAGAACAGAAAGATCTGGGAAATATTGTCTGGGAGGATCCAGTTTATGGAAAAACGCTTTGGACAATTGGTATTCCGGATAAGACGGCGGAGGAATATGCCTATGCATATCCATGCAGATACTGGGGATCCCATCTTTTATTCAACTCACTGTTTCCGGAGGGCGTTGATTTTAAAATAGGCGAGAGCGACGAGTCCAAAGACTGGTTTTTTGTCCACATGGCAAGTCAGACAGCAGGGCATAAGGGACATTATAACGGAGCTTTTTATTTTGACGAAAATACGCGCAAAGTCAAATATGATGCATCAAGAGCCGTTGCAATGGAAGAAGAGGATTCCCGATGGAGAGGGAATGAGTCTGCGGTATATAAAATACGATTTGACAGCGATGCTGCCTATAGAGACGGTACCGCCACACTTCTGATCAACGTATGCGGTAATCGTTTCGGTTCCATTCGCGCGACAATAAACGGGACTAACATTGTGAATGCGGCGGGGAAAGTGACGATAAACAACGAACCGGCAACAGAAGCGGGATCGAATACGGATGTAGTATATTTGTATACCGACGGAAGTGTTGCACGAAGCGGACTGGTCGGGATCAATCAACTGGTGAAAATCGAATTTGACGCTTCCCTTATGAAAGCCGGAGAAAATGTCATCGTATTGACACATGATCATCCGGCGTATCAGGAGGATAATAAAACGCCGTGGGAAAATTCGGATTATACGATCTATGCGGGAAATATCTATGACGCGATACGTCTGGACGTAAACGGCAGCGAAGAAAACGAAACAAAGCCGGAAAATCCGGACGATGTGGATGGAAAGCCCGAAGCAAATCCGGAAAATCCTGACAATACGACTGATAATTCGAGCGAAACGCCTGGCATGAAAGATAACGGAGAACAAAAACCTCCATCTACAATTGTATTAAAAAACAAAACTGCAGTCTATCAAAAGAAAGCCATAGAGATCGGAAAAGCGTCGGTCGGCGGTTCAACAGGAACTGTCACTTATACATATTATACAGATGCTGCCTGCACCCAAAAGACAACCAAAAAGGCGAACAAGGCAGCCGGGACGGGAATGGCGCCTCAAAACGCCGGAACCTATTACGTGATTGCGAGAGTTGCCGCTGATTCGCAGTATCTGTCAGCAGTCAGCAGTCCGGCCAAACTGACGATTCAAAAAGCCGCTTCCAAAATAAAGTTAAAAAAACAGACGTCAAAATACACCGGAAAGCCTGTTTCCATAAAAAAGGCGTCGGTCAGCGGCTCAACCGGTAAAGTAACTTATACTTATTACAAAGATAAAAAATGCAAAATCAAAACGACAAAGAAAAACGCCGGAGCGAAGAAAAAAGGAGCAGCGCCGAAAAAAGCGGGCACATACTATGTAAAAGCGTCGGTGAAAGCGGATAAAAATTATAATGCAGCAACATCAAAGGCAGTGAAACTGATGATCAGAGAAAAGTAATGACAAAAAAGATTATAGCACAGATAACGGTATGTGTTATAATCTTTTTGTTTCTTATAGTGATTTTTTTGGCGGAGGAAAAACAGATGAGCAGGACAGAGCGTGTGTTGCATGAGGAATTGTACGACGCATTTGAGGTTGTACATAAGACAGAAAGCGGCATATTCACCATGCCGCCGCATACGCATAATGGGGTGGAAGTTTATCTTAATTTGACCGATGTGCCCAATATTCTTCTGGGTACAAAGGTAGTGCCATTCTGTAAAAATACGCTTCTGCTGATTCCGGCATACTGTATCCATAAAGTGATTGCACCGGAATCGCTGGTTTATGAGCGGTATATTATGACCATACATATGGCATGGCTTGAAAATGTTATAGGAGAAGAGTTTGAACGGCAGTATGCTTATTTTAAGGATGCACAAAATCCGCTGGTTTTTCATCTGGAAGAAGAGGAAACAAACAGATTTGTTGATTATTTTGCGGCCCTGTTGCAATGTGCGGATTCATTGAAATTTGAGAAACTGCATATTTTTTTCTCAATTCTCAGCCAGATCCATCAAATAGCAAAGAGCGATACGGGAACGGTAACAGAATATGATGCGGCGCAGGCAGTGGGAACGGCAGGATTGGTTTCTGCAATGATAAATTATATCAATGCGCATTTGAATGAAAATATTACAGTGGAGGATATTGCGGACAGCCTGTATCTGAACCATGATTATGCCGCAAGGATTTTTAAAAAATATGTTAACACAACAATCAAACAGTTTGTTGTTTTGCAGCGCATGACTAAAGCAAAGCAATTGCTGCTGGAGGGAAAATCCGTTGCCGAAACACAAAAGATTCTTGGGTATAACAGTTACGAACATTTTTTTAAAACATTTAAAAAAGTGACAGGAATGACACCGAAAGAATACAGGGAATTATATCGGGCATGATACGGGTGTCTGTCAGGCAGACGGCGGGGATTTTGTCAGACTGCATGAAACAGATATCGTTTGGGAGCGCCGTCGTGCTTTTACATCGGGAGAATATGTGTTATACTGAGCCTCAGATAAATCGGCCGCTCAATATAACAGGATAAAATATTATAAAACAGGGGGATTTGATGAAACCGTTGAAATTAGTGATCAGCGCGTTTGGGCCTTATGCGGGCACGGCGCCGGAAATCAATTTTGAACAATTTGAAAACAGGGGGCTTTTTTTGATCTGCGGGGACACCGGAGCCGGCAAGACCACTATTTTTGACGCAGTTTGTTTTGCGCTTTACGGGGAGACAAGCGGCGCTTATCGCGATACCAAAAATCTGCGCAGCGAGTATGCAGACACGTGTGTGGAAAGTTATGTGGAATTTTCGTTTCTGCATCAGGGAAAAAATTACCGCATTTACCGTCAGCCGTCCTATGAGCGTCCAAAGCAGCGCGGTGAGGGGCTTATTACTGTGAAAGAGAAAGCGGCGCTCTACCGAGAAGACTGTATTCCGTTTGAGGGCGCTGCGGCGGTCAACGCTGCGGTAAAGGAGCTGCTTGGCATTGATTTTAAGCAGTTTAAGCAGATTGCAATGATTGCGCAGGGAGAGTTTTGGGAGCTGTTAAATGCAACTACTGACGATCGGACAAAGATCTTAAGATCTATTTTTATGACAGATTGTTACCGTGATCTGGAGCGTCGCCTGAAAGAAAAGAGAGACAGGGCATTTCTTAAAAAGAGCAGGGCGGAAGAGAGCATCCTGCAATATTTTAAGGACGCTTTGGCAGGACCGGGGAGCGATTTGGGTGAGTTACTGGGTTCGATGCAGGAAACTGCCCAAAAGAGCGGCAGCGCCTGGAATACGGATGAAATGACAGAACTGCTTGCTAAAATTATCGCGCAGGATACGGCGGCGTATGAAGCGGGGATGGAGCGGTTGGCGCAAAAGCAGGTTGAGTTGGAGCGGCAGCAGAAAGCGCTGCATCATGCGTGTATCAACAATGAGTTTGTGAGGCGCCTGCAGTCGTTTCAAAATGAGAAAGAAGCGCTTGATCAGAGGAAAGGTGAAATCGAACATCTGGAAAATGTGACAAAGCGTCAAAAGGCGGCGGTTCGCATTGTAAAACCTGTTTTTGACCTTTATGATAAGGAAGAAAAAGAGATAAGGGAAACGACAAAAAAAATAGAAGCGGCTAAGAACAGAACAATTGAGTGCGAGCGTAAACTGGCTTACTGGGAGGAGTTATCGCTCGATTGCCAAAAAAGACAGCAGGAGGCTGAAGAGCTGAAAATGCAGGCCCAAAAGCTTGAGGAAGAGAGCGGAAAATATGAAATAAGAGATGCGCTGGCAAAGACAGTCGGTTTGCTTGAGAAAGAGGCCGGGGAGCTTTTGGAAGAAGAACGGCGTTTAGAGAGGGATGAACTGGATCTTAGACAAAAAATTTTAAATTTGGAACTGACAGTATCGGAATATAAAAACAGCTTACAACAGCTGGTCATGGTACAAAGCAAAAACAGCGCGTTTGGGGCGTTAAAAAAAGAACTGTCTTATTTTTCCGAAACGGCATATCCTGCATATCAGTCAGCGAAAGAGAGTTTAAAAAAGAAGCAGGATCTGTTTGCTAAGGCGCAGGAACGTTTTATTCTGTTGGAGGAACAGAGAGCGCACTGTGAGAAAATGTTGGAATTAAGTCGAGCGGGTATGCTTGCACGCCAGTTGAGGGAGGGGGACGCCTGTCCGGTCTGCGGCAGCACAAGTCACCCCAGTCCGGCTGCAATGCCGCCTGGGGCAGTCTCGGAGGAGGAATATAAAAACAGGAGAGAAGCCGCCGAATGTGCAAAAGAAGAAAAGGAGCTGGCGCTGATCGCGGCGGAAAAGGAAAAGTCAGCCTTAGAGCAGAAAGAGGCGATCCTTTACAACGGCATGGTGGATTGTATGGAAAATGAGCTTGTTTCCTCGAAACCAGAGGAAAACAATTCTATAGAAGATGTTTTCTGCCTGATTTTGCTGGAACAAAAACGAATTGGGGAACAGATTGTTTTTTATCAAAATGAGGAGGAGCAGTTAAGGAAAAACGCAGCCCTGTTTGAACGGGCGACTGCAGATCTGGAACGCGCGAGAGGCAGGGAGATGGAGACGCTTACAAAAAAGCGTGATGCATTTCGGATAAGGACAGAGAAAAACGTCATAGCGCTCGCGGAGAAAAAGACGGCGTTAAAAGAATTTGAGAAGCTGCCGTTTGCGGATTTAGAGACTGCGCAGACAGAGAAAAGAAAAGCGTTGGAGAGGGCCGGCCAGATTCTTATGCAGTTGGAGGAGACGCGAAAGAGCAGGCAGAGCGCGGAAAATGATAAGACGCGGGCAGTCTCGCTTCTGGCGGCCCTGCAGGAATCCGTTTTCGCGCAGAAAGAGCAGATTCAGTTGGATCTTAAAAAATTTGAGTTCCTTTTATCAGAAGAACAGTTTTCCTCGAAAGAGGAGTTTTTCAGGTATCTGACGGACGAAAAGACAATCGCACAGAGCGAGGCGGACGTGATAGCATACCGGCAGGCGGTTTCTGCAAATGAAAAGCAGTTTGCGCAGGCGAAAAAAGATGCGGAGGGAAAGGAAAGTGTAGATCAGACAGCGCTTGCCGATGCGGTCAGATGTACAGCAGAAGTTGTTGAGCAGATCAGGGAAGAAAATACACAGGTGAAATTTCGTCTTGAAAAAAACAGGGAGATCAGGGACAGAATAACAGAGAAAAGAGACATTCTGGAAAAGTATATCAGGGAAAGCAGCCTCTGCGGCAGGCTTTATCAGCTGGTGATCGGAACAATTCCGGACCGTGCAAAAGTGACATTTGAACAATACATACAGGCGGCGGGATTTGACCGGATTATTGCAGCGGCAAACAGGCGTCTTCTTCCGATGAGCGACGGACGGTACGAGCTTTTTCGCAGTGGTGATTCCGGGGAAAAGAGAAGTAAATCTATCCTGAATCTTTCTGTACAGGATCATTTTACCGGACATGCACGGCCTGTCGGGAATCTCTCCGGCGGAGAGAGTTTTCAGGCATCGCTTAGCCTTGCGCTTGGACTTTCGGATACTGTTTCCTCCAATCTCGGCGGCATACAGATGGACGTGCTTTTTGTGGATGAAGGGTTTGGCACGTTGGATCAAAGCGCCGTTGAAAAAGCAATGGATATCCTGCTTGGTCTTTCCGGAGCCGGGAAACTTGTCGGCGTCATCAGCCATCGCGAGGAGCTCAAAGAAAATATTCCGCAGCAGATCCGTGTCAGAAAAGCCAGGGACGGAAGCCGTATTGAGATTGACCCCGGTTTATAGTATATTATAGAGAAGTTTTTAAGTATACAGTCTACTTTGTGCTCAGTCGTTTGGCGACATTCTACAGCATTTGGAAAAGGCGGCGCAAATGATTGGTATCAGGAGGAAAGGCAGTGAAATTAAAGAATATTTTGATTGTCGTGAAAGAAATTGAAAAATCCAGGCAGTTTTATCATGACCTGTTTGGTCTTGATTTGGTACTTGACAATGATGGTAATATGATTTTAACAGAAGGTCTTGTACTTCAGGAAGAGAAAATATGGAAGAAGTTTCTGGGGAAAGATATTATTCCCAACAGTAACTCCTGCGAACTTTATTTTGAAGAACAGGATATCGAAGCGTTTGCAGAAAAACTGGAGGCGTTATATCCCTCGACCCAATATGTCAACCGGCTTATGACGCATACCTGGGGGCAAAAGATAATTCGTTTTTATGATTTGGACGGTAATTTGATTGAAGTAGGAACACCGATGTAATCGGAGCGTTATGGTCTTTTCAATAGTTTATAAGGAAAACAAAAATAAATTGCGATGAAAAAGAAACAATTTTTATATTCAACGGGGAAGTTTGCAAAACTCAATGGGATAAATAAACGCACATTGCATTATTATGATGAAATAGGGCTTTTTTCGCCAGAATTTAAAGACGAAAACGGGTATCGTTATTACACCTGTTTTCAGTCAGTTCAACTGGAACTGATTTTGATATTGAGGAAAATCGGTTTATCAATTGAAGAAATCATTCGTTATCAGCAGAGTCCCTCCGGCGCCTCCCTCGCGGAGCTGATCACGGAAAAAAAGCGCCTGATTGATCAATCCGTTCAGGAACTGCTGCGTACGAAAACGTTTTTGGAACAGAAATCGGACAAACTTTCCCTGAGTCTGACGGCAGAGCACGCAAAGGTGGAGATGATCACACTTCCAAAACAGCGCATATTGCTCAGCGGTCCAATTACAGGGGCGTTCGACGACGACGATTTTGCAGTTGCCGGAGAGTTTTCTCTGCGCCTGAAAGAGGTATTCGGCCTCTATGATAATTTTGGAAGCCGGATTCAGGCAGAGCAGATTTTAAGCGGAAACTGCCATAATTATGATTGTTTTTTCGCCTATGGCAGAGCGGATATAGATATTTATGATACGATAAGACCGGCCGGTTCTTACCTTAGAACCTTTTGTGTTGGCGGCTGGGAGAGACTGGAGGAAGTGTATCGGATTCTTTGCAGATTTGCAGAGTACAACCATCTGGAATTATCCGGCTATGCCTATGAAGAAGGGCTCAATGAGATGTCCCTGAAAGACAGGGATGGTTATATCACTATGATTTTGGTTGGATGTAACAAAATACGTACGTGATTGCACTGCTTTCTGATTTGTAACACTTCTAAGGTTATCATAAAAGCAAACAGCCCCGAACGGCAGCACAGGCGACCTTTGAATTTCAACCAGCAGGGAGGCGGAGCCTGCCAACAATCCCGCTCCCCTCGGAGCGCAGACAATCGGAGACCGCCTCCTGTGTGTTCTCAAATGTGGTTCCTGCTGCCCTCACTGTCATTGTGAGCTTTACACGCCCCCACGCTTTCTCGAATGCCTCTGACAGAGAATAGCCAATATTGACGACAATAGAAGGATCATGTATACTATAATCATACTGTGAGAGGTGGCAAGATAAAAGGCTGCCCCGTTGGAGGTGAAAAATGGCAACAACAAAAGCACAGCAAAAAGCAGTAGATAAATACGTCAAAGCAAATTATGATCGCATTGAATTTAAAGCACCAAAAGGCCGCAAAGCCGAAATAAAAGCCCACGCAGAGGCACGGGGCGAAAGTGTTAATAGCTTCATAGGCCGGGCGGTTGATGAAACTATAGAACGAGACACAAGAATGCCCGCAGAGGCCACAGGGCAGCTCCCGGCGGCTGCCGCCCTACTGTCCCCGGACATTTTGGCGGAGGCACAGAACGCCGCAGAGCGCACGGGCGAGGCCGTCCCGGAGTTTGTTACAAGGGCTGTAAAGGCACAGGCAAAACGGGACGAAACAACCCGGCGCATGGGACTAAACCCGGTCACAGGCAGCAAGCTGGGGCAGGACAGCGAAACGGAATAGATCGCACACAACCGCATACAATAACCACGAAAGGAAGTGTATACCATGAGTAGCAGGGAATTAGCGAAAAACCTTATAGACCAAATACCAGAAAGCAAAATGTATTATATCATTGCCTACCTACAGGGGGCAGCAGTCCCGGACGAAACGCCGAACGCCGAAACATTAGAGGCTATGCAGGAATTAGAAAACGGCGGCGGTGAAATATTTGACGGCTCCGCACATGATTTCTTAAAAATGATGTTGGAGGACTGAAAAAATGCTAAAGATTAAGTATTCTGGAAAGATAAAAAAAGACTTAAAAACATGCCAGAAAAGAGGTTATGATTTTACCCTGTTTGAAAAAGTTCTGGAAAAGCTACAAGTGCCGGAACCGCTTGACATCAAAAACCAAGACCACAATTTAAAGGGAAATTATACAGGCTTCCGAGAATGCCATATATCGCCGGACTGGTTATTGATATACCGTTTTAGTGACGACTGCTTAGAATTGTCCAGAACAGGCACACATGTCGATTTGTTCGGATTATAGGGCAGGTATAAGCCCTGTTGATTTCCTATACTGGCAGCAGACCAAACTGCTAAGCCCAAATCCCGTCCCAGTAAACCCACTCGACAAAGATGGGGATTAGTGAAAACCATAGAATTACTATTTTGTAAAATCTGGCAGAACAAACAATATACACGAAACCGCAGGCCGGGAATCGAAAGACAGGTTCCCGGCCTTAAATGATGCGTATGGGGCGCGCCCAGAATGAGAGTAACGACCAGGACATGGTCATTTACTCTGCTATACCCGCGCGCGTCCTTGTCAATGGAGGGTATGCTGTTCGCTGGAAACTTTTGAAGTGACTTGAAAGCAGTTGTTTTTTATGATACAATCATGCATATGAAAAGAATCAGTTCAGGAAATCTAAAAAAGAGAACCATACCGCTTACTGCAGAGATAGCCGCCATCATTATCAGTCTGGTTGTCGGTACGCTGCTGCTCTGCTGGTTTTTAAATACGGCGCTCTTAGAGCGGTATTATGTGTTAAATCAGCAGAATACACTGTTAAAAGGATTTAAGGGCATCGACATGGCGAGCTCGCAAAATTCGCTTGATTCCAGCGAATTTCAGGTGCAGTTTGATAATCTGTGCGCTAACAGCAATATTACAATTATGATTATCAGTCCGAATCAGACGATTATAAGGTCGTCGGTCAATGATACTTATCAGATGCTTCTTGATTTCCGCGATATTATCTTCAATAGAAATGCGTCCAGAACAGTGATTCTGGCACAGGAGGAGAACTATGTAATGCAGCGCCGCACCGATGACAGGCTTCAGGCGGAATATCTTGTGTTATATGGGATACTTTCCGACGGCAATCTGATTTTGATGCGTTCTGCGTTAGAGAGTATACGCGGAAGTGTTTCCATTTCGAACCAGTTTCTTCTGTATGTTGGAGCGGCGGTTATGCTGGTCAGTATTTTTGTTGCGTTTGTAGCATCAAAGCGCATTACCACGCCGATTGTCGAATTGACAGATATTTCAAAACGAATGACGGAGCTTGATTTTGAGGCAAAATTTTGTCCGCGCAAAAAACACAGGAACGAGATTGACGAGTTGGGCGAACATATGAACGGTTTGTCTAATACGCTGGAGGAGACGATTTCGGAGTTAAAGAGCGCAAACAATGAGCTGCAGATTGATATTGAGAAAAAAATACAGATTGACGAGATGCGAAAAGATTTTCTCTCCAATGTTTCTCATGAGCTGAAAACGCCGCTTGCATTGATTCAGGGATATGCGGAGGGGCTGAAAGAATGTATCAATGAAGATGCCGAGAGCAGAGAGTTTTACTGTGAAGTGATTATGGATGAAGCGGACAAGATGAACCGCATGGTCAAAAAACTTCTGACGCTCAACCAGTTGGAATTTGGCAACGAAGCCGTCTCTATGGAGCGTTTTAATTTAACGGAGCTGATCTGGGGCGTCGTACATGCATCTGATATCCTGTTAAATCAAAACGGGATAGAACTTATGTTTGACGAGAGAGATCTTTACGTTTGGGCGGATGAATTTATGGTGGAGGAAGTTGTGACAAATTATCTGAGCAATGCGATCCACTATGCGCAGAATGAGAAGAAAATCATAATTTCTTACACGTTGGAGGATAAGAAAGTCCGGGTAAGCGTCTTTAATACCGGAAATCGGATTCCGGAAGAAGAAGTCGACAATGTCTGGATTAAATTTTATAAAGTAGACAAAGCGCGTACCCGGGAATACGGAGGAAGCGGGATCGGTCTTTCCATTGTGAAAGCCGTGATGGAAACCCACCATCAGCAGTGCGGCGTAAAGAATCATTCAGACGGAGTGGAATTTTATTTTGAACTGGACGCCGGATAGAAAAAATTTAAATTTATGGTTGCCATATTAGATCGAAAATGTTAACATAATATATATATTTGGTATGGAAAAATACAGTGAGGGAGCATATGAAAAAAACAAAATTACGAGTCGCAGCGGCGATTCTCCTGTGTGCCATGCTTCTGGGAGGATGCGGCGAGCCGCTCTATAATCTTACGGAGAACGAAAAAAATATTATCGTTGACTACTCCGCCCATCTCATATCCAAGTTTAATGCAAGACAGACAAACGGAATTGTATGGGTGGATTATGAGGCGGAGGCAGAGAAAGCGGCCGAGCTTGCGGCGCGTCTGGAACAGGAGGTTGTGGAGGAAACCGAGGAGACACAGGATTCCGAAAATACCGGGGAGTCAGGCGGATCTGACACGCAAAACAAAGAAGAACAGGGGCGCTCGGCAACACTTAATGAATTATTCGGAATGCAGGGCATTTCTATTGAGTATACAGGGGCAGCTCTGATGGACGATTATGTGCAGGATACATATTATGCGATGTACCCGGAAGCCGGGAATAAATTTTTGGTATTGCAGATTGATGTTGCAAATACGGCCGGTGTTGACGTAGAGGTAGACAATCTCGTGCTGAAAGCCAGATTTTATGCAGTCGTAAACGGCGGCGGGGAGGTTCCGTCCGAACTTAGCATTCTGCAGGAAGATTTTGCACAGCTGCAGAGTACGGTTGCGGCAGATACGGTTACACAGGCGGTACTGTTATTTCAGGTGCCGGAGTCAGTGACGGATATTGCGGATTTACAGCTGTATGTCATGATGAACGGAGAAAAATCTCAGATAATTTTGTAAAAAAAAGTGTATTTTATATGAATTTATGATATAATGGGCGAAGAGAGTCAGACAGCCTGTATGACTGGCGGACAGCGGGTCATGGAAAAATTATAAAATGGTGGAAATATATGCGCAGGAGGAGAAGAGCGGAATGGATACAAATATTTTATTGGAATCTGGAACAAATGAACTGGAAGTTCTGGAGTTTACGTTAGGGGACAATCACTACGGAATTAATGTAGCGAAAATTCGTGAAATTCTGGTTTACCAGCCTGTAACGCCAGTGCCAAATTCACATCCGAGTGTAGAGGGCATTTTTATGCCGCGGGATGTGATGATGACAGTTATTAATTTGAAACAGTGTCTTGGGATGGAACAGGAAGAGAAAGACAAGGGGCTGTTTATCATCACAAACTTTAACAAACTTAATATTGCTTTTCATGTGGATGCAGTACTGGGAATCCACAGGGTATCCTGGGAGTCGATCATTAAGCCGGATTCCACGATCAATACAGAGGAGAACAGCGCGTCTACCGGTGTGATTAAAATGGACGACAAGCTGATTATCATCCTTGATTTTGAGCAGATTGTCACGAATATCAGTCCGGAAACAGGTCTTAAAGTATCAGATCTCGATGATATGGACAGGGAGCGGTGCGAGTCGCCAATCCTGATCGCAGAGGACTCGCCGCTTCTGAGCAGACTGATTACAGATTGTTTGAAGAAATCGGGATATACCAATCTGATTATCACAATGAACGGACAGGAAGCCTGGGAAAAACTGACAGAGTATAAGAAAGAGGGCATGGTGCGTGAAAAAGTTCATTGTATTATTACGGATATTGAGATGCCATTGATGGACGGACACCGCCTGACCAAATTAGTAAAAGAAGATGATATCATGAAAAAGATACCACTGATCATCTTTTCCTCACTTGTAAACGAAGAGATGCGGCGAAAAGGGGAGCGTCTTGGCGCCGATGCACAGTTGACCAAACCTGAAATCGGCAATCTTGTCGCAGCGATCGACCGGTTAATTGATAAAAGTTTTGAAGATTGAAACGAAGAGGGGATGTGATGTTTCGTCACATCCCCGAATTAAGTTAAAAGATCAGTGGAGGTGCCGTGATGAGCAGAACGGAAGATTATCTTGATGAATTACTGCATTCTGTTTCAAATACAGACGAGGGAGGAAAGCGAAGATCCGGAAAGAAAAAGATGCAGCAGGAGGATGAAGATTTCTTAAGCGCGTTCGAGGAAGAAATCCTCTCAAGTGACGATTCAGATAATTTTATCAGGCAGTTTGAGGAAGAATTGGATTTAGGCGGCAAAGGATTTCGGGGTTCCGCTGCGGCCGGAGAAAATATGGAATTTATGCAGTCCGGTTTGAAAGAAAACGCGCAGAGCCAGTCGGTTTCAGAAGAAAACGCTTTCGATTCGCAGGATTTGGACAGTCTGTTAAGCGATGCCAAAGAGAAAATGGATGGAGCAGGCAAAGAAAATTTCGAGGAGCAGCAGGAAAGCTGGCCGTTTGGGGAAAGCGCAGAATCACCGCAGGCGGATGAACCGCAGATAAAGGATTGGCCTGCAGAAGAACCGGAAGCATTGCAGTCAGAAAGCAGTGCGGAATGGAACGCAAAGGAGTTGGATAAGGGCGCCGATCTGTTTCCGTCGGAGGAAACGGCTGCAGACTGGCCGACCGACGACGCGTCGGGAGAATCAAATCAGCAGGAAGCGCCGCGGGACGATCTGTTTGGCGGTATGGACATTATGGTCGATACGCTTGACGATATGTCGGAACAGAACGGACAGGAATCAGGCACCGTTTCCGAATTGGAACAGCGGTTGGGCAGCCTTGCGGGGGCGGCGGGCGATCTGGGCGATTTTAGCGAACTGGGGGAAGAATTTGCACGTGATCAATTTGATGAAGAAATGATGCCCGAGGAGGAATCTGTGATGCCCGAGAGCGAGCCGGCAGAGGAAGAACAGGATCTGAAAAAGAAAAAACGGTTTCGAAAGAGAAAAAAGAAAGAGAAGAAGAAAGAAAATATGAGTGAAAGCGATTCGATTGAAAACGGCAAGGAGAAAACCGGATTCTTCCAGAAGTTATCGAAAACGATGTTTGGAGAGGACGAGAAAGAGGAAGAAAACGCCCAGAGCGAGAAGCTTTCGAAAGAGGCAAAGGCCGCCGAGAAAGAAAAGAAAAAGAAAGAAAAAGAAGAAAAAAAGAAAAAGAAAGAAAAAGAGAAAAAACCGAAAAAAGAAAAAAAACCAAAGCCGCCAAAACCAAAGAAAGAGAAAAAACCAAAGCCGCCGAAACAAAAGGATTTAACACCCCCGCTTCCCAAAGTGCCGGTGATTCTGATTTGTATTATGTCCGCATCTTTTCTTGGACTTGTATTGACCGGGACAAATCTTGTGGGATATTCCAGTCAGCTTGCAAAGGCGCAGGAGTATTTTGAACTTGGCGATTATACAAATGCGTACAGCGCGGTGCGCGGCATGGAAATGAAAGAAAAAGACCAGCCTGCATACGATAAATACAGGGTATTGGCTCTTGTTTCCGGTGAGTTTGAGGCATATCAGAGTTTTATGGAATCTTCTATTTACGATATGGCTCTGGATTCTCTTGTGCGCGCGGTCGGCAGATGTCAGAAATACCGTGCGGACGCAGAAACATATGAGTGTGCTGCGCAGCTGGATGCGCTGGAGGAAAAAGCGGTTGGCGCATTGAGCGGATTTGGTATCAGCCAGGAACGCGCAGTAGAACTTTTTGAAATTGAGGATAAGACACAGTATTCAATTGAGATTGACAATATATTAGTTGGCGCAGGGTTGGTGACAGAAAATTGATTGCAATAATTGATTATGATGCGGGCAATTTAAAGAGTGTGGAAAAGGCATTGTCGGCGCTTTCAAAAGAGTGCGTGTCGACAAGGGACTTTCGGGAAATTAAGAAAGCGGATAAAGTCATCCTTCCGGGGGTGGGATCGTTCGGCAATGCGATGGAGCAGCTGAAGAAATACGAACTGGATAAAGTTTTACGGGAAGTGTGGGAGTTAAAGATTCCTCTGCTTGGCATCTGTCTGGGGCAGCATCTGCTGTTTGAAGGAAGCGATGAATCTTCCGGTATCGAAGGTTTAAATTTTCTTGCCGGTCACATTCAAAAGATACCCGATACAAAAGGACTTAAGATCCCGCATATCGGCTGGAATTCGTTGTGTCTGCAAAATAATGGGAAATTGTTTCGCGGACTGCAAAACAATCCTTATGTCTATTTTGTCCATTCTTATTATTTAAAAGCCGATGAGGAGTCCATTGTGACTGCGACAGCAGAATATGGTGTTACGATTCATGCGGCCATAGAGAAAGAACAACTATATGCATGCCAGTTCCATCCGGAAAAAAGCGGAGCGGCCGGTTTGCAGATTTTAAAAAATTTTGCCGATTAACGGAGGAACGTCATGTTTACAAAGAGGATCATACCCTGTCTGGACGTAAAGAACGGCCGTGTAGTAAAAGGCGTTAATTTTGTGGATCTGCGCGATGCGGGCGATCCGGTTGAGATTGCGGCAGCCTATGACAGGGCGGGGGCAGACGAGTTGATATTTCTGGACATCACAGCAACTTCGGATGCGCGAAAGACTGTCGTGGATATGGTACGCCGGGTAGCGGAGAAAGTATTTATTCCGTTTACAGTCGGGGGAGGAATACGCACGGTTGATGATTTTAAAGAATTGCTGCGCGAGGGAGCGGACAAAATTGCAATTAATTCCTCTGCGATTAACCGACCGGAACTGATTTCGGAGGCGGCCGATAAATTTGGAAGTCAGTGTGTGGTTGTTGCAATTGACGCGAAGCGCCGTTCGGACGGTTCGGGTTGGAATATATACAAAAACGGAGGCCGCATAGATGTCGGGATGGATGCAGTTGAATGGGCAATGAAAGCAGATCAGTTGGGCGCCGGTGAAATATTGCTGACAAGTATGGACTGCGATGGGACAAAAGCGGGATATGATCTTTTGCTGACAAGCCGGATCGCCAGGAATGTGTCCATTCCGGTTATTGCGTCCGGAGGAGCCGGGACAAAAGAACATTTTTACGAAGCGTTGACGGAAGGAGAGGCGGATGCAGCGCTTGCAGCTTCTCTGTTTCATTACAGGGAACTGGAAATTTCGGAGTTAAAAAACTATCTGGCAGACCGCGGTATATCGGTTCGCCGGTAAAACGACAAAGAGGGTGAAAAACAAATGGCAATGCTGTCAAACGACTGGTCCAAAGCAGTAGCGGAGGAGTTTAAAAAGCCTTATTACAAAGAATTGTACCAGTTTGTCAGAGAGGAATACGCAAAGACGGTAATCTATCCGCCGGCAGATGATATTTTTAATGCGATGCATTTTACGCCGCTGAAAAATGTAAAGGCGTTGATATTGGGGCAGGACCCGTATCACAATGTCAACCAGGCGCACGGACTTTCCTTTTCCGTGCCGCTTTCACAAAAAGAAATACCGCCGTCGCTTGTGAATATCTATAAGGAACTGCAGGACGATCTTGGATGTTACATACCGAATCACGGATATCTTAAGAAATGGGCGGATCAGGGCGTGCTGTTATTGAACACGGTGCTCACGGTGCGTGCGCACCAGGCAAATTCTCATCAGGGGAAAGGCTGGGAAAAGTTTACGGACGCCATTATACAGGCAGTCAATGCGCAGGATCGTCCGATCGTCTGTCTGCTGTGGGGCAAACCGGCGCAGAGCAAGGCTTCTATGCTGACAAATCCAAAGCATCTTGTGCTGAAAGCGCCGCACCCGAGTCCGCTTTCTGCATACCGGGGATTTTTTGGATGCCGTCATTTTAGTCAGGCAAATGAGTTTCTTGTGGCAAACGGCGTGGAGCCGATTGACTGGCAGATTGAAAACAGCGAATCGAATACATAGATTTACGCATAAAAAGCCCGACAGAAAAGAGGCGCCGCAAAAAGGCGGTCAGATCTGTCGGGCTTTTTGACGGATGCGCCGTCAGTCAGAATGCCTAAGCTCTTGAATCAAATCCGTTTGATTCTGTGTCTTTGGTACTCATCGTCATAGCCAGAAGCTGCGCAAATGCGTTTCTCTGCTGGTCGGACTGACGCGAATCGCGTCTTACCGGGGTGATCCGCTCGATGCGGACAACCGGGTTAACAGGTGTCCATAAAATGTTGTTTACGTATGCTGCGACAATCATCCTCCTTGACAAAAGTGCGTATTCCTGACCTGTTTACTGTTACATAAAATATATCGGACAATTCAGAAAATTTGTTTACAGGGAAAATCCTCTGTGTTAAACTGGTAGTAGAGTGAGAGGGCGTGGAGGCGGAACAAATGAAAGCTATGAGTAAACGTGCACCAATGGGCTGGAACAGTTACGACTATTATGATACATCGGTTACGGAAGCAGATGTGAGAGCAAATGCCGATTATATGGCAAATCATCTGAAAGAATACGGCTGGGAATATATTGTAGTGGACATTCAGTGGTATGCAAAAAAGACAGGTTCCATGCGGGATAAATATCAGTATATTCCATTTGGCGGGATTGAAATGGACGAGTTTGGCAGGTTGTGGCCCGATCCGGAGAAATTTCCCTCTGCAGTGCGCAAAGACGGAGCAAAAAGCGGATTTGGGCCGCTTGCGGATTATGTGCACAGCCTTGGACTGAAATTTGGAATACATATGATGCGCGGCATACCAAGAGAAGCGGCGCATCGTCATCTTAAGATCATGGGATCTATGGCGCTTGCCAGCGAGATTGCGGACCCGCATTCCATCTGTGCATGGAACCCCGATATGTATGGAATACGAAAAGATGCAAACGGGGCGCAGGATTACTATGATTCCGTGATACAGCTCTATGCGGATTGGGGCGTCGACTTTATCAAATGCGACGACATCTGTACGACAAATATGAACCTGTTGCACCCGTATGCCGCTGCGCATGAAGTAGAGATGATTGCAAAGGCGATCGAAAAATGCGGTCGTCCTGTTATGTTCTCGCTCTCGCCCGGTCCGGCTGTTGTAAGCCGTGCTTCTCATTATGGCAGATATGCGAATATGTGGCGCATTACCGATGATTTCTGGGACAGCTGGGATCATCTTTTGCATATGTTTTATCAATGTGAAAAATGGCAGAATTACGTGCAGGAAGGGTCTTATCCTGACTGCGATATGCTTCCGGTTGGAATGATCGGAAAAGGTTTTGGGAAAGAGCGCAGAACAAACTTTACATGGGAAGAACAGAAAACCATGATGACGCTCTGGTGTATGTTCGGTTCCCCGCTGATGATCGGGGCCGAGCTTACAAAACTGGATTCGGAGACGACGACGCTTTTGACAAACAGAGAAGTCTTAAAACTGCTCTCCAATGATTATGTGGGCAGGCAGGCCGAACTGGAGCGGGACTATGCAGTATGGAGCAGCCTTAATAAAAAGACCAGTGAGAAATATATCGCACTTTTTAATCTTGCGGAAGAGGAACGGCAGATTGGCATATCGATCGGACAGATTCAGCAGTTTAACGGGGAATTGATCCAGAAGACAGGTATGGCTTATGAACTTTGGTCCGGTGAATCCTGTCGGATTGAAAACGGATATATCGGTGCAAAGATACCGGAGCATGGGGTGAAAATATTTCAAATAAAATAAAAAGGAGAAAGGATTATGGAGCAGGCAAAACAACTGATTGAAAATGGCGGCGCCGTCCTTGGATTGGAGTTTGGCTCTACGCGCATCAAGGCGGTATTAATCGGAGAAAAAGGGGAACCGCTTGCCGCAGGCGCGCATGACTGGGAAAACAGACTGGAGGACGGTATCTGGACTTACCGGATGGAGGATATCCGTACGGGACTGCAGAATTGTTATGCCGACCTTTTGTCGGACGTAGACAAAAAATTTGGCATTGTGATCAAAAAACTCGCGGCAATCGGTTTCTCGGGAATGATGCATGGTTATATGCCGTTTGACGGGAAAGGGGAATTACTGGTTCCCTTCCGCACATGGAGAAACACGATAACCGGGGAAGCTGCCGGGATACTGACAAATGAATTTCAGTTTAATATTCCGCAGCGCTGGAGCATAGCTCATCTGTATCAGGCGATTTTAAACAAGGAAGCGCATGTATCGGATATCCGGTATATTACGACGCTGGCAGGTTATATTCACTGGAAGCTGACCGGAGAAAAAGTCCTTGGCGTCGGCGAGGCGTCCGGTATGTTTCCGATTGATGCAAAGACACGCGATTATAACGGCGCAATGATCGAAGCGTTCGACCGGCTTACGGCTGTTGAAAATTTCCCGTGGAAATTAAAAGAAATTCTGCCGCGGGTACTTACCGCAGGGGAAGCGGCGGGTACGCTTACTGCGGAAGGGGCCGAATTCCTTGATGTGAGTGGAAATCTGTCGGCGGGTATCCCGCTGTGTCCGCCGGAAGGGGACGCCGGAACCGGGATGGCGGCGACAAATTCGGTTGCAGTGAGAACTGGGAATGTGTCGGCAGGTACTTCCGTATTTGCAATGGTTGTATTGGAAGAGGAGTTAAAGGCGCTGCATGAGGAACTTGACATGGTGACCACGCCGTCCGGCGATACGGTTGCCATGGTACACTGCAATAACTGTACTTCAGACCTGAATGCCTGGGTCGGTCTGTTTGGTGAGTTTGCGGAAGTTTTTGGAATAAAGGCGGACAAAGACCAGTTGTTTGGCACACTATACCGCAAAGCGACAGAGGGTGAGAAAGACTGCGGCGGCATGGTTGCGTTCAATTATTTTTCCGGAGAGCCGATCACTGGATTAAATGAGGGGCGGCCGTTGTTTGTGCGAAAACCCGATGCAAAACTTGGACTTGCCAATTTTATGCGCGCACATTTATACGCGTCGCTTGCGACTCTAAAACTTGGACTTGATATTCTGATGAAAGAAGAAAAGGTAAAAGTGGACCGCATTTACGGCCACGGCGGATTGTTTAAGACGGAAGGAGTCGGGCAGAGTATTCTTGCGGCTGCTATGAATGCGCCTGTCGCCGTAATGAAGACAGCCGGCGAGGGAGGCCCATGGGGGATGGCGCTTCTGGCTTCCTATATGGTTCAAAAAGATGACAAAGAGTCACTGGAACATTATCTGAACGAAAAAATATTTGCTTCAAAAGACGGGACGGACGTTGGCGTTATCTTAGAGCCGGATCAGGACGATGCGGCGGGATTTGACGCTTATATTGAAAATTATCGCAGAGTGCTTGCTGCGGAGACCGCGGCAGTGGAATCATTTTAGTGTGTAATAAAAATAATATAGATGCAGGAGGACAAAGATGTTAGCACCAAAAAATTATAAGTTCTGGTTTTGCACCGGGTCACAGGATCTGTACGGGGAGGAATGCCTGAATCATGTAGCGGAACATTCCAGGATTATTGTGGCAAAATTAAACGAGTCGGGTTTGCTGCCCTATGAAGTAGTATGGAAACCGACGCTGATTACAAATGAATTGATTCGTAAAACATTTAACGAAGCGAATGTGGACGAAGAATGCGCGGGCGTCATCACATGGATGCATACATTTTCCCCTGCAAAATCCTGGATTTTGGGATTGCAGGAGTATAGGAAGCCGCTGCTTCATTTACATACACAATTTAATGAAGAAATTCCGTATGATTCCATCGACATGGATTTTATGAATGAGAACCAGTCTGCACACGGCGACAGAGAGTACGGCCATATTGTGACTCGCATGGGCATCGAGCGCAAGGTTGTTGTCGGCCACTGGTCAGACGAGGCTGTGCAGGGGCGTATTGCTTCCTGGATGCGCACCGCAGTCGGCGTCATTGAGAGCAGCCATATTCGCGTGATGCGCGTTGCCGACAATATGCGCAATGTTGCAGTGACAGAGGGCGATAAAGTCGAAGCGCAGCTGAAATTTGGATGGGAAGTCGACACTTATCCGGTTAACGAGATTGCGGAGGCGGTAGCAGCAGTAACCGACGCCGATACAAACGCGCTTGTCGATGAGTATTACAGTAAATATGAGATACTGCTGGAGGGCAGAGATCCTGAGGAATTTAAACGTCATGTCGCGGTGCAGGCTCAGATTGAAATCGGGTTCGAGCGCTTTCTGGAGGAGAAAAACTATCAGGCCATTGTCACGCATTTCGGAGATCTTGGCGCTCTAAAACAGCTTCCGGGACTTGCAATTCAAAGACTGATGCAAAAAGGATATGGCTTTGGTGCAGAAGGCGACTGGAAAGTGGCAGCAATGGTGCGTCTGATGAAGATTATGACAGAAGGCGTGAAAGATGCAAAAGGAACATCAATGCTGGAAGATTACACCTACAATTTCGTAAAGGGCAAAGAGGGTATTCTGGAAGCGCATATGCTTGAGATCTGTCCGTCTATTGCAGAAGGGCCGATCAGCATTAAGTGTCAGCCGCTTACCATGGGCGACAGAGAAGATCCGGCAAGACTTGTCTTTACCTCAAAGGAGGGCAAAGGAATAGCAGTTTCGTTAATTGACCTTGGCACGCGGTTCCGCCTGATTATCAATGATGTAGACTGCAAAAAGAACGAAAAACCGATGCCAAAACTCCCGACAGCAACGAATTTCTGGATGCCGCAGCCAGATCTCTACACAGGGGCCGAAGCATGGATTCTTGCAGGCGGCGCGCATCATACTGCGTTTACCTATGACCTTGACGCAGAGCAGATGGGCGATTGGGCCGCAGCGATGGGAATTGAGGCTGTCTTTATCGACAAAGACACAACGATACGCAATTTTAAGAAAGATCTGATGCTGGGAAGCGTCGTATACCGTTAATATAGAAAGGAAAGAAGAGAATAATGAAATTATTTATTGACACAGCGAATGTGGAGGATATTAAAAAGGCGAACGATATGGGCGTGATCTGCGGCGTAACAACGAATCCGTCGCTGATCGCGAAAGAGGGCAGAGATTTTGCCGAGGTGATCAAAGAGATCACAACGATTGTGGACGGACCGATCAGCGGGGAAGTAAAAGCGACGACTGTTGACGCAGCGACTATGATCAAAGAGGGGCGCGAGATTGCAGCGATTCATCCGAACATGGTAGTAAAAATTCCGATGACCATCGAGGGATTGAAAGCAGTTAAGGTACTTGCGAAAGAGGGTATAAAGACAAACGTAACGCTTGTCTTTACCGCAAACCAGGCGCTTCTGGCAGCAAGAGCCGGCGCTTCCTATGTCTCTCCGTTTCTTGGCAGACTGGACGATATCAGCGTGACAGGCGTGCAGTTGATAGAGGATATTGTACAGATTTTTGATAATTATGGGTTTGAGACAGAAATTATTGCGGCTTCGATCCGCAATCCGATCCATGTGACGGACTGTGCGCTTGCAGGAGCACATATTGCGACAATTCCGTATGGCGTAATTGAGCAGATGACGAAACATCCGCTGACAGATGCAGGCATTGCAAAATTCCAGGCAGATTACAGAGCGGTATTTGGAGAATAAAAACAGACTGCAGGTTGAGACGGATGCAACATTCGTTTTTATGCAGAGATGAGGAGAACTATGACTGATTTAGAATTAAAGCAGGCGGCGCTTTTGGTCCGGAAAGGAATTATCGAAGGCGTACACAGCGCGAAAGCCGGACATCCGGGCGGATCTCTTTCCGCGGCGGAACTCTTTACATACCTTTATTTCGAGGAAATGAATATAGATCCCAGGAATCCCAAAGACCCGGATCGCGATCGTTTCGTGCTCTCTAAGGGCCATACTGCGCCGGGACTTTATTCCACTCTTGCAAACCGGGGATATTTTCCTGTGGAAGATCTTCTGACATTGCGTCATACGGGATCGTATTTACAGGGACATCCCGATATGAAGCATATTCCGGGGGTTGATATGTCCTCCGGTTCTCTTGGACAGGGATTGTCTGCAGCGGCGGGCATGGCGCTTGCCGGGAAATTAAATAAAAAGGATTACCGCGTGTACGTATTGTGCGGCGACGGTGAGATTGAGGAAGGACAGATCTGGGAAGCTGCAATGTTTTCCGGATTCCGTAAACTTGACAATCTCTGTGTGATTGTGGACAACAACAATCTGCAGATTGACGGGCCGATTGATCAGGTATGTTCGCCGTATCCGATTGATAAAAAATTTGAGAGCTTTCATTTTCATGTGATTAATATTGACGGAAATGATTTTGGCGAGATAAGAAGTGCCTTTGAAGAGGCGAAGCAGACAAAGGATAAGCCGACGGCAATTATTGCGCATACACTGAAAGGAAAGGATATTTCCTTTATGGAGAACAGCGTAGACTGGCACGGAAAAGCTCCCAATGACGAAGAGTATGAGATTGCCATGGAGGACTTGAGAAAGGTAGGTGAAGCGTTATGTCAGAAGTAAAAAAAGCGGCTACCCGGGAGAGTTACGGCAATGCATTGGTAGAGCTTGGCAGAGAACATGAAAATCTGATTGTTCTGGACGCGGATTTGGCGGCGGCTACAAAGACAGGCGTTTTTCGCAAAGCGTTTCCGGAACGTCATATTGACTGCGGTATCGCCGAGGCAAATATGACGGGCGTTGCGGCCGGTTTGTCTACCTGCGGTTTTGTACCGTTTATCAGCACATTTGCAATGTTTGCGGCAGGGCGCTCCTATGAGCAGGTGAGAAATTCCATCGGCTATCCTCATTTGAATGTGAAGATCGGCGCGACGCATGCGGGAATTTCTGTCGGCGAGGACGGCGCTTCGCACCAGTGCCTTGAGGATATTGCGCTGATGAGGGCGATTCCGGGTATGGTTGTGATCAATCCGAGCGACGATGTTGAGGCGAGAGCGGCGGTGCGCGCAGCTTATGAATATGATGGGCCTGTCTACCTGCGTTTTGGCCGGCTGGCCATTCCGGTGATGAACGATGGGTCGGATTATCGATTTGAGATCGGAAAAGGCGTAGTTTTGCGCGAAGGAAAAGATCTGACCATTATCGCAACCGGACTCTGTGTCCACGAATCTATGCTTGCGTCAGAGAAGCTTGCAAAGAAAGGGATTGACGCGCAGGTGATCAATATCCATACCATTAAACCGCTTGACGAGGATCTTGTGCTGAGAGCGGCAAAACAGACAGGGCGTATTTTTACAGTGGAGGAACATTCCATTGTCGGCGGCCTTGGCGGTGCAGTTGCCGAAGCGCTAAGCGAGAAATGTCCGACAAAACTGACGCGCATCGGTGTAAACGATGTGTTCGGAGAATCAGGCCCCGCAAAGGAGCTGCTGCACAAATATAAACTGGATGCAGAGGGAATCGCAGAGCGCATACAGGAGGAATTGGCTTAATATGTTAGAAGAATTAAAACAGCAGGTATATGAGGCGAATATGGAGCTGCCAAGGCGTGGTCTGATTACCTATACATGGGGCAATGTCAGCGGCATTGACAGAAAGACCGGTTATTTTGTAATCAAACCAAGCGGTGTTGATTATGATGCGTTAAAGCCAAAGGATATGGTTGTGATGGATTTGGAGGGAAATAAGATTGAAGGGGATTATAAGCCTTCCTCAGATACTCCGACACATCTGGAACTGTACAGAAAATATAAAGAAATCGGCGGTATTGTGCATACGCACTCTCCGGAAGCGGTTGCGTGGGCGCAGGCGGGCAGGGATATCCCGCTCTATGGCACGACGCATGCAGATTATTTTTTCGGTCCGATTCCCTGTGCGAGAAATCTTACGCCGGAGGAGATTGACGCGGCATACGAAAAAAATACGGGACTTGTGATTATTGAGACATTTGAGCAAAGGCAGATCAACCCGGCCTATACGCCGGCTGTTCTCTGTGCGAATCATGGGCCGTTTACCTGGGGGCGTGATGCGGCGGTGGCTGTTCACAATGCCGTTGTGCTGGAAGAAGTTGCAAAAATGGCCAGAAATACCGAAGCGATCCGCCCGGATGTAAAACCGGCGCCGGATTGTATCAAAGAAAAGCATTTTTATCGAAAACATGGAGAAAATGCTTATTATGGGCAGAATTAATTAAATTTCATTGCTAAAAACAGGCGGGATGCAAAGCGTCCCGCCTGTTTTATGTGCGCCCAGTATGGGCGCAATCTAATCGGTGAAAGTCCGTAACACGCCTTAGTAGTGGGAAGTGTATAGCCAAGAGCAAGGGTGTCCATCGTGAGGTGGAATCTGAAGAAAGCTGGAGGCAAAACTCTGGTCTGACGAACAGAAATCACATCAGGCTACAATTAGGGATATTTCAATTGGTGGCATGGCAGGAATGGCGGCATATGATATTAATGTGAGAAGTACTTCTAATCACTCGCAGCAAAGGCGCTAACGTGAAACAGGTTCGCGCGCGAAGAAGTTCTAAGGCTCACACTGAGAAATGCCTGAAATACGGCATTTCTCATCCGGATTTGAGTAGCGGCAGAGCCGCGACATGGAAGTTGGCGTGAAAAGTACTTGTAAGGCTCATGCCAAAGGGCAAAACGCGAAACAGGTTCGCGCGCTAACAAGTACTAAGTTTCACGCTCTGGATATGAGATTCCGCGGAGCAAAATCATGGAGGTTAGAATGGAAAAGAATAGTAACCCGATGGTCAATGACTGCAATCTGCAGGGAATAAGACCGATTATGGTGGATCTTGCGTATCCGCCTGTTCAGATCAGGGAAAAAAATCCCCGGTATGCGGATCTGTTGCTGGTTGATTATTGCGGGCCGGTATCAGAGTTGTCTGCAATATTACAATATATTAATAATGAAAACAGGATGTCCGGAGAGTATTGTTCTCTGATTCGCACGATACTTGGGATTGCAATGGCAGAGATGATGCATCTGCAAAAACTTGGGGAGCTGATCCACTTGCTCGGCGGAAACGTATGCTTTGAGACAAAACAGCCAAATGGTCGGTGGTCCCCAGCCTGTCTGACACTGCCCAATTCCATTCCGCATATGCTCAGAGCAGATCTGGAAGCAGAGAAAGCCGCGATCCGGCAATATAAAATGCATATGAATGCCATCCAGGATGATTGTATTAACCGTGAGTTAAAACGTATTATTCAGGATGAAGAGTACCATATCATGATTTTACAGTCACTTATGAAAAACGACTGATTTTTACTGGTCATTGAAAAGCGGTGAGAGAAATATTACTTAAAAAAATTAAAATATATGCTTGCATCATGGCACTAAATGTTGTATGATGAAACATAATGTTTACCTTATATGGTAGTATGCCATGGCGGTACACAGAGAATTCATTGATGGGAGCTATGTGGTGGTTTTTTAAAGTAAGGAGATGGGTGTCGTGAATCAGTCAGCAGTAAAGGCAGATGACACAAATATAGTATACGGGCAGTGGCGTTTGAGTGAGCCGTCAGAGACAGAACGCACGGGAAAGAAACTATCGGAAGAGCGCAGAAAATTTGAAGAGGAACGCAGGCAGTTTGAACAGGAGAAAAAAGCCTTTTTCCTTGAAAAGAGCATGGAGAGCAAGCGGATTGAGACGGAGCGCCATTTGTTTGAAATGAAATGGAAAGTGCTTGAGACAGAGCTTAGAAAACTTGCAAGCGAAAAAGAACAGGTAGAGCGGCAGCGCGATTTTTATAAAAGCGTAAACAAATTTGACGAAAAGCTTTCGTCCGATGCAAAAAAGGGAATTATTTCCGGCCGAATTTTTTTTGCGGGAGTCGGCAGCGAACAGTCGTTAAAGAAGAGATACAAAGATCTGATAAAAATTTATCATCCGGATAATATGGACGGTGATACAGGAGCAATACAGGTAATCAACAGGGAGTATGACAAATTAAAACAGCAGTATGAATAAAAGGAAGCGCGGCCTGTCTTCACAGGCCGCTAAATAACGGCATTTTGTATGAACCCGCCGTATATGGAAAAACATATCGGTTTTATTGCGGATAGATCAGGTGCGCGTCGTCGATTTCATATAAGGTGCGGTCGAGATAACGTTTTGCCAGATAATTAGCCATACCCAGATTCATATCCAGATAATTGCCGCAGTCTTTCGGGGAAGCGCCCGGCACTTCGTCGTGATAGTCGCGGATAAATTCAAACAATTCAATCATCAGGGGTACAATATCTTTTGATTCGTAATCTCCTGCCAGCAGCAGGTAAAAACCTGTGCGGCATCCCATGGGGCCGAAATAGATTGTCTTTTCCCCATATTCCGCATGATTTCTTAAAAAAGTGGCGGCAAGATGTTCCATGGTGTGCATCTCGGCTGTATTCATGACAGGCTCTTCGTTCGGGGAAGTAATGCGCAGGTCAAATGTAGTGATTATGCCTGCTGCGACCTTATCTTTGCGGGAGACGTAAACACCCGGCTGTAATTTGATATGGTCAATTGTAAAGCTTGTAATCTTTTCCATATAAATCCTCATTTCTGCGCTGCTTTTGCAAATAAGCGATTTTGCGGCAAGCAGCGCGCAGACACAAATCGCCGTGCGAAAAATATATTTTTCACATGAATCCTCCATATTCAAAAATAAAACAGTTGCCGGATTTCGTCAAGATAAAAATACATATATTTGCAACTTTTCAAACATTATGCTACAATTGCAAGGGATATTGAGAAACATGGTTACGGGAGGTCTTACCCATGAAATGGAATAAATATACCATAGAGACAACAACGCAGGCCGAAGAATATATGAGTTCCATGCTGATGGAACTTGGAATTTTTGGCATTGAGATTGAGGATAAAATACCGTTGTCCGCTTCGGATCAGTCGGCGATGTTTATTGATTTTTTGCCGGAGCTGCCGCCGGACGACGGGGTCAGCTATGTCAGTTTTTATCTTGAAGAGGACGGAACTGACCATACAAAACTGCTTGAAAAAGTGGCGCAGTCGCTGGAGCAATTAAGGAAAACAGTAGAGATCGGAAGCGGCGGCATTACATCAGATCAGACGCAGGACCTTGACTGGATCAATAACTGGAAAAAATATTTCAGTTCATTTACGATAGAAGATATTTTAATCAAGCCGACCTGGGAGGAATTAAAAGAGACAGATCGGGATAAAACATTAATAGAGATTGATCCCGGCGTTTCTTTTGGTACAGGAAAGCATGAGACGACGCAGCTTTGTATTCGGGGGCTGATCAAATACATACGGCGGATGAAACAGCAGAACGCGCCAAAAGTCCTGGATGTCGGTTTTGGCAGCGGGATACTGTCTATTGCTGCGTTAAAGCTTGGGGCAGGCCGCGTCACCGGGACAGATTTAGATCCCGCATGTCTTGCTTCAGCAATAGAAAATCTTAAGACGAACCGGATCGACAGCGGCCTTGCGACGTTTTATATCGGAAATCTGCTGGAAGATACAAAACTGATGGAAGCGGTCGGAAGTGATTACGATATTGTTGTTGCCAATATTCTGGCTGATGTGATTATACCGATGGCGCCGGCTGCTTTTTCGGTGTTAAAACCGGGCGGATACTTTATTACCTCCGGTATCATTGATTTCAAGGAAGAAGAGGTATCAGGCGCTGTACGGCAGGCCGGATTTGTGGTGGAAGAAGTCAGCCGCCAGGGCGAATGGGTCGGCATAACGGCTAAGAAGCAGCAGACAGAATTTTAAAAAAGAAAGAGCAGACAATGTACCAGTTTTTTGTAGAGGAAAAAAATGTATCCGAAACGGAAGTTTTAATCGAGGGTAATGATGTCAGATATATCAGAAATGTGATACGTCTCCGGTGCGGGGAGCAGATTCGCGTCAGCGCGCCGTCCGAGAATTATCTCTGTAAAATAAACGAGGTGTCGGAGTATTTTGTGCGGGCACAGATTGTCGCAGACAAGATTGGCGGGACAGAGCTTTCAAACCGTATTGTGCTGTTTCAGGGACTGCCAAAGGGCGATAAGATGGAGCTGATTATTCAAAAGGCAGTTGAGCTTGGCGTCTCGGAGATAGTCCCGGTTGCGATGAAGCACTGCGTTGTGCGGCTTGATGAAAAAAAAGCAGCGGCAAAGACAGTAAGGTGGCAGACTATAGCAGAGAACGCTGCAAAGCAGTCAAAACGAAGCGTGATACCGCGCGTGTCAAGTCCCATGGAGTTTGCGCAGGCCGCTGCCGCAGCACTGGAACTTGACCATCGCCTGGTTCCGTATGAAAACGAAAACGGGATGCACGGGACAAAGGAGGCGCTCTCGCGTATTACGGCCGGCAGTTCGGTCGGTATTTTTATCGGCCCGGAAGGGGGATTTGCCGCGGAGGAAATTGCATCGGTAAAAGATCGGATGAGCCTGATTTCGCTGGGGAAGCGCATTTTGCGCACGGAGACGGCAGGGCTTGCGGCGCTTGCGGTACTGATGTATCATCTGGAAATAAAGCAGGAGGAATGGCAGGATGCAGGCATATCTGGATAATTCCGCGACCACACGCTGCTGTGATCGTGCAAAAGAGCGTATGATCCGCCTTTTGACAGAGGATTACGGGAATCCGTCTTCGCTGCACGTAATGGGAAAGACAGCGGAGGACTATGTCAGGGAGGCAAGGAGAAAAATTGCAAAAACATTAAAGGCAGAAGAAAAAGAAATTGTTTTTACCTCCGGGGGGACGGAGTCAAACAATATGGCTCTTTTTGGGAGCCTGGCGGCGAATCCGCGTAACGGAAAGCATATTGTTACAACGCCGATCGAGCATGCGTCCGTATATGCGCCGATTTGCTGTTTCAAAGAGCAGGGGTATGAGATCACGTATCTTGATGTGGACAGTGAGGGAAAAATTTCTCTTTCACAGTTAAAAGATGCCGTCCGCGAGGATACGGCGCTGGTTTCTGTTATGATGGTAAATAATGAGATAGGCACAGTGGAACCGGTTGCGGCTGCAGCGCAGGTGATAAAAGAAAAAAATCCGCGCACGCTGTTCCATGTCGATGCGATTCAGGGATATGGAAAATATCGTATTTATCCGAAGAAAACAGGGATTGACCTGCTTTCCGTCAGCGGTCATAAAATACATGCGCCAAAGGGCGTCGGGTTTTTATATATCAAAGACAAAGTTAAAGTAAAGCCGTTTGTTTACGGCGGCGGCCAGCAGAACGGAATGCGCTCCGGAACCGAGAATGTATGCGGTATTTCAGCGCTTGGGGAAGCGGCAGAAGAGGCGTATGAGAATTTCGATCAGAAAGCAGAACATATGGCTCAGTTGAGAAAAAGGTTTTTATGCGGAATGGCAGAGATTCCTTCCGTACTCGTAAACGGCGGCAGAGGAGCGGATGCGGCTCCTCATATCGTAAGTGTCAGTATCGAGGGCGTAAGAAGCGAAGTTATGCTGCATGCCCTGGAAGAAAAGCAGATCTATGTTTCAGCCGGAAGCGCATGTTCTTCCAACAAACCGGCCGTCAGCCGTACGCTTACCGGGATTGGACTGGCTGCAAAATATCTGGACGCAACGATTCGTTTCAGCTTCTGTGCGTACACGACAGAGGAAGAAATTGATTATGCAGTGGCCGTTATGAAAGAGCTGATACCGAAACTACAAAAATATACCCATCATTAGTTTGAGGAGAAATTCCAATGTATTATAAATCTTTTTTAATTAAATATGCGGAGATTGCAATTAAGGGAAAGAACCGCTATCTGTTTGAGAATGCGCTGATAAAGCAGATTAAAATTGCATTAGATGATGTGGAGGGCGACTTTTATATTCGGAAAGAACAGGGGCGTATCTATGTGGATGCGCAGGGGGGATACGATTATGACGATGCAGTGGACGCGTTAAGGCATGTATTTGGAATTGTGGGGATCTGTCCTCTGGTGCAGCTGGCTGACAATGGATTTTCGGTGCTTGCGGAAGATGTTGCCGGTTATCTAGACCGTGTATATCCGGACAAGCATTTTACTTTTAAAGTTAACGCCAGGCGTGCGCGTAAAGATTATCCGATGGAATCCATGGAAATCAACGCCGCGCTGGGGGAAAAGCTGCTGGAAGCGTTTCCCGATTTAAGTGTGGATGTGCATCACCCGGATGTAACGCTCTGTGTGGAAATACGCGATCAGATTAATGTGTATTCAGAGGTTATCAAAGGCCCCGGCGGTATGCCGGTAGGAACAAACGGAAAAGCGATGCTGTTGCTGTCCGGAGGGATCGACAGTCCGGTGGCCGGCTATATGATTGCAAAACGGGGCGTTTCTATTGACGCCGTATACTTTCATGCGCCGCCTTACACATCGGAACGCGCAAAGCAGAAAGTGATTGACCTTGCAAAAATTATTTCCGCGTACACAGGCCCGATCTGTCTGCATATTGTAAACTTCACCGAAATACAGCTCGCCATTTATGATCGTTGTCCGCATGCAGAACTGACCATTATCATGCGTCGGTATATGATGAAAATTGCGGAATATTTTGCGAAAGAGAGTGGCTGTCTCGGACTGATTACAGGCGAGAGTATCGGACAGGTAGCAAGCCAGACAATGCAGTCGCTTGCGGCGACAAATGAGGTGTGTACCATTCCGGTTTACCGTCCCCTGATTGGATTTGACAAACAGGAAATTGTAGAGATTTCGGAGAAGATCAGAACATACGAGACGTCCATACTGCCGTATGAAGACTGCTGTACGATTTTTGTGGCAAAGCATCCCGTGACAAAGCCAAGTCTTAATGTGATTCATAAAGATGAAATGAAACTGTCAGATCAAATAGACCATATGGTTTCGGAAGCAATTGAGACGGCCGAAAAAGTCTATGTATAATAAAAAACCACAGGAATATTCCTGTGGTTGTCAGATCCGGATGATAGCAGGTAAAGCTGTCAAAATGTAATAGCTTTTGTAGCGCTCATGATTTGCTTACTCTGCAAGATACGGTTTTAAAACTTCCATGATTTCGTCAACGCCGTTTTCGGTATGGATTGCCAGATCAATCGGTTTGGAGAGATCAAGGCTGAAGATACCCATGATGGATTTTGCATCAATAACATATCTTCCGGAAATTAAATCGAAGTCATATTCATACTGTGTGATTGCATTGACAAAGGATTTTACCTTGTCAATAGAATTTAAAGAAATCTGTACTGTTTTCATCGGAAAAACCTCCTTAAGCTGTCCGTTTGACGGACTTTATAGTTACCCTTATAGTAATGGTTTTTTATGGAAAAGTCAACACTTATGTGAAAATGCATGGATAAATATAAATGCTGAGCAGGCGTTCACGCAGGTCTGTGGAAGCATTGCACAGACCGTAAAAAAGTGGAACAGTAACAATAGTATCGCGAAAAAGGAATGTGAGAAAAAGATGAAAAAAGCAGCGCTTCATAATCTGGGCTGCAAAGTGAATGCCTACGAGACAGAGGCAATGCAGCAGATGTTAGAGGAAGCGGGATATGCAATTGTCCCGTTTGACGAGTACGCCGACGTCTATGTGATCAATACATGTTCTGTAACCAATATTGCAGACCGAAAGTCAAGACAGATGCTGCGTCGTGCGAAAAAGCTGAATCCGAATGCCATTGTGGTAGGGACTGGCTGTTATGTACAGACAAAATCCGAGAGGGAAGGAGAGTCTTTTGAGCAGGAATATATTGATATCGCGATAGGGAATAATCAGAAACATAAACTGGTTTCACTGTTGGAGGAATGTCAGAGTACACATAGGAGGCAGCAGAGTATCTGTGCCATTAACAGGGGCGCGCAGCCCTATGAAATGCTTTCAATAAGAAGAACGGATCAGCATACCAGAGCGTTTTTGAAAGTACAGGACGGCTGCAACCAGTTCTGCAGCTACTGCATTATCCCTTTTGCGCGCGGGCGCGTGCGCAGCAGGCCGGTGCAGGAAGTGATTGAAGAGACAAAAAAGCTCGCCGCGTCCGGCTGCAGGGAGATTGTTCTGACAGGAATCCATCTGTCTTCGTACGGGCTTGATACGGACGATTCACTGATTCGTCTGATCCAAAAGCTTCATTGTGTCGAAGGCATCTGCCGCATCCGGCTTGGCAGTTTGGAGCCTCGCATTGTCACGGAGGCGTTTGTAAAGCAGCTTGCCTCATTGGAAAAGGTATGCGCACATTTTCACCTTTCGCTGCAGAGCGGATGCGACACGGTGCTCGATCGGATGAATCGCCGTTATACAACCGAAGAGTATGAACATGGCTGCCAGTTACTTCGCCGTTATTATACGCATCCTGCCATTACAACAGATGTCATCACCGGGTTTCCGCAGGAGACGGAGGAAGAATTTGAGCAGACGAAAGAGTTTGTCAGAAAAATTCGTTTTTATGAAATGCATATTTTTAAATATTCCGCGCGCGCCGGTACAAAAGCGGCGGTTATGGACGGACAGATCGCCGAGCAGGTGAAAGCGTGCCGCAGCAATGAACTTTTTGTACTCGGGGAGCAGATGTCGGAAGAGTTTCGGGAATATTATATGGGAAGATATGTGACGGCGCTTCTGGAGGAACCGTTTCAGTTCGAAGGAAAACGTTATATGGCAGGATATACGCGGGAATATGTAAAGGTTGCATACGAAACGCCGGAAAATCTGCAGAATGTGATAAAGACAGGCAAAATTACGCGGCGATTGACCGCAGACATATATCTTTTAGTTGAATTTTAGGACAAACTATATTAAAATAAAAAAGATTGAAACAGCAAAAGGTGATGAATATGCAGAATATCAATAATACACAGTTTTTTAAAGTAGAGAAAGGCCCGGAACTTAAAGTCAGCGATGTGCTGGCGATTGTTTACCAGGCGCTAAGTGAAAAGGGATATAATCCTGTCAATCAGATTGTAGGATATATTATGTCAGGCGACCCTACCTATATCACAAGCCATAACAATGCGAGAAGCCTGATTATGAAAGTGGAGCGCGACGAACTTGTAGAAGAAGTGCTTCGGTCATACATCAGAAATAACAGACTCGACGAATGGAAAAACAGTGTGCAGAATTAGTGAGGGATACATTTTATAATGCGTATATTAGGATTGGATTTCGGTTCAAAAACGGTAGGCGTGGCGGTCAGCGACGAACTATTGCTTACGGCGCAGGGACTTTGTGTGCTCAGGCGCAAATCTCCCGATAAACTCAGACAGACGCTGGCAGGGATTGAGGCTCTGATTGCCGAATACGGCGTGGAGCGTATTGTGCTTGGATATCCTAAAAATATGAATAACACGGAAGGCGAACGCTGTGAAAAAACAAATGAGTTTAAAGAGATGCTTACGCGCCGCAGCGGGCTGCCCGTTATCTTATGGGACGAGAGATTGACAACCGTTGCGGCGGATCGTCATATGATAGAAGCGGGCATGCGCAGGGAAGACAGAAAACAGATTGTAGACGAGGTTGCGGCAGTTCTGATATTGCAGGGATATCTGGATTATCTGAAAATTTCGGAGGAGAGCAAAAAGCAGGCGCCTGCCTGTGAATAGATCATTCTGCGCTCGGAAAGGCAAGTATTTTATATGGAAAAAATAACGTTTGTAAATCCGGATACATTAGAAGAGGATGAATTTTTTGTTGTCGAGGAGACAAAAGTAAACGGGACGAAATATCTGTTTGTGACGGAGAAAGAAGACGAGGACTGCGACGCATATATTTTAAAAGAGGTGGAGCAGGGCGAAGACGAGCTTGTATATGAGATGGTAGAAGAGGATACGGAACTGTCCGCTGTCGGCAAGATTTTTGCGGAGCTGATTGAGGACGCCGATGTTAAATATTAATATGGAGGTAGCGAGTGAAGAAAGAAAAAACTGAAAAGCTGAAGATCATTCCGTTGGGGGGAGTAGATCGGATAGGAATGAATATTACTGCCTTTGAATTTGGAGACAGTATTATTGTGGTAGACTGCGGATTGTCATTTCCCGAGGACGATATGTACGGAATTGATCTGGTTATCCCTGATGTCACATATTTAAAGGAAAATATGGACAGAGTAAAGGGATTTTTTATTACGCACGGGCATGAAGACCATATCGGCGCGATTCCCTATGTGCTTCGTGAAATCAATGTGCCCATTTATGCGACAAAGCTGACGATCGGCATTATCGAGCATAAACTGCGCGAGCACAATATGCTGACAAAAGTAAAACGCAAGGTCGTAAAATACGGACAGCACATTAACTGCGGATGTTTTCGAGTGGAGTTTATCCGTACAAATCACAGTATCCAGGGCGCGGCGTCGCTTGCCATTTATTCGCCGGTCGGTACAGTCGTTCACACAGGCGATTTTAAGGTTGATTACACGCCGGTTTACGGAGATGCCATTGATCTGCAGCGGTTTGGAGAGATCGGAAAAAAAGGCGTGCTGGCGCTGATGTGCGACAGTACTAATGCGGAGCGGCAGGGATTTACCAAATCAGAGAAGACAGTCGGAAAAACGTTTGACGAATTGTTTGCAGAGAATAAGAACAGCCGTATTATTGTGGCCACGTTTGCTTCTAATGTAGACCGCGTGCAGCAGGTAATCAATACGGCTTATAAATACGGGCGCAAGGTGACGATCGAGGGGAGGAGCATGGTTACGATTATCGGAATTGCCTCCGAACTCGGCTATATCAATATTCCGGACAATACGCTGATTGATATTGAAGAGGTAAAACGTTACCCGGACGAACAGACTGTTTTGATTACTACCGGGAGCCAGGGAGAGGAGATGGCGGCTCTTTCCCGTATGGCGAGCGGTATGCATAAAAAAATTGTGATTACCCCAAAAGATACGATTGTATTGAGTTCAAACCCGATTCCGGGCAATGAAAAGGCTGTATCAAAGATTATCAATGAACTGTTGATGAAAGGCGCAAATGTCATTTTTCAGGATGTGCATGTATCGGGTCATGCCTGTCAGGAGGAGATCAAACTGATCTATTCGCTTGTGCGGCCGAAATATGCAATTCCGGTGCATGGGGAGCACCGCCATCTGATTGCACAGAAGAAAGTGGCGGAAGAACTTGGCATTGCAAAGGAAAATATATTTATCTTAAACAACGGCGATATGCTTGAGATTGATGATAAGAGCGCAGGAATCCATGGCAGAGCGCCGGTTGGCGCGGTGATGGTAGACGGGCTTGGCGTCGGCGACGTCGGCAATATCGTGCTGCGCGACAGACAGCATCTGGCGGAAGACGGCGTCATTATTGTTGTGATGACACTGGAAAACGGATCGGGGCAGGTGCTTGCGGGGCCGGATATTGTTTCGCGGGGATTTGTCTATGTGCGCGAGTCGGAGAGCCTGCTGGAGGAGGCAAAACATGTACTGATTGCCTGTGTCGACCACTGTATGCAGAATAATATTTCGGACTGGACCCGCCTGAAAGCGGAGATCAAAGATTGCTTAAGCGAATTTGTATGGAAGGAAACAAAGAGAAGGCCGATGATTATACCGGTTTTCACTGAAGTATAAAACATGGGTGCGAACAAAATTATTTTAAGGTTTGTCAGTATCAGTTTTTCAATCCTGATCCTGCTCCTGATCGGAATCGGTCTGATACGTGTGGGAGAGTACTGTTATGGTTTTGGCTTCCGGGTCTTTACAGAGCCGCCGATGGCAGAGGAACCGGGGGAGGATATCGTTGTACTGCTGACAGATGATATGTCAGAACTGGAAGTCGGCCAGATGCTGGAGGAGAAAAATCTGATTCGTGACAGTTATCTTTTTTATACGCAGCTGAAATTATCTGCTTATTCCGGGAAGCTGTTGAGCGGAACATATGTCTTAAATACGTCAATGACGCCGCGCGAAATGATGATTGTTCTCTCTGCCGGACAGCTGGAGGATACGGAAACCGAAGAACCGTCCGAGGAAGAGCCGACAGAGTCTCTGACAGATGGGACGGAAATGCTGCCGGAGGGGACAGAGATGTTAAATGATACACAGGATACGGAGGCGGCTTTGTGATTTTGGACGAGAGGCTTACTGCCTTTATTAACGCGATGGATGCCGGAAATACGCCATTGTTAGATGAGTTGGAACGGGAGGCTGTGGCGGCGTTTGTTCCGATTATCCGCAAAGATATGCAAAGTTTTTTAAAAGTCCTGCTTGCCGTCAAACGGCCGGCCCGTATCCTGGAGGTTGGGACGGCTGTCGGATTTTCGGCGCTTTTTATGGCCGAATATAATCCGGCGCCCTGTCATATCACAACGATTGAAAACTACGAAAAAAGGATTCCGATTGCACAAAACAATTTTAAACGGGCAGGAAGAGAAAAACAGATCAGGCTGTTGTCCGGGGATGCGGCCGATCTGTTAAAGACGTTGGAAGAGCCGTTTGATTTCATTTTTATGGATGCGGCTAAGGGACAGTATATTCGGTTTTTACCGGAAGTAAAGCGGCTTTTAAATGACGGAGGCGTGCTTCTGTCGGATAATGTGCTGATGGAGGGGGAGATTCTGGAATCACGTTATATTGTGACGCGGCGTAATCGAACGATTCACAGACGTATGCGGGAATATCTGTACCAGCTGACGCACTGCAAAGATCTGACAACGGCGCTTCTTCCTGTCGGGGACGGCATTACGGTCAGTATAAAAAATGAACATGGCGCGATAGGTAAGGAGTTGACGGGAGGAGAGTAATGATGAATAAAAAACCGGAACTATTAGTTCCTGCCGGCAGCCTTGAGGTATTAAAAGTAGCCGTAATTTATGGCGCGGATGCCGTATATATCGGCGGGGGCGAGTATGGACTGCGCGCAAAGGCGAAGAATTTTTCTCCCGGGGAGATGAGCGAGGGAATATCGTTTGCACATGACCATGGGGTAAAGGTTTACGTGACGGTCAATATATTTGCGCATAACGACGATATGGAAGGTGTGCGCGATTATCTTACGGCGCTGAAAAAGATTGCCCCGGATGCGCTGATTATCTCGGACCCGGGCATCTATCGGATGGCGCAGGAGATTTGTCCCGATATTGAGCGCCATATCAGCACACAGGCGAATAATACGAATTACGAGACATTTCTGTTTTGGCGGGGGCTTGGCGCAAAACGTATTGTTGCTGCCAGAGAATTATCTTTGGACGAACTGAAAACGATTCGTCATAAGATACCAAAAGATCTGGAGATTGAGACATTTATCCATGGTGCGATGTGTATCTCCTACTCGGGAAGATGTCTGATGTCAAATTATTTTACCGGACGCGATGCAAATCAGGGTGCCTGTACACATCCGTGCCGCTGGAAATATGCGGTAATGGAGGAGACAAGGCCAGGCGAGTATTTGCCGGTCTATGAAAATGAGAGAGGCACATATATCTTTAACTCGAAAGATCTGTGTATGATTTCGCATATCCCGGAGTTGATTGATGCGGGGATTGACAGTTTTAAAATTGAAGGCAGGATGAAAACGGCGCTTTATGTTGCGACAGTGGCAAGAACTTATCGTAAGGCAATTGACGATTATCTGGACTCGCCCGGACTGTATCACGAAAATATGGATTGGTATACCGATCAGATTTCAAATTGTACTTACCGACAGTTTACGACGGGATTCTTTTTCGGAAAACCGGATGCACAGACACAGATTTATGACAATAATACTTATATCAGGGAATATACTTATCTGGGGCTTGTGGAGGATGTGCAGAACGGGCGCTGCCGTATTACACAGCGAAATAAATTTTCGGTCGGAGATCAGATTGAAGTGATGAAGCCGGACGGGGCAAATATTGCGACTGTAGTCAGGAATATTTTTAACGAGGAGGGAGAACCGATGGAGTCGGCCCCGCATCCGAAACAGACGCTGTATGTGGAACTTGAAGCGGCGCCGGATCGTTTTGATATTCTGCGCAGGGAAGAAAAAGCATAATCTCTGCCGCATTGTATAAGGCAGTTTGCAAAATACAGTTAAAATCCAGATTTCAGAAAGGGGGAACTGCCTGTGAAAGAGGACAGGTATGTTGCATATGTGGGAACCTATACCCACCAGAACAGTGTAGGAATCCATATCTATGATGTGGATGTGCCAAACGGAACTATGAGTGAGCGAAAAGTCGTGCCGATCAATAATCCGTCCGATCTGATTGTCTCCAAAAACCATAAGTTCCTGTATTCGATTGCGGACGAGGGCGTGAAAGCGTTTCGTATTTTGCCGGACGGCGATCTTGAGGCAATGAACCAGCAGTGGATCGGAGGGATGCGCGGTTGTTATGTGGAGGTAGATCGGGAAAATCGTTATCTGTTTGTCGGCGGCCATCACGACGGACGTGTGAGTATGATGCATCTGAATCGGGACGGCAGCATCGGAAGAGTAGCCGACGGCGTCTTCCATATCGGGATGGGCAGAAGTATTGCGCAGCGAAATTTTATTCCGCATGTGGATTGTGTCAAACTGACGCCGGATCAGAAATTCTTGTGCGCCATTGACAACGGGCTTGATCAGATGAAAGTTTACCGCGTCAATTATGAGCGCGGAAAACTGGAGGTCATTGATATTATTCGCGGTCAGATTGAATCAGCGCCGCGTATGATCCGCTTTTCCAGAAACGGAAAATTTGCCTATATTTTGTATGAGTTATTTAATATGATTGAAGTCTATAAATATGACGTGGTAAACGACGAACCTGTTTTTGAAAAAATTCAGACGGTCTCGACGATGCCGGGCAAATATGATGAAATCTGTGCCGCTTCCGGTATGGAGGTGTCAGAGAGCGGCAAATACCTGTTCTGCAGCAACGCGGGCGTCAATTCCGTAACCTGTTTTGAGATTGACGAGACGACAGGACTGCTCGAATGTCAGTTCAGCACAAAAGTAAACAGCGATTATCCGAAAGTGCTTGGGATTTTTCCGGATGAAAAACATTACATGACGTTAAATAACAATTCCGATGATATTTATTTCTACGAAATTCATTACGATGAAAAGTATTCGCTTGTCAAAGGAAAGGGTATTCGTGTGGATAAGCCAAATTGTATCTATATTTTAAAGTTGGATGATCCGTCTGAATCGTAATTTTATTTTTTAAAACAAAGAATGATATCTCCATGTTTGGTAATGCTATCAAGGAACAGATTGATTAAAGAGAACAATGGAGATACGCAGATGGAGAAAGAAAAAAGATACGAGACACAAAAGGCATTTCTGATAAAATGGATTTATTATGGGGTTTGGGCAGCCGCCGCTTATTTTCTGATCAGGCTGCTCGGCTCCGTGCTGCTTCCGTTTCTTGTTGCATTTCTGCTGGCATGGATCTTAAAATTCCCGACGGATTTTCTGACAAAAAGGATCAAAGTAAAGAGGAAAATTGCGGCAGTCTTTGTGCTGATCAGTTTTTTTGTTTTGATTGGATTCTCCTGTTTTCTGCTTGGAAGAAGCATGTTTGGGATGGCAAAGACAGCCTGGAGCGGATTTATGGAATTTTGTTCCGGAACGCTTATTCCTGTGATGGACTCGTTTACCGATATGTGTAAAGATCTGGGCGATACCTCGGACGGGACGGCCGTGATTGACGCGCGTTCGCTGCTTGCAGATGTGTCAGGAAATGTGGTGAGCGGCGTTTCGGGCGCCGTATCCTGTCTGCCCGCAGTCTGTATGAATCTTTTGATTATTATCATTGAGACAATTTTCCTGGAACTGGAATATCCGCAGATTATGAAATTTATCAGGAAGCGGACGCCAGAGAAATGGCACAGTTATCTTGGAGAGAGCAAAAGAGCAATACATGGGATGTTTGGGAAATATGCTATGTCTTATGTTTTTATTTTTTTTCTGACATTTGTTGAGCTGTTTGTCGGGCTTTGGCTGCTTGGAATCAGGCAGGCATTTGCAACCGCGCTGTTTATTGCGATACTTGATATTCTGCCTGTACTTGGCACAGGGACGATACTGCTGCCATGGGGAGTGTTTGCGTTTTTTTGCAGGGACAGAATGCTTGGAGGCGGTATTCTGCTGCTGTATTTGTTTATTACGATTGTGCGCAATATTGTGGAGCCGCGCCTTGTCGGGAAACAGATGGGACTTTCACCGTCAGTGACGCTGCCGGCGATTCTGATTGGATATAAGTTTTTTGGGATACTGGGCGTCTTTTTACTGCCGATCGGAGCCGCTGTATTTCAGTGCATCAACCGCGCCGGAATTTTGTCGAAAAACAGGGAAAAAAGTCCGAATTTGTAAAAAAATGCAGACGGTTTGTTATATTTTACTTGCGCCGCGGCAGGAATTTGAGTATGATAAACAGGAAAGGAATTTCGTTGTAACAGTTCCGTTTTACGATATACTACAGGTGAAATTGCTCTGTATGCGATTGCGGGAGTTATGCGAGCGCCGGAAAAGTGCGGCTTTGCAGCGTTTTTTGTGCATCAGGCATGACGGCGAATCCGAAAACGAAACGGTTACATTTTGTCTATTAAATTTGGCGGCAGGGTTGAAAATGATTCGCGCCGTAAGGAGGAGTTTTTGCAGTTTATGGAGAATGTTTCGAAAAATTTTATTGAGACAGTAATAGAACAGGATATCAGGGAAGGGCGCTGCGATGAAGTATGCACACGGTTCCCTCCGGAACCAAACGGATATCTGCATATCGGACATGCAAAGTCCATATTATTGAATTACGGACTGGCACAGGAATATCAGGGCAAATTTCATGTGCGTTTTGACGATACGAATCCGACAAAGGAGAAACCGGAGTTTGTCGAGGCGATCAGGGCTGATATCGAATGGCTTGGCGCTGATTGTGAGGGAAATCTCTTTTATGCGTCCGATTATTTTGAGGAAATGTATGAGGCGGCCGTTAAGCTGATCAAAAAGAAAAAAGCATATGTATCCGATCTGACGGCGGATCAGATTCGGGAGTACCGCGGCACGCTGACGGAGCCGGGCAAAGAGGACCCGTATGCATCGCGCAGTGTGGAGGAGAATCTGCAGCTGTTTGCCGATATGAAAAAAGGGCGTGTGGCGGACGGCGAGAAAGTGCTTCGCGCAAGGATTGACATGTCCTCATCCAATATCAACATGAGAGATCCTGTCATCTATCGTGTTGCGCACATGAAGCATCACAGGACAGGAGAACAGTGGTGCATTTACCCTATGTACGATTTTGCGCATCCGATTGAGGATGCGATTGAGCGGATTACGCACTCAATTTGTACGCTTGAGTTTGAGGACCACAGGCCTTTGTATGACTGGGTTGTGCGTGAACTGGAATACGAGAACCCGCCAAAGCAGATTGAGTTTGCAAAGTTGTATCTCACAAATGTAGTGACAGGAAAGCGTTATATTAAGCGTCTGGTGGAGGAGGGCATCGTGGACGGTTGGGACGACCCGCGTCTTGTGTCGATTGCCGCGTTAAAGAGACGCGGTTTTACGCCGGAATCCATTAAAAAATTTGTCGAACTCTGCGGTGTGTCAAAGGCGAACAGTTCCGTTGATTATGCAATGCTGGAATATTGTATCCGTGAAGATTTAAAGATGAAAAAACCGCGTATGATGGCGGTGCTTGATCCGGTTAAAGTTGTGATTGACAATTATCCCAAGGGACAGACAGAACAGCTTTGCGTAGTCAATAATCTGGAAAATGAAGCGCTTGGCGAGAGAACCGTGACTTTTTCACGGGAGATTTTTATTGAACGGGAAGATTTTATGGAGGAACCTCCGAAGAAATATTTTCGTATGTACCCCGGCAACGAAGTGCGTCTGATGAACGCCTATTTCGTAACCTGTACCGATTATATTAAGGACAGCGAGGGCAGGGTGACAGAGATACACTGTACGTATGATCCGGCATCCCGCGGCGGAAACAGCCCGGACGGGAGAAAAGTTAAAGGTACGATGCACTGGGTTTGCGCGTTAAGCGCAGTCAATGCGGAAGTACGTTTATATGAAAATATTGTAGACGAAGAAAAGGGCGTTTACAATGAGGACGGCAGTCTGAATCTGAACCCAAATTCGCTGACTGTTTTGAAAGACTGTATGTTGGAAGAAAATTTAAAAGATCTGAAAGCCTATGACAGCTTTCAATTTGTAAGGCAGGGTTTTTTCTGTGTGGACGCAAAAGATTCTACAAAAGAGCATCCGGTTTTTAACAGGATTGTCTCGCTGAAAAGTTCTTATAAACTGCCGAACGCATAATAGAGAGGAGTAATTCGTATGTTTGGATTTAAGAAAAAGACGGAAGCGGCGGAGTCCGCACAGGAGAAGAAACAGGAAGAACAAAAGCAGGAGACGGCGCAGCAGGACGGTGAAAAACAGCCGGAGGAGAAAAAAGCGCAGGAGATACCTCCGGAGGAGACATTTCTATTGGACAGGACGGTTCGATGCGTTGTCTGTGACAAGGTATTTAAGTCAAAAGCGCTAAAGAGCAAATCGGCAACGCGTCTGGAGTCTGATCTGGATTTGCGTCCCCGCTTCAAACAGCTGGATGCAATTAAATATGATGTTGTTGCCTGCCCGCACTGTGGGTACTCGGCGTTAAGCCAGTCGTTTGATCATCTTACGGGAGGACAGATTCATCTGGTAAAAGAAAATATCTGTTCAAAATTTCAGCCGTCTATCGATCTTAGCAGTTTAAAGTTTTACGACTACGAACTGGCAATTGAACGCTACATAGCCGCATTGGAATGCGCGCGTGTAAAAAAGGCAAAGATCAGCGAGGTTGCCTATACGTCCTTAAAACTTGCATGGATTTACCGGGGCAAAGCGGAAACGCTTAAGGAGGCGGCCGCGGGGGCTTCGGCAGAGATCGGCCGGTTAAAGGAACTTGAGGAAAAATATTATACGGAGGCATACGACGGATTTCTGGCAGCTGTTTCGCAGGAGAATTATCCGATCTGCGGGATGGACGAGTGCACGCTTGATTATCTGCTGGCAGTGATGTCATTTCATTTTAAAAAGTACGATACGGCGTCACAGTGTATTTCAAAGATCCAGACTTCTCCTTTTGCCACGAAGAGAATGAAAGACAAAGTATTTGATCTGAAAAACATGATACTAGAGGAGCGAAAAAAGGAAAAAGAAAGCTGAAAATAAGACATGATTGATATCATGGTAGATTTGGAGGGGAACCCAAAAGTTCCTTTGTACGAAAAAATATATGAATATATCAGGCAGGATATGATGGACGGCAAAATCTTAGAGGGTGAGAAGTTGCCGTCCACCCGTTTGCTGGCAAAGAATCTTTCGGTCAGCCGCAGTACGGTTGATTTGGCATACGGTCAGCTGATGGCGGAAGGATATATACAGGCGCAGCCATACAGGGGATATTTTGCATGTGATATCACGGAATTATATCGTTCCGGTGAAAAGCCAGACAGGAATGGCGCTGGGGCGGCGAAAACAGAAGTCTGTTCGGAGAATCTAATTGATTTTTCTCCCTATGGGATTGATTCGGAAAGTTTTCCATTCCGAGTGTGGAGAAAAATCAGCAGGGCGGTTCTGATTGACGACAGGGAGGAACTTCTCTATGCGAAAGACGGGCAGGGAGAACAGGACCTGCGGGAGGCGATCGCATCATATTTGCATCAGGCAAGGGGTGTAAACTGTGAATCGTCCGATATTATTGTAGGCGCGGGAAATGAATATCTGGAGATACTGCTGACGCAGATCTTAGGAGCAGGAAAAACCGTGCTTATGGACAATCCTGGTTATCCGCAGGCATATCACACATTTTCAAATATGGGATATCAGGTAGTAACCGGTAATTTTGCGCAAAATCTTGCGGATGACGAGCTTTTGACAGACAAGTCGCCGGATCTCGTCTATCTGATGCCTTCTCACCAGTTTCCGCTTGGCAATGTGCTGTCGTTGAAGCAGCGCATTGCATTGTTAAAATGGTCATATGCAAAAGAGGGACGCTATTTGATTGAGGATGACCACGACAGCGAGTACCGCTACCGCGGAAAGCCGATTCCGTCTATGCAGAGTATTGACCGGGAGGGAAAAGTGATTTACCTCGGAACGTTTTCCAAGAGTATTGCGCCGTCGCTGCGGGTCAGCTATATGGTGCTGCCGCCGCATCTGACAGAGCAGTATCGCAGAGACTGCGGATTTTACTCCGTGACTGTGCCAAAGATACAGCAGGAGATTCTCTGTACATTTTTAAAGGAAGGTTATTTTGAGCGACATTTAAATAAAATGCGCGGCATATACCGATGCAAGCGTGACTTTCTGCTGGGCGAACTGAAGAAGTATGACTGGGCCAAATGTATCAGCGGCGACCAGGCGGGACTTCATGTGCTGGTGCATCTGCAGTCAGAGCTTGACGAGGAAGAACTATGCAGTCGTTTAGCCTGCGCGGGTGTGCGGGCTTTCGGGATTTATGAGTACCGTCTTGACAGGAAAGCGGAAAAAGCATTTGATATGCCGGTACTTTTACTTGGATATGGCAGGCCGGGTGAGACAGAGATGCGCAGAGGGCTTTTGATTCTTGATAAAATTATAAGAAATGCAACATTGCAATAAACAGAGAAAACTGCTATAGTAGATAGAAGCAGTAAAAGAAGGAGGAAGAAATATGACATATTTTGAATTAGTAGACGCAGTAAGGGCTGCATATGCAAATGCGGACGCAAGTGAGATTGCAGAGCATATTGCGTTTCAGTTTAATATTGAAGGCGAAGGAGAAGGAGCTTTTTATCTGGAAATTAAAGACGGTAAAATCAACATTGAGCCATATGAATATTTTGACAGGGACGTATTGATTACCACAACGGCAGAAACACTTTTAAAGATCGGTACCGGTAAACTCGATCCGATTGCGGCTTACACTTTGAGAAAAATTAAGGTTGACGGAAATCTGGACAAGGCGCTTGTGTTAAAGAAGATTTCTCCAAAACCGTCTGATATTAAGGTTCCTGCAGCGGCAGACAGTGCAGCAGAAGCTTGTGCGGACGCGAAAGAAAAAGATCTGACAGACGCGTGTACATGCGCCGGAGACGACGCAAAAGCGGCGGAGTGTGATGAGTCGGAGGATGTCGATCTGACAGACGCGGACGGGGGGGACTTTTCCGGAGAAGACGCGCAGGGGGAGGATGCGGCAAACAGCGCGTCGACAACTGCAAAAGCGCTTTCTGCAAGACGTTCCGGCAGGAAAGGGAAACGCAAAAGAGGCAAATAAAGCGCGTTAAATTCTCAGGTAATCTATAAAATGAGGCAGATCAGAGCGCCCGAATGAACGAAAAGATTCATTTGGGCGTTCTTTCTGTCTGTATGACAGAAAGGAAACGGTTCGTACGGGTCTGCGCATTTGCCGCGCTGACCATATGAAAACGTAGCAGCTGCAGGTATCTTTCTCTCGCATAGCGATTTCTGACGGCTGGCGGAGTAACAGTTTAACGGGGCGTCTGAACTGATACAGGGATTGGATAGACAGTGCAATCCACAGCGCAATCGGATACAAAAATCATTGCAATTTGCATAGAAATAAAATATAATAAAAAAATATATTATAGAATGAGAACAGAAAGCAGATAAAATAACACAGCTTAATGCCTGCGGAACGGAATCTGCGGGCAACAGGAAGGGCGTGAAGATTCGCATGACAGATTTATTCCCGAAGAAAGAAGAGATGAGAGAAGAAAAAACAGCAGAACAGGTTGAAAAAGGACTGACAGAAGGAAAGGATTCCATTTTGCCGGTCAAGGATTTTGAAAGTCCCGTAAGGCTATATGATTTGCTGATTGCATCGGTAAAAAAATATCATCCGTCTGCCGATATATCTCTGATCGAAAAAGCATATAAGATTGCATATGATATGCATGAGGGACAGGTGCGTAAATCGGGCGAGCCATATATCATTCATCCGCTTAGTGTCGCGATAGTGCTTGCTGAGCTGGAGATGGATAAGGAAACGATTGTGGCGGGACTTTTACATGATGTTGTGGAAGATACGGCAATGACGGACGAGGAGATTGCCGGGGAGTTTGGCGGAGAGGTTGCGCTTTTGGTGGACGGTGTTACAAAGCTGGAACGTCTCTCCTACAACGCCGATAAGGTAGAAGTGCAGGCGGAAAATCTGCGCAAAATGCTGCTTGCTATGGCAAAAGATATTCGCGTGATCCTTGTGAAGCTGGCCGATCGACTGCACAACATGCGCACACTCAAATATATGCGGCCTGAAAAGCAAAAAGAAATTGCGCGCGAGACGATGGATATTTATGCTCCGATTGCACAGCGCCTTGGCATTTCCAAAATAAAAACGGAACTGGATGATCTCTCGTTAAAATATCTGGAACCGGATGCCTATTATGAGCTGGTGCAGCAGGTTGCGCAGAGAAAGAGCATTCGGGAAGCCTATGTCAATATGCTTGTGGAGGAAGTGCGAAAGAAAATTGAAGAGGCACAGATTAAAGCTCAGATTGACGGCAGGGCAAAACATTTTTTCAGTATTTATAAGAAAATGGTTAATCAGGATAAGACGCTCGATCAGATTTATGATCTGTTTGCCGTCCGCATAATCGTGGATTCGATCAAGGACTGCTATGCGGCGCTTGGCGTAGTACATGAGATGTATAAGCCGATTCCGGGACGTTTTAAGGATTATATTGCAATGCCAAAGCCGAATATGTACCAGTCGCTGCACACAACGGTAATCGGGCCGTCAGGGCAGCCTTTTGAAGTACAGATTCGTACATTTGAGATGCATAAAACCGCTGAATACGGAATTGCCGCTCACTGGAAATATAAGGAAGCGAGCAACAGCGGAGGCCGCCTGGCGTCGACGACGGTGACAGAAGAGGAAAAATTAAGCTGGCTGCGCCAGATTCTGGAATGGCAGCAGGATATGTCAGATAACAAAGAATTTATGAGTCTCTTAAAGAGCGATCTGGACCTTTTTTCTGATACTGTGTTCTGTTTTACTCCGACCGGCGATGTTAAAAATCTGCCGGCGGGTTCGACGCCGATTGATTTTGCGTACAGTATTCATTCGGCAGTTGGCAATAAGATGATTGGCGCTAAAGTCAACGGGAAGCTGGTTCCGATTGATTATACGCTGCAAAACGGCGACCGTGTGGAGGTAATTACTTCTCAAAATTCCAAGGGACCAAGTCGTGACTGGTTAAATATTGTAAAGAGCACTCAGGCGAAGAACAAGATTAATCAATGGTTCCGCAGTGAGCTAAAAGAGGAAAACATTATACGCGGAAAGGAACTTTTGATTTCCTGCTGCAAATCCAAGGGAATTAATTTCGCAGATATTAATAAAACGGAATATCAGGCAAAAATTCTTCGCAAATATGGATTTCATGATTGGAATTCCTGTCTTGCTACAGTCGGCCATGGCGGACTGAAAGAAGGGCAGATTATCAATAAGATGTTCGAAGAATATAAAAAAGACCATCTGGCGCATATCACAGACGATGAGGTATTACAGTCGCTTGCAGATAAAGAACTTATTCCGGAGAAACGTTCCAAAAGCGGCATTATTGTACGCGGACTATATGATGTTGCAGTACATTTTTCAAAATGCTGTTCTCCGGTTCCGGGTGATGAAATTGTGGGATTTGTGACACGAGGGCGCGGCGTTTCCATTCATCGGACGGACTGCGTCAATATGATCCATCTGTCCGAATTGGAACGGGAGCGTTTGATTGATGCGGAATGGCAGCATGACGACATGGTAGAAGAGGGCCATTATCTGGCAGAAGTGATTATTTACGGTAATGACCGTACCGGGCTTCTTGTCGATATTACGCGTATTTTTACGGAGCGCGGGATTGACATTAAGGCGATCCACTCTAAGACAAACAAGCAGGGTGTGGCTACGATTGAAGTTTCATTTTCCACAAAAGGACGGGCGGAACTGACCAGCACAATTGATCGGCTGCGCGCGGTGGAGAGTATTATTGATATTGAGAGAAAGACCAGCTGAACGGGAGAAAATGTATCGTGATGCGGGGCAGGGGGGATTTATATGGCGCCGATAAAGGTAGAGCAATATGTGGTTGGAATGGTACAGACCAATTGCTATTTTGCGGTAAATGAAGAGACAAAGGAGACACTGATTGTTGATCCGGGTGCAAATGCAGGGCGTCTGGCAGAGATTATAACGGAGGAAAAGCTAAATCCTGCAGCGATCCTGCTGACGCATGGGCATTTTGACCATGCCGGCGGAGCAGCAGAACTGTCTGCCAGGTTTGGAATAAAAGTGTATGCGCATGAGTCGGAAAAGGAGACATTGGAGAATCCGTCTTATAACTTAAGCGGCTGGGAGGGCGGGGCAAGTGTGTATCGCGCCGATTGTTTTGTCAGTGATGAACAGGAACTGGATCTGGCCGGATTTCATATACGTGTGTTCCATACGCCGGGACATACGTCTGGCGGCTGCTGCTATTATTTTCCATATCACAAAGTACTGTTTTCCGGCGATACACTGTTTGCTATGTCGGTAGGGCGTACCGATTTCCCTGGTGGAAGTATGTCGGAACTGATCCAGTCGATCAGAGTGAAAATTTTACCGCTGTCAGATGACATTACTGTTTATCCGGGTCATAACGATATTACAACGATCGGCGCGGAACGGATGTATAATCCATATTTATAGACAAGGGAGAAAGGCAGTTCTGATATGATACTGGTAAAATTAAACAGAGGGGATTTTGAATATGATATTCATGCCCTTGTCAAAGCTTTTTTTCCGAAACATGAGGTTTCCGTAACGGCGGAAGAAAAATTGTATGGGGAACCGGTAGAAATATTACTTAATGTTGAGTACCGTGCTGATTCGATTTGGATCTCAGGCGAAGTGTTTGAATCGACAGAGTTTTTCGTTGATTTTTCGGACAGGACCTCTGTAAAAAATAAGCTGAAACAGCAGCTTTATCTGATGCTGTCTGCATATACGGGAACGGGGCAGCCATGGGGAACTCTGACAGGGATACGGCCGACAAAGATACCAATGAAAATGATGGAAGAACACAGGACAGATGATGAAATTGTTTCTTTTATGAAAGAAACGTATTTTACATCTCAGGAGAAGATTGATCTTGCGATTTCGATTGCGCAAAGGGAGCGGAAAATACTGGGAAGAGCAGATTGTGAGCGTGGCTTTAGTCTTTATATTGGTATTCCGTTCTGTCCGACGACTTGTCTGTACTGTTCTTTTACCTCTTATCCGATCGCTGTGTGGGAAAAGCGTACAGACGAATATCTGGATGCTCTGGGGCATGAATTGGAGGAAATGGCAGATTTGTGCGCCGGCAAACCGTTAAACGCTGTCTATATAGGCGGCGGAACGCCAACTACATTAAGTCCGTCTCAGCTGAACCGTCTGATAGATCAGATCAAACGCCTGTTTGATCTGACAGGCTGTCTGGAGTTTACGGTGGAAGCCGGAAGGCCTGACAGCATTACGCGTGAGAAACTAAAGGTGCTGCGTCAGCATGGAATTGACCGCATTTCGATCAATCCGCAGACAATGAAGCAGGAGACGCTTAAGATCATAGGGCGTCGTCACACGGTAGAGCAGACAATTGAGAGTTTTTGGACAGCAAGGGAGATGGGATTTTCCAATATCAATATGGATCTGATCCTTGGCCTGCCGGATGAATCTCTTTCGGATGTCCGGCAAACTATGGAACAGATTAGAAAACTTGCGCCGGAAAATCTGACTGTGCATTCGCTGGCGCTCAAACGTGCGGCCAGGCTCCGGATGCAGCAGGAACTGTACAAGGGCTTTAAAATAGAAAATACCCAGGAGCATATGGATATTGTGGCGTCTGCTGCGGCACAGATGGGACTATTCCCATATTATCTTTACCGGCAGAAAAGTATGGCAGGAAATCTTGAAAATATAGGCTATGCGGCGCCGGGGAAAGAGGGGATTTATAATATACTTATTATGGAGGAGAAACAGACCATAGTCGCCTGCGGAGCCGGGAGCGTGTCGAAAAGGGTGTACCCTGACGGACGCATTGAGC
>CAMUGE010000010.1 GCA_947088345.1 uncultured Roseburia sp.
CGCGCGCCCCGTGCGCCGCCGCTTTTGCGGCATTCTTCCTCTTCACGGGGCTGTGTCTTTATCGAGTAGAGGTTCTTTTTCCTCTACTCGCCGCGCGCCCCGTGCGCCGCCGCTTTTGCGGCATTCTTCCTCTTCACGGGGCTGTGCATAAAAACAGCATCACCCAAACTAAGTGATGCTGTCTTCTTACTTATTTTCGTGTCTTCTCTTGCTTCATGCAATTTTCATCGGCAAACAACATAGTCTCCAAAACAATTCTGTCCCCCAAACAGAACTATTATTAATTACCGTCTGCACCGCCGCCCTGTACGTTAACCGTCTTTGTGCAGGAAATGGTTGCTCCCGTACAGGAAATCCCTTTTGTTGTCGCCTCGTCACCGGTGGAAACCCAAACCTTGTACGTCATTACATCGCCCGACTTATATGCATTCGCATGTAAAGTGCGCTCGACTGTAACCGTGTTTCCGCTGAATGTACATGGAAATTCGGAACTTGCTTTGGTCAGCGTATTGCTGAATACAAGGTTTACCGTTGAGGCGGAAGAAATGTGCTCGACATCAGATGAATGTACGCATTTTACTTCAAACACATGCGAATCGCCGTTCCAATCCTGTACAGAATAAGCTTCTACCGTCCAACAGTCAGCAGAACCCGCCGTACCGCTTGCAGCATAAATTCCTTCGCTTACACCATGGTTTACCATTACTACCGGTTTTTCATAACCTCTCATTTTGAATACCCCCTATCGCATCTAAGAAAACCTGCCTTTTCTATTAATAAAATAGCACAAACAGCGGCATTAGTAAAGAAAATATAAAAATTTTTTTACTTTTTTTTCCATTACATCTGCGCAAACATTTCTTTCACTATATCGAAAGCCATTTTCGGTCTGCGGTATTCATCCACAATGCCCTTATTGTTATGACACTTTGCCCGCGCCGCAAACCATTCTTCCTCCGTCACTTTACAATCTGCAAACTGCCAGATAAATATCCCGGCAAGCCTTTCGTCTTTTTGATACACTTCGAGATTTTCCTGAATAATATCCGCCTGCCGCTCCTCGCTCCACTTGCATCTGCCTCTGTCGTGGTAACCGTAAATAGCGCCCGCGCCAAATTCACTGATTATAACAGGTTTTCCTTTTCCATGTGTCGCCGCAATCCAGTCCATCTCCTTTTTATGGCCCTCCGCAACGCTCACATTCTCATACCACCCGGAATACATATTCACAGAAACAATGTCAGGCAGATCCAGGCAGATATCCGCAAAATGACGGCAGGTAGCCGAGGTAGCCGGCCTTGCGCCATCAAGCGCACGAACCTGTTCATACTGTTTTTCGTAAATCTCTCTGCCCCCGGGCGTCTCGCTGGCGCATTCATTTAAAATGCCCCAAATAACAATAGACGGATGATTGTAATGGCACTCAATCATCTCACGAATGCAATCCTCGCTCTGCCGGTCAAAATTAGGATTCTGCATCTGTTTTAGACCAAATCCTCTGGCATGGCTCTCCTCCCAGACACAAATTCCGCGCTCATCGCACAAATCCAAAAACCTTGCGTCATTCGGATAATGACAGGTGCGCACTGCATTGGCGCCGGCCTGCTGCATCAGATCCATATCCTGAACCATCAGCGAAAACGGAACTGCGCTTCCGATTGTCCCGTAATCCTCATGACGATTAAATCCTTTTAAAAATACAGGATTTCCGTTTATGCAAAGTTTGGAGCCTGAAATTTGAATTTCCCGAAATCCAACGCGTTCTATCAGGTCATCTTTCAAAATATTACTCTCGTCATAGAGCAAAAGCTCCAACTCATAAAGGTTCGGCTGTACGGGATTCCAGGGTAAAATCCCCTCATATTCCGATTCAAAAACAATGTCTGTGCACTCGCCCGGCCCGATGGAAAAACTCTTTTTCTGGCTGATACCGGCAAGACTTTTTTCTATCGCAGCATGATACTCCCAATCTCCAATGTTTTCGACCCATGCCGTAACCTGCGCCATCCATTTCCCGTCCTTTCGCTTCGACAGAAAATGTACGTTTTTCAGATAGAGATCACCGATTTCTTCCATTACTACCGGACGTATGATTCCGCCGTAAGTATAATAATCATTTGGCGTGTGAAGCGCAGAGTGCTCCCCGAATGAATTGTCAACTCTGACCCGGATATCATGTTTTCCCGGCGAAACATTGGATGCAATACAGGAAAACGGCGTAAACGCGTTATAGTGGTGCGCAAGCGGCTCTCCGTCAAAGAAAACGTCCGCCGTATGGCTTACTCCGCCAAATTCAAGCCGGATATTCGTCCTTTTGTCTATAAATACCTTTTTTTCATAAACGCCGGCGCCGCGGTAAGTCAGAAGATCCGGATGCTGCTCCCAGCACCCCGGAACGGGCAGTGAATATACTTTACCGCCGTCTTTCTCAAATTTCCAGATCCCGTCCAGCTCCGTTGCGCGCCTCACTCTGTGCTGTTCAAATAAACGTATCATCGTTCTCTCCTTTCTTTTCAGTCAAACAAATTCATTTTTCGAATCAGGCGGCTGCGCTTCCCGGCCTCTTTTAACACATCACGCCCCCGCACACCGCGCAGAGCATGATTATTATGATAAAACCGAATCAGCGTAGCAGCCCACAAAACGGGCCAGCACAAAAACACACGTCCCGCATTTGGGTAATTTAAATGCATCTGATGATGGAACTCCCTGACATAAGCAAAAATTCCGGTTCCCCGCATCGCAACCATCCTGTGCTGGCCGTCATGACCAAACTCTCCCGCGGCAAACACCTCCTCCATAAAAAGCGTGATCTCCTCCTGCGGCACATATCCGCACTTTTGCAGAAACAGCACGCGCTCTGCGGGCAGTCCGAGATCGCGCACACAGGCCGCAGTCAGAACGGCAACAAATCTTTCCGTCCCGCTCTCTTTTATCAGACGTAAAAAAGTCTCTTTTTCTCTCTCAGACACATCCCGATTCCAAAACACAACCCAGTCGCATAAAAATTTCAATCCAAACCCGGCTCGAAGAAAGTGCTGGAGCATGTGCAGCACCAGATAAAACGCATGATACGCGTCTGTCGGTCGCATCACCGAAATTCCCCAGGACAGATCTGTCTGCGTATGTCTCCCAAACTCTTTTTGAAATTCATCTAAAAAACGGTTGGCCTTTTTGCTCTCAAAGGGTTCCGCAAGAGAACAGTGCAGTTCCACCACAATCCCCTCCGCATTGGAAAGCTCCGTGTGATGAAGCGCCGTCTGCGTTCCGCATACAGCAAACCCCTCGCTCTTTAACAGCTCTACAGCCCGTTCAAACTCTGCTAAATCAGCGATCCAAAGGTCCACGTCGCCCGCTTTTCGCAGTTCCGGCGTCGGGTAGAAAGCTGCCGTAGCCACGCCTTTTAACACAAGCGAACGGATGCCGTTCTTTTGCAATAATCCGGTGATGTATTTCGTCAGCAACAGCAGCCTGTAATTGGAGCGCACCGTAATCACCGCCGCCTGCGCAAGCTGCTGCAGCCGGCTTTTTGACAGACCCTCCGACTCCTCCACGGCTTCATAGAGCAGCGACAGTACGGCATGTTGTTTCGCTGTCCGCACAATCAGATCAAAATCAGCGGCGCCCTCCTGCCATACGAACTTTTTCCCGCACAGCGCAGCGCGCAGCCAGCTAAGTAAAACATTTTGCGTATGATCCAACATAAAAATCTCCATTCCGAGAACGTTTATGTTCGAGGAACCGCAGGAGAAATCTGCGAATGCAGTTTCTCCTGTCGGATCAGGGCTTATTTGTGACGTTCCCGGCACAAATAGCCGTGTGATAAAATCAGCTATCGAGCTGATTTTTCACACTACTTCCTCTTCCACAATGACTTTAACCTGCCGGATAAAAAACGAAATTCTTTCGTCTTTCCATAGACCAGCAAAAACACAAGATTAGGTACAAACAGACAGATCAGCAGGCGGCCAAACAGTATCTGCCACATACTTTCCAAAACCAATACGCTGCGGCATATAAAATCGGTCAGATACCAGACTGCGCCCGCCACCGCCATATACACAAAATAGCGCGCAAAATAACCGGTACAGGGACATGCAAACCCATGTTTATAGAGTATATACGGTTCAACCCAAAGCGACGTAAGCGCCATACTGAGCAGTGTGCCCGCAAAGACGCCGACAGTACCCAGACATTGCACGAGCAGCAGAGAGACAGCCAGATTAAGCAGCGCCTCCACAATCGCCTTGTACCGGTCATACCAGAACAGACCCATGGAATCCCGGAATGTCAGCGATGCATTGCGCATTCCGTTCATATAAAAGTTTACGCAAAGTACAAAGACCACCACATCTGAAAAAAGATACTGCTTCCCGAAGCTGATCTCAATAAACGGATTGATTACTTCGTAAAGGCAGATCACCGCAAACCCATACATCCACTGCCCAATAAAAAAAACGGCTTCAAACACTTCTTTCATATGACCGTTTTTCTGCACCGCACCCAGGTTTCCGACGCTTGCCGTAATCCCCTGATAAACCTGATTTAGCAGCTGGCGAACAGAACCGATCAGCAGATAATAATTGGAATAGCTGCCTACGCTGACAATCCCGACAAACGCGGATAACACCAGATTGTCCGTATTATTGACAATCACTGTCCCGACCTTGTGCATCAGCATGGCTCTGATATCGGAAAATATTTTTTTCTGCTCCAAATGCGCCAGCTTAGGCGCATTTTTCTCCTTAAGATACGGATAAAGCCGGTTCGCATGAACGGAAATGCAAAGATTGCACAACACAGTCGTCGCAATATTGATCACCAAAAACAGAATAAAATCATGCCGGACAACCAGCACAACGATCTGCAGCACATCCTGAATCACCCACGACATCGTCTGATAGAAAATGCCGATATACAAAAGCTGATGTGCGTCCATCAGCGTTTTTTTATAGATCAGAAGATAGGAACATATCGCATTTGTCAGATACAGACAGTAAATCAAAGTCAGATGCTCTACGCTCTCATAATCTTTAATAAACAAATCAAGAAACGGAATCAGCGCGCAGCCCAGAATCGCAACTACCACGGCAACTGCATAATAAAATTTCCGAAAAAGCCGCATCAGAGACTTTTGTTTTTCTATGTCGTTACAGGCGATCGGCTTATAGAGAGCGAACGTAATTGCTGTGCCGACTCCCATCTCCGAGAGCGAGAGAACCTGAATAATATCCAGAAACAGGCCGTTAACTCCCACATAGCTTTCACTTAACGTATGTGTAAATACAACGCGCAGCAGATATCCCATAATAATCGCACTTAAGCGGGAAATCAGGGCAACTGTTGTATTTCGCGCGGAGTATTCTGTCCTTGTTCTTGCTTCTTTCATATTCCATGGCCTTTCTCAAATGAAGACTGTTCAGGAAAAATTTTCTCGAACGCACCTTTAATCTGCCCTTTTGCATACGCAAAATCAATCGGGTTGTTTGCGTCGTTGATACAGATGATGTTTGCTCTCTGCCTCAAAATCGTATCAATCAGCTTTGGATTATCACTTTCCACATCAAAATAGCGAAAATGCCTGGTAATATTTTTTGCCTTAAACCTGCCGGTCAGCTTCTGCCACTCCCGGATCAGATACTGGTTGACATCCGCCTCGCTTCGAAATCGGTGGCTGCATGTCGTATCTAGAAGCTCCCCCTCTTTCTCCCAAAGCAGTTCAAATGCGCTCTTTAGAAACGGAGACGGGCCGTGCACCGTATAAAATCCTGTAAAAAGCGGAAATGTCAGCTCCAGAATGTTGTAGAAAAAATAAAGCGGCGGGTACCCCGGCTTTAAATAATTGCCAATCTGTCCTTTTACATTATCCCGCTTGGTAAAATATTTCGAAAGCACAATCGAATTATTCAGAAAAATATGCGACATCACCGGATTGTCGGGATTTGCGACAACCGGCTGAAACGCCAGCATATCGCAGGGCAGACCGCCCTCAAAAAAATCTCTTTCCGCCACCGCTTTGAGCAGAAAAATATCGTCGTTAAAATAGACGAACCGCTCAGACAGACCGCTGATTTTATGCATATGCCATTCTATGGTGTGCGAATTGAATGTCGGCAGATACTTCTCCGGAATATATTCTTCATGGCGCACAATATGAAGCTTGGGATGTGATGTAAGAAGCCACTCCGGCAGATGTCCCCATGTGACAAAGTGAATTTTCCTCACCCATGGAGCATACTTTTCCACACCGCGAAACCAGTATTTTAAATTATCCCAGTCGCGGTAGCGCTCGTCCGAATCATCGTTTTCGGCTCGTCTTAAAGCAGAAGCTCCGGCCGGATACATCTCTTTTCCATAACGATTCTTTTCTGCCTGCCATGCGGCGTCGCCGCCGTCCACCCAGGTTATCACAAAATCTATGCTCTCTCCTCGCAAATTACCTCTCCCAAACCTTTCCTTTTTGTGCTACAATAATACCAGTCTGCTCAAATCAATTAAAAAAACAGAGGAACCTTATGAAAAAAAAATCGATCCTGCTCTGCAGCCTCATTGCTCTGCTGCTCGCCGCCGGCTGTTTAAGCGCATACCGGATTTATACGCTCTATTACTTTCAGACAGATTACCGCCCGGCCGAATTTTCGGCGTCGGACAAAACTCTGCAAAATCCATGGCGCGGCTGGTATCAAATCTATGGCTACGCGCTCTCCGACACGGCGCCGCCCGATCCGCAAACGATACAAAAAACGATACGCCGCGACGAGAACGAACTTGTCCTGCTGCAGATCAACCTGCGCGAATATGCCGGCTCCGATCTCAGCAAAACAGCGCTTGCCCAGCTTGATTCACTTCTGCGAACATGGAAAGCTTCCGGCAAACAGCTGATTCTGCGCTTTTTATACGACTGGAACGGTCAGGCAAAAGAATCGGAACCAAAAGAAATCGAAACCGTCATGCGGCATATGGAACAGACCGCGGAAATCGTAAACCGTTACAAAGACTGCGTGTGGCTGATACAGGGCATTTATGTCGGAAACAACGGCGAAATGAACAACTCAGCCTTTATGTCACAGGAAAATATGTGTGAACTCGCCGCATATCTCGACTCTGTGATTGACAGCGACATCTTCCTTTCCGTTCGCACGCCCGCGCACTGGCGTGCCGTCGCCGGGACGTTCCTGCCGTTGGAGAGCGATCTTGCATTTTCAGGCAGAGGCGCCGCGCGAATCGGCCTTTACAATGACGGAATGCTCGGTTCCGCCAATGACCTGGGTACTTACGGCGATACCCCGCTTGACGCTGCCGCGGATTTTCATGCAAAAGGCACGCGGAAAGAAGAACTCCTTTTTCAAAACAGCCTTTGCGCTTACGTACCAAACGGCGGCGAAGTTGTCGTCGACAATCCATACAATGATTTCTCAAATGCACTTTCGGATCTGAAAACAATGCACGTCGCCTACTTAAACAGCGGCTATGACAAAGCCGTCCTTGATAAGTGGCGTGGCTCCGTATTTGAGAACGACGACTGCTTTTACGGCACGGACGGTTATACCTACATCGGGGAACATCTCGGCTATCGCTATGCGCTGAACTCGTGCACATTTACATTTGATCCGTTTTCCCCTGATCCGGGCACACTTACGCTCTCGGTCGAAAACACCGGATTTGCCTCCTGCTTTCGCCCGCTCGTCTCTGAATTTACAATTGTAAACGAAAACGGCTCTGTCGCAGACACCATCGCGGCGTCAGATGATGCGCGCTTCTGGGGCGGCGGGCAGACTGCGTCTCTTTCTGTTACGCTTGATATACGCACTTATAAAACCGGAACATTTCGAATCTACTATCGCCTGACCGACACCGCGCTAAACCGCGAGATCGAATTGGCCAATCGGGAGACGCCCACAAAATACGGCTATTTTCTGGGAGAGCTGACCGTCACAAAGTAATCACCCCGTTATACGCAGCGGCAGATTGATCTGACGCTGCGTATCAGTCAGCCGGCAGACACCGTACCAAGCGCTACGTCTTCACCGTCCGATACATTGGCAAACAGGATTCGGCGTCGATCCCGCTTTCTCCTTAATCTTAACATGACAGCATACTCCCCATCCGGCAGGATCATCTCTGTCTCCAGTGTCTGTCCGCCCGCCAGTCCCTTAAGATCATACGGCAGCAGTATTGTCTCCTCCGCACGCCCGCGACGCAGACAAATCAGCAGCTCCGTCTCCTCCTTGATCGAGGTAAACCCGGTATTCTCAATGCAGACACGAAGTTTTGCCTCGCGCCTCCCCGTCAGTTCTGCTTTTGTCACAAGAAAACGGTATCCAAGATGAGCGCCGATATAATCAAACATGGTTTTCCCGTCCCAGACGCCCGCATCCCGCCATATTGTCTCACGCCACCTGTTCAGGCGCAGCGGATCATGAATACGATTTAAATAACAGACGTTCGTGCGCCGCATCCGTTCCACTGTCTCTTCCGGCGAAAATTCATGTATTGCAGCGGACGAACTTGTTTCTCTGACTGCCTCACCGCCATAGGGCAGAGACGCCCCGATCATTCCTGTAAAGTCAATCTCTTCCTCAGCACACCACGCAGCGCTCCAACCGGCGTCTTTCCGGCTCACTGTTCCGTAAGTGCCGAGATTGCTGTCCGACCCGAACATCCCGTCGTCAAACAGCCCGACCTGAAATGGTGTTTCCCCCTCCCTGTGCAGCAGGCGCCACTGCCTGGGCGTGCGCACCGCAAACGGAATCTCATCTGAAAGCGCCTCGCGCCACACGGGAAATAGCTTTCGAATACGGGCGTCCGACAAAAATTTGGAATCGTGCATCTCCCCCCAACTGCCGAGAAGCATCCCCTGTACCATCATCACGCAGTCTGAAAACTTCCGTATTACCGCCCCAATCTGACGCATATGTTCTGTCACCGTATCAAAAAATTCCGGCTCGGCTTCCATGCCGCGTCCCGCTCTGTCGTATGTAATACGAAAGATCATCTCCTTTTCATGTTCCTGAAAAAACGTTAAGATCGCAGACAGCCGGCCAAGCGCATCATCCGGAATATTCGTCTCGCGAAAGGCGCCGATGTCAGCAAACACCAGCACGATCGTATCTTCCTCTGCGAGACTCCAGTATAATTCATCAAAATCCGGCTGCACATCAAGTGAAAAGGTATGGATCTGGTACCACCCGCGCGACGGATTGCACAAAGCCCCTGTCCCCTCCTCAAGTTGATTCGGATAAAACTTCACCCTGTTTTTTTTATGAATAAAGCTCATTTGACAATTTTTCCTCTGTCTCCAATTTTAATATCCTGATACGGAACACAACCGCAAATATGCTAAAACACATCCGAAACATATACACAATGGGCTTTAATCCCGAGTGCATACTGACGCCGTCCGTCCTTGGATGCATCACGGCCGGAATTTCCCGAATCTGAAACCCCAGCAGCAGCATCTGCATAATCATATTTGCATCCGGATATTTATCGTCAAAATGCCCGTACTGCGAATAGTAGAGCACCGTCCTGCGGTTTAATCCCTGCAGGCCCGTTGTCGGGTCCAAAATGTAACGCTTTGTCACAATGCGTATCATAAAGCGGAACAGCCGATAGGCAAAAATCTTTGCGGCGGACGTCGGATATCCGACGCTTTTTTTCATAAAACGCGATCCGAGCACGATATCGGGCAATCGTCCGCTCTCGTCCGCCCGTTTCAGTTCCTCATAGATTGCAGGGATATTGCAGACATCATGCTGCCCGTCCGCATCCATCTGTATCACATATTTATAATCGCGGCGTATCGCATATTTATAGCCAAGCTGCAGGGCGCTGCCATATCCAAGATTAAACACATGCGTCACAAGCGTATGATTACGCCCCTTTACAATCCAGTTTGTCGCATCCTTCGACGCGTCATTCATTACAAGCACATCCGCAATTTTGCGTATCTCGGGCTGTTCCAACTTTTCCAGTACTTTCGTGATATTTTTCTCCTCATTGTATGCCGGTATGATAATCAGCACATCCTTTTGCCCTTTTCCCCTCATACAATTCACTCCCCCAGTATCTAAGTATGAAAAAACACTTTCGCCGCAGCGTCTGCGCACTCGCCGCGCTGCGCGTACACGCGCTTTCAAGTCAATAATTTCAGCAGCATCTGCAATTCGTCAGGATGAAATACCTGTCTTTTTCCCGCAGCGTCCCCCAGCCGCTTTCTTTTTTCCGCATCCGCAATCAACTCGGCAGCCGCCTGATAGATTCCGTCGGCTGAGAGCGGACAGAGAATACCGTCCTCGCCTGCCGCGACCTGTTCTCTGTTGCCCGGACAATCCGACGCGATAATCGGACAGCACATACACTGCGCCTCCTGTATGGCAATGCTCTTTCCCTCAAAACGCGTCGCATGGATATAAATATCGCACTGTCTGTAATACGGATACGGGTTGTCCACAGCGCCGCACAATATAAATTCCCGCTCCAGCGAGAGCTCCCTGATCTGTCTTGTCAGGCGTTCCCGCTCCTCGCCCTCGCCGAGTACGTACCAGCGCGCGTCGATCCCGGCATCTTTTAATTTTTTCATCGCGCAGACGGCAATATCATATGCTTTCTGACGCGTAAGTCGTCCGACTGTAAGAATCCTGATCCCATCGTACTGATCCGAAAAACCGCCCGCCTTTTTTGCATACTCGAAAATGCGCGCACGATCTATCATATTGTGAAATACTTTCGTCTTATTGCTCCACTGCGGATACACGGATATAAAATCGTCGCGCACCTCGTCCGAAACCGCAAAAATACGATCAAACGCCGCATAGCAGTCCAGATCGAGTTTTTTGGTATATCCCGCATCGGTATAACTGATATGGATAAACGCCGCTTTTTTTTTCGCATTGACGTGATCCGCCGTAAAATACGCCGCACCCCCTTCCAGATATGCGACCGCAAGATCATATTGCTCCGACAAAATCTCTCCGCCGTCAGAGATCATCCGCCATAACAGTTTATCCGGCAATATCCTCCCTCTCTTTGCCATATCGACTGCATTTTTCAAAATATAAACTGATTTTCTTATCCATTTGCCATGGCGGAAAAAACTGCGCAGTACCGTTTTCTTCAGGCAGCGCCGTCCCTCCTTTGACAATACGGACGTATCGCTGTACGAGCGGTTCAGTACTGTTACCTCCCCCGGCAGATCCCGTCTCATCTCACCCTGTCCTAAAACCACATAAACTGAAATTTCAACCGGTTCCTGCAATAGAACCCGCAGCAGCGCCAGCAGCGCCGTCTCCGCCCCGGCCCGGCTGAGCGTATTGATCACAAAAAGAACTTTCTTTTTCATAGGTCTGCTTCCCTTAATCTGTCCTTTATTTTACGCATCATTTCAAGCAGCGTCTCATTCTCCTGATTCAACAGCGACACATGCATTGCAAGCTCCTGGTTTTTTCGCAGCAGCTGCGAAACGGCGCAGCTTAAATAGAATACGCTGAATATAATCGAAAAACTGATCAGAAGAAACGCCGGAACCGCTTCACTGGGTATATATCTGCTCCAGGCGGAAAGACCCGGCAGACTGCCAAGGAAAATTAAAATCAGTGCAAACCCGCCCCAGCACAGCCCGATTCCAACCGTGATTTTCTGATAGACATAGGAGAGGAAATCAACAGTCAGCAGCAAAATCCCTTCCAATACTGTTATGACACACAAAATCATCGCCGTCATCGTTGTTTCCCCATCCTTTCCTCTCTCCTCTGTTCCCGCACATCGTACACTTTCGACGGAAGCGCCCCGCCCTTTTTCGACTGTAACAATGTTCCACTGCAGAAAATATGCACGTCAAGGTGACGCTCCACCCAGCGCAGTCTGAAATAAGCGACGCTCCACCCCAGGATGGAACCTGCGACAACACCGATCCCATACCACTTTACCGATAACTGCGCAGCAATCATACTGCCAAAAAGCGTGACCGAAAAAAAGACAACCGCGGTCCAGAGCGCGCCGGACAGATCATTGTAATAATATAAAAAGATAATGGCCGAGTACATTAAGAACAGAATAAAATATCCGACTGCAAGACACGGATAAATCTGCATGACAAGACCGGAAAACCCATACTGCGGCAGTATCACCACACAGGCCAGAAACAGCGCAACCGATATGATAAACTGGATACGAGCCAGATTCATCAGCTCCGATGAGAGCGAAGAAAACATCCGGTTCTGCGCGTTCCGTATATCAAGGCCCCTGCCGCCGATCACCGCTTCCGAGTATCCCTTATATTTCTCACGAAAATGCATCTCCAGCCTTGAAATCAAAATGACAGTCGCGGAAATATTGGTAAACATGGCGATGCAGCTGGCCATATCATAGGACGGAGCGCAGACAAAGCTGTCTGCGACAATCATTTTCAGATCTGTTGTCCAGAATACAAAATTATGCACATAGAGCCCCACAATATAAAGCGTATTTATCAACACAAGCTTCCAAAATTTTTTATAATAGGCAAGCACAGGACGGTATCTGCCGCTGTTCTTCTTAAAATACCGCTTGACAATTGCAATCTCTTCACATGCGATCAGAAGAAAACCTGCCGCAAGCGCCGATAACATGGCGTCGGTTACCGGAAAAGAAAAGACATGTACAAGTAAAAGCGAGATGACAAACGCAGCCGCCATACCGACCAGAAAAAATGCGGATATTTTTTTATAATCCTTACAGATCGAAAGATACAGCATTGCGTAAAATACCAGCACCAACGCGATATATCCGCAGAATCCGGTAAATACGTACAATATCCCCAAATGCCCCACGACCACTTCCCGGATGCAAAACGGAACGCCCAACAGACAGCTGAACATAATATTCATAAAAAGTCCGAGATAAAAGCACGGCAGAATATCCTCATAGCGCTCCTCATAGATCACATCCGACATATATCTTGAAAGCACCGCATTAAACGGCGCCGTGGTGACAAGCGAGAATATGAAAATATAGAGCACTGTACAGGAAAACAATTCCCGCGGCGCATATGCCATCTCCGAAAGTCCAAGTACGCTGCCCATCAGAATGATCGCTCCGATTACAAGAAACATCGGCGCTACCGTCACAACAGTACTGTACCCGAATCCGATCAGCGCGGAAACAAGCGTATTTTTTTCAAATATCTGATTTAGTTTTACACCAATCCCAGCCATAATAATCCTCATTTCTGCAACATAGCCGAAAACAATGAACCGTCTACGATGAAACCCAGTTTCGCGCCAGCCCATCCTCAAAATCCGTATAAATCTTGTCGTAAGTCTTTTTCATATCCGAAATCTTATATTTTGACATCACACGCCTGTAACCATTCTCTCCAAAACGCATACGCCGCTCCGAATTGTTCGCAAGCTCTAAAATCGCATGTGAAATTTCCTCGATATTCATAATATGCGTCAGAATCCCGGCTTCCCCAAACCCGTCTCCCTCCCCGTAGATCAGTCCGCGGCAGTTGCCGACATCTGTTGCTATAACCGGCTTTTTTGCCGCATAGCTCTCTAAGATTGTCAGCGGCTGCCCCTCGCTGATACTCGTTAAGATTGTCATGTCCATACGCCCGAGATATTCTCTGACATTTATCCTGCCGGTAAACACAATATCCCTGATATGCATCGTATCGACAAGATCAAAGCATTCCTGCGCATACTCCTCGTCCTCGTCATACGGCCCCATAATCCACAGCTTTATCTTTGGCTGTCTCGCTTTCGCATAACCAAATGCCTGGATCATCGTCTTTACGTCTTTAATCGGCGTCACGCGCAGTACCGCGCCGATATTAATAAAGTTTTCATCCTCCGGCTGTTTTGGTGTCAGCACATCAAACCCCTCTATATTAATGCCGTTAGGCGTTACCATCGTCTTCTCCTCCGGACAGCCCAGCTCAATCTGCAGTTCCCTTGCATGTTCATAAAGACTTGTGACAATATCCGCCCTGTCGTAGGCTAATTTTGACATTTTGCGGAATTGCTCAATCCAGATATTTTTGTAAATGCCTTTGACCCATTTCGCCTTGATAAGCTCTTCCTCACGCTCCCTTGTATAAATCCCGTGTTCGGAAATCAAAAGTCTGCTGCCATGCCTGTAATGCGCCATGCTTCCAAGCACGCCCGCATATCCGGTCGCCACGCAATGATACAGGTCCGCTTTGGGCACATCCATTCGAAGCGTGTGAAACAACGGCAGATAAATGGAGCGCATGGTCCATAAAAAATCAGAAAAGACTACCTGACTGTAATTTAAATTATAGCAGTCTGATATAATCCGAAAAAAATCCTCGCCCATCAGCAGTTCATTTAAAGAAAGATCTTTTCGTAAGAAAAATTTAAACAGCGTGCGCCAGTCGATATCCTGATTTAAAACAAGGCTGCGCATTGCCTGAAATTCTTTCTCATTCAGGCGCAGCCGCTTTTTATCCTTTTTGCCGTATACCCAGTCGTCATCCTCCAGATACAGCTCGTGCACTTCCGTAAGATTTTGAGGAAGCTCATAGACAAATTTCCCACGGTATGATCGGTTTGCCACAATCGACAACAGGACAAACTCCGTATCCGGAAATGATTTCATCAGGCTGTGAATCCAGCTGGAAACACCGCCGACCACATATGGATAACATCCCTCTGCCACAACGCAGATTTTCAAATAACCCGACATGTATGCAAAACACCTATCCCCTCATCAGTCAAAACGAATACGACTCGTCTTTTCCATTTTCAGTACAACCTCACTCTCGATTGCGCCAATCAGATACGCATCTTCCTCCAGCTTTTCAAACGTCGCCCCCTGGGTCTCCGTAATCTCCTCGCCGTGCGTCCTTATGATAAACCAGGCTTCGCCGTCAAAATTGCTGATATTTAAATATATATTGTCCGCTTCCCTCTTCTGCGAATAATTGAGCGCCAGAAACTTTCGAATCCTTGCGTCGCTCTCTGCAAGCGTCGTCCCGTCAAACTTTTCGCACACATTCCAGTAGGTATTTGTGTAGCTCGCGAATTTCTCCGAAAGCTTCTCCCATGTCTCCTCTTTTCCTCTCGGCCAGGCAACCGTGTCTCCGTCGAGAATAATACTCGAATACCCCAGCGCGCTTGCCACACTGTTTAACCGGAAATCCTCCCGAAACGTATGGCTGAACCCGTTGTTAACACTGCTCTGCATCAGCACATTGGAATCAAGGTAAGAAAACAGGTCTGCACGCTCGTCAAAATCAGTATAGACTGCCCTTACATCCGAAAACGCATCCATAGAAAGCGCCCCCCTTAATTCCTCTTCACTCATATTTCCCTGATACAGCGAAAGGAGCGCATAATTTTCTATTACATCCTGATAAAATTCCGTATCGGACAAAAGTTTCTGCCGCAGGTCCACATCCTCTCTGTAACTGCCGGACGCACCTGCCTCCGCGCTCTGTTCCCGTATCAGCTTCATATAATAGACAAGCAGCTCCTCCTCCGGTTCCTCACTGTCCACATAATTTGTCTGCGGCTCAATCATGCAGGTCATCTTCATCGAATTTTTCTGTGCGACAGCAATCAGACCCGGCCATACGACATCCCGGCAAACCGGTTTTAACAGCTGACTGTATCGCTTCATCATCTCGGCTTCATTCTCGGAAGCAAGTATCGGAAAATTAACAACGACTAAATTTTTTGCATTTACCACCGGATAAATATCATAGTCTTTCAACTCTGCCATCATTGCTTCCAAAATCCCGATCCCCGTATTATCCGACAAAAAGTCTCCGTTCACCGCAAAAACCTGCGCGTTTCCGGAGCCGTTGCGCCATATAATTGCAGGCAGCGTCTCGTTCTTCAGGCCGTTTAATTCCGCTTCCATTCTCGCAGCCATATAAGTCCTTGTGCCGGAGGAAACCCAGTACCACGGCATCTCAAGCAAAAAATCCTGTCGTTTTTCGTCCACGCCTTCCTCAAGTTTATACTCTTTCTGCCCTCCCAGCAGGAACCCGTCCATCAGACGTATTCCCTCGGTTTTCGCACTTTTTGACATTACCGTGTGAATCCCGAGCAGACTTTTTAACTTATTGTTACCGTCTATAACTTCCGGCGCAGGCAAATTGCAAAATACAAGTGAAATTCCGAGATCGACAAATTCCATCAGTTTATCCATATCCGCATCCACATCAAAATAATTGGCGTCAATCAAAAGAGCCTCGGGCAGCCGGTTCTCATCGGGCTGATAAAATTTTACGGAACGAAATACCTCCAGATACCGTTTTGTGTAAAGGCACCACTGTTTTACCACATTGCCAACGCCCCCGTCGCTGCGGTAACCGATATAGACAATATAGCGTTTGTTCAAATCGGCGTCTACCGTACGCGCCCGGTACACACTTCTCTTGTCCAGTTCTGTTTTTGTCTGCTCTTCATATTTGTTTACATCATAATAATTCCACCTGTCCTTTGCGACCTCCGGAATCTGAAACATAAAAAAGACAACAATCATAATCAGTGTGATCGTAAAAAAATTTCTGCGGGATACCATTGCCAAACCCCCAATTTCTGAAGCGCTCTACTCGTCTATTCCAATCGGTTCTCTCGACAGATTATAGCCATAATCAATCGCCAGATTAAACAGACTGTACATCTCCTGCTCTAACACATAACAGACAAAATCATCTGTCTCATAATAGACCTGCATCTCGTTCGGGTACATTCTCATAAAGGAGCGCGCCCAGTAATACATACGCGACATCTCAATCCAACGGTTTTCCCCCTGATACATGGTAATTCCGCTGCCAGACGGAAGCGGTCTCCTTGCTCCGTCCTTAGATACCCGCTGCCCGCTGTTCTCATACGGTACAGAATAATCAATCGGAATCTTCTCGATGAAAAAATAGACCCGCGGCGTCGGAATCGTGATCGAACCATATGCGCCCGACCGCTCCATTTCTTTTAAAAAAGTATGCAGCTCGTAATGATAACCGTAATCTTCGCCCATGCGCAGTTCATCATTTGCCGAACAGATCGTCCATTCAAAATCATTGTTATCATGCAAAATATTCGTAAAACACGTAATTGCGGCGTTAGTCTGCAAAGCCGGGTAATCCGGCGCCCCCTTTAAAAGTCCTGCCATTCCGATCGAAATACAGACACAGGGAACCAAAAGCAGCGAGGCAAAATGCAGCGGCCATTTCTTTTGAAACCACCCGAAAAACAGCGAAAGAACCGCATCAATGCAAAGGCTCCATGCCATCACAATCACATACGCATAAAAAATGCAGGCTCGAATCGCATCCATAAGCGACGGCAGCCCCGCGCGCGACGCGCCGAACAGCACAGACATCAGCGCCAGAAAGACCGCTGTCGACATAAGTCTTGCCGCATAATCCGTCTGCTTTAACACAAAAAACACAATGGCAAGAACCGGCAGCAGCAGAATTACGGCAGGAACGGCCAGACGAAACAAAAAGTAGTTATCCGGAATCAGGTAGGTGCACATTGCGTCCCACAAAGCCCCCGGCAGCTTTTTAACAATACGTATCAACCGCACCGGCAGCGGATCTTTTTTGGGCGGCGCATACACCGCCTCATAACGCTGCCCTTCTGCGCCGGATAAACTCTCTGCGCCGGGTGCGGATTGCATGCCGCCGGTCACTTCTGCCGATACGCCGGACAGCTTATCCCCCTGGACGCCCGCACCGGACGGCGCGGCGGCAGACACGCGAACTATCCCGCCGCCTGCACGGAAACGTCCCATATCCCCTGTGCTGTACGTCCCGGCATATAGACCGCCAATTTTTTCCAGGGAGCCAAAACTGTCAGAAATTTCCGTATTCTCCGTCTCCGTAGACTGCGTAAACTCCTCTGTCTGCACTTCCTGTTTATTATTTTTCCCGGTAATTACGTTTAAGCCCCAGCCCAGCGACCCCTGCAGCGGCGTGCCCATTGCGAATGCAACGCCCATCGGCAGAACGGCCACAAAAACGGAAATGATCCCGGCCAGCATAACTTTCCCAAACGCCGCTTTGCGAAACAGCCGAAATCCATATCCAAACGCAATACCAAGACAAAACAGCCCCGCAATCATTGTATTATAAAAATGTACTGCGATCGTCATTCCAAAACTCATTGCAAAACAGGCCAGATACCACAGATTCTCTTTTGGTTTCTTCTCTCTCCGTTCAAAAAAAGCATACAGAAACCAGATCGACGGCAAAATAAAAATCATGCCAAATTCCTGCGGAAGCGAACTGTAATAGCGCATAAATGTGTGAATACCAAAAAATGAAGCCGCCGTATAGAGGAAAAGTCCGATGTATCCTGCATATTTTGATCTGCAGCAGCTTTTGATAAAAGCCAGAAGCATATCATGTATGACAATTGTCTGAACAAGCCAGAACACGCGCAGAAGCACATAAGTCGGTATCCCGAACACCGTGCGAAGAAAATATATAATACAGTGAAACCCCATCGGGTAAATTCCTGCGACGAAAATTTCATTTTTCACCATATAGTTGATCCAGTAATGGTGCACCGGAATGTCCGACATGCCAAAACCATAATTCCGCACCAGATTGACGCCATACACATACAGCAAAATAACAGTCAGCGCCGTTACCAGCAAAACGTCAAAAAAATTACGGCGAATGCGCACTCCAAAGGCGCGAATGCAGCGTTTTGCCGCATCATGGACAGTCATCCTGATATGGTGCAAAAACAGACGCAGCCCAAGCTGTCCGCCAGCAAGTTTTTCAAACGTATGTACCGCCTCTTTTACGGCGCGTACCGGATGTTTTCTGCCGAGCAGAATATATGCCGCCCCAAACAAAACCGCCGCAAACAATGTTAACGTATACCGGTTCGAAATACGCAAAAGCTGCAGCAGATAGACAAGATTCATCACAAAGAAATTCCCGGTAACCTGATATGTCATAAAGCGAACCGAAAACCGCATCGTCTTTATCTTCGGATACAGCAGCATCGCCGGCATCAAAAAGGTTATAACAAGATATGCAAGTAAAGTTTCCAGAAACCGCATCACGGTAAATACTTCCATTGACACTGCCATCACCTCCCAGGTCAAAATTAAAAGATCCTTTTATACTTCAGCCGAATGTGCGAATCAGCTCTAATGTCTCCCTGTCAATGATCACGCTGGACTGTTTCAGCTCGTCCATTGCCGCAAAAAACTTTTCTTTGTCCTGCGTTGTAAAATACAATTTTAATTTACACGTATAACTCGATAATTCGTCTGGATACTGTGCCGCAGCGCGCGTACACCAGACCTCCATCCGCTCAAAATCCCGTATATCCAAAAGACGCATACAAATCCAGTTGTAATATTCGCTGGTCATCTGATGCGCCGCCTTTCGATACAGCGTCTCGCCCGTACTGACAAACAACTCCACCATATTTTTCTGTTCCATCTCGGTAAACACCTTTTGTTCCAGCACATTATTCATATAAGGGAACAAAAAATGTTCACACTCCGTCTCGTCTTCCTCTTCCGTTTCAATCTGATTGATCATCTTTTGGACACTGGCGCGGAAATTGTTCAGCTCATCCTGCAGGACGGATGCGGCATAATGCGATGTTTCCGAGTCCGGACTGTTAAGCGCAAGCGAAATAGATGCAAGTGAATTCTGGATATCGCCGCGGATAATATTCAGCATCAGATTCCTTAAACTCGCCTTATCGCTCACCGCAATCGCCTCCTCAAGCGGCGCAATATTCCGCTCCCGCTCCTCGTCCGCACGGTCATGCGTCTTGACGCGTTCCTTGCTGAAAATGACATCCTCAAGATCCACATCCTGCCGGAACACAAATAAAAACAACAGATGCCCCACAAAAAAAAACAAAGGGCCTACGACCGGGCAAAACAGCATCACAGAAAATTTAATGAGATATGCAAGTTTGCCGTCCTTTTGAAACGCCTCCTGCGCATCCGCTTCCTGCTTCTTCTGCTTTGCATAATGCAGCAGTCCAAACACAAGATATAAAATGGCAGCCAGCGTATTGCAAAGCAGAATAAGAACAAAAATCAGTTCTCTCGTCATATGGCCACATCCTCCTGTATTCGGCTCTCATATCCGGTATTGCGAAAACGTTTGATTACAAAATCGGCGTCTTCCGCATTTGTATTTGACAGGAGCGCATACAGATTACCGTCCGCCATTGTGCCGATATAATCCGTCTGGCGCATCAGTTTAGCCAGCGCGTTACCTGCATCCTCCAGGTTATGTTCCCCCAGATCAACCGCGAGAATCGTACACTCGGTCAGTCCTTTGTTTCTCGCTCCAAGATATGCCTTTACTAACGATTCAAACGCCTCTGTCCCAAGAATTTTTGTGCCGCCCAGATAGCGTTCATTTTCAAGCGCAGCCAGATAACGGTTCGCCCGCAGAACCGCATTCTGAATCAGATAACCGATGACAACAAGCATGTTCGCCTGTCCGAGCGTCATGCGTTCCCATGGAATCCCCCATACCATCAAAATCAGCTCCATCTCGTCCTCCGCATAGATGGCGTCGGCCATCAGAGGATATTTTGCATCCATATTCCGGTTGATATAGACTCGTTTTTCTTTGAGCGGCTGATACATATCTTCCATTTTGGTATACTCAATCGAATTTCCAAGTTCCCTTGCTTTTTTCGAGGTTGCCGAAAACAGTCTCGCATACGAACGGTTTGCCACCGTGTAGATTGCCACGTCTTTACTGTCAATCAGCTTTGCCAGAATCTGCGCCGCGTAAAAGAGCACTTCGGAAGGCTCATACTGGTCAAGACTCGACGTGATCTCATAGATCTTTCCAAAACTGTCATTCTGGTTGACCAACTGTACCTCCAGCATGTTTTTGATACGCACATTGCTGGTGTTGATATCCTCGATATCGTCCAGCTGATGTTCCATATACTGCACTTCGCCTTTATTTTCGCCGTGTATTGTGCGCAGGCGGTCTTTCATATAGCCTACCACAAGTCCCAGTATAAAAAGCTGTGCAATCCAGACATATGTATTATAATCAAGCAGAACGTCAAGTCCGCTCCTTGTGTACATCTGACGAAAACAGTAGCCCGCCACTGCCAGCACAGCCGAAAAGGTTGCCTGCTGCTGGCCATATAAAATAGCAAACAGCAGCACATAGAGCAGATAAAAATCAAGGTTTGCAAAGTATCTGCTCCCGACAGCTCTGTTATTTAACATAAAAAACGGAATAAAACAGATCAGATTTTCAAGAAACGGAATCATTGCTCCCCGAATCACACGAAAGCTCTGCTTTAAGTCCCGCGTCTTGTTCTTCCTGACTTCCTCCAGTTTTACAAATCTGCCGCTGTGCTTTTTGATGTAGCGCACAATCTTTACGGCGACTTCATCCTCATGATGAAAAATCGTAAGTCCAAACTCATCCGCGAAACGTCTGGCCGATAAAATGACCCGCGACGCAGTTCCAACCGTATTATCCACAACAGAAACGTCTGCTCCCATCTCGCCCGCAATAATTTTAGCAAGTCTGCTCTCATCCGTCTCCTCTCCGGAGGAGATATGGTAGAGCGTTTCCTGTAACGATGGCGCGCGCACCGTTTTGTAGATCGCCTCCACTGCATCATCTGCATACAGCAGTGAAAAAATTTTATTTGCGTTCGCCTGTATAGAACCGGTACGAATCGCCTCGATACACATCTTCGCACAGGGATTGCCCTCAATCGCAGATACATTGTCTGCCTGCTCTTTGTTCGGGATCATATACAGATGATCCATGCGAAGAACAACTGTATCCACTCCCATCGTGTGTTTGTAATTACGGCAGATCTCCTCCCCCTGTGCGATGGAGATCCCGCGGAAACTAAACACAGACGTCTCCTGCGTCTCGTCTATATCATTCGGGTATGACTGTGTGTAAACCTCCTGGGAAGAAAGATAGATAAAACGCCCCTTTTTCTGCATGGAGAATGAGGTCAGCACATTCTGCAGAGCCGTCTGATAGCGCACCGATTCTTTCCTTGCATCAGACCAGTTAAAATTTGAATCATATGCGCCCAGAAAAATTGTGATATCAGGCCTTACACTGTCAAAGATCTCTTTCAGGCAATCGCTCTCATACGGAAATCGGTATCGCTCATATGCATTTTTATAAACGCCGATCTGATATTTGGAACCGGTCAGCACATAGGAGTGATGCCCCTCTTTGTTTAGTTTTATCAGCAATGACCTCATCAGCTCATTGTCACCGCCAACCAGCAATACTTCCATAATTACCCCGTTCCGCCGCCCTGCGGCTGTTTCTCTTTACTCTGAAATATCCGAAAACGCGCTATCTATTCCCGCTTCTTTAAGACTTTCCAGAAACGAAATAGTATCCGCTCTCGCCTCGTCAAATACGATCCCATATTCTCTGCTTAATTCTGCCGCAGCTTCCGTCACGCCGCTTCCTGTGCAAATCAGTCTCCACAAAAGCGCGCCGCTTTCATTTAATTCCAGCGGACGCCTGTAATCTTTTCCGTCCTGCGCAAGGTCTAATAACCAGTAGCTCCCGGCCGCTTTGCGAAGCGTATAGTCTGATTTCATGCCAATCTCCCATTCCCGCATCTTTTACCTGTCCGCAGCGTTACCGCCCGATACCCGCATTTTACTGATCCGGCGTCTGCTTTGCGCGTTTTATCCTTTCTTTAAAAAAATGAACCGTTATCGCTATCTTATGGCGCAGCGGCCGCACCAAAAGCCAAAGCGACGCATACGCGCGATACGGCAGATCTTTTGTGGAACAATACCTGCCGCGTCTGATAAAGCCGACCATTCTTCCCCGCAGCTGATCGCCTCTAAGCGGGCCTTCCACCCTGGTCTGGTTGTCGCCGACCATATAATAGCCGTCTTTCCTCACGTGAAAAACGCGGTGCAGCACTAAGATCCCGGCGTCCCGCCGATACAAAACGACGTCGCCGCGCAAAACGGGCTTCTCCCCTGCGCGCTGTCTTTCCCCGTTTAAAACACAAAGCGGCTCTATGATAACACTGTCCCTGCCTGGAACAAGCATCGGATACATACTGTATCCCTCCGGCATAACACAGATTGTGTTACCCTCTCTCAACAATTGTTCAATACCGGTTTTTGTTTCCATATCGTTTCTTTCTCTGTGAACCACACTTTTAGACACTCTGAATTTATTATAGCATTTCTATTGCCAAAATGCTATAATAACATCACATTCCGACCAGATTTTGTAACAGAAAAGTTGCTGTTCACACAGGTCTGTGCAAGAACTGCGCTGACCGTACGCAAGTGGTTCCGGAATGGGCAGCCCACATTCACAATGTGAAATTCAATTGGATTATTACATGCAATTGAGAGCACAGGGAACGCAGAAAGCAGTAACAGGCAAAGCCATCCATGCTTTCCGTACAGAAAGGAGCTTTCATGTTAAAATTAAATGACGGTTATATATTCAGGAAGATCAACGGTATTCCCTATCTCTTTCCATACGGACAAAATATCGCTGACTTTCGCCGCAGCATTCGTTTAAACGAGTCCGGAACCATTCTCTACCGTGCAATCGCGGACGGTGCAGACGAACAGGATCTCCTCCTGGCATTGTCCTCTCATTATCAGGCCAGAGATTCTGATCTGCCCGCCCTGAAAGGGGATATCGATCTGTTCCTCTCGCAGCTTGCGGCAGCAGATGTACTCTCACGTACGGATCATACTGCCGCCGATTGTATGCCGGACTGCTATCTTCGGGTCGGAACACTTACCATTGCCTATTGCGGTCCAAAGGAACTTCTCTATGCGCCCCTTTTGGATTTCCTCTGTCAATCCTGTGAACCGGATCTTACCTTTCGGGTTATAAATGCCGCTCCTGCCACAAAAGAAACGGCCAAAATACTGGTCCGGACAGAGGAGCTCACCATCTTAAAAAATGAAACTGCCTACATACTTCTGTACCCGAAACGCTATGGCATTCTGGAAGCCCGCATCTCCCTGGACGGGACATCGGCTCATTTTTTCTGCGCGATGCCGTTTGACACCGAACATGCCGAAAAATTATTCCACGCCTTTCGGTTTGCTTTCCTGATCCATGCGCAGCAGAAAGGATTTTTTGCGCTGCACTCGGCGTCCATCTTCTATCGGGAGAAAGCATGGCTGTTTTGCGCCCCTTCCGGCGTCGGCAAATCTACCCACACAGAACTGTGGCGCCGCCTGTATCATTCCCGCATATTAAATGGCGATTTAAATTTAGTCGGATTTTCAAACAACCAGGAGCCCGTTGTCTGCGGCATTCCCTGGTGCGGGACCTCCGGACTATATACCACCGAAAACATACCGCTGGGCGGCATCGTATTTTTAAAACAATCAGGCAGCGATCAGGTTCTTACACGAACCACAGAAGACGCCATACTGCACACAATCTGGCGCACAATTTCCCCCTCCTGGACAGAAGAAATGCTTCGCCTGACAATCGCATCTGCAGAAAAACTAAGCAAAGCCGTTCCTTTCTTTCATCTGCAATGTACAAAAGAACCGTCAGCCGTTTACCTGATCAAAGAACAGATTGACGCCTTTTTAGAGCAAAAAAATTGAGACACAACAGTGTCTCAATTTTTTTACATATTCCAATCCGTTACGGTATCATCCGGCCCGTATCCTTTTTTCTCCCAACTTGGTTTGCGGTTTCCGTCATCCACATGATAGCTGTCCGCATTTCCGGAATCAATATAATGTGTCAGCAATCCACAGCCGTTCGCTGTGTTGGCCGGACATCCCAGACATCCAAACTGCTGTCTGTATCCTCTTGTCCCTCCTGCCCAATCCGAGTAATCCGGCGCCTGCCATTCACCGTTCATATATTTACTGTCGCATTTTAAGCCGTCATTATCACCCTCTGACGCTCCGCTTGCCATATAAATACCCTCTGCTGCTCCGGCAGCAAACAAAACATGTGGCCGTTCATATGCTTTCATTTCGTTCTCCTCTCCTTGTTCCAAAAAACGCAGCCCATCGCTGTCTGTACTTTACCATATTAATTTTATCATATTTCGTCGGACAGATCAATTCATCCAAAAGTACTACGCTGTGCAGAAACAGCAGTTCAGGCTTTTCTATTTTGCATAACTTTTTTCCCGCAAATATTTGTCCTTTGTCGCCATACCGCCGCGTATATGCCGCTCGGATTTGTTTACATCTAAAACTTTGCGCACCTGCGCTGCCAATGCCGGACTGACCAGAGCAAGCCTTTCTGTGCAGTCTTTATGTACTGTGGATTTTGAGATTCCAAAATGTTTTGCCGCCTGACGTACCGTCGTATTATTGTCAATAATATACCTGGCGATTTCCATGGCTCTTTCTTCGATATAACCTTTCACAAAAATTCCCCTGCAATACTTGTTTGTATAGTGTATGCAGGGGAACTTCTCTTCATGACTTTGGATTCTATGATATCGAAACTGTCAAAACATTCCTCTCTTATTCGTCCATTAAAACAAACTGCCCTACGAGATCATCCAGAGTAATTGCCTGCGCGGAAAGCTCCTGACTTGTCGCAGACGATTCTTCTGCCGCAGCCGAGTTATTCTGTACCACTTCCGAAATCTGACTGACGCCCTGTTCTACCTGGCGCATCGTCGTGCTCTGGTCGCTGATAATAATGCTAAGCTGTTTGGAAACATCTGCAATCTGCTTAATTCCGCCTACTACCGTCTCAATCGAACCGGATGCGCTTTCTACCGCACGGTTTCCTCCTTCGATCTCCTGTAACGATCCCTCGATCAGCTCTCTTGTATCCACAGCCGCTTTTGCACTCTGCTCCGCAAGCTGACGGATCTGATCTGCTACAACTGCAAAACCGCGTCCCGCCTCGCCTGCTCTGGCTGCCTCGATGGATGCATTGAGAGACAGCAGATTTGTCTGCGATGCAATCGACTCAATTTCAGAAATAATATTGCCGATCTTTGTGGACGTATCGTCAATTTTTCGCATCGCTTCAACTACCGTATTCATACCTTCCAGGCTGTTGTCCGCTTCATCCGCATATTTCTGCGCCTGTTCATAAGACTTCTCGGAATTTTCTGCGCTCTTCTCCATCGCCTCCGTAATATTTACGATCATAGCCTGCAGTTCTTCCACTGCACCCGCCTGATCGGTTGCTCCCTCCGCAAGGCTCTGCGCAGATTCCGAAAGATTCGTCGCGCCTGCGGACACCTGGTTGGAAGCCTCTCCGATAGAGCGTATCGTCTCCGCCATCTGGTTGCGCAGCCCTCTCATTGCAACAATTAACCGGTCAAACTCTCCGGTATACTGATCCTGCATATTAGATGAAACCGCATAATTTCCGTTAGCCATCTCACCCATAAGATAACTGATATCGTTGATAATCAGATTCAACTTGCCTGACATATCTTTTGCCTCTTTGATGATATCGGAAACCTCATCATCCGAGGACAGCGTCGGGTACGGTGTGGAAAAGTCTCCTGCAGACAATAATTTCAGCCGCTCGCCCAACTCCTCCAATGGCTTCGCAATTCTTCCGGCAATATTTTTGCCAAGTTTTGTGGAAACAATCATTGCCGCCACAATCACTGCGCCAATCACTGCCATCAGGATCACGGTCAAAATTTTCAATGTAGTCGAAAGCGCATTTCCCTCATGCACTTTTACATCCAGAAGCTCCTCCAGCTGCTGATAGATATTTTCATACATAGGACCAAGCTCTTGCAGCGCAATCTCCTGTGCCTCTATGCAGAGTTGTCTGTCCGTCGTCGCGCCGACTGCCAAAATTTTCTCGTCCAGTTCCCAGTAGGCATCCAGTTCCGACGCAATCGCATCATATGTATTCCTGCCGTCCTCCGAGACAATCGTATTCTCTATATCGGCAAAATATTGTTCAAACATCTTCCTGTTCTCTTCATGCTGCGCTACCACTTTTGCAATCGCGTCCGCATTATCATATCCGATTGCGGCACGCAGCGACGATCTGGAATCCGCAAATGTAAACAGCGCTTTTCCGATATCTCCCTGTGCAAAACCGAAATTAACAAGCGCATAAGAATACCTGGCGGCTACCACAATCATTGCAATCAGTCCGACAATGGCCGCAACTGCGGAAATCCCCGCCACCATCACAAACGATTTGGTCAGCCTTTTTTCAATCCTTTCGTTATTAAACATTCTCTTTCCTCCTTGTTTTTTGGATCTGATCTTCTGGTACATCCTTAATCAATGGAATTGGTGCATTGTGACTGACTGAACTCATTACTCTATCCGATAATTATGTACCAAAATACAGCTTTCCAAAGCAATGAAGAACGGCAATGTATCATTTCATTCTCTTAAGCATACCAACAAATTTATTATAACCATTATGTGCAAAATATACAAGATTTTTTATAGATACATAGCAAATTTTGTCTATCACAGCATTTTTTCCTACGCATCGGCATTTAATATTTTTTCAATTTCGGCCAGCAGTTTATCTTTCACCGGCGGCTTCAAAAAATATCCGGCCGGGTTTAACTTTAATACCGCCTCAATATTGGCACGGTCGTTGATTGCCGTCAAAAAGACAACCGGGATGCTCTTCATCTCCTCGTCCGCACGTATCATTTCAAGTGTCATCTTTCCGTCGCAGACCGGCATTTCATAGTCGAGCAGGATCAGATCAGGCCGCCTTTTGCCGATGGACGTCATCGCCTGTGCGCCCGAAACAGCCAGAGCCACTTCATAAGATTCTTCCAGCATAGCTTTCATTGTACGAAGCGCCGTTCCATTATCATCGACAACCAAAATGCGTTTTTTTCCGGAAGTTTCTTTTTTCTCCCTGACAGCCTCGCGTTCAACTTCATTTTTGTCAAGGCCAAGCTTTCTGCAAACCGCATCCATAATCACTGTATTTTCTACCGGCCTTATCAGGTTTTCAAACTGGCCGTTCTCATAATATTTAAAAAAACTACTGCTCTCCTCTTTCGTCCCGATAGTCAAAACCGGAATCTGTTCGTATTTATCGCTTAACATAAAAAAGATAGAAGTGTCGATATCATATGCGCCGATCAAACTGATCAGGACAAGATCCGGATTTACAATTTTAAGCATCCCCTCCGCAACACCGGCATTTTCCGAGCATAGCTGTACATGAAAATACTGCGACAGAAATTGATTTGTCTCATTTACCACAGTGTTAAGTTTTCCAATCAATAAAATTTTTTTCATCTCTTCCTCCTTATCCGACTGCCATTTGCCCTGTCAGATGAAGCAGCGCCTCTGCAAGACGCTCTGTCTCGTCCGAATCCAGATTTGTTACAGCGTCCGCTATTTTTCGAATATACGGTTCCATCTCGTCCGGATAATCATATTCTTTCAGCTGACCGGCCAGCTGGTCCGCTCTGTCTATATCCATCTCCTGCATACTAAGGCGCAGCATTTCGACAAGTGCCTGTATCAGAGAATAATCCGTTACTTTTTTTCCGGCGGCTCCGATTCCAAACACACCCTTTAATTTCTGTTCATAACTGCGCCATTCCTCCAAAAACGGTATTGTCATGGACAAAATCACTTCGAATTTTGCGTCGCGCGCCGCATATTCCAATATTTTTGCAACACCGGACAGCGGCGCAATCCCCACCGTCGCCGCCAGGCTCTTCATCGCATGTACCTGGATACGGTACTGTTCAAGCTGTCCCGGTTCATTGATCTGTATGTAGGACTGGTTCAGCCGTTCGGCTGCGGAACCGATCTGATCGTAAAACGCTTTGACTGTAAATTCCAGCAATTCGGGGTCCGGCAGGTGCATCCATGCATACTGCCAGTCCATCCCGTCCACCTGCGGAAGTCCCTCCAGAAAATCGTCTGCACTCTGCGCCGTCTCCCGCGCTAAAGACGCGCTCTGCGGAGCCTCTGTCTTGTCTGCTTCCAGCAAAAGCTCCTCCGGCAGCATCTTTTTGATCATTGATTCCAGCTTTTCCGGCATAATGGGTTTGGACAAAAAATCGTCAAACCCTTCCTCCAGATATTTCTCTTTCGCTCCGGAAACCGCATTGGCAGTGAGCACCACAACCGGCGTATCTTTACAGGGGAAATCAGAAAAATCCCTGATATGATGCAGCGTCTCCACCCCGTCCATCTCCGGCATCATATGATCCAGTAAAATCAGATCAAAATGTTCCTTTTGCACAAAATCCAGACATTCCGCTCCCCCCTGCGCATCCGTCACCTGAATCTGCGTTTCCCGAAGCAGATTGCGCAATACCTTACGGTTGACCGCATTATCGTCCACAACCAGAATCTTTGCATCCGGAGCGCAAAATTTTGAACTGTAGTTATAATTTTCTGCAATCTGCTGTACCCTGGACTCGAAATCCCCGATCGGTGTATCGTCAGTAATCCGTTGTTCCAGCTCAAAATAAAACCTGGACCCTTTGCCGTATACGCTCTCTGCCTTAAGCTTGCTGCCAAGCAGCGCAAGCAGCTGAATCGTGATGCTCATGCCAAGCCCGGTTCCTTCAATGTTTCGGTTTCGATCCTCCTCAATACGCTCAAACTCTGCGGAAAGTTTCGGCAGATCCTCTTCCCGGATACCAATCCCCGTATCCTCGACCTCAAAATAAAGCAGCGCATTCTCATTGTTTTTTCTGCACTTCACACGCAGCCAGACCGTCCCCTCATGCGTATATTTTACTGCGTTAGTCAGAATATTTGTCAAAACCTGCCGGATTCTCACATCATCTCCAAACAGGCGCGACGGAATCTGCTGATCCACTTCCACTTTCAGACAGAGTTCTTTCTCTTTTGCTCTCTGGGACGCCATATTCACCAGATCATGAATCAGGCTGCTGATATCATAATCCACCGGTACAATCTCCATTTTACCGGACTCGATCTTGGAAAAATCAAGAATATCGTTAATCAGTGACAACAGTGTCTGGCCCGCCATATAGATGTCCATCGCATATTCTTTGATATTCTGTTCCTTTGATTCCCGAAGAATCATCTCGTCCATGCCGAGCACGGCATTGATCGGCGTGCGGATCTCATGCGACATATGCGCCAGAAATCTCCCTTTCGCCTCGTTAGCCGCCAGAGCCTCCTGCCTGGCAGCTTCCGCGTCCTGTTTCGCCTGTGCCAGCTGTATATTCTGCTGTTCGGCCGCCTTAACTTTCTCGGCAAGAAGATCCGCATTTTTCTCCGCGCTTGCACGGTACTCCTTTGAAATCTGAAGCGTATGCATAAACGCCATCATAACGGAAAACACAACCATGCTGTACTGCCCTGCCGTATTGCCGCGCACAGTAGAAAAAGCCGTATTCAAAATCACATTTGCAATCCCGCCCGCAAGCAGTACCAGCATAGATAAGACAGCCAGCAGCGTTCGATACCCCCTGTTTGTATAATCATACTGTACCAGGCTTATCAGTGCGGCCACACAGACCGCGCCGACTGCGGCTGCAGATATATTTAACATATCTTCCAGATCACGCACGCCAATCTGGTGCAGCGCTATCTGAAAAACGCCGTTAAGTATTACAACCCACAGCAGCACGGTAAAACGGCGCGGGTAAATGGTATGAAAATTTTTTTCAAAATAAAGCGTCAGAAAAAGCGGCAGCAGAAGCACAAGATATTCCTGCATCTCATATGCTTCCTGCACATTGTAAAAGATATTTAATGTATCCGTTCCGATAAAACAATATATTCCGGCCGTAACGCCGGTAAGTCCCAAAAACACTTCGCCGCGTGCCGGCTGGCCTGTATAAGCTCGTATCAGAGCAAGTACAAACATAATAATTGCCGTCAGAAGAATCAGCAGACAGCATCCGATATCGGCAATATTGTTCCCGACCACCCCGATCACTACCATATCCCGCGTCTCTATTTTGATATCCCCGATTGACACAGCCGCATTTTGCTTTATAGGAGTCAGCAAAATACTCATTTCCCCGTTTTCAAATACATTCGGCACATCAATAAAGTTATCATAACTTTCTAAAGTGCGCAGCGATTCCTCGTCCGGCTTGTATTGATAAATTTCCTCCCCGTCCAAAATCACTGTCACCTGCGCATTGCAGGTAGCAAAACTCATAGTCAGCCCCGCATACTCTTCCGGCAGCGTATTGATAAAAGCAGTCACCCTGCCGGCATCCTCTGTCTGCGTATACGGCAGTTCCGAAATTCTTCCCGCTCCGCTCTCCAATGCAGCATAAATCCGCCCGCTTAGATCCGCTGTATCTTCCCGGCCGCTGCCTGCGGCTTGTGTGCCGTCCAGTGAAACGACCGTCCAATTCTCGTTATAATAATACTCAAACTGATCCGGCAGCAGAGAAATGTCCCCTTCCGCCTGAAATTGAATCAGCGCAATCACCATAAAAACAAGTATCAGTAAGACAGAAATACCGGCCAGCTTTCGTAAATGCTTCATCTTTGCATCTCCCCCATTTTAGCACAATTTTTCGAATACCTCAAGCTCCCCTAACGCTGCTTTCCTCTGCGGCGCTGCTCAGAAAACAAGCTCCTGCTGCTCCATTACCTCGATCTGCGCCGCAAGCACTGTCTCCTCCTGCGAACCGCGCATATGCTCCGCTTTCAGATACTGCATATCATTTCTTAAATTTGCGGCAATCAGCGTGAGCACATAGATATTGTCAAACCGGTTGTAGATGGAATCGCCGCCAAGACCAGATAAGCAGATCAGCTGTGTGTTGGTCTTTTTTGCCATATCCATCAGCGGCTTCAACAGGTGCGCAGCATTTGTCTGTGCAAACGGATTGTCCATCAGCAGAACTTTTCCTTCGTTTCGGTCTGCAAAAATATCCGTCTCGTCTTTTCTTATATAATAGAGCAGTGCCGAGAGAATAACAAACGCTGAGAGGAACCCCTCGCCGCCCGAATTGCGCGCCACATCCGCCCAGGTAATGGGATACTCCCTCGCTTCCTCAATCTTATACAGGCGGATTCGCACGTTTCCAATCCCGACGACTGCGTCATAGAGGCTTTTTGTTGTAAGCTTTGTCCCGAGATATTCAAGCACCGGCTGATTCTCCTCCAGCATCGCAATTCCCCTTGCCGTAATATCATCCAGTTCGTCAAACAGACGCTGCCGGTAAAACGGTTCGTTCTCTTCCCAGTCCGGCAGTTCAAGTTTTAGCATTTTTACCGGCCGTTCCCGGATGGTAATGGTGGAATTGCGGTCGATCCTGTTTAAATTTTCGTGTACTTCTTTCAGGTAATCGCCGATTAACTCAACAATCTTCTCTTTCTCTTTTTCCACAAGTGAAATATCGACGAGCAGTTTTTCCATTAAACTGCGGTAAGAGATAAGCGTTACGTTTAGCTGGCGCAAAACAAGCTCCGCATCGTCGGTTAACAAAAGCATCGCCTCTATCGGCTTTCGGTAAAAATTTTCTGAAAATTCCTCTGCGCGCACAATCTCATTTAGCACGCGCTCCAGACCCGATCGCATCTGCCGCTTTTGCTCCAGATAAAAATGATAATCCCGGATCAAAATCCCCTTTTGTTTCGTCAGCTGCGCGCCTGTCAATACGGAAACATCAAATTCCCATTCGATCTGTTCTCTGCAGATAAAATCCTCGTATTCCGCAAGCGCAGTCAGGTTTGTCTCCATTCCCTGTATCTTCGTTAAAATCTGTTTTTGCTCTTCTTTCGCCTCGTTTCTCTCATACTCAATCTTTTTCATGGCATCTGCGTAATCTATCGTCTGAATTTCAGCTTTTTTCACCGGCTCTTCCTGTTCGCAGCGCTCACGCATCTGTGCGTATTTCGCTTCCCGCTGCTGCTTTAAAAGCGCGCACTGTATCTCCTGCTCATGAATCATTCTCTCTTTCTGCGCAATCTTTCGATCCTGATCTTCCAGCAGAACTTCCTGATGCGCTTCCTCTTTCCGGCTGTAGCGAACGCCGTCTGTCTCTCCCCCGGACAGTCCGTACTTATCCAGCAGTCTGTTGTATTCCTCCTGTGCCTTTGCCAGACGTTTTTGCGCGGCAAATACACGCAGCTCCAGTTCTTTTTGTTCCGCGCCGATTCCGCCTGTAATGGCATCATATCGTGCTTCTGCTTCCTGCACGCCAAAACCGGTAAGCACACCCCCGCTATTTCTCTCGTTTTCTGCCTGCGCCGCCTCGCTCCCGCTGCCGGAATACTCATTTTTCTTCCCCGAAATTACATCTGCATCCGCCGCATACTGCAAAAAACGCATCTGCTTTTTCTCACAGTCTTCCACAGCCCGCTCCAACAGGGACCGCATGTTTTGCGCCGTCACAAGTTCCTGCCGAAGTTTCTGTATTTTTTCAAAGGTTAGCTTCTGAAGATTTAAGACGCGCTCTTTCTCCTTTTTATTTTTTTCCAACAGCCGTCTGTTTTCCTGATAAACTTCATATCCGTCCATAAACTCCGAGAAATCAGAAATACGCCTGTTCTGATAAGAAAGCTCCTGCTCCTTTTTGGCAAAAACCTGTTCTTTCCGGATGCGGGAATTTTCGAGCGTCTCCAGTTCCTCGCGCATTCTAAGAAGCCCCTGCTCCGACGCCATAAATCTTTGATTTAAGTTCTCCCGCGCTTCTTTCGCGGCTTCATAATCTCGCCCTGAGACTTTCTGATTTCTGATCTTCTCGCGTTTCTCAATATACTCTGCGTATTCCTGCTTCCTGCGCAAAATGGCCGCATCAAGTTTTCTGATCCGATCCGCTTTTTCGTCGAGCATATTCTTTAGCTTCTCCTCGTCCAGCAGATTATCGTTAAACCAGACATAAAAACTAAAACCGGAAAATGAACGCACCGCGCCCTCTTTCTGCTGGCGCCCACTCCCCTCCAGTTCTTCACGCACGATTATCGGCACCGGCGACGACGTATAAATACGCTCGTCCAACGAGGAAAGCCTCTTTAGCTCCCGGCGTGATAAGATCAGCGAGTACGGCAGAAACGGATGCCTTGCGACAAGTTCCCTGTTCTTTTCCGCCGTATAACGATTTTTCCCAAGCCACTCCATTCCGTATACAAACTGAATGCCGGCCTCCGAGAGAAGATTTAAAAACTCGTCCGAAAGTTCAAGCACCCGGCCCTGTGCCAGCCGTCTGTACGACTTGTCCGCCTCGTCCCATTCTTTTTCCAGTCCGCGCCGCATTCGTTCTGTCTCTGCCAACTTTTGCTCTGCCTGGGACAATATCTTTTCGGTATCAAACAAATCCTCCTCTTTGATATTATAATAATGTAAAATCACGCGGCGCTCGGCTAATTCCGCTTCAAACGAAGCAATCTGCGCCGCGTTTTCTCTCTGCTTTGACTCCAGGCGTATCTGATCCGCCATCTCATCTTCCGTTTTGCGCTGCAGACTTTTTGCCTGGGCCTTATACTGTTCTATTTCTTTCTTAAGATCAGCTTTCTCATGCTCTGTGCTGCTTTTTTCTTTTTCGTATTCCGACTGTCGGATCTGCAGTTCTCCGGGTTCATATTCACCAAGAATATTGCGGCAGAAACTTTCGCTGTATGTCCTGTTAAATTTCCCCTCCATATCGTCAAACTGCCTGACTTTCGCGCCAAGCGCGCCGGCGCGTTCCGAATATTTTTTATCCTGTTCGCGCAGCTCCTCCAGCTTTATTTCCTCCTCAGACTGTCTTAGCTCCATGTTGTCAATCAATTTGACGCAGTCCTTACGTTCCCGCTCTTTCGCGGCGAGAAGCGCAGTATAATATTGTTTTAACTGCGCGCCGAGCCGATTGCGCTCCGGCTCAAGGTCTTCTTCCTTTTTTTTGCACAGCAGAAAGCGTTCCTGCTCAAGCTTTGCGTCCTCTTCACACTCGACCGCCTCTTCGCGCTGTTTCGCACAGATCAGGCGATGCAGCGTCTGTGCAATCTTCTCCCTGCCATAATTCAAATCATCGCGCTCAATCTTTAACATATCCAGGTTGCTGCCGCAAAAACGCTCCTCATCCGCAATCCGGTGAATTTCTTTAGAAATCTTTTCATATTCCAGATACTTTAACTGTTCTGTCAGCCTTACGACCCTTTCATCCGCCAAAGCGGCATTTTGCTTCTCCTGTTCACAGGCGCGGTGAAGCTTTGACAGAAAGTCTGCAATACGCGATTCCTGGCGCGCCGCCTGACCCGCGGCGTCGCGATACGCTATGGCGCCGGACTGTATCCGCTCTGCTTCCTGCTCAAATGCACGAATCCTGTCTCTGCGCTCAATTTTTGACTGGTTGTCTTTATACTGCCCGATATATTTCTCCGAGATATTCTGAAATTCGCGCATACGGTTTCTGTCGCGGTTCAGCTTATTTTCTACCGTATCCAAAAACCATTTTTCAAGCAGTCCCCTCTCGTCTCTGCAGTCGGCAAACAAATCAGAGAGCCCGGACTCTCTTAAATTAACCTTTTTAATAATCGTCTCCCACTCTTTGTAATGAATCTGATATTCGGCCAGCTTTTCAAAATACTGTCTGGACTGCGCCGGAGAGCTCATATCATAAGAAAAGAACGGAATGCTCCGTTCCCGCTTATATGTCTCAAACAGCTGTTTACAGGCATGGAACCCTTTAAGCGTCACATTTTTTTTCGTCTTCTCCACGACCGGAAGACGATGGATATCCTGTTCGCAATGTCCTTTATACTCCGCGATAAACTGCACCACCTCAAGATCATCGGCGCGCTCCTCTGAAATCTCCTGACTTTTGCGCACCATCATACCGGTCAGCACATAACCCGCCCCCTGGTCAAGTTTCCACTCCACAAGAATAAATGTAGGCTTTGCGGATGTAAAGTAACTGGCGAACGGACGATCTTTTGCATTCCGGTAATGTTTGTGCACAAACGGCGCCATGATCATCTGTGCCAGAACTGATTTGCCGCCTCCGTTGCGCAGTGAGAAAAGCGTGCTCTCCCCTCCAAGTGAAAACGTCTCGTCGCTGATGCGTATTGCGTTGTTATTATAATTTAGATTAATCAGGCGAATCGCATTGATTTTACTCATTCTCCCCTCCCTCCCCGGCTGCATTCAGCACACGTTTGACACGCAGAAAATGATTCTGGTTTAACAGGTTCCAGTCCATAAAATTGTCCAGCTTCTTTGTTGTTTTTATCATTTCGTCTTCCTCGACATATTCGATCAGTCCCTGCTTTTGCAGAAAATTTAAAATATGATGCAAAAATCCTTCTTTCGTTGTCTTCGCACGCGATCCCTTTTCGTCCGACCGAAGCGCCTCATACGCCTGCGCCATATCGGCCCATGCAATCCCAGCCGATTCCTCTTCCTCCTCTCCGAATCGTTTTGTCCCCTCCTTTAACCGGGCAGAAATACAGTTTTGCAGCTCTCCCACACGCATATAATCCCGTATCCTGCTGGTTGCTCCCTGTCCGTCAAAAAATTCCACCAGAATGGTTAATATTACAAACTGTGACAGGTAATAATCCCGATCTACCCCGTTTGACTTGCATAAAAGCTGTTTTAGCTGCGCTTTGGAAAAACCAAGAAATGTATTGTCCTCCTCCGGAATCAGGTAGATGACATTCCCGTAACGCTCAATCGCACATCCCGATAGTTCGCCCTGAGATTTAACCAGATTCTGTATACGCTCATTCTCCGCATAGGAGCGGTAAAGACGTTCCGAAACCTCCTCCGCAAGCTCATGATGTTCCAGAAGATAGTAAAAAATTTCCTGCCCTGTGCGGATTTCTTCTATTTCATATGCCATTTTCCGCCCCTTTCTGCTTTACGCGAATCAATACGTTGGAGCAACGGATACTCTTTTTTGCGCCTGTCTCGTCCTCCACCTGATCAAATACGATTGTCTTGCCGTCTTCCATCCGATAAACTTCAACTGCAAAAATTTCCGGCCGCATTTCCTCCGAAATGAACAGCAGCATTTCGTTTAAATGGAACGCGCCGGACAATTCGCTGATATAATTTTTGCGTTCTTCTTTTAAGGTCTGAATATCAATTTCTTTTCCCTTAATAAGTTCAACCATGATTTCTTTAAAAATCTGGACATTGGGAATCAACGCCTCCGTCTCATCCGCCCCGATCTGCTCCCGTATCTCCTCCAGCGAAATCTCGTTGTTTTCTGCAGACGCTGCCATACCAAGCAGAAATCGCAGACTGGATTCGTATTTGGCCAGTTTCTCTGCCTGACGCCGTTCCTCCCTGGCCATCCAGGCCTCGTCGCCGAACTCCATCTGCTCCTCCTCTTCCTCCTCCGCTTTTCTGCGGATTGGCTTTTGCAGTTCCAGGCATTTATTCAGATTTAAAATTTTCTCCGGCGTATTGGTAAACAGCGGCCGCAAAAAAATATCGAGGCTTCCAAGCGCGTCCGGGCGCTCCAGTATTTTTTCATATAATTCGTTGCGCAGCGAAAATCTTCGGATGAAAGACATCTGCGAAAGCTGCTCCAGTTCTTTTGTGTATAATGACTTTAAATCAAAATGGCTGTTTAGAATCTTTTGATGCTCGTCAATCGTTCTGTTTAAATAATTTTCTATGATAGTCAGATTTTTGAGTGTCTCCTCTTCTTTCTGATCGAGTCTGCGCACTGAAAAATCAATCTCCTCAAGCTCTCTTTGCCTTGTCATGACAAGTTCTCTGTAATTTTGAAATTTCTGTTTTGTATCTCCGATCGTATCCAGATTTTCGACCAGTACCGATTCATATTCCGCGACCGAATAGCTTAACGCGTTCCTGCGGATGCGGCTCATCGCTTCCTGCGTTTTCTGGAGCTGGATGCGCATCAGGTTAAAAACATTTTTAATATCGTCTACAGCTTTATCATAACTTTGCTTTTCCAAATGCATTTTAAAAATCATTTCATGTATGGTAAGCTTCATGTTGTTTTCAATTTCTAACGTGGATAACAGCAAATTGTAGCCGTCTTCGGTCAGATAATAGGAGGTGCGCCGCAGTTCGGAATCCACGTACACGATCCTGTTTGCCACATAGCTGACATGCATAATCTGGTATGCGCGCTGTTCAAAGTCAAACCCGTCAAAATACATCGCCTTTCCTTCGTTCGAGAGCACAACATTGATTAAAAAATCGCCCAGCGCGCGACAGTCCTCAAAACTCATATTTTTTTCGAAATAGCGCATATTCAGATTATCAAGATAAGCGCCGATATCGTCGATCGTGCAGTTTTCTTCTTTCAGCGACTGCTCCATCAGGTAGAGCAGCAGTGTAAAAATAACATTCATCTGCTCATCCGCTTTCAGAAAACCGTACTGTTTCCAGATCGCTTTTTGACTGCTGTTTGAAATCAACAGCGCATAGCGCCCGACATGCTTCATTCGCTTCGGAAACTGGTTTAGAAAATCATACTGCATTGTCGTCTCCCATAAAATCTGTATATGTTAAAATCTCCTGCGGCACATATTTACCCATCGTAAGGATCTTTTGCATTTCCGCCTGATCTTCCTTTGTGAAATAGGAAAAAAAATGACCGGAAAGACTGCGATTCTGACAATCGCTTGTATCCGGCAGCTCTGCATACCCACGCCGCCCTGCTTTCCTCGTCATATTGCGGTAAGCCTGCACAAACGGCGCTATTTCATGCGTCCCGCCAAACGATGCCGCCAGATGCTCATAGATCCCGATCCCCTCATAGTCCAGATCGCCAAAATACAAAATCCGGTTCTCCGCAGCATTGATATGCGGCTCAACGCTAAAGCTAAAATCCTCAAAGGATCGATAGATCCCTTTTCCGGCCCCATAAATTAAAGACGCGATTTTTTCGCCGAATATGTGCTTTGTCCCGTCAATTAAGCTTTTTCGCATACTGTAAAAAGTATCTTTATTTTCTAATATCAGAACCGTCTGCGGCGTCCCCTTATCGGCGGAATAATAGGCAAGCGGCTCGGTCGTATGGTAGACATGAAGCTGCTCCAACGAAACGCCGCAATGAGAGAGAATTTTTCTGCCCTGCTCCCGCTGCAGAAACTTCTCCCGCCCGAATATCTGAAAACTCCGCTCGTTTATGGATGCGTACTCCAAAACGTCGTCCTGCGTATCCAGAAAATACTGATTTAAAAGCTTTACCCATCTTTCTTCCTGCAGATACACCTTAGGATGATTCAGGTAATAATCGGTACAGATCGCCGGAACCATGGCAAATTTAAGTTCCTGCTCCTGACGGCTGTAATCGGGCTGCTGCTCATTTATCCAGTAACTGGTGTGAAGCGCCGGCGTTTTGCCGTTGAGCAAAGAAGTCTTTACCGGCTTTAATTCATTCTTTTCAATCCGACTAAGAATATAACGGTATTGGTCGGCATAGGCTTCTTTTTTACTTTCTTTCAGCAGCTGTTCCAGTGAGATGCGTTTCATTTGAGAGGCCTCCATGCCATTTTAACAAAATATTCCACTTCATTATAACACTATTTTAATAAATTGAATACTTTAATTTCTTAAAATAAGACCGTTTCACTCCTGTTCCCACGCCCTCGCCTTATCAAAAAAAGTGCTCTTTGGCATCCCGCAGGCTTTCGCCGCCTGTCTGAGCGAGATTTCTTTGTCCTGCCAGCTTTTCCGAACCTCCGAAAAATTATCCGGCATCCCGGCTGTCGGCCGTCCAAAGTGTACGCCTCTGGCTTTCGCCGCCGCTATGCCTTCCGCCTGCCTCTGTCTGATATTCATACGCTCATTTTCCGCCACATAGCTTAACAGCGCAAGCACGATATCGCTGATAAGCGTTCCGAGCAGATTCTTCTCTTTCCTTGTATCCAGAATCGGCATATCAATCACTATCAGATCGGCGCCCTTTTCTTTTGTAATTATTCTCCACTGTTCATTCAGATCCGTATAATTGCGCCCCAGGCGGTCAATCGACTTGACAACCAACACTGAATTTCCGTCCAGCTGTTTTAGCATTTTTTTGTACTGCGGCCTGTCAAAATCTTTTCCGGACTGCTTGTCCATATAAATTTGCTGCGACGGCACTCCCATCTGCAATAATGCAATACGCTGTCTGTCCTCATTTTGTTCCCTTGTAGATACCCTGATGTATCCGTACATTTTTTGTTTTTCCACTGTTACCCTCCATATCCGGCACGTTGTTTATTTCTCCATTATGATAGCAGGGTCATAAGGTCATGAACATCGTGCCTGCAAAAACGCGCATGACTGCGGAACCCGCAGAACACCGAAAAGAAGTTATTTTCCGCAGAATACCGGGCGGATTTTGATGCCTTTTCGGGAGCAAAAAGCGCCGGCAGTCCGTAAATATAGTTCAAAAATCGCTGATTGCCGGTTATGAAGAATCATGATATAATTCATATCAAAAATAGCAGGAAGACACGTCTGATCAAAATCACAGGAGGAAATCATTCAAATGGACGAGCGCTTAAAAAAACAGTTAGACTTTGCTCTGGAAATAGACAAAGAGAAAAATATATTCCGCCAAACCCACCTGTCGGGCCACGGAAGAAATGAAAACGACGCAGAACACGCATGGCATATGGCTGTCATGGCTTATCTGCTGCGGGAATATTCCAACGAAAAAGTTGACATTGCAAAAGTCATGCTGATGTGCCTGATCCACGATATTGTAGAAATCGAGGCCGGAGACACATACGCCTATGATGAACAAAACAAAAAGACACAGAAAGCCAGAGAAGACGCCGCAAAAGAAAAAATATATTCTCTGCTGCCCGATGATCAGAAACAGGAACTGATCGAACTGTTTGACGAATTTGAAGCCTACCGGACTCCCGAGTCAAAATTTGCACACGCAATGGATAACCTGCAGCCTCTTTTGCTGAACAACAGCAACAACGGCAGCGACTGGCGGGAGCATCGGGTAACATCCGGCCAGGTCTATGAACGTCAGCGAAAAACAAAGGCAGGTTCCGAACAATTATTTCAAGTAATTGATGAGATAATCCAAAATAACATCAAAAAGGGCAGCCTGCTTCCCTGAAAACATTTACAGCAGAAAAAGTCCATTTCACATCATATTGGTTGATACTTTCTGACAGTCTGCCGAAACATGCTTCGTAGAACAGAAAACAGGAACATTCAGAAAGGAGAACAACATGATGATGTCAATTGGCAGCATAGGCGGAATGGGCGCCGCTATGCCTGCAGGCAACGGCGGGCTTTGCGGACAGAATGATTCCGTCAGCAAAAATATTGAAAACCAGATCGCAAACGCACAGAAAAAACTGCAGGAGCTCTCTTCCAGCAGCGAACTGACGCCGGAAGAAAAAATGAAAAAAAGGCAGGAAATCCAACAGGAAATCACAAGCCTGACACAGCAGCTGCGCCAACACCAGATCGAGCAGCGCAAAAAACTGCAGGAGCAGACGTCTTCCGCAGACAAATCAGCGTACAATTCCCCCAAAACGGCAAATGCTTCCGACAAAAATACGGGGCTGTCCATGTCCCGGTCAGATATGCAGGCCGTTCTCGCCGCGGACTCTACGATAAAGCAGGCGGATGTATCAGGCAATACTGCAGCGCAGCTTGAGAGAAAAGGCGCCGTACTGAAATCAGAGATCAAAACGGATGCAAGCAGAGGGGCCGACACCTCCAAAAAAGAAGCGGAACTCGCCTCCCTGAATGAACGCGCACAGGCGGCAGGCAGGTCACAAATCTCCGCTCTCGCTGACGCAAACAAAGAGCTGACAGCAGCTTCTGCTGAAAAGGAAACAAAAACAAATCATACAGAAAAAGAAGACGAAAGAAAAGAAGCAGAAAACAAATCCGGCGAGGCAGCTGACACTGCCGAAAAAAACGACGATACACAGACTGCTGCCGTGAAAGGACAGGAAACAACCGACGCTTCTCAACGAACCGCATACGTACCTGTCGATATTTATCTGTAATCAAACGGGCAGGCACGCTTCCATAAACTTTTGCACTTCAGAAAAAAATCTCTATCCTATCACAAAGAATCCGGCAGAGCCGGATTCTTTGCCTGCAGCGGACTGCTTCTGCAGCATAATTTCTCTTTGCCTGCAGCGGACTGCTTCTGCAGCATAATTTCTCTTTGCCGCAGTCCCGCTACCTTACCCATGCCATATGAGATCACAGCCCATATACCCGCTACACTTTCCATTTACTCTCCGAAACCTTTCTTGCAAAAAGCCGCTTTTTGATAAACTCCCGAAACAGCGTATAGAGCACAGAACACAGCGGAATAAACAGCAGGATTCCGATAAATCCAAACAGATTGCCGCCGACTGTCACTGCCGCCAGCACCCAGATGGAGGGCAGTCCAACTGAATTGCCGACAACATGCGGATAAATTAAGTTTTCTTCAATCTGCTGCAGCACAAAAAACAGAATAATAAACCAAACTGCCTGCATCGGATCTACCATTACGATCAAAAAGATTCCGACTGCACAGCCGATAAATGCTCCAACAACAGGCACAAGCGCCGTGATTGCGATCACAATTCCATTTAACATTGCATAGGGAAGCCCGAATATACTCATTGTAACCACAAACATGGTTCCAAGAATCACTGCCTCTAAACATTGTCCGGAGAGAAAACTCGAAAAAATCTGGTTGGACAGCGACGCTACGGAAATTATTTTTTCTGTCGCTTTTTCCGGGAGTATCGCATACATTACCTGCTTCGCCTGGGACGCCAGCTTCTCTTTCTGAAAAATAACATAGACAGAAAATGTAAAACTGATCACAAACATCGTGACACCGCTGATCACGCCGGAAAAAAATCCTACGCCGGAATCTAAAAGCCCTGATGCGGCAGTCTGGACAAAAGCGACGATCGACGATGAGACCGCCGACCAGTTGATATTCAGGTCCTCAATCGCCGGCTGCAGCGCAGGCCACTGTTCCGCCAGATCCTCAACCCAGTATTGTGCCGACGAAAACGCTTTCGGAATCTGGGCCACAAGTGTAGCCGCCGTATTCCCAAGTTCCGGAATTACCACAACGAGAGAAAGTACAAAGATGCCGATTACTGCAAGAAGCGTCAAAATGTATGCTACCGGTCTTTTTAGTTTTTCCAGTTTCTTATTTTTCGGAAACAGGAACTTTTCGATTCTTTTCATTGGAACATTGAGTATAAAGGCAATTGATCCGCCGATCAGAAACGGCATGAGCAATGCGATCAGGAAATTAATAAAGTTTAAAATTACATCAAAATGCTCCAATCCGCAATACAGTAAAATTCCGATCACCAGTATCTGGATCAGATGTTTTTTGGTCTGTTTTGATATCTCCATAGGCGCCTCCTTTTTTTCCATTATATCGGTCAGACATTAGAATTGCAAGCCATAAAAATCAGAACCAATGTTCGCAAAGCACTTGCAATTGTCTTTGTATTATGATACCCTCAACTGAGAACATTTCCTAAATAAAACAGGAAACAAAGAGATTATCACACAATCTGGGGGAACATACACGATGCGTCTGCGCAATAAAATATTTTTCACCATTCTGCTGCTGTTTACAGCGGTATCACTCTGCAGCTGCCGGAGCGCGCAGACCGCGCCGTCTGAAGACACGGACTTAATTCCATCAGAACAGCCTGCCGAAGATCAGGCAAACGGCTCTGCCCCTGCTGCGAATCCATCCGTTTCCGCCGCTTCCGATACAGTGCAATCCGATACCGAAACTAAAACACAGGACGGCTCTTTCGACTCATCAACGACCGGCGATCAAAAGCCTTTGGAGCAGTCCGACGCTGACGCATCCGCTGCGCAGCCTGCCGCTCCCTCTATATCCGGACGCCTGCATGTAGAAAATGCAAAACTCTGCGGAGAAGACGGCCGCCCGGTGCAGCTTCGGGGCATCAGTACACACGGACTGGCATGGTTCCCCGAATATGTAAACGAAGCATGTTTTGCACAGCTTCACAGCGAATGGGGAATGAATGTAATACGTCTCGCCCTGTACACTGCCGAATACGGCGGATACTGTAACGGCGGGGACAAGGAATCTCTAAAAAAACTGATACGCGACGGCGTCTCCTTTGCGCAGTCGCAGGACATGTATGTCGTGATCGACTGGCATATCCTCTCGGATTCCAACCCCAATCAATCTCTTAACGAAGCCAAAACGTTTTTCGGAGATATGTCGAAAGAATTTGCCGCTTCCGACCATGTGATCTACGAAATCTGCAACGAGCCAAACAGCGGGACCAGCTGGGACGAAATTAAAAGCTATGCCAATGAAGTCATCCCTGTCATTCGTACAAACAGCCCCGGCGCCGTTATCATTGTCGGCACGCCGAACTGGTCGCAAAATGTTGACGATGCGGCAAAAGACCCGATCACCGGTTACGATAACCTCATGTATGCCTTTCACTTTTATGCGGCATCACACAAAGACGACATGCGAAGTAAACTGGAATCTGCAATAAATGCAAATCTCCCTGTCATTGTTACAGAATATGGTATCTGTGACGCAAGCGGAAACGGCTCCATTGATATACCGCAGGCCGACACATGGATCTCTCTTCTGGACCAATATGGGATAAGCTACATTGCGTGGAACCTGTCAAACAAAGAGGAAACTTCCGCACTACTTAAAAGCAGCTGTAAAAAAACAAACGGATTTACTGCCGATGACCTCAGCAGTTTCGGAGAATGGCTTTATCAGACGATGACTGACTGACGAATAAAGCATCTGTGAAAAATAAATTTTTCACAGACAAATGTATTTGTCCTGCGAATATTGTGCCTGCGGCCCAAATATCGCAGGCTGTGAGAAAGGCATGGTTATTTCTATGAATAAAATCAACCGCGACGATATGCTGGAACTGACAAGACGCATGACTCTAAAACGAAATTGTTTTAGCCGAATCGCCGGAGCATATCTGGACCGAGACGGCTTCCTGGACGGAACTTTTAACCGACATTTTCTGAAACTTTCTGACAAAGACCGGCAGCGCTATCTCGAAATTGCAAAAGCCATTCCGTTTTCGGAAACAAACATAAATTTAAAAGAACATTTTTTCAAAACAGAAGATCAAAAACCCGGAAGTATCTGGCAGATGCTCTCGGCTATCAAAGAGAGCGAACTAAAAAATGACGCCATGCTTGACATCTTTTATGAACTGTTTGCCGAACAATACAAATCGGACAGCGACTATGGGATCTACCTGTTTTACGGCAGCTATGACATACCGCTGAAATCCAGCGATGGAGAAAGTCTTTGGGAATCAGAGGAGGTATATCGCTTTCTGATCTGTGCGGTCTGCCCGGTAAACAAAGATTATGAGCCGGACAGCCCGCAGTATGGATTCCTGTTCCCCGTTCTCAAAGACCGAAGCAGCGACTCTGACAGAATCAATATTTTCTGGGCGGACACGGCAAAAGAACGGACGCTGCTATTTTAGGACAATCCGCATGCTGCGGCCGCTCTATCTGTTAACGCTAAATTTCTCAAACTGGCGATCCGGCCCGCCGCAGACCGGACAGCGTTCTTTTTTCTCTTCCTCTGTCATAATATGCCCGCAGATCGGACAGACATAAAGCGTCTCTTTCTCAAACGCTTCCGGGTCTGCGGCCTGTTTTAATAGTTTCTCATGTTCTTTTTCCGCTCCTGCCGCGGCCGCATATGCCTGCGCAGCGAGAGGATATTCATTTGCAGCAGCATATTCTTTCAACATTTTGTAGAGATATTCGTGTTCAAACCGCTCCCCCGGAATAAACGTCTGTACTGATTTCAGAAAAGGATCCGGACAGTCCACAATCGAATAAAAATTTCTCGCATGATAATATTCCGATGCTGCAAGGGCACGAAAAAGATTCGATACCCGCTCCAGGCCTCTGCGTTCTGCACGATCTGCAAACATCATATACTGAAAATGCGCCGTAAGCTCCCCGGACACCGCCTCTTTTAGTTTCTGTTCCAGGACAGCGTCATTTCGTTCACGACCGTAACACTCCTCCGCAAGATCTTTAATCTGATATTTTAACTTCCTGTTTTCCACATAAAACCGCACAATATGGTGCTCCACATCACAGGCGCGAATCTCTTTGGAAACATCCTCAATCATAGCGCCTCCCCCTCCGGTGCAGATCAGTGTGATACCATCCACTTCATCAACAAAACGCGAATGTACATGGCCGCAGAGCAGATATCTGACTTTCTCTTTCCATGGAGCATATACTTCTTTTAACCTTAAAAATTCTTCTTCCGATACACAGTTTAAGATAAAGTGATTCGGAACAGGAATATGAAACGCTACGATAACCTGATCCACCTCGTCCATTGAGAGTATCTCGCGCAGAAGCGATAGCCCCTCCTGCTCAAATGTGCGCGCCGCATTGTCAAGCACGACAACAGCAAAATCCTCGGTCACGATCGCATAATTTTTCCGTCCGAAATATTCGCAATAAGCCCCCGTATCATGGTTGCCGCGCAGCGTATACACATCATTCCCTGCAAGCGACTCTGTAATCTTTGCTATCGCACTGTAATAATTGTTCGTTCCGGTTGGAACAAGATCGCCCACAATCAGCGTGATATCCTCTCTGCTGCTCTCCTCCAGCGCCCCGGCATAGACTTTCATATTATATGTGCCAAGCCCCTCGCATCCGGGATCGCCGATCACACCGACTGTGCGTATTCCCGCAAGCCGGATAACCGGCTCTGTTACTTTCACTATTTTTTTATTTTGCATATTGTTAATCCCCTTTTCCCGCCATGTCTTTTCTGACTGTCTCTTTAGTATAACGATTCCCGACAGAAGCCGCAAGCATAAAAATTTTCTGGCTATTAAAGTGTTTACGTATAAAAACTGATATAGTATAATAGATACGTGCATACGGCAGGCAAAAAACTGCCGAAACTAAAATACAGGAGGAACAAAATTATGCCGATCAGTTTAAAAAAAGGCCAAAAAGTAAGTCTTACCAAAGATAACCCCGGCCTGACACGTGTTGTTGTCGGTTTGGGCTGGGATGTAAATCAGTTTGATACCGGCGGTGATTTCGATCTGGACGCAGCTGCATTTCTGCTGACGAGCTCCGGCAGAGTCGCAAAATCAGAGGATTTTGTCTATTACGGAAATCTCTCCCACCCGTCGGGGGCCGTTACGCACCAGGGCGATAACCTTACCGGGGTTGGCGACGGCGATGATGAACAGATTATCATTGACCTGTCCAAAATGCCTTCCGAAATTGAAAAGGTTGCCTTTACCGTTACCATCTATGAAGCAGAAACGCGCCGCCAGAACTTTGGCCAGGTCAGCAATGCATTTATCCGCATTTACAACGATGTAAACGGCGAAGAACTGCTGCGCTATGATCTGGGAGAGGACTTCTCCATTGAAACGGCAGCGGTATTCGGCGAACTGTATAAAAACGGAAACGAATGGAAATTTAACGCGATCGGCAGCGGATATCAGGGAGGACTGGCCGCATTGTGCGCAAACTTCGGCGTAGATGTAGAGTAGGAGGAAATCTGCAATGGCAATTAATCTGCAAAAGGGACAAAAAGTAAGTTTGAAAAAAACACAGGCCTCGGGTTTGGGAGAAATTCTGGTCAATCTAAACTGGAACTCACAGCCGGTTAAAAAAGGCTTTTTCAGCAGTTTATTTGGCGGAAGCGGTATTGACCTGGATCTTGGATGCCTGTTTGAACTAAAAGACGGCAGAAAGGGCGCCGTACAGGCGCTTGGCAACAGCTTCGGTTCTTACGACCACGCGCCGTATATGATGCTTGACGGCGATGACCGCACAGGCGCCGCTGCAAACGGGGAAAACTTAAGAATAAACGGCAACCAGATTTCCCAGATCAAACGCGTTCTTGTCTATACCTTTATCTACGAGGGAGTCGCAAACTGGCAACAGGCAGACGCAACTGTAACCATCAAATATCCGGGCGCAGAAGATCTGATCGTAAAAATGGACAGCTTTAATTCAACGGAGAAAATGTGCGGACTTGCGCTTTTGGAAAATATAAACGACGAAACTTTCAGCGTAGAAAAAATCGTGCAGTTTTACTCCGGACATGTCGCATTGGATCAGGCGTTTGGCTGGGGCATGAAATGGGCTCCGGGACGTAAATAGCGCTGTTTTGATAAGATTGACCCTAAAATGCCCCTAAGTGATTGGCGCTCTGACAGAGACGCCGTCACTTTATGGGCATTTTTTGATTGCACGTACACCCACAGGAGGACACTGCCATGGAATTAAGTCAGATTATGGAAGAAATGAAACAAAACCGAATACGCTTTCGAGTCAATGGACGCGCAGCCCAAAAAACAGGCGCCACAAAATTTGGCGGCCTGCCGGATGTGCCCGCAGATTTTCAATGGCCTTACTACTTCGGGCAGCCCGTATTGTCGGACGAACCTGCCAAAAACCGCCCTTTAAGTTTCCTCGCTCAATTTAACTGCGCCGAACTGGCCGCATATGATACAGACACTCTCCTGCCGCGCACAGGGCTCCTCTCCTTTTTTTACGAGGAAGCGACGGCAGAATGGGGTTTTGACCCCAGTCACAAAGGCTGCTGCCGCGTCTTTTATTTCGAAGAGACGAAACATTTACAACGCGCCCCTTTCCCAAACGACCTGGAAACCGAATACAGAAACCCTGAAATTGGCATTACGCTGAAAAGTGAAATTTCATATCCCGACACGCAGGATATCGACTTAAAATATGGCCTGTCAGATGACCAGTATGACGAGTACGAAAATGCCTTCCCACAGGAAGAGTACGACGTCCACCAACTTTTAGGATGGCCCCTCATTATTCAAAACAACATGACGACACAATGTGATTTGATCGAAATGGGTCATTCTGTTGGCAGCGGATGGAGCCATATTCCAGAAAAGGACATCGACAGAGCAAAACAATTTTCCCTTGAAAAATGGCAGCTTCTGCTGCAGCTGGACGAAATAGAGGGAGAAAATGATTTTTATCTCAGTTTCGGAGACGCAGGCAAACTATACTTTTATATCACAAAAGAAGATTTAAAAAACTGCAATTTTGAAAATGTCTGGCTGATTTACCAGTGTTACTGATCGGCTGGGATGGCAAGGCAGACATCCGTTTTCGCATGATTGCGCTGCATATTTCCCGTTCAATTACACAAAATACCTCCATAAATATCGCGGAAAACTCAAGCGACGGTTATGGAGGAAACTATGAAAAACCGATTAAAAAATCAGACCAGCCCTTATCTCTTACAGCATGCCAGCCAGCCGGTAGACTGGTATCCCTGGGGAGACGAGGCATTTGCAAAAGCAAAACGCGAAGAGAAACCCATTTTTTTAAGCGTCGGATACAGCACATGCCACTGGTGTCATGTTATGGCGCATGAGTGCTTTGAAAATGAAAAAATTGCATCCGTCCTGAACAGATATTTTGTCTCCATCAAAGTAGACCGTGAAGAGCGGCCTGACATTGACAGTGTATATATGGCTGTTTGCCAGGCATTTACCGGCAGCGGCGGATGGCCGATGAGCATTTTTATGACAGCGGAACAAAAACCTTTTTTCGCAGGCGCCTATTTCCCACCCGAAACTGTACATGGCAGGATGGGTTTCTTTCCGCTGCTGCTGACCGTCGCGGCAAAATGGGAGACGGAACGCGAAAAGCTTTTGGATTCAGCCGATTATCTTATATCCTGCCTGCATCAGTCCGATCAGGCAAAAAACCAGACTATTTTAGATCGTCTTCCTGAACTTGCCGCCGAACAGTTTAACGATCAATTTGACTCTGCATGCGGCGGATTCGGCCCTGCGCCAAAATTCCCTCTTCCGCACAACCTGATCTTTCTAATGCTGTACGCACTGCAAAACAACAGCAGAAAAACCGCAGACCAGGCTCTGTTTACTTTAGAGCGTATGCGGCGGGGCGGCATCTACGACCAGATCGGTTACGGCTTTTCCCGCTATTCGACTGACCGTTATTTTCTGGTACCGCACTTTGAGAAAATGCTCTATGATAATGCGCTGCTCATTATCTCCTATGCAGCCGCTTACTGCCTGTCAGGCAAAAAAGTGTTTCTGGATACGGCACGTGAAACTGCCGAATATGTATGCCGTGAACTCGGAGACAGTCAGGGAGGGTTTTACTCTGCCCAGGATGCGGACAGCGAGGGAGAAGAAGGTAAATTCTATGTCTTCCGCAAACAGGAAATTCTTGCCGTATTGGGCGAAAAAAGAGGGAATGCATTTCTTTCCCATTTCGGAATGACAGAAAAAGGCAACTTTGAGGGTAAAAATATCCCCAACCTTTTAAACGGAAAGGAAATAGACGAAACGTTTGACGCGGAAAGGAAACTGCTTTATACTTACCGAAAATCACGCGCGGCGCTTCACCTCGACGATAAAATACTGACCGCATGGAACTCTCTGATGATATGCGCTCTGTCCGTGCTCTATCGTGTAACCGGCGAAAACCAATATCTCCTTAGGGCACAGCAAACACAGCTATTTATCGAATCATACCTCAGCGAACATGCGCAGCTGTATGTCGGATGCAGGAACGGCGTCAGAACGACAAAAGGGTTTCTTGACGACTATGCCTGTTACACGGCTGCGCTGCTCTGTCTGTATGAAGCGGACGAAGACGCCGGGAGACTGAAACGTGCGGAAGAAATACTTTACGAGAGCGAGGCACAGTTTGGAGACAATACCGGCGGCTACTTTTTGTACGGCGCCAAAAACGGGACTCTGATCACACGTCCAAAGGAAACGTTTGATGGGGCGCTGCCCAGCGGAAATTCCGTTATGGCCTATTGTCTCGTACGTCTCTCTCAGCTTGTTCCAGAAGAAGAGCGCCGTGCAGAGTACCGCCGAAAAGCCGAACGCCAGCTTGCATTCCTCTCTTCGCAGGCCAGACAAAATCCAACCGGATACGGCATGTTCCTGACCGCGCTGCTTTACTACCTCTCGCCGCCGAAAAAAATAACTGTCGTAACGACAAAAACAGATTCCAGGGAAAAAATATTGTCCGCGCTTCCTCTTTATGCAGACGTTAAAATCCTGACAGAGGAAACCGGACAATATCAGTTAAAAAATAATAAAACAACCTATTATATCTGTGAAAATAATACCTGCCGTCTTCCGACTAACGAACCTCCCTGCACAGCAGGACAGGCTACCCTGCGTCATATGCATTTTGGAAGAGAATCTGTTCCTCTTTCATCAGCGGATACCGGATCAGACAGCTGCCGTCCAGATTTTCCCGGTGCATATCCACCGCAGTAATCTGATGATTGTCATAGGAAGTATAGTAGTAAATTCCTTTACAGGTATTGCAGCAGGACGTATATATTGTGACCTCATATTTACCTCCTCCAAGGTCACAGCATCCTCGCTGCTGCTCCACTGAATTTAAAATATGAAAAAACTGGCTGACGCTCTCCTTTTCTCCCTTTCCTGAAACGGAATTCATTTTTACAAAGGATGCCCTTATAAACCTCGACTGTGATGAAAGATCGCCCGGCAGGCCGATGCCCCCAAGTCCGCGGCAGTAATTATCAAACACAAGCCCCGGCGCAAACCTGTGTTCCGGCAGGCCGGCCGATATTCCCATATAATTATTCAGTGAAAAAAGCTGCATATCAAACGGCGGATTATTTGTCAGAACACCGGTCGGATTTTCATACATTTTTATCCCCTCACTCAGCGGTTCCGCCGTAATCGTCCTTTTACCGTCTGAAATGAACCAGTGCAGCTGCGCCGCAGGCAGTTTTTCATGAAAACGAATATTCCATAAATTCAGTTTTCCAAGCAGCTGCTCCGCTTCCTCCACAGTAACGCATTGGCCGAGAACCCAGGGAATTAACTCAAACTGCGCAATGTTGTCTTTCCCATATTCCTTTTCATGATAAACGGCGTTTCCGACAAAATTCAGTCCCGCCATGCCAAGGCCTTTCTCGTTTATGGCATCATAGTATAACGGGTAATCATCCGTCACATAAGACATGCCGATCATTGCATAATGCGACCGCATCGTCCCCATCCCGATAAAATGAAACAAATAATTGCGGGGAGTTACCACAACCTCATCTCCATAGGAAAAATCATTATCCAGCGTACGTCCAAAATACGTATCTTTTGTCGTATAAACTGCTGCGGTACACATAAACATCCTCCTTATGCAGCGATCCCCTGTGTCTTAGCTTCAATGCGGCTTAGTCCTGTGCAGAGAATCCCTGTTTGTATCGTATATTATATCATATTCCGGCCATTTTATCCATAAAACCATATCTGTACGCTTTTCATCATTTACGCATATCTCTCACGACTTCATCCGGAATCTCAAACTCAACGCACCCCATATACATCGGAGCAACATCTCCCTCGTTAAAACAAATTACGATATTGTTTTTTTCATTCAGGTAAAATGATGTCTCATCTGTGATCGCCTGAAAATTCCATTCCGGCACATCCTTGTTGTCCAGCCAGTAATACTGATCTTCGTCCTCTTCCATACGCGCTTTCATCTGCTTTTTAATCTCCTCGCTGATCGCCGCAATATAATCCGAACCGTCTGCAAACAGATCCGCAAGCGCAATACGCTCGCCGGTAGTAAGGTCGATGGTATAATAATAGTCCCACTCTGCGCCGCTGCCTGCCCCCTGATAACAAATCAGTTTCAGTGTAAAATAATTTTCTCCCGTACTTAGCACCTCAGATGTTACAATAACATCCTGATACCCTTCCTGGTCTTTTGCATTTTCTTCAAATTCGGTCACAATTCGGTCCGTGATCTCCCTGATTTCCTGGTTGATCTCCTCCGTCGTCTTTTTCAGAGGAGACGTCTGCTCTGTCTCTGTTCCCGCCGCAGCGTCTTCCGGTTTCAGCTCCGGTACCTTAATATCGGCATTGTGCCGTTCATCCTCATACTTGTAGTCGCGGAAAGTCACAACTTTTACAAGCCCGCCTACAATCGGAAGATTACTCATCGCATATGCGATATCCTGTGATGTATTGGGAAGCAATACAAATACTGCTGCCGCAGCTGCTGACGCAATCACCGCTTTTTTTATTGCGGAAGTTCTATTCACGCGCTTCTCATTTTTTGCATCCTGTATCCGTTTTTTCATAAGCTCCACCTGCTCTTTCGACATATTTTTCTGTTCATACTCCTGGTTTAACTGTAATAAAAGTTCTTTGTCCTTATTCATGCACACCATCCTCTCTGCACCGACTCTCTATTTCTTACGCTAACCCCCATGATTTCGCTTTTCGGAATCTCATATCCAGAGCGTGAAACTTAGTACTTGTTGGCGCGCAAACCTGTTTCGCGTTTTGCACTCTGGCATGAGCCTTACAAGTACTTTTCACGCTATTCCCCATGTCGCGGCTCTGCCGCGACTCAAATCTGCGCGGAGAATCCCCTGTTTTTGGGGATTCTTTGGCGTGAAACTTAGTACTTGTTGGCGCGCAAACCTGTTTCGCGTTTTGCACTCTGGCATGAGCCTTACAAGTACTTTTCACGCTATTCCCACTGCCATGTATCAGATAACTCCAGCTTCAGTTTCTTTAACCCGCGGTAGAGACGGCTTTTGACCGTATTGACATTTTCCTCTAAGACTTCCGCGATCTCCTCAAACTTGAGTTCCTCAAAATATTTCAGTTCAATCACAGCCTTATCCTGGGGGCTAAGCGAATCCAGGGCTTTTTTTAAATCCAAGTTTTCGTACGTATCTTCTTTCGCCGGTTCCATGCCCATCTCTTCAAGCGGAATATTTCCCCTCTCCTCGTTTAAAAAGCGAAAGATTTCATTTAACATAATGCGGTAGACCCAGGTCGCAGCATAGGACTTCTGTTTTAGAGAGGCGCTGTTTAAAATTGCTTTATAGGCGCCGTTTTGCACAATATCGCCTGCATCTGCTTCATTATGTACATAACTGTACGCAAGCCGGTAATAACTGTTATAATTGTTTAGCAGAATCTGTTCAATCAGGTGTTCATTTTTTTCTTTTCCCGGGAAAAACATGATTTGCCACACCTCCTTCTGGGAAACAGCTGCAATGAAACTGCAACGGTTCCGTTCCTTTGTTATTTTCTATTGATTAGACACTTCATACATGCAAATAGTTTCAAACATTATAAACTTTTTTTATTTTTTTTCAAAATGGGGAGACTTTTATACAGGTATATACATCTAATCTATGTAAACAATAGAGATCAAACTTGAATAAGTCTCTGTTGCTATCAATCATTGCTGGCCGGCAGAAAGGACAATATGAAAAAAGAGCAGCTTGGAAAGATGATCCTGGCATCCGAAGACACAATGTACCATATCGCAAAAACCCTGCTGTACTGCGACGAGGACTGTGCGGACGCCATTCAGGAGGCAATTGTAAAAGCATTTGCAAACATACATACATTAAAACAGGACTCCTACGCCAAAACATGGCTGATCCGCATTTTAATCAATGAATGTTATGCGATTATGCGAAAAGGAAAACGCATCGTATCCCTGGAAGACTATAAAAGCGAAGAGACGGCGTCATGTGCGGACTATTCAGATCTGTATGAAGCCATAAACAGTCTGCCGGAACATATCCGTCTCTGCGTCGCCCTCTATTATCTGGAAGGATACAGCGTAAAGGAAACTGCAGCGCTCCTGTCCGTAACCGAGAGCGCTGTGAAAAACCGCCTTGCACGCGCAAGAGCGCTGCTGCGCGGAGAGCTGGAACAGAACGCCTGATAAATCCAGATTCACTTTGTGTCAACGCGCTGCCTGACGCAAAGTGCCTGTACGCGAAAGCAGCGCAGAAATGGGGATGACTATGAATTTAGAAAATTTAAAGTATGAATTTCCGCAAATGCCGGAAGAAATGAGAAAGATGGTGGAACGAGAAGTGAATAAACAGATTAAATCAGAACAGAAAGTAATCACAAAAAAACATAAAACAGCCAAAAGGACTCTTGTCGCATCGGTCGCAGCCGTTATGCTGCTTGGAACGACAACTTATGCCGGCATGCACGCCTACCGCCTGTATCAGGAACAGACAGGCGCACACGGCGTTGCGGTTAAAATTTCAGAAAACAGCGCGGGAACTGACGCTGTGTTGGCCGACACACAAAAAAGCGAGCCGTTGGAAATTCCAAATGTAAAAATGTCGTTAAGCTATCTGCCGGAGGGAATGGTTGAGACAGACGAGGGTAAATACAGCTATTCGGATGCACTGTATCAGGGCGGCGTTTCTATTGCATTTTACCGGATGGACACAGGCGACGACACCTTTATGCTGAAACATGATAATGTACTCACAAGTGAAAATATTTCCGTAAACGGACACGATGGGGTCTATCTGGAGTACCCGCATCTGTTTGAAGACGAGATCTCATTCAACCGAAAAATTTATGTCGCATATACCGACGTGCACTATGTAATGGAAATGTATGTCGCATCCGACGTAACGAAAGAAGACGCAATTAAGATTGCGGAGGGACTTACGTTAACGCCAACCGAAGAGACAGAAGATATCGTCAGCGCATGGGACTGGAGCTCTTATCTGGCGTCTACGGAACAGCAAAACCAATCTGTGGAGCAGGATGCAGAACCCATCGCTGCCTCCAAAGAGGACATGAAGCATACACATGCCATTGGAGAAACCTTTTCCTCAAACAAGCCGGATACAAAAGATCTTACTCTTCGCGTAGCAGACGTACAGGTTTCAGATGATATCAGTCTGCTGGATCTGTCCGTGGCCGACGATTCACTGAAAGAGGAAGCGGACGAAAACAACAAACTGCGCCCTGCAGAAATCCAGTATATCAAAGACGGGAACAGCGATACCCTAAGCGAGGTAATCAAGAGCAGGCAGGTCGCCCAAAAACTTGTCTATGTTACGGTGGAATACACAAATACAGGCGATCAGGAAATGACCGACGTACTGTTTTTCGGCTCCCTTGCCCGTATCTATGAAGAAAAAGACAATTTTTATATCAAAGACTCCCTGCAGTATGAAACGCCGTCCGATGACGACCAGTGGAATACAGCGTTAAACAAAGGACTTTCCTCCTTATGGGAAATGCAGTATTACGACGTCTTTGGCGGGGAGCGCCATAACAACTATATCGAACGTCTTGCTCCCAATGAAACTGCAACAGTGCATATGGGCTGGATTGTAACGGAAGAAGAACTGGATCAGCTGTATCTGAATCTTGACACTTACGGCGGCATGGAATTTTCTGACAGCTCCCTGCAAATGGGTTTTGTTGATCTTCGTCAGCCAAACTGATCACCGTTAACTTTATGAAACAAAAAAATACTTGACCTGTCGTAGTAATTATGATATAACTACTTCATCAGACGTAATACTTCTGATGGAGTAGTTTTTATTTTGAAAAGGAAAGCCGGGGTGATCAGTTGATTGGCAGTGATGTCATGCGTGGATACAACGACCTTATGATTTTATCTCTGTTGGCACAGGAGGATTCCTACGGATATGAGATCTCCAAAAAGATCAGAAAAAAATCAGACGGCGCCTACACAATGAAAGAAACCACTCTGTATTCGGCATTTACACGCCTGGAAAAAACAGGCTGTATCGAATCTTATTCCGGAACAGAGACAAACGGAAAACAGCGCACTTATTACAGGATTACAGATACCGGACGCAGTCTGTTCCAACAAAAGTGCACGGAGTGGAATCTGGTAAAAAAAATTGTCGACCACTTTATCCACAGCGGATGAACAACAATATCTGCATTAACAGGCCAAACCTCGCGCAATGAGCATGCACCCAGTCAGCCTTTCCTGCCGGAGCAACAGCTGGGGATGAAAATTCTGTGTCAGAGGAATGCACCGTATGAGCCAGGCTGAATGCTGTCGAAGCAGTCTCGGATAAAGCCGGCTGAAAGGGGAACAGCAGTGCTTTCGGACATCAGACTCTACCTGATATCATACCACAGGCTCTGCCTGTATTAAAATGTAACTGATGGCTGTATAGATGGGAATCGGGATGAGGGGAATCCCTCTTAGTTGTCCTTACCATTTATACATAAAAAAGAATAAGTCTGCAAGCTGTTTTTCCTGCTTACAAACTTATTTACGAGGGGGATTATTATGGAAGTTATCACATCGTATCTGGAAAATTTATTTCTGAACCTGCCAAAAACACCTGAGGTGCTGCGGGCAAAGGAAGAACTGGCACACATGATGGAGGATAAGTATAATGAGCTGATTACAGCAGGCAAAAAACACAATGAAGCCATAGGCATCGTAATTTCCGAATTTGGAGATTTGGAGGAGCTTGCGGACGAACTTGGACTCGGTGCGCTCTACCGAGGACCAAAACAGGCCGCGCCTTTTTCCATCGACGAGTCAAAAGAAAACAACAAACGGGTCGTCGACTTAAAAACGGCAGAGGAATACCTGTTTTATACCCGCTCTGTCTCAAAATGGATTGCCGCAGGGGTTATGCTCTGTATCTGCAGTCCTGTCTTTCTTTTGATCTGTGCAGGAATTGATGAACAGTTCATGCATTTAAGCGATTTTACAATGATTGCCGCAGGTGTGATACCGCTTCTTCTTATGATTGCAGGCGCGGTTTTTCTTTTTATTTACTTCGGTTCCAGGCTGGAGCAATATGACTATTTAAAAAAGGAATTGTTTGTACTTACGCCTGACGCAGATCAAAAACTACAACAACTCGAAGACGAGATACGCCCAAAATCCACGATCGGCATTGCAATAGGTGTCGTACTCTGCATCACATCTGTCATACCGACTCTGATTGTATCCTGCAGTTCCTGGGGCGACGCCTACGCTGTTCTCTCAGTCGTTTATTTGCTGCTTTTAATCAGTATTGCCGTCGCGTGCTTTATTATATGCGGCATGCCGCTTGAATGCATTAAAATACTGCGCCAAAAGGAAAAATATGAAGCATCGCGAAAAAAAGGCCGTAAAATCATCGACTCAATTGCCGGGATCTATTGGCTTCTTGTCACTGCCGTCTATCTCTTCTGGAGTTTCACCTCTACGAGCTGGGGACATACCTGGATCATCTGGCCGGTAGCCGGCGTTGCCTTTGGAGCGATCGCCATCGCTTGTCAGGCAGTCGAAAAGTGCAGAGAACTATAAAAAACGAGGGGCAGTCTCGTCACCGAAACCGCCCCTCGTTTTTTTTTCGAATCACTTCATTCATCTGATCCGCCGTGACCATGTCCATCACAACGCCAAAAAATACAACAATCAGATAAACCAGTGCAACGATCAGGAAAAATATAACCCCTTCCCATAAAAATTCATGATACAACCCCAGATACCTGCCGGCGAGAAGCAAGACTGTCTCCAGCAGGCAAAAATGCAGCCCGCATCTCCCTGCCATCTGTTTTCCGGTCAGATCTTCCTTTGAGTAAAATACAAGCAGCGGCAGATCGCCCAATACAGAAAAAAAGAACATTTTGATAAAATAATCAATCCCATACATCTCATCCCTGCAAAAAATCAGGCAGTAGACGACTGTGCCCATGATAGAACCAGTATAAATAATAAAAAAGTGGCGTATCATCATCCGCAGCAATAATTTCATATCGTCTCCATCCTTTCCCGAATCTCGTTTCCTCCCGCAGCAAATCAAAGCATCCCTAACGCTCTCTTTAAATCCTGCACATACTGTCTTGAGACAACAACTTTCTCCCCGTTCTTTAGCGTAGCCTCAAACCTCCCGCTAAGCGCAGGCTTTACATATTGTATTTTGTCCGCATTCAGTATCACTGATTTCGACGCACGGAAAAAAGCTGTACCGCCGCAGATTTCCTCAAATTCATATAATTTCAATTTTGTCTCATACACCCTGTCGTTACCATAGAGAAACGATTTGCTGTCGACTGTCTCAAAGTAAAAGATATCTCGAAATGCTACACGGTAAATCTCTTTTCCGCAGGATGCCGATATATAACTCTGATGCCTCCTGATCTTATTATACAAATCCAAAATCTCCTGATTGACCTCGCGGCATCGAATAATTATTTCCTCCTCCTGCGTCACTCCGATTTCCTCAATAGTAATTTTCAAACTGGCCTCCCATGTCTGATCCAAGCCGACACAGCGTCTCCCCGGCGGCACGACAAATTTAATCTATGTCTGTCATAATCTCCAATACGCTCTCAAATCCTTTTTCCGCCGCAAGCTGCATAGGCGTTTCTCCTGCATTGTTAGGGCGTTTATAGTCAGCTCCCTTTTTTATCAGATAACGCGCCGTTCCCTCCGCATATTCCTGCAGAGCATGATGCAGTACGGTATTCCCCTCGTTATCAGCCAGATTTAGATCCGCCCCTGCACGCAGCAGCTGCTTAATCAGATCTTTGTCCGGATGAAGCATTATAGCAGTCATCCCGTTGTTGTCTTTATGGTTTACATCCACGCCTCTCTCCAAAAAAACTGTCAAAAGTTCACTGTCTTTATTCAGCATAAACGGAGTTTTCCCATCATTTCTCGCAACATCTATATTTTTGAGTTCTTTCAGCAGCTCTTTTTTCCGCTCTGTATCCAGCTGACTTCTGTTTTTACTCATAACTACAAAATGAGCCGGCGTCTCACCCTCCAGATTTTTCATAGTATCATCTGCGTTGGCTGACATTAACAGCTGTACCACATCCGTATGGCCATAAGCGCAGGCCTCATGAAGCGCTGTTGTACCTGCCTGTGCAGGCACATCTTCTGTAAGATTGACATCCACCCCTTTTTCAATCATCTTCTTAAGCATACCAGAATGCCCTTCTTTTGCAGCCTGATGAATAGCGGCCACTCCCTGTTCATCTAACTGCTCCATGGATTCCGTCGAAAAGAATCCTGCCGCTTGTTCAAAAAAAAACTCTTCGCCCGCATCCCGCCTGCGGTCTCTCGCGGCGATCAGATTGGCCGGAGTGCAACCGTGTACCACAGCCTCATCCAGATCCACATTCAGCTCTGCCAGCTTTTGCAGTACTTCTATTGAGTAACTATGGCTGATACACTCATCCCTCAGACAGATCCGTTCCCCGCGAAAATGGATCGGCAGTGTAAAGTCTACGCCGGCATCGTGAAATGTATCCAGTACGCTTGCATACGGATCTGTCAGCAGAGCATTGTGCAAAATATCCGTCACCTCTCCCAGTTCATCGTCATCATCCAAATCAGCCTGCTCCACAAGTTTTTCTGTCAGATAAAGCGCAATACTTAAGGCGTCTCTGTTATCTCTGGAGACATCACAGAAAACATTGCCTGTTATCTGACTGAGCGGGAACAGATCTATCTCACTCTTGTCGGCCGGCGCTGCTCCATGATCTGTCAGCGCGATATACATAGCCTCATTATGAAAGTAAACCGTATGCGAAACAGGTGTAACCCCCTGTTTGTTTGCCACATTGAGCAGATGCGGACTCCGCTCCATCAGTTTCAGCGCCGCTGTCCTGTGGCTGTTCTTCAAAGCCAGCAGCAATAATGTGTTGCCGTCTTCATCCACGTAATCGGTTGCCGCGCCTTTTTCCAAAAATATTTCGGAAAGTTTCCAGGTGTAATCCGAACTGTACTCTCCCGATACCAGACGCGCAAGCGGCGTCATCCCGTTCTCCGCTTTCTGATTAATATCACAGTTCAGCAGACGGGCAATCCCTGCCCGCTGATCCAAGCTGTGTTCCACGCAGGCAGAAGCAAGCTCCACCCCCTCAAATCTTGCATATGCCAGAAAATGAAAAGCATTCATACCTCTTTTATCACAGACACTGTCATCAGCCCCATGCTCCAGTAATAGTTTTGCCATAGATAAATTTCCGTAAAGACAGGTCAGCAGCAGAGGCGTCAGGCCATTTCCTTTCAGATCCGGCAAATTGACTTCTTCCTCCGTGATTGTTCCATTACAGAGCAGCTCTTTTACCACGTCATAGAAATTGTGCCACACCAGAAGATGAAACAGTGTAAGACCGATGCGGCTGACTGGCGCAAGGAGTTCCTCTTTCGCGCACTCGGCAATACATAACTTTACTTCCTCTATCGTTTGCTGCTCAAATATACTGTATATGTAATAGGAATTTTCATAATCATCCTCCCACCACGGGATAAATTTGGCCTGGCTGTATCGCTGGCTTGAAGTTACGAGAAGATCTGTCAGTTCTTTTATGTTCATCATTTCCTCCTTGTTTTTCAGGGGGCGAATTATTACTTGTCCCTGTTTTGTCCCTGTTTTTTATTTTTGTCTCTTTGAATATTTTAGCACGCTTTTATACACGGTACAATAGTCAATCAAATCGTTTCGGATCAAGCATGAAGAACACACAGCTTACCCTCTGGCATTTCCTGACGGAAACATCTGCCAAAACCGCGCCGATTTGGCAAGACCTGGGATTTTGTCATTCCTGTAAATCAATCTTTATCTCGTAATTATCTTCGATCAGAATATAATTTACATTGTACTTTTGAGCAAGCTCTAAAAACTGTTTATTATGATCTAAAACATTTTCCATCGTGCACCAATCGTCATCCACGCGACTTTCTATAACACTCGCATAATTTTTTATGTCGGCAAAATGATTCCTGATATAATTCGCACTCATTATGAGACAATAGTATTTGATCTGTTCCAGATACTCCTTTTCAAAGTCTCTTGCCCAATCAAAAGGAATGTAATGTCCTTCCACAATAAGATTCTGCTTGTTCTCAATGGCAGTTTTAACCATTTCACGAATCACAGGCCACAGAAAACCTATAAGCTCGTTATCATCTTCAGGTGTAAGTTTCGTATAGCCACTGCGAATGAAGCCCATTTTTAAATGGTCTATTGATAAATATGGATATTTATATTGTTCAAGCAGTTTTTGAGCAAGTGCCGTTTTACCTGTGTGAGACGTACCCGTTATCAATATAATCATTTTTTCTCCCTTTTTAAACGTTTCGGTATCTCGCGCTGTTTATCGTTCTGACAAACCGGAAAAGAAACGTTTCTCTTACTGCAATTTCTGTAATTTCAGTCAATCGCCTTGATCCCATTTTCAGACAGTTTTTTTAGATTTGCAATCATATTATTTAACATTTCAGGCGAATGTCTTTCCCATTTTACAACTTCCGCAACAATTTTTAACGGTTGTTTCGATCTATATGATTTTGTGGGATTACCTGGAAATTTCTTGTCTGTAAGATTTGGATCATTTTCGTAATCCCCAGTGGGCTCTACCACAAATATCTTTTCTTTGCCATCCCCTTCTGCTAATTCTGCTCCCCAGACTGCCGCATCCAAAGTCCCTGCAAAATAAACATATTCAGATTTTGTATCATCATTATAATTCTTTTTCTTCCCTGTAATTATAAAATCTCCTATTTCCAGATTGGCTTTTGTTCCATGAAAAAAAGACCCACGGCTAAACATAATTTTTTCACTCATCCGTTTTCCTCCTATAAATTTTGATTGTGATTTGATAAATTTCAAGGGAAATATTAGCTGTTATATTTTGTTATTAAAATACCCGCTAACTCTTGAAAACATGAAGTTTATTGCAGGTGAGCTTTCCCTTATAGTTTCCCTTTTGTTATATCTTCCCATAGGGCGTTACGAACCCTGATAAGGAAAAAATGAGGGAAACAAAATCACATAAAACATTATAACATAAAATATACGGGAATTAAATCAATCATGAAAATATCTTATCCCTGTATGGTTCTATCCGTCACTTTATAATCTTTGCCTGATTCAGAAACAACAGCCTCATCTCCTGCAAAAACAAACGCGCCAATATCCCGGGAGTTTGACAGTTGAATATTAGATAAATACCTTGCAGGTCGCATAAAAC
>CAMUGE010000011.1 GCA_947088345.1 uncultured Roseburia sp.
CCTGGCTAAAGTATAGCAGGCTTTTGGAGGAATTTCCAAAAGCCTAATTGAAGAACCATAAAAAAGAAGAGTTTAGATTATAAAATTTTTCTAAAATCACTGCTTTCAAATCGTTTCTTTCGATCATTGGCGTTATTGCTGCAAAAGGCTATCTCAATATTTCTGTTTCGACTGATAAAGTTGCAGGCGTGTTGGACAATCCATGCGGCGCTTTCCTGTCGTAAGAAAATCGTATGATTTTTATCATGATATTCTAAGAAATTCAAAAGAAAATATAAAAGTATAAAATGCCTTGTTTTGTTAAAATGTGTTTTGTTAACAGAACAGGGTATTTTTTGTAATAGTCTAGTGTGAGAAGAACTTTTAAAGCTCGCAGCAGATCCTGCTTCGCTGAGAAGTTCTAAGTCTCACACCAGAGAATCTCCAAAAACAGGGGATTCTCCGCGCAGATTTAAGTCGCGGCAGAGCCGCGACATGGGAGTTAGCGTAGAAGAAACCCCTGGTCTGCGTTTTCAATATTATAATAAAAGAGACGCACTGACAGTTTGCGTCAGAAATGAGGAAGAGATGGCGAAGAAAAACATTCTGGTGGTTTTTGGGGGGATTTCCCCGGAGTACAGCGTTTCGTTGGAATCGGCATATGCAGTGATCAAAAATCTGGACGGTGAAAAGTATCACATTGTGCCGGCCGGTATCTCAAAACAGGGAACATGGTATTATTTTACCGGGGATATCGAAAAAATCAGAGAGGATACCTGGTGTAATAAGGCGGATTGTGTTCCGGCCGTATTATCGCCGGATCGAAGCGAACATAAACTGCTGCTATTTGAAAACGGACAGGTTGGCGGCATTCCGGTTGATCTTGTCTTTCCTGTGCTGCACGGAAAAGGCGGCGAGGACGGTACGGTGCAGGGACTTGCCGAGCTTGCGGGTATTCCGCTGGTTGGATGCGGCGTACTTGCCTCGGCGCTCTGTATGGATAAGGATCGTGCCCACAAACTGGCGCATCTGTCAGGCGTCCGCGTGCCGAAAGCGCTTGTGCTTACGGACAGAAAGAAGAGCGGGAGAGCGGCGGTTTTTGCGGAGAGTATAGGATATCCCGTTTTTGTAAAACCGGTGAGGGCAGGATCTTCTTTCGGAATTTCCAGAGTCTGTACAGAGGAACAGTTGTCTTTTGCCGTAGCCCTGGCATTTTCCTATGACGACCAGGTCATTGTGGAGGAAGAAATTACAGGATTTGAAGTCGGCTGCGCCGTGCTGGGCAATCGTGAACTTCTCGTCGGGGAAGTGGACGAGATTGAGCTGTCGGGAGGTTTTTTTGATTATACGGAAAAATATACGCTGAAAACATCAGCAATCCATGTGCCTGCCAGGATTGATCGGCAGATGGCGGTCGAGATTCAGCTTTGTGCAAAAAAGATATATCGGGCGCTTGGATGCAGCGGTTTTGCACGGGTTGATTTCTTTTTGACGCCAGAGGGGGAGATTGTGTTTAATGAGGTGAACACGATACCCGGCTTTACCGAGCACAGTCGTTATCCTGCGATGATGCAGGCAGCCGGATATACGTTCGGGGAAATTTTAGAAAAACTTACGGCGCAGGCGTTGGAGGAGGGGCTGAATGCAGGAAAAAAATAGATATGCCGGGATAGACGCTTTTCGCATTCCGGCTGCGATTCTTGTTGTGGCGATTCATACTTCTCCGTTTGCTGTTTTTAGTGATTCGGCGGATTTTTTTCTCACAAGGGTGCTTGCGCGTATTGCGGTTCCGTTCTTTTTTATGATTACGGGTCAGTTTGTGCTGTCAGATTATCTGACCGAAACATGGGAACCGTTTGTCAAAATCGGAAAATATCTGAAAAAAATGTTGGTTTTCTATGGTATTTCGATTCTTTTGTATCTTCCGATTGGCATTTATGCGGGACATTATAAGAATCTGACAATTCCCCTGCTTTTTAAGATGATTGTTTTTGACGGTACATTTTATCATTTGTGGTATTTTCCGGCATGCATGGTCGGTATATTGCTGCTTTGTCTGTTAAAGCGATTTTTTACGATCCGGGGGATGTATGCAGCGGCGGGGCTATTGTATGCGGCGGGTTTATTCGGCGACAGTTACTATGGGCTGGCAGAGAAAATTCCGGCAGCTGCTTCGATTTATGAGGCGGGATTTTCCATCTGGTCGTATACGAGGAACGGTTTGTTTATGGCGCCTGTCTTTTTTCTGTGCGGTGTTTATGCCGGACGCTGTAAATCCTGCATTGGCAGCAAAAAAGTACGCAAAAAAAGATTTTGCGCCTGTTTATGTTTTGCGGTATCGTTTCTTCTGATGACAGCGGAGGCGTTTACGCTGCGCTATTTTGATATGCAGCGCCATGACAGTATGTATGCGCTGCTGATCCCGGTTGTAATATTTTTTTATCAGATGCTGCTGTTGGGGCCATGCCGGAAAGAAAAGGATTCCTGGATGGAGCGTACGGTTTCGCTAGTGATATATATTATCCATCCGGCCATCATTGTTGCGCTGCGGCTTGCCGCGAAAGTAAGCGGATTTTCTGCGCCGGCAGAAAACAGCCTTGTCCAGTTTGCGCTGACTGCCGTTTTATCGTATGCGGCCGCGTATGTGATTGCAGTTATATTGCGCCGTATCAGACAGAGCAGAGAACGGAAAAAACAGGAAATGTTAAAGAGCAGAACATGGGTGGAGATTGATTCGGATGCGCTCGGCAATAATGTTAAGTTTATCCGTAATATTTTGCCGGAGAATTGTAAACTGATGCCTGCGGTAAAGGCGAATGCTTACGGACATGGCGATGTTAAGATTGCATCCTGTTTGCGCCGTATGGGAGTCGACGCGTTCTGTGTGGCATGTGTCAATGAGGGGGTAAGGCTGCGCCGCGCCGGAATTGGCGGCGAGATACTTGTTTTGGGTTATACGCATCCTGTACAGTTTGATTTGCTGCGCAGGTATTGTCTGTCGCAGACAGTAGTTGATTCTGCATATGCGAAACAGCTGCAGCTATATGGAAAGAAACTTCATGTGCATATCGGTATTGATACCGGAATGCACCGTCTTGGGGAGCGATGGGAAAATACCGAGGAGATTCTTCAGATCTTTCGAATTAAAAATCTGATCGTGGACGGCATTTATACGCACCTGTCCGCAGATGAGGAAAAAGGGGAAGCCAATCGTCAGTTTACGATGAGCCAGGCTGCACATTTTTCCATGGTGTTGGACGAGTTGAAAGAACATGGGATTCGACAGCCCAAAGTCCATATGCAGGCCAGCTACGGCGTCTTCAATTACCCTGCTCTTTGCGGCGATTATGCAAGAGTCGGGATTGCGCTTTATGGTGTCTTAAGCACAGGAGAGGATACTGCAGAGTGGAGAGAAGCGTTAAAGCCGGTTCTTTCGCTAAAGACAAGGGTAGCGTCGGTCAGAGAAATTTATGCGGGAGAGACGGCCGGATATGGATTTTCTTTTACTGCAAAGCGCACGATGAAAATTGCGGCTCTTTCCATTGGCTATGCTGACGGCTTTCCGCGCATGCTCTCAAACGGAAAAGGAGCTGTCTTAATCCGCGGCAGTATTGCTCCTGTGGTCGGAATGGTATGCATGGATCAGACGCTTGTCGATGTGACAGAAATCGCGGATGTCTGCACCGGGGATGTTGCTGTTGTAATCGGAATTTCTCAGGAAAAGGAAATTTCTGTCTGCGATCTGGCACAACGTTTGGGCACGATCACAAATGAGATTTTAAGCCGTATCGGCGAACGGGCCGAACGAGTTACAATAAATGGCTTCAGGTGCAGAAATTGACAACTGCAAAGGAGTGTGCCATAATAAATAAAATAATGCTTTGGTCAAAAGGAATTTTGATCCAGGCAGCATACAATTGGTTTATAAATTATCCTGTGACCATCAGGTCACAGTGACGATACGGGAAAGGGGAGAGAACATGTCGTTTATTGTACAGTATCTGCTGCATCCAAGGAGTGTGGGCGCTGTAAAACCGAGTTCAAAGCATCTGGCGAAAAAGATGGTGGAGGATGTGAATTTCGTTAAAGCAAGATGTATTACGGAGCTTGGCGCCGGGACCGGCGTATTTACGGAAGAGGTGGTAAAGGCAAAACGTGATGAAACCGTTTATCTGGTTTTTGAGATCAACGATGCGTTTTACTGCACATTAAATGATAAATATGGCTCCATTCCGAACGTGCATATCATACACGATTCCGCAGAAAAGATGGCGTCCTATCTTGCAAAATACGGCTTTTCGCGCTCCGACTATATTTTGTCCGGCCTGCCGTTTGCCAGTCTGCCCAAAAAGACATCCGACCATATTTTAAGAGAATGCCGCAGATGCCTGACGACCGGAGGTTCTTTTATTACATTTCAGTATACCAAATTAAAACTGTCGCTGTTTAAACAATATTTTGCAAAGATTTCTCTGAAAAAAGAGAACAGGAATGTCCCGCCGGCTTACATTATGAACTGCAGGAACGGACGGAGAAAGAAAAATGGAACGCCTGACACACTTTGATGAAAACGGGAATGCCGTTATGGTAGACGTCCGCCAAAAGGAGGATACTTACAGAGTTGCAAAAGCGGAGGGGACAATCCGCTTAAATAACGAAGCTTTCCTTGCAGTCGGGCGTCATACAGTAAAAAAGGGAGATGTGCTTTCCGTCGCAAGGATTGCCGGGATTATGGCGGCAAAAAAAAATGCGCAGCTGATCCCCCTTTGTCACAATATTGTGCTTTCCAATTGTGCAGTTGATTTTGAGACGGACGAAAAGACATGTTGTATCCGCGCGGTCTGTACTGTCTCCTGTACAGGAAAAACGGGAGTAGAGATGGAAGCGCTTACAGGAGTAAGCGTAGCGCTTTTGACAATTTACGATATGTGCAAATCCATAGACCGTTCTATGGAGATTATAAAGATACGTCTTCTGGAAAAAGACGGCGGAAAAAGCGGCAGGTATTTGTATGAAGCAGATTGAGACAAAAAATGCAGTCGGCCACATTTTGTGCCATGATGTAACGCAGATTATCCGGGGCGTGACAAAGGACGCTGTGTTCCGAAAAGGCCATATGATTACAGAAGAAGATATCCCCGTACTTCTTCGTATGGGAAAGGATCACATCTACGTATGGGAAAACGACAGTACGCTGCTTCACGAAAATGACGCAGCGAATCAGTTATATGATCTGTGTAAAAATGAGCATATTTATCATGGAGAGGTAAAAGAGGGAAAAATAGAAGCGTTTGCGGACTGTGACGGGTTGTTTCGATTAGACAGACAGAAGCTTTTGCACATCAACTCGTTCGGGGAAATCATGATTGCAGCAAGGCACGGGAACACGCCGGTCAGAAAAGGGGATAAGCTTGCGGGGATGCGTATTATTCCGCTGCTGATAAAAAAAGAAAAAATGGAGCAGGCAAAAGCAGTCTGCGGCGGGGAGCCGATTTTTGCGGTCAAACCGTATTTAAAGAAAAAAGCGGCGGTGATTGCAACCGGAAATGAGATATATTATAACCGGATAACCGATACGTTTACACCGGTTGTGCTGGATAAACTAAAAGAGTTTGGAGCCGAAATTATATTTCAAAAAGTATTTGACGATAATCCGCAAAAAATAACAGCGGGCATTCTTACAGCGATAGAGCGGGGAGCGCAGCTTGTTGTGTGTACCGGCGGTATGAGCGTCGACCCTGATGACAGAACGCCTCTTGCCATCAGGAATACAGGGGCGGATCTTGTTACCTACGGAGCGCCCGTGCTGCCGGGAGCAATGTTTTTGCTCTCTTATTTTCGTGCGAAAGATCGGATCGTTCCGATTATGGGTCTGCCGGGATGCGTCATGTACGCAAAGCGCACAGTTTTTGATCTGGCGCTGCCCAGAATTATGGCGGACGATCCGATTACGGCAGAAGAAATTGCGCTGCTCGGAGAGGGCGGTTTGTGCTTATCCTGCGAAGTCTGCCGTTTTCCGGACTGCGGATTTGGAAAAGGCTGGTGACATGAAAGACCGCTATGGAAGAACGATAAATTATATGAGAATCTCCGTCGCCAGAGACTGTAATCTAAGCTGCAGATACTGTATGCCGCCGGGAGAGCAGCGCGAGGTTTCCGGAAAGCTTTTATCTGATTCTGAAATACTGCGCGTGGCAAAAGCTGCTGCAGAGCTTGGGATTACGCGGTTTAAACTGACCGGGGGAGAGCCGCTGATGCGTCCGGGGATTGTACGGCTTGCCGCGGCAATCAGGGCGTTTCCTGACACGGAGGCCGTCACAGTTACAACAAACGGCGTGCTGCTTGCCAAATTAGCAAAAGATTTAAAAAAAGCAGGCGTAGACGCGGTAAACGTCAGCCTGGATACGCTCGATCCCTCTTATTTTCAATGGCTGACCGGACATGACGCGTTGGAGAGAGTGATAGAAGGGATAGAAGCTGCGCAGGCGGCGGGCCTATTTGTCAAATTAAATGCAGTCCAGGGGCGTCAGGCGGACGGAAGAGAGCTGATTTGTTTTGCGCAGCGGAGAGGACTGATCATTCGGTTTATTGAGATGATGCCTGTCGGATACGGAAAAAATTTTGTTTCGGAGGAAAAGGCGGATTTGTTTTCTTTTCTGCGGCAGCATTATGGAAAGGCGGAGCGCATAGATAAGAGAGAGTGGACGGGGGGCGCCGCCGGGGCGGCGGATGCGCTGCCTGCTTTTCGTTTTGGGGCCGGTCTCTGTTTTGGAGCAGGACCGGCCGAGTACTACAGGTTTGAAAAGCTGCGTTGTCCGGTCGGGCTGATACGTGCAGTAACTCATCAGTTTTGCAGTACCTGTAACCGGATTCGGCTGACCGGGGAGGGACGGCTGAAACTTTGTCTTTCCTATCAGGACGGCGTCGATTTGCGGCCGGATTTGGAGCGCGGCGTCGGAGACGGAGAGTTAATTGAGATGATGGAACAGGCGATCTTCATGAAACCGAGACGGCATTGCTTTATGGAGCCGGAAAAGATGACGGAACAGGGGGCTATGATTTCAATTGGAGGTTAGCTTCAATACAGGCGCGAACGGAGGTTAGCAGTGGGAACAGTGAAAGCAATCTGTATCAGTGAGAAGAGAGGTACCCGGAAGAAACGGGTGGAGCAGGCGGAATTTGTTGAGAGCTGGGGCATCAGAGGGGATGCGCATGCAGGGAACTGGCACAGGCAGGTCAGTCTGTTGTCTTTTGAAAAAATACAGCAATTTCGGGAACGCGGAGCGGATGTTGATTATGGGGCGTTTGGTGAAAATCTGGTGATAGAGGGTTATGACTTTGCACGTCTGCCGCTCGGAACCAGAGTTTTGTGCAATGAAGTGCTGCTTGAAATCACGCAGATCGGAAAAGAGTGTCACAGCCACTGTGAAATTTATAAAAAGATGGGTGAATGCATTATGCCGTCAGAGGGCGTATTTGCAGTTGTTTTAAAAGGCGGACGAATTGCGGAAGGGGAGACGGCAGTGTGCATTCCGGCAAATCTTTTCCGGACGATTGCAGGTCGTGCAGCGGATGCGGACTGTATTCTTGCGACTGTTACGGATGGGGAAAATCCGGGTGAACAGGCGCTTTGGATTGACGGGATCTTACGCTGGAACAGCGCTTCTGACGCTTTTTTTTCGAAACACGCCAGGCGGTTTCTTGACGCAGGCAAAAGCGATCTGCTTTCGATTGAGGGCCGCAGTGTTTTCTGTGAAAAAATCGGCGGCAGGAAAAATCTGGTTGTCTGCGGTGCGGGACATGTATCTGTACCAATCATCGCTACAGGAAAACGTCTTGGTTTTTTTGTTACGGCGATTGACGATCGGGAAGCGTTTGCACAGACAGCAGAAAGAGCCGGTGCGGACGAGGTGTACTGCGAATCATTTGCGACTGCAGTGGAGCGGGTGAGCGGAAGCCGCGACACATATTTTGTGATTGTGACAAGAGGGCATCAGTATGATATCGAGTGTCTGCGTATTGCTTTAAAAAAGGCGCACGCCTATATCGGGATGATGGGCAGCAGAAAGCGTGCAAAAGCCGTAAAAGAGCAATTGCGCGCAGAGGGTGTGCCGGAGAAACTGTTAGAGCAGATTCACGCGCCAATCGGGATAGCAATCGGGGCAGAGTCGCCGGAGGAAATTGCCATATCGGTGATGGCCCAGATTATTCAGACGAAGAACAGCGAAAAGAGAATCGGAACTTATGATGCCAGGCTTATGGATTATCTGACCAAAGAAAAAGGAGCCGGGAAAGCGATGGCGCTCTGTACGATCGTGGAAAAACACGGATCTGCGCCGCGGGAAGTCGGTACAAAAATGCTTGTCTTAGAAGACGGCAGTCTTATCGGAACGATTGGAGGGGGGACGGCGGAGCATAAAATCCGTGAAGAAGCGCTTGCTATGCTGCGAGAGGGCAAAACATTCTGTCAAAAGAAACTGGAACTGACAGCAGGCGATGCAGCAGGACAGGGGATGGTCTGCGGCGGATCGATCGTTGTAATTCTGCAAAAAATGTAATTATGGATACGAGTTATCATTGTGACAAAACAAAAAGAGATAGAAAACGGAGGGAACAAATTATGGGATCTGTCAAAGATAAATTGCATACCGGAGAATTATATCTGCCGCAGGATCAGGAACTGATGGCCGAACAGTTAAAATTACAGGATCGTCTGTATGAATACAATCTGTTAAAACCGTCTCAGACAAAAGCGCGGGAGGCAATGCTGCATGATATTCTTGCAGAATGCGGGGAAGGCTGTTATGTCGAGGCCCCGTTTTATGCAAATTTTGGCGGCAGCCATGTGCATTTTGGAAATTATGTCTATGCGAATTACCATTTGACGATGGTAGACGATACGCATATCTATGTGGGCGATTATACGATGTTCGGCCCGAATGTAACGATTGCTTCTGCGGCTCACCCGATTGATCCAAAGCTTCGGGAGGAGTTATATCAGTATAACAAGCCGGTTCGTATCGGAAGAAACTGTTGGATTGGAGCCGGAGTGATTGTGGTTCCGGGAGTTACGATCGGAGATAATACTGTGATTGGAGCCGGCAGCGTGGTCACAAAAGATATACCGGCAAATGTTGTGGCGGTCGGCAATCCGTGCCGGGTGCTTCGTGAAATTGGAGAAGAAGACACTGAAAAATGGGCAAAGGCAATCGAAACCATACAAAAATAACGAATGAAAAAGGAATGGCCGATCGTTTTAAGACCATTCTTTTTTGTTAAGCAGTTTTAATTTGTTTTATAAAAGCGTGTTAAAATTTTGCCAAAGTGGGATAATAGGAACAATGGAAACGAAATCAAGTGAAGAAAATCACATCTATATCGCAATCGACCTGAAATCTTTCTACGCCTCGGTGGAATGCGTAGAGCGTCAGTTGGACCCGCTGTCAACAAATCTGGTTGTTGCGGATGTTGGCCGGACAGAAAAAACAATCTGTCTCGCCGTTTCACCATCCTTAAAAGCTTATGGAATTTCAGGGCGTGCCAGGCTGTTTGAGGTAATACAGAGAGTAAAAGAGGTTAACAGGGAGAGGAAAAACCTTGCGCCGGGAAAGCAATTTGTCAGCGCCTCCTATGATGCCGGGGAGCTTTTGCTGCATCCGGAATTTTCGGTTTCTTATGTGATTGCCCCGCCGCGTATGGCTTTTTATATTGAATACAGTACGAAGATTTACGATATTTATTTAAAATATATTGCGCCGGAGGATATGCATGTCTATTCGATCGACGAGGTTTTTTTGGATGTCACGCACTATCTGAATATTTACCGTATGGAGCCAAAGGAGCTCGCCTCGCAGATAATCGGAGATGTTTTAACGGAAACAGGAATCACGGCAACAGCGGGAATTGGGACAAACTTGTATCTGTGCAAAGTTGCGATGGATATTCTGGCAAAGCACGCTCCCCCCGACTCGAACGGAGTGCGTATCGCACAGCTGGACGAGATGAGCTATCGAAAGTTACTCTGGGACCATAAGCCGCTCACCGATTTCTGGAGGGTCGGCCGCGGCTACCAGAAAAAACTGCATGAGGCGGGGATTTTTACCATGGGCGATATCGCAAGATGTTCTCTTGGGGGGCCCGGCGATTATCGAAATGAGGAAATGTTATACCGTATGTTTGGAATTAATGCCGAACTGTTGATTGATCATGCATGGGGATTTGAGCCGGTTACAATAGACCTGATCAGGGCCTATAAGCCGCAGAGCAGCAGTCTGTGTTCGGGGCAGGTTCTTCCGTGTCCCTATGATTTTGAAAAGGCAAAACTGGTGGTACGCGAGATGGTCGAAATGCTCTCGCTTGATCTGGTGGAAAAGAAAATGGTGACAGACCAGATGGTATTAACGATTGGATATGACAGAGAGAATTTATCTCCGTCAGAGCAAAAAAATAATTACTGTGGAGAGGTTACGGTTGACCGTTACGGAAGAAAAGTGCCGAAACATGCGCATGGTTCGGTGAATCTGGAACGAAAGACTTCTTCCTCCCGTGTGATTACGGAAGCCATAATCGGACTTTATGATCGTATTGTAAGCGAGAGCCTGTGGATTCGTCGTATTACGGTGACGGCAAACCATGTTGTGAGCGAATCGCTGCAGAGTGAGCAGACATTTGAGCAGCTGGATTTGTTTACTGATTATCAGGCAGTTGAAAAAAAACGGCGGGAAGAGGGGGCAAGGCTCGCCAAAGAGCGGAAACTCCAGGAGGCCATGCTTACGGTGAAAAAGAAGTTCGGAAAAAACGCGATACTAAAGGGAATGAACCTGCAGGAGGGCGCTACGGCGATCAAACGCAATGATCAGATCGGAGGGCATCAGGCGTGAATGAAAAAGAGACTCATAAATATGACGATATCATCGGTCTGCCGCATCACGTGTCAAAGTCTCACCCCAGAATGGCTCTGTCAGACCGCGCGGCGCAGTTTTCACCGTTTGCAGCTCTGACCGGACACGAAGAAGCTATCAAAGAGACGGAGCGGTTAACCGAGCAATTTCGACAGCCGGACGAGGAGGCGAATGATCAGATGGATGGCTGCCTGCATGCCATAATGGAACAGATCGCACAGACGCCAAAGATAGAGGCGGTCTATTTTAAACCGGATGACAGAAAGAGCGGCGGCAGTTATCTTACCTGCTGTGGCCGTGTAAAAAAAGTCGACCTGTATGACAGGAAGCTTGTTTTTCTTGACGGTACGCAGATACCGCTTGCGATGCTGGTTTCATTGGAGTTTTGCAGAGAAGGGATAGAATATTATGGAGGGTATGCAGAAAATGAATAATGCCGGAATCATGAAAACCGCTATGGGTGAATTTAGCGATATACAGGAATATATGGCGCTGGCCAAAAAAGAAAATGCAAAAGAAACGTATGCCAAACTGAAAAAGAAATATCTTTTTTTGAAAGCGCTGCTTCACAATCTGGACGTAAATCTGGCGGATATTGATGAGATTAAGGAATAGGCGCTGGTATAAAATTTACAGATGAAAAACAGCAGTGGGAAACAGACAGGCTGATACAGGAGATCCGGAGGGGTTACAGTGGAACATATATTGATTATTGAAGACGAAAGAGATGTAAACAGACTGCTTGCGCAGACTTTAAAAGAGGGCGGTTATAAGACGACGTCCGCATATGATGGAATGGAAGGACTTCGTATGGCTGAAAACGGAGCGTTTGACCTGATTATGCTTGATCTGATGCTTCCGTATTTTAGCGGAGACGAGGTGCTTCGCCGGCTGCGGGAAAAGAGCAATGTTCCCGTGATTATGATTTCTGCCAGAGATATGGTGCGCACAAAGACAGATCTTTTAACACTGGGAGCCGTCGATTATATCACAAAGCCGTTTGATCTGGGCGAAGTGCTGGCAAGAGTCGTTTCCAATTTAAGACGGTGTAAAAAAGAAGAATCGCGAAAGCAGCTTACATATGGAAATCTTGTGCTGGACAAAGTTTTTTGTTTTTCCTGACAATTACCAAACATTTGCCAGTTGTATTTTTTATCGTAATCAGTGACGCGTCAATTGAGGGTAACAAAACAAACAAATATCTGACAAAATGACAGGAGGGTTACGATATGGAAAATGTTATTCTGGAGACCAGGAACCTTTCCAGGCGTTATAAAACGCAGCAGGCGATACGTAAGGTAAACCTGCAGCTAAAACGTGGAAGGATCTACGGACTGATCGGGAAAAACGGGGCGGGAAAGACGACGCTGATGCGAATGGTCGCCGGTCTTGGATTTCCGACAGAGGGGGAAATTTTTCTGTTTGGTCTGGTTTGGACGGCCGTCATCTGTGGAATCGGGCTGTGGAATTTTAAGAAAACGGAATTAAAATGAGAAATGATATGGCGATTGCATTGGTGATAGTAAGTATTTTATGCGTCCTGCTTTTCCTGCGGCTTTTGCTTCTAAAGCGTCAGTTGTTCCGTATACGGCGTCAGCAGGAACGAAGAGCGGAAGAAAAGGCGGAAAATCTGATTTATCTGGAAGTGCGGGAAAGAAATTTAAATGAGCTGACGCGTCTGTTAAATATGACAATAAAGAGGGAAAGTGCGCTGCGCGCCAAACAGGAATTGAAAGAGCGGGAGTTCCAAGGCCTGATTACCAATATTTCACATGATTTAAGAACCCCGCTGACCGTGATGAAAGGGTATCTGCAGCTTCTTTCTCGCAGCCCTCTGCAGGAAGACGCAAAAGAATATTTAGCAGTCTGCTTTCGCCATACCGAAGAGCTCGAGGGACGTATCCGACAGTTCTTCGAATATTCTTATTATAGCGCTCAGGATGAGGAGATATTGTGTTCACTTCTAAATATTTCCAATCTTGTGACAGAAGTGATGACAGATTTTATTCCGGTCTTTGAGGAACATGCGCTCACGATGAATCTGGCGCAGGATACCAACCAAAAAGCATGGGGAAATGAAGAACTGATAAAACGAATGATACAGAATTTGATGAAGAACTGTGTTCAATACGCGGTCGGCGAAGTTGCGGTTGTGATTGCAAGAGAGCAAAAGCAATTTTCAGAAAGTAATCAGGGAGGCAGAATTGTAGTCTCGGTTCAAAATCGGGTCAGGGAAGGCGTGAAATTTGACGAATCGCACGTCTTTTCCCGCTTTTATGCAGGCAGCCCTGCAAGCGGCCGCTCGACAGGGCTGGGGCTTTCCATAGTAAAACTTCTTGCCGAGAAGATGGGCGGGGAAGTCTTTGCTGAGAAAAAAGGCGAATACTTTACAGTCGGCTTTTTTCTTCCGGGAGCGCCGGAATAAAGTCTGACCGGGCTCACGGAAAGACGTTGGCTTTTTTATTTATTATTTGCCTGCAGGTTTTTGTTTGCCTGCAAGTTTTTACCTGCAGTGGATAACATCAGTTTAATCCGGTTTAACTGGTTTACTTCGCTCGCTCCCGGATCATAATCAATCGCGACGATATTTGAGTTTGGATAGCGGTGGCGCAGTTCCTTGATGACGCCTTTTCCAACCACATGGTTTGGCAGGCAGGCAAACGGCTGTGTACATACAATATTTGGTGTGCCGTTCTCAATCAGCTCCAGCATTTCGCCGGTTAAAAACCATCCCTCTCCCGTCTGGTTTCCTTCGGATACAATGTCCCGTGCGGCGTCGGCAAGATTGTCGATATGTGCAGGGACGTCAAAATGTCTGCTCTTTTTAAACTCTTCTTTTGCGGTGCGCCGCAGCCATTCCAGAAATGCGATTCCCATGCGTCCAAACCGTTTTGATTTTTTGCTCATGCCAAGTGCATCGGCACGAAAGCCGGTGTTGTAGAAGCAGTAGAGAAGAAAATCAGTCAGGTCGGGCACTACGGCCTCTGCGCCTTCCGATTCCAGCAGTTCCACCAGATGATTATTTGCAGCCGGGTGAAACTTAACCAGAATCTCTCCGACAATGCCGACGCGCGGTTTTTGTACGCTGACGCGCGGCAGATTGTCAAAATCCCGTATAATATCGCGGCAGAGCTTTTTGTATTTTTTATGCGAGAGTGTTTTAGGCTGTGTGATAAAGCGGACAACTTCTTTTTTCCATTTTTTATGCAGCGCATCGGCCGAACCTGCGACGGCTTCATAGGGGCGCGTCGCATAGAGGCAGCGCATAAAGATATCGCCGAATACAAGGGCGTAAAGCCCGTGCTGCAAAAGCGGGAGCGTCAGCTTAAAGCCGGGATTTGACTCAAGACCGCTTAAGTTAATGGAGATCACGGGCACATCCGGATATCCGGCTTTCTCGAGAGCGCGTCGGATAAAGCCCACGTAATTGGAAGCGCGGCAGCCTCCCCCGGTCTGCGACATCAGGATTGCGGTTTTTGACATATCGTACTCGCCGGACATTACGGCTGCCATCATCTGACCGACCACAATCAGCGACGGATAGCAGGCGTCGTTATTGACAAAGCGCAGTCCGGCGTCCACACTGGTGCGTGCCGAAACATCGGGTATCACAAGGCGGTAACCCGCTGCTTTAAATGCCGGTTCCAACAATTCAAAATGGATCGGAGACATCTGAGGGCAGAGTATCGTATAATTTTTGCGCATTTCTTCCGTAAAAACAACACGGCGATAGGAGCTTGGCACAACAGTGCGTTTTGACTGTTTTTTCTCACGGACGCGTATGGCCGAGATCAGTGAACGGATTCTTATTCTTGCCGCGCCCAGATTGTTTACTTCGTCAATCTTTAAGCAGGTGTAGATTTTGCCGGAATCCGATAAAATATCGTTGACCGCGTCCGTAGTAACCGCGTCTAAACCGCATCCGAATGAATTGAGCTGGATCAGATCCAAATCGTCTCTTGTCTTGACAAAATTTGCGGCAGCATACAGGCGGGAATGGTACATCCACTGATCCATTACAATCAGCGGCCGCTCCACTTCGTGCAGATGCGAAACGGAATCTTCGGTCAGCACGGCAATGCCGTAGGAATTAATCAGTTCGGGTATGCCGTGGTTGATCTCCGGGTCTGTGTGGTAGGGGCGTCCCGCAAGTACAATACCGCGCATATTATGCTCCTCTATATATGCAAGGACTTCTTCCCCTTTTTTCTGCACTTCCATGCGGACGGCGGCAAGTTCCTTGTATCCCTCCGAGACAGCGTCGCGCACTGCGGATTCCGGGATTCCAAATTCCTCGCCGCAAAATGTTTTTACAAGCTGCATAGACAGCGCGTCTTCGCTTGCAAACGACATAAACGGGTTGTAGAACCTGACCTGCCCGGACGTGATCTCGTCCACATTATTTTTGATGTTTTCTGCATAGGAGGTGACAATCGGGCAGTTGTAGTGGTTGTTGGAATCCGGAAATTCATCTCTTTCATATGGGATACACGGATAAAAGATAAAATCAACATTCTGATGAATCAGCCAGTTAATATGTCCGTGCGCCAGTTTAGCCGGGTAGCACTCCGATTCGCTTGGGATTGAATCAATTCCAAGCTCGTATATTTTTCGGGTTGACTGCGGCGAGAGTACAACGCGAAAACCGAGTTTTTCAAAGAAAACAGCCCAAAACGGGTAATTTTCATACATATTCAGCACGCGCGGGATACCGACAGTTCCGCGCATGGCCAGATCTGCGGATAATGGTTTGTAGTCAAACAGACGTTTATTTTTATATTCAAACAGATTGGGTATATTTTCTTTATTTTTTTCTTTGCCAAGGCCGCGCTCACAGCGGTTTCCTGTAATATATCTGCGGTTTCCGGAAAAACGGTTGATGGTCAGCAGACAATGGTTGGTGCAGCTCTGGCATCTTGTCAGTTTTGTGTCAAAGGTTAGTTCGTTGATTGCCTCAATCGAGAGCATTGTTGTCTTAGCGCCGCTCTCATAGCGTTCGCGGGCAATCAGCGCTGCGCCGAAAGCGCCCATGATACCGGCGATATTTGGCCTTACGCATTCCAGACCCGATATTTTCTCAAAACTGCGCAGTACGGCGTCATTGTAAAAAGTACCGCCCTGAACTACAATATTTTTTCCAAGGTCGCCGGGATTCGAAAGCTTTATCACTTTAAACAGAGCGTTCTTGATGACGGAGTAGGCAAGGCCCGACGAGATATCGGCAACGCTTGCGCCTTCTTTTTGGGCCTGTTTTACTTTTGAGTTCATAAATACGGTACAGCGGGTTCCAAGATCAATCGGATTTTTTGCGAAGAGAGCTTCTTTTGCAAAATCTTCGACCGAATAGTTTAACGATTTTGCAAATGTTTCAATGAAAGACCCGCAGCCTGACGAGCAGGCTTCATTCAGCTGGACGCTGTCTACCGTCTGATTTTTTATTTTGATGCATTTCATGTCCTGTCCGCCGATATCGAGAATACAGTCGACCTTTGGATTGAAAAAGGCGGCGGCATAGTAATGCGCAACTGTCTCAACCTCGCCATCGTCAAGCATCAGCGCGGCTTTTAAGAGCGCTTCGCCGTAGCCGGTGGAGCAGGAACGTACAATCGAGGCGTCTTTTGGCAAAAGAGAATAGATTTCTTTGATGGAACGTATCGCCGTGGACAGAGGGCTGCCGTTATTGCTGCTGTAAAACGAGTAGAGCAGCGAGCCGTCTTCTCCGACAAGGGCGATTTTTGTCGTAGTGGAACCGGCGTCAATTCCAAGAAAGCAGTTGCCCCGGTACGAGGCGAGATCTGCAGCTTTCACATTGTGTCCGTTGTGGCGTGTTGTAAATGCGTCATATGTTTTCTGATCTGTAAATAGCGGTTCCATACGCGCAACTTCAAATTCCATCCGGATATCGGACGATAGTTTTTGTACCAGCTCTTTTAACGTAATCACGGAATCTTCCTTATAATTGAGCGCAGAACCGATCGCTGCGAACAAATGTGAATTTTCCGGCAATATGGCATGTTCGTCGTCCAGATGCAGAGTGCGGATGAATGCGGCACGCAATTCGGACAGGAAATGCAGCGGGCCGCCCAGAAAAGCGACATGTCCGCGAATCGGTTTGCCGCAGGCAAGACCGCTGATTGTCTGGTTGACAACAGCCTGAAAAATGGAGGCGGAAAGGTCCTCTCTGGTAGCCCCTTCGTTGATTAACGGCTGGATGTCTGTTTTGGCAAACACGCCGCAGCGCGCGGCGATTGGGTAAATTGCCTTGAACTCTTTTGCATATTCATTTAATCCGGTGGCGTCTGTCTGGATCAGCGAGGCCATCTGGTCGATAAACGAGCCGGTTCCGCCCGCGCAGATTCCGTTCATGCGCTGTTCCACATTTGTGCCTTCAAAGTAAATTATTTTTGCATCCTCCCCGCCGAGTTCGATTGCAACGTCTGTCTGCGGCGCATTGTGGCGCAGTGCAGTCGAGACGGAGATCACTTCCTGTACAAACGGGATATTGAGATGGTTTGCAAGCGTAAGCCCGCCGGACCCTGTAATCATGGGCGCTGCAGTCAGATCGCCCAGTTTATCAAACGCTTTTTGGATCAGAGAAGATAATGTTTCCCGGATATTGGCAAAATGTCTCTCATAGTCTGAAAATAAAAGATTGTCGTGTTCGTCGAGGACAGCGACTTTTACCGTGGTCGAGCCGATATCGATCCCTAATTTATGAAGTATATTTTTTTTCATGAGAATCCTCCATAGCAGTATGTTCACAAATCTGCTGTTTTTACCTGCAGAATGTAAGTGTTTCTACCTATTATAATAAGAATAATTCATATGGCGCGAACAATGTACATTATACGACAGGATTTGTCAAAAGACAATGTGTAAAAGCAGGAAAAATATAAAGTTTTTATGAAGAGCACGGGGCAGCGATTGACAAAAACAACATGTACCGATATACTTTATGAGTAATAGCCAAAAAAAATTAACAGGAAATAAAATTTCGGAAATGAGGTTGGCGGATGAACTGGCTGAATAAAATGGAACGCAAAATAGGAAAATATGCGATACCCAATCTGATCATTTGGCTGATTGGAGCTTATATGGTCGGATTTGTACTCAATGGGGCAGCTCCCGGAGTTTTAAATTACCTGACATTAAGTCCGTATCATATTCTGCATGGACAGGTCTGGCGGCTCGTGTCATGGATTTTTATGCCTACCGATACCAACCTGATTTTTTTATTGATTATGGCGCTTTTTTATTATCAGCTCGGCATGACATTAGAGCGAACCTGGGGGACGTTTCGCTTTAACGTTTATATTTTTGGCGGATTGATTTTTACCGTAATCGGAGCATTTCTGTTATATTTTATTATGCTTTTCATAAGCGGGAGAGGATTTGCCGCAGAACTGTCCACTGCAATTGCATGGGGGATGAGTACAAACTATATTAATATGAGTATTTTTCTTGCATTTGCCGTGATGTATCCTGACATGCAGGTCATGCTTTATTTTATTATTCCAATTAAGATGAAGTGGATGGCGCTTGTGTACGGCGCAATTACGCTCTATAGCTTTATTGTCAGCGGATGGGCGGGCAGAATTGCAATTTTTATGTCTCTGCTCAATTTTATTATTTTCTTCCTCTCCACAAGAAATCTGAGCCGTTATACGCCGCATGAGATTCACCGCAGACAGCGGTTTAAGGCGCAGATGCGAACGCCGCGGTCAGGCAGCGTCACAAAGCATAAATGTGCGGTCTGTGGCAGGACCGAGCTTGACGATCCAAATCTTGAGTTCCGGTTCTGCTCAAAGTGTGAGGGCAATTATGAGTACTGCAACGACCATTTATTTACGCATACCCATATCAGGCGAAGCTAAGGAATCCTGGTTTCATCATCCGGTCCCCGGCGCCTGCGGCGGATAAACACCGATATGCAGAGGTATTTGCCGCTTGTGGTGAAAAACCGGTGCGGAAAACGCCTGCTTATACGTTTTGGAAATGAACATGCGAATAAAAAATCCAAATTCTGGGAAATCCGGAAATTGGATTTTTTTTATATCAGCGTTTTTTCGCATAACAATGTCAAAAACATGACATAATAAAAAAGCAATCAGAATCGAAAGGAGGACTTTTACTATGACTTCATTAAGCTGTTCGGCTGTTACCTGTATGTATAACAAGGACAGATACTGCTGTAAAGGCGACATTCATGTGGAAGGGCAGAGCGCAAAGAAAATGGAGGATACCTGCTGCGGCAGTTTTAAGGAGCGCGGGGAATCCATGAGTAATTCAGTGGGAAGCGCAAGCAGCAAAATTGACGTATCCTGCGATGCATGCAGTTGTGTGCACAACGACAACAGGAAATGCAGCGCTGACCGCATCGGGATCACAGGGCCGAATGCCTGCAAATGTTCTGAAACAGAATGCCATACGTTTGAATGCAGATGCGGCTGCAGGGGAATTTAACAGCCGCTGTCTGGCCATGGCTGTATTGAAAAAGCTAATACAAATCTTTGGACAGGGAAACCGCTTTGGCGGACAACGTTCCCTGTCTTTACATAGAAAGGATTGAAATGAGAAAGAAATCACATATTTCGCTGGCCCGTTATCTGGTCAGAAGTCTGAACGATGAAGAACTGAACAAACATAAGTTTTCCTTTTATCTGGGAAGCGTACTGCCTGATATCAAGCCGTCTTTTTTTTATAAACGGCATGAGATAGAAAAGACGTTTCCCCTTGTACAAAAACGGATCGGAAAGATGTATGAGCGTGGAGAACGTGGGAAAAAGAGAGATTTTCGTTTTTTTGTCAACCTTGGGCAGATCAGTCACTATCTTGCCGATTATTTTACGTTCCCTCATAACAAAATTTATGACGGGGGGTTTCGCGGTCATTGCTCCTATGAGGAAAAACTCAAAAAAGACCTGCGCAGTTATCTGAGAGAAAAAGGGAGCAAAGAGAACGGAGTAAAGGGGCAGCAATTTAAAAGCGTCAGGGCGCTGTGCAATTATATTGCCGGCGCACATCAGGCGTATATCGGCAGAAAACATGACGTTGAAGATGATATTCGTCATATTGTGGAGGTAAATCACAGGGCGCTTGGCGGCATGATGCGTCTGTTTGGAAACCAGACGGGATCGAAAAAGAAAAGAAATTGAATATAATCAGCTTGCAATTTTTTCCAAAGTGGGGTAAGATAAGGCTACCGAGTGGAGGAAAAGGGTGTGAAAGTGGTGTGAAATGGAATAAAGTGGTGGATAAGTTTATAACTTAGTGGATAACTGTATATTTCACACAAAATTTTCCACATTTTAAGGCAGGTGTTTGTATTATGTTTATGGGAGAATACAATCACACAGTGGATGCGAAAGGCAGGCTGATAGTTCCGTCCAAATTCAGGGAGCAGTTGGGAGAGGAATTTGTGGTTACAAAGGGGCTGGATGGATGCTTATTTGTGTACACAAACTTAGAATGGCAGAATATGGAAGAAAAGTTTAAAAACATACCTATGACTTCAAAAGATGCAAGAAAATTCTCCCGTTTTTTCTTTGCAGGAGCGGCAGGCGTAGAAATAGACAAACAGGGGAGGATTCTTCTTCCGCCGAATCTGCGCGAATATGCCAGCATACAAAAGGATGTGGTTTTGGCCGGTGTCTTAAACCGGATTGAGATCTGGGATAAGGACAGATGGCTTGAAAATACTTATGACGATGATGAAATGGATGAGATCGCAGAGCATATGGCAGATTTGGGCTTCAGTATCTAGGAGGGATGTCAATGGACTTTGTACATAAATCCGTACTTTTGGAGGAAGCAGTATCGAATCTGAATATACGTCCTGACGGGATCTATATTGACGGCACGCTTGGCGGTGGCGGTCATTCCTCGGAAATTGCAAAGCGCTTAACGGGCGGCAGGCTGATTGGAATCGATCAGGATGCGGACGCCATAAAAGCGGCCGGGGAGCGTCTTGCTGTTTATGGCGGCCGTGTGACTATCAGAAGAAACAACTATGCTAATATGAAAGAAGAAGCAGAGCAGCTTGGGATATGTTCGGTGGATGGGATTCTGCTTGATCTTGGAGTATCCTCGTTCCAGCTGGATACGGCAGAGCGTGGATTTACCTACCGCAATCCAAATGCCCCGCTTGATATGCGAATGGATGACCGTATGGAAATGACGGCAGCCGATATTGTCAATCGTTACACTGAAACGGACTTATACCGTGTCATACGTGATTATGGGGAGGATAAATTCGCAAAAAACATAGCAAAACATATTGTACTGGCAAGAGAGAGGACGCCGATTCAGACGGCGGGGGAACTTACAGAGATTATACGGGCATCCATACCGATGAAAGTACAGCAGAGTGGGGGACATCCGGCAAAGCGCACGTTTCAGGCGCTGCGCATTGAGTTAAACCGAGAGCTCTCCGTACTGGAAGATGCGATTGATACGATGATCGGAATGTTAAACTCCGGCGGAAGACTCTGTATTATTACCTTTCACTCGCTGGAGGATCGCATTGTGAAGCTGAAATTTAAAACGAATGAAAATCCCTGTACCTGTCCGGCCGATTTTCCGGTGTGCGTATGTAAAAATAAGTCAAAGGGCAGAGTTGTGACAAGAAAGCCGATTTTGCCAAAAGAGGACGAGCTTTTGGCAAATCCCCGCTCAAAGAGTGCAAAACTTCGCGTTTTTGAACGGATTTGCGGCGAAGATTGACGGCATAAATAGGAGGCATAATATGAGCACGCAAAAAAAGCGTAATTTTTATGTAGACGGAAATACGGTTCGCAGATTCAGCGCAGAACCGGATTACCGTGAGATACAAAAAGAGAGGGAACGGCGCACAAAGGAAGAGGAAGAGCGCAGAAAGAGGCGCCTTGCAAGGCACAACCGTGAGCGCGAGCTTCGGATGAGCAGAAGATATGTGATGTTCCTTATGATGGCGGTCGGCGTGTTCGGTGTTTTTGCAGCTGCCTATATCTATATTCAGTCAAATATAGCCGCGCATATGAGAGATATTTCCAGACTGGAAAATCAGATTAAAGACTTAAAGGCCGATAATGACGAGGCGTTAAAACGAATCAATATGTCGGTTGACTTAGACGCGGTAAAAAACAGTGCGATCAATGAACTTGGAATGTCCTATGCGAGAGAGTCGCAGATAATTTACTACACAGTGGAAAACGACGATTATATGAATCAGTATGGCGAGATTCCTGAATAGAAACAGAGGTAGTTTGATTGGCGACGCGAAGAAAAAGAAGAAAATTACAGTTAAAGTTTTTAAAGCGGATGCAAAAGAAGCTGGTCGTCATGTTTGTGGTCGTATCGTTGATGCTGATCGGACTAGTTGCGAGATTAATGTATATTGAGCATACCAGCGGAGAAAAATATGTAAAGATTGTACTGGCACAGCAGGGGTATGACAGCCAGACAATTCCCTACCAGCGAGGAGATATTGTGGATGCAAAAGGGACGATCTTTGCTACCAGTATCGCTGTCTACAATGTAATTCTCGACTGTTCGGTTATGACAAGCGACGACAAATATATCGACCCTACGATCTCTGCGCTCTGCACCTGTTTTCCGGATCTGGACAGAAATGAACTGTACAGTTATGCAAGAGAGCAGGAGGAGAGCAAATATATTATTTTAAAGAAAAAAATATCCTATGAGGAAATTCAGCCGTTTATCAGTTTGCAGGAGGAGGAAAACGAGGACGGAGAACTGATCAATCCCAATATCAAAGGCGTCTGGTTTGAAAAAGAATATCAGCGGGAATACCCGCTCGGCTCGCTTGCAAGCGCGGTGGTCGGATTTACCACGACAGGAAATGTGGGTATTAACGGCCTTGAAAATTTTTACAATGACAGGTTAAACGGGCTTGACGGCAGACAGTACGGCTATTTAAATAACGACAATGATTTTGAAAAGACGATCAAGCCGGCCATAAACGGAAATACGCTTGTTACAACAATTGACGCCAATATACAGACGGTTGTCGAGAAAAAAATAGCGGAGTTTAACGAGGCGTACAGGGGAGCGTTTCGTACCGGCGACGATGGCGCTACGCATATTGGAGTACTGCTGATGGACCCGAATAACGGAGACGTTCTTGCAATGGCAAATTATCCGAACTATGATCTTAGCAATCCGAGGGATCTCTCGGCATACTATACGAGTGAACAGCTGGACGCAATGGAGGATGATGTAAAGCTTGACCTGCTGAATAAACTCTGGCAGAATTTCTGTACCACATATACATTTGAACCGGGATCGACAGCAAAGACTTTTACAATTGCGACAGGACTTGAGACGGGGGTGATGTCTGGCAGCGAGACATATTACTGCGACGGATTCGAGATGATGCCGGGCTATTCCAAGCCGATCCGCTGTGTCAGCCGCAGCGGACATGGAATGGAGACAATCGCAGAGTCATTGATGAATTCCTGCAACGATGCGTTGATGCAGATGTCGTATGTGATCGGAGCAGAGGATTTTACAAGATACCAGCAGATTTTTGGATTCGGTCAAAAGACAAATATTGATTTACCGGGCGAAGCGCGGACAGATACGTTGATCTATACGCTGGAAAACATGACAAAGATTGACCTTGCTACTAATTCATTCGGTCAGAATTATAATACGACAATGATTCAGCTTGCAACTGCATTTTGTTCGCTTGTCAACGACGGTACGCTTTACCAGCCGCATGTGGTAAAACGTATTGTAGATGAAAAGGGCAATACAATTGAGAATATTACGCCCACTGTACTACGTCAGACCGTTTCAAAAGCAACAGGAGATAAACTGAAAAGTTATATGCAGGATACGGTAGCGCTTGGCACCGGTAATACCGCAAAAGTAGACGGCTATTCTATGGGCGGCAAAACAGGTACGGCGCAGAAGAGAGGGCGTGACGGCGTCAATTACGTTGTTTCATTTATCGGCTTTGCTCCGGTGGAGGAGCCGAAGCTTGTGATCTATTGCGTAGTGGACGAGCCGAACGCAGAAGAACAGTACCACAGTACGTTTGCGCAAAATATTGCGCGGGAGATTTTGGAGGAAGTGCTTCCTTATTTAAATATCTATCGCGATGAGGAGGCAACAGGGTTGCACGCCGGTTGGGATATCAAGGGAGAGGAGTCTGGTCAGCAGGCTCTGACAGACATTGTCAACGGCGATGATACACAGGAAAACGGTCCGATCGAGGGAGAACTCGATGTGCCGGATACCGGTGACCGGCTCGAAGGAAACCGGCATGACGATTCCGCAGAGGCGGACGAAAACGGTGTTTCGATACCGGATGACGGTAATGCACCGGAGCCGGGAGGAGATACGCCGCCGGATGACGGGGAAGCAGGCGGGGATACGCCGCCGCAGGAGGGCGGCAATACACCGGAATAAACATATGTATAACCTCGCAGAAGTTTGAATAAGATTTTAAGAATAAGAAAACTTTTGCGGGGTTTTTTATATGGAAAAGGAACAAAAGGAGCTTCCATTTTATCGGAATAAGACGATGCACCGGAAAAAAATATGGATTTTTTTTCTGGCCGTGTTTTTTATGATGACGTTTCTGATCGGAAGACTTGTCTATCTGATGGTTTTCTGCTCCGTCTATTATGGGCAGAAAGCGGAAGATCTGCATGAAAGGGAACGCGATATCAAGGCGGCGCGCGGACGTATCCTGGATGCAAATGGCGTGGTGTTGGCTACAAATAAATCCGTCTGTACGATTTCCGTGATCCACAGCCAGATTACAGACCCCGAGGCAGTCATCCATGCGCTTACAAAAGAGCTGGAATTGTCAGAGGAAAAGGTGCGAAAGCGTGTCGAAAAGGTCAGTTCCATAGAACGGATCAAGACAAATGTCGACAAAGAAGTCGGAGACAGGATACGTGCCTACGGACTTTCCGGTATTAAAGTAGACGAGGATTATAAGCGCTATTATCCATATGATACGCTTGCGTCAAAGGTGCTTGGATTTACCGGTGCGGACAATCAGGGAATTGTCGGGCTGGAAGTCAAATACGATGATTTTTTAAAGGGAGAAAACGGCAAGATACTTACATTGACCGATGCGCGTGGTGTCGAGATTGAAAATGCGGGTGAGACGCGGCTGGAGCCTGTTAACGGATATGACCTGTGTCTCTCGCTTGACTACAATATCCAGAAGTATTGTGAACAGGCCGCAGAGAAAGCATATATCAGGAAAGAAGCCGACAGTGTCTCCGTAATTGTGATGAATCCGAAAAACGGCGAAATTATGGCTATGGTAAACTATCCGGAGTTTAACTTAAACCAGCCGTTTCTGCTGAATATGGAATCGGACGCTACCGGAGACGAAAAACAGACATTATTGAATCAGATGTGGAGGAATCAATGTATCAGTGATACGTATGAGCCGGGTTCCACCTTTAAAATTATAACAGCGAGCGCAGCGCTTGAAAAAGGCGTTGTATCGCTGACCGATCAGTTTTACTGTCCGGGCTATAAGCTCGTGGAGGACCGGCGGATACGCTGCGCGCGAGTGACGGGACATGGTGCGGAAACGTTTGAGACAGGTATTATGAATTCGTGCAATCCTGTTTTTATCGAATTGGGAGAGCGCATCGGAACAGACGATTTCTTTGCATATTTCAAACAGTTTGGACTTTTACAGAAGACAAATATAGATCTGCCGGGTGAGGCGGCCACCATTATGCATAAGCAGGAAAATGTGGGGCCTGTTGAACTTGCAACGATTTCGTTTGGGCAGTCATTCCAGATCACGCCGGTGCAGCTGGTAACCACCGTTTCTTCTATTATAAACGGGGGCGTTCGTGTTACGCCGCACTTTGGCGTTTCGGTAAAAGATACTGACGGGAATTTAATCAAAGAATTTACTTACGAGACGACGGAAGGAATCTGTACCTCAGAAACATCAGAGAAAATGCGCTATCTGCTTCAGCGCGTGGTGGACGACGGAGGCGGCAAAAATGCAAAAATAGAAGGGTATGCAATCGGCGGCAAGACAGCTACTTCGCAGACGCTGCCTCGAAGCGAGCACCGCTATATCTCTTCCTTTTTAGGCTTCGCACCAGCAGACGATCCAAAGGTGCTCGCCATAGCCATTATCAACAATCCTTCCGGCGTATACTATGGCGGAACGATCGCCGCCCCTGTGGTAAAAGAAATTATGGAAAACATCCTGCCATATCTTGATAATTGAAGTAAAATACTTTATACTGGATAAATTATAGAAGATTTAGAGAAAATACATGAGGTGTTCGGTTATGAATTTTAAAGTTTTGATCCCGGTAATACTTTCTTTTGCATTTAGCGCGCTGCTTGGGCCGATTGTTATTCCGTTTCTGCGCAGATTAAAAGTCGGCCAGACAGAGAGGGAGGAACTGAAATCCCATCTGAAAAAGACCGGAACGCCGACCATGGGAGGAATTATCATATTAGCGGCGATTGTACTGACATCGCTGTTTTACATCAAAGATTATCCGAATATCATACCGATCCTGTTTATGACAGTTGGATTTGGCGTGATCGGTTTTTTGGATGACTATTTAAAGGTTGTGCTGCACCGCAGTGACGGGCTTTTGGCGTGGCAGAAAATGTTGCTGCAGCTTGTGATTGCAACGGTGTATGCCGTATACATGACAGTATATTCGGATGTATCGCTCACAATGCTGATACCGTTTTCCGGAGGCAAATATCTTGATATCGGATTTTTGGCGATCCCTGTCTTATATATTGCAATTATTGGTACGGTAAACGGAACAAATTTTACGGACGGACTAGACGGCCTTGCATCCAGTGTCACAATTATGGTTGCAACTTTTTTCTCTGTTGTCGCAGTCGGTTCAAATGCCGGGATTGAACCGATTACCTGCGCAGTAGTGGGGGCGCTGCTTGGCTTTCTTTTGTTTAATGTTTATCCGGCAAGCGTATTTATGGGGGATACAGGATCGCTTGCGCTGGGTGGTTTTGTCGTTTCGGCTGCATATGCGATGCAGATGCCGCTGTTTATCCTGATTGTGGGGCTTATTTATCTGGTAGAGGTGCTATCCGTTATGATTCAGGTGACCTATTTTAAAAGAACGGGCGGTAAACGAATTTTCCGAATGGCGCCGATTCATCATCATTTTGAGCTGGGCGGATGGTCGGAGACACGAGTGGTTGCAGTTTTTTCTATTACAACGGCGCTTCTTTGCATGATTGCGCTGCTTGCATTGTAAATATGATATTCTATGGAACAGAAAGGGTGGCTGCATATGGAGTTTACTGGAAGAAAAGGATTGGTGGCAGGTTCCGGTGTCAGCGGAATTGCCGCCGCAAAGCTTTTGCGTCAAAAGGAAATTGAATTTGTACTGTTTGACGCAAATAAGGAGCTTGATCTGGATGCGCTGCGTGCGCGTGCGCCTGTTTTTGCAAATACAGATGTGATATTGGGAGAGCTGACGGACGCCGATCTTGCCGAAATTGACTTTGCAGTGGTAAGTCCCGGTATCCCGACGGATTCGGATGCAATAAATGTGATACGCGGCAACCAGATTCCGATCATCGGAGAGATTGAACTGGCGTTTCTGTTTTCGAAAGGTAAAATAGCCGCGATTACCGGTACAAACGGAAAGACAACAACAACGGCTCTGACGGGTGAGTTATTAAAAAGCTGTTTTTATGATGTGAAAGTAGTTGGTAATATCGGGATTCCGTATACTTCAGTCGCAGCGCAGACAACGGACGATACGCTTATTGTGGCGGAGATCAGCAGCTTTCAGCTTGAAACGATACAGGATTTTGCGCCGGATGTCTCGGCCATTTTAAATATTACACCCGATCATTTAGACCGGCACAAAACAATGGAATGTTACATAAAAACAAAAGAGAGCATTACAAAGAATCAGAAGCCGGACAGCGTATGCGTTTTAAATTACGAGGATGAGGCGCTGCGGGAATTTGGCGATTTTGCAGGGATAAAGGTTCTCTATTTCAGCAGCCGGCGTGTATTGGAGCAGGGACTTTATCTGGACGGAAATGAGATATGCTATGCAGACGGGAATAGCATTCACACGATCATCCATACGGATGAGTTAAATATTTTGGGTGTGCATAATTACGAAAATGTTATGGCAGCGTCGGCGATCGCGATCAGCTTTGGAGTTCCGGTGGAAAAAATTACCGAAGTTTTAAAACATTTTAAGGCTGTGGAACATAGAATAGAATATGTGGCAGAGAGGAACGGCGTGAAATATTACAACGATTCCAAAGGAACAAATCCGGATGCCGCTATCAAAGGGATTCAGGCGATGAACCGTCCGACCTATCTGATTGGAGGGGGCTACGATAAACAGGCAGGATACGATGAGTGGATCGAGAGTTTTGACGGAAAAGTAAAGCAGCTGCTTTTGATCGGACAGACAAAAGAAAAAATTGCACAAAGCGCCAGAGCGCATGGTTTTAACGATATTGTATTCTGTGACAGCTTAAAAGAAGCGGTGGAACTTGCAGGCGCCAATGCGTCGGAGGGCGACGCAGTCTTACTCTCTCCTGCCTGTGCAAGCTGGGGAATGTTTAAAAATTATGAAGAGCGCGGGCGCATGTTCAAGGAATATGTTTTCGGGCAGCAAAAAAAAGAGTAGTGACCGGAGGTATGAATGGCTCAAAGACGGAAAAAAGAAAAAAGGCAGAAAACAATCCGTTATTTTGACTATAGCCTGTTGTTTCTTGTTATTTTCCTGCTTTGTTTCGGACTGATCATGCTCTACAGCACAAGTTCCTATTATGGAACGATCCGGTTCGGAAGCGCAGCTTACTATGTGAAAAAGCAGCTGTTCGCAACGGCGCTTGGCGTTGTTGTAATGTTAGTGATTGCGATGATACCTTATCGTTTCTGGATGAAAGTAAGCGGTATCGCGTATCTTGCCGCGCTGTCCTTATGTGTGGCCGTTATATTCATCGGAAGAGAGTCGAAAGGGCAGGCAAGATGGCTGAATATTGCAGGTCAGTCGTTTCAGCCTTCAGAATTTGCAAAACTTGCAGTCATTATATTTTTTGCGTTTGTAATCTATAAGACATCGAAGCAGTTGAAGAATTTTAAAAATCTGATCAAAGTGGGGATGATTGTACTGCCCATCTTTGCGGTGGTTGCCTACAATAACTTAAGTACCGCGATTATTATATTCGGCATTGCAGTCTGTATGATGTTTGTAGCGAGTCCGAAATATTCGCATTTTCTAATTGTAGGAATTGCGGGCGTTGCATTTGGCGCGGTATTTCTGATGCTTGCAAGCTATCGTATGGAGCGTATTCAGATCTGGCTGGATCCGGAACGGTTTGACAAAGGCTACCAGACGCTGCAGGGGTTGTATGCGATCGGTTCCGGCGGCCTGTTTGGGAAAGGACTGGGCGAGAGTATGCAAAAGCTGGGGTTTATCCCGGAAGCGCAAAATGATATGATCTTTTCCGTGATCTGTGAAGAGCTCGGCTTGTTTGGGGCAGTATGTCTGATTTTATTATATCTGCTTTTAATTTGGAGGTTTATGATCATAGCAAACAATGCGCCGGATCTGTATGGGGCTTTGATCGTGGTTGGTATTATGGCGCATATTTCCATTCAGGTTGTCTTAAACATCGCCGTTGTAACAAATACGATCCCCAATACAGGTATCTCGCTACCGTTCGTCAGTTACGGAGGCACGTCCATCCTGTTTTTGCTGGCGGAGATGGGGCTTGCGCTCTCCGTGTCGCGGGGCATTAAATTTGAGGTTGAGTAAGTATGGGAATAAGGCGTAAGAAAAGGAGAAAACACAGAAGATATGGACTGACAGTATTTCTGACAGTACTGCTGCTTGGCGTTCTGTCCGTGTTTGTAATAATTAAGGTATTTACCGTGGATCAGGTTATTGTGGAGGGGAACGAACTGTACTCCTCAGGGCAGATTGAAGAAATTGTGTTAAATGACAAATATGCATGGAATTCTCTTTATGTGTATTTGAAATATAAGTTAAAAGGGGTCGGGGATATCCCGTTTGTCGACGACATGGAGATCTCGCTGGATGACCCGCATACAATCCGTATTCATGTCTATGAAAAAGGAATCCTGGGAAGTTTTTATATCGACAGTATTGGCCAGTATGCATATTTTGACAAGGACGGGTTTGTGGTGGAGACTTCACCGGATGTGATCCAAAATGTTCCAAAGATCACAGGCATCACATGCAGGGAAGTCGTACTGTATGAAAAGCTTCCGCTGGAAGAAGAATATCTATTGGCAGGGCTTTTGGAGCTGACGCAGACGCTGAATAAATACGGCATTCTGCCGCGCGAAGTGCATTTTGCATCCGGGGAGAAACCGGAGCTTGGCTATGGGGAAATAAAAGTAGTGGTCGGTACCATGGATTACCTTTCACAGAAGATTGTAAGGTTATCTAATATCCTGCCGCAGCTGGAAGGAAAACAGGGGACGCTTCATCTTGAAAATTGGACGCCGGAGACGACAGACATCTATTTTTCAAAATGAAATATAAAAAAAACAAAAAACGTATTGATTAATTGCCTAAAAAATTATATGATAGAGTATATGAGCTTAATGATGGAGTAGTTTACTCCCTGTTTTGGTTAATACACAGGATAGTAATTTGTGGCATAGAATAAAGGAGGAATTACCTTGTTAGAAATCATGAATACGGAGATAGAAGATGCGGCTAAGATCATCGTCCTCGGTGTCGGGGGAGCTGGTAATAATGCTGTAAATAGAATGGTTGGGGAAAATATAGGCGGTGTGGAGTTTGTTGGGATTAATACCGATAAACAGGCGCTTTCCCTGTGTAAAGCGCCTACACTGATTCAAATAGGAGAAAAACTGACAAAAGGACTCGGGGCAGGCGCGCAGCCTGAAATCGGTCAAAAAGCAGCGGAGGAAAGTATAGAGGAACTGTCGGATGCCGTGCAGGGCGCCGATATGGTATTTGTTACCTGCGGTATGGGCGGCGGTACGGGTACAGGCGCGGCGCCTGTTGTCGCAAGACTTGCGAAAGAACAGGGTATACTGACGGTAGGAGTGGTGACAAAGCCGTTTAAATTTGAAGGGAAGCAGCGTATGGTAAATGCGCTTTCCGGTATTGAGCGATTAAAAGAGAGTGTGGATACGTTGATTGTAATTCCAAACGATAAACTGCTTGAGATTGTGGACAGGCGTACCTCCATGCAGGAGGCATTAAAAAAGGCCGATGAAGTGTTACAGCAGGCAGTCCAGGGAATTACAGACCTGATAAATGTGCCTGCTCTGATCAACCTTGATTTTGCCGATGTATGTACGGTTATGCGTGACAAGGGACTTGCGCATATTGGAATCGGAAGCGCAAGAGGAGAGGATAAGGCGAGCGAGGCAGTCAGGCTTGCGGTTGCGAGTCCGCTGCTTGAGACAACGATCGACGGCGCTACGCATGTTATTGTTAATCTTTCCGGTAACATTTCACTGATGGATACCGCAGACGCGACTACATACGTACAGGAGTTTGTCGGTGAGAATGCGAATATTATCCTGGGAGCAAAAGACGATGCAACAATGGACGACGAGGTAGTCGTAACTGTAATTGCAACTGGCTTAGAGTCGCCGGAAATGCAGACTGCGGCGGCGACCGCAGGAAAGAAGCCGTATTACGGCGGCGGAATGGTAAGGCCGCAGGGAGAGCGTCAGGGCAGTTCACTTGGCGGATTTTCCGGTTTACAGGCAGATTCTCATCTGCAGCGCGGCAGCGGCGGAGCTCCGCTTCGGGGTGTTCCGAATCAGGGACAGCCGCTCCAGAGAAGGAAACCGCAGGAGAGTACGGTGCAGCCGATTGATATTAAAATACCGGATTTCTTAAAGAATACACGAAAGTAAAAAGGAGCGTCAGCTCCTTTTTTTGTCGATAAAATACTGAAGAACTCGCTGTGGTTTCGACAGGATCTGCAAAATGTACATATTATAATGGGAATATCTGGTATGAAATCAGTCTGCTGAAATTTTTTATGTTGGAAATAAGAAAAAGAGGTGAGGCACAATCTATATATTTTATGCAGATGTATTTTTGTTTCAGAATTTCCTGATGGATTTTCTGGCGCTGCTATTTGTAAATTACTATCTGAGGCGTCAGAAAAAGCGGACGCATCTGCTTTTTGTATCCTTTTTGTTTTCGGCGCTTGCACTCATCGTTCTGATTTGGATGGGAAATACATGGTCCTATATGCTGGCGGCGCATTTTGTGCTGAATACTGCAATGGTAATTTGGGCATTCGGTTATCACGGAAAGAAATATTTTCTGGAAAACTGGGCTTTTTCTTATTTTGCGGTGATTTTGTCAGGAGGAATCTTTCAGTGGCTGGTGTCGCTGTCCATACCTTTTTTGGGGTTTGTGGGGATGGCGGCCGCGACAGCGCTTTTGGGATCAGCAGTCCTTGCCCTGTTAAAAATGAGAAAGCGCAGAGGGAGTCATATTTATCCGGCTAAACTTACAGTAAACGGGCGCTCATTTTGCGTACAGGCGTACTGGGACAGCGGCAATCAGCTGTTTGATCCCTATACGGGCAAAAGTGTCCATATACTGTCTGACGAAAAGCTTTACGGGATTATCAAAAAGGAGGATATGCTGTTCCGCTATGTCCCGTTTTCCTCTCTGGGGGAAGAAAACGGCCTGATCAAAGTGATAAATGTAGATGAATTACTGATATTCGATGAAAGTGAAGTAGTACGTTTAGAGTCTGCTGCAGTCGGCGTTGCAAACGGCGTCCTGTTTGCAGAGAAAGAATATGAACTGATTCTTCATGCATCTGTGTTTTGATTTGGCATGGAGATGGAAAGGCGTGGTGATTTATGTACATAAAACTTATTTTGCCGGAGTACCGGATTAAAAAATTTCTGCTTGGCATCAGGCGGATTGTAAGACAAAAGGAAAACGAGGTTCATTATATTGGAGGAACAGAAGTTCTGCCGCCGCCGCTTGGCGCAGAGGAAGAAGCGAAATGCCTGCATGAATTGTTGGAGGGAAAGACGAAAGAGGCGAGAAAAAAACTGATTGAGCACAATTTAAGGCTGGTTGTATACATAGCGAAAAAGTTTGATAATACGGGAGTTGGTGTGGAAGATTTAATCTCGATTGGAACAATAGGGCTGATAAAATCAATTAACACGTTTAATCCCGGAAAAAATATTAAACTCGCAACTTACGCCTCCAGATGTATTGAAAATGAAATCCTGATGTATTTAAGGCGCAACAACAAGACAAAGCTGGAGGTTTCAATTGACGAGCCGCTGAATGTGGACTGGGACGGTAACGAACTTCTTCTTTCGGATATACTTGGCACCGACGAGGATGTCATCTATCATGATATGGAGACGGATGCAGAGCGAAAACTGCTGATGCATGCGATCAATACGCTGTCCGGCCGGGAGCGTATGATTATCGAACTGCGGTTTGGCTTGAATACATTAAACGGCGAGGAGAAGACGCAGAAAGAGGTTGCCGATATGCTGGGGATTTCCCAGTCTTATATTTCAAGACTCGAGAAGAAAATCATGATTCGTCTGAAGAAAGAGATTGTTCGCTTTGATAATTAGGAAAATTTTTACAGTTTCCACAGTTTGCAGTACCATTCATAAATCCTTTTGACATTCGCTGTCCGGCCGGGATTTGCCCGCTCCGGAATCATTTTTTTACGGTCTGTGCAGAGACTGCACAGGCCTGTATGACAGTAAAAATGTTACACAAAGTTTTGCATGAATCAGAAAAAAAGATTGTATCATATGACCAGAAATAGTATAATATGACTAGATTACAGTGGGAGTGTAAGACTTGTCGATTTTTGGGCATGTATGCGCTCCGAAAGGGGATTTGTATGATACTGGAGTTTTTAGGCGCTGCGCATGAGGTCACAGGGAGCTGTCATTATCTTTCATTTGGAGAAAAGAATATCCTGATCGACTGTGGAATGGAACAGGGACCGGATCTTTATGTTAACCAGGAGATACCTGTCAATGCTTCCGAAATTGATTATGTGTTTATCACACATGCACATATCGACCATTCCGGACTGCTTCCGCTTCTGTACAGTCACGGTTTCAGAGGGCGCGTGTTTGCCACAGAAGCAACCTGCCAGCTCTGTAATATTATGTTAAAGGACAGCGCGCATATTCAGATGTTTGAAGCCGAATGGCGAAACCGGAAAGCAAAGCGCGCCGGCACAGAAAAAGTGGCGCCCCTTTATGATATGAACGATGCGATGGGGGTATTAAAACATTTTGAGGCCTGTGATTACGACGCGGTTGTATCTGTTTGCGACGGTTTAAAAGTACGTTTTGTGGATGCAGGACATCTGCTCGGTTCGTCCTCAATCGAAATTTGGATAACCGAGGAATGCGATGGAGAAAAAAAAGAAATAAAAATTGTCTTTTCCGGAGATATCGGTCCCGGAAACCGGCCTCTGATAAAAGATCCTGCATATATCAGCGGAGCCGATTATGTTGTAATGGAATCTACTTACGGCGACAGGCTGCATAAAGCGACTACAGATTTTGCAGCGCTGCTTGCCGATTTGTTAAAAGACACGTTTCGTCGGGGAGGGAACCTGGTGATTCCGGCTTTTTCAGTTGGACGTACACAGGAGATGCTGTTTTTCTTAAGGCGTATTAAGACAGAGCAGCTGGCGCCGGAACTTGGAAATTTTCTCGTCTATGTAGACAGTCCGCTTGCAATTGAGGCAACTTCTATATTCAATAAGAATGTACAGGATTGTTTTAAAGAGGAGGCTGTTGCGCTGGTAAACAGCGGCATAAATCCGATTTCGTTTCCTGGCCTTAGAATGTCAATCACAAGCGACGAATCCAAAATGATTAATTTTGATGACAGTCCGAAAGTCATTATCTCGGCCTCCGGTATGTGCGAGGCAGGGCGTATCCGCCATCATTTGAAGCATAACTTGTGGCGAAAAGATTCTACCATCTTATTTGTCGGATTTCAGGTGCCGGGGACGTTGGGAAATGCTCTGTTAAACGGAGTGAAAGAAGTACGGTTGTTTGGAGAGACTATTGACGTGCAGGCCCGTATCGCAAATCTCCCGGGAATCAGCGGCCATGCTGATATGGATCAGCTTACCAGCTGGATCGGCGCGTTTACCGAACAAAAGCCAAAGAAAGTGTTTGTCGTACACGGACAGGATAAAGTGACAGAGGAATTTGCCGCGCATATTGAGTCAAAGCTTGGAGTTTCGGCATATGCGCCGTATTCCGGCGATGCGTTTGATCTTGTTACCGGGGAATGCGTGCGTGAGGGCTCAAGACTGCATGCACAGAAAAAAGCGAAAGCAAGCCGGGCATCCGGCATATTTACAAGGCTGCTTGCTGCCGGAAGCCGGTTGATGGCGGTTATCAAACGCAGCGAGGGAATGCCGAACAAGGAACTCGGCCGTTTTGCAGATCAGATCAACGATCTTTGCAACAAATGGGAGAAATAACGGCAGAACTTACTTTCAGGAGGAGAGGTAGTGACGGATGGATTTTAGCGCAGATTTTTCAAGGCGGCTGACCTGCGCCTGCGAGATATGAATTTCTTCTGCGACTTCCATCTGTGTCTTCCCCTCAAAAAAGCGTAGCTTTAAAATATAATTTTCGCGTTCATTCAAATGATCCATGGCATCGTTTAGCGAGAGTTCTTCAATCCAGTGTTCCTCATGGTTTTTTTTATCACCGATCTGGTCCATGACATAGAGCGTATCACCGCCGTCGTTGTAAACCGGGTCATAAAGACTGACCGGACTTTGGATGGCCTCCAGGGCAAAGATAATTTCCTCCGGTGTGAGGTCGGCTGCTTTTGCAATTTCTTCTATCGTAGGTTCTTTTGTGCTTGTCTTTGAGAGCAGTTCCCGTGTGTGGATCGCCTTATATGCGGTGTCGCGCAGCGAACGGCTTACGCGGATGGAATTGTTGTCGCGCAGGTAGCGCCGTATTTCCCCTATAATCATGGGAACGGCATAGGTGGAAAATTTTACGCCGATGGTTGGATCGAAATTATCAATGGATTTGATCAGACCGATGCAGCCGATCTGAAACAGATCGTCTACATTTTCATGATTGCCGGAAAATCGTTTGATAACGCTTAGGACAAGCCGCAGATTTCCTTTGATATACGTTTCGCGGGCGCTTTGGTCGCCCTGTTTGATACGTGCAAAGAGAGAGGCTTTTTCTTCCTCCTTTAAGATCGGGAGTTTTGCGGTATTGACACCACAGATTTCTACTTTGTATGAAGCCATGATGAATTTCCTCCGGTTCGTTTTAGAGTTCTTCCTTAAATTAAGGATGCTTCATTTCAACAGATTTTATACAGATGAGACAGATTTTATGGAACATGGAATTTACCATTGGAGGCAGAGGACGAACAATGAAAGATTTGATTGATCAGAGAAACGATAAAGAAAAGATAAGGAGCAGCATTATAAAAAGCTGGAATGTAAATTATCAGAATATGAACCCGCATAAGGTCAGTTCGCAGCCAAAAGAAGAAGATACGGGCAAAAAGAAAAAAAGGGATTATTTATATAACGAAAAGACCGGTTCCTATTCCGGCACGTATGGACAGGGGGAAGTGGACGGTGTAAACAGGGGTCAGATCGACCGGATACTGCATGAAAAGACAGAAGAGCTGCGCCAACTCATCGAGCATGGGGGAAATTAAGCATTGCATTTTTCTCCTTTGTGTGATAAAGTTTAAACGTCGTGTGTTCGAGACCTTCCACACGTAAAACAAAACTAAAGGAGAAGAAAAGATGAGGAACAAAAAAGTATTGTTTATTGTGCAGGCGGCGATGGTCGCCGCAATCTATGTAGTGGTAACGATGTTTGTCAGTGTGTTTCAACTGGCATCCGGAGCGATTCAGGTACGCTTGTCCGAGGCTCTTACCGTTTTGCCGTATTTTACGCCGGCAGCAGTCCCCGGACTTGCAGTCGGCTGCCTGCTTGCAAATTTTCTGACGGGGGCGGCTCTGCCCGATGTAATTTTCGGAAGCCTTGCAACGCTTCTCGGAGCAGTTGGAACATATCTTTTACGAAGACATAAGCGTTTGTGTACGCTGCCCCCTGTTGCGGCAAATGTTCTGATCATACCGTTTGTGCTGCGCTATGCTTATGGACTGGTAATAGAGTATCATGGAGCGGATGTTTCCATTCCGTTTTATATGCTGACGGTAGGTGCGGGTGAGATAATCTGCTGCTGTATTTTAGGCACAATACTGATTAATGCGCTTGCAAAAGTAAGAAATGTAATTTTTGTATCACAGGAAAAGAAAAAAGCGGTTTAGCGCCGGAATGCCGGAGGGAGAATCACGTTATGGATAAGGAAATCAGGAAAACGATTGCCAGGTTAAAAGAAGAAAAAGATGCTGTTATTCTCGCACATTATTATGTGGATGATCTGGTGCAGGAGATTGCCGATTATGTCGGTGATTCTTATTATCTGGCAGAACTTGCAACGAGAGTGCCGCAGAAAACAATTTTGTTCTGCGGCGTATCGTTTATGGGGGAGAGCGCGAAACTTTTGAATGAGGATAAAACTGTTGTGATGGCGGATGCAGATGCGGACTGCCCGATGGCGCATATGGCTGAAGTTTCGCGTATTCGTGAGGTGCGGGAGCAATATCCGGATGTGGCGGTTGTATGTTATGTCAATTCGACAGCCCGGATTAAGGCGGAATCGGATGTCTGCGTTACGTCCTCCAATGCCGTGCGCATTGTATCAAAACTTCCGAACCCGGATATTTTTTTCATTCCGGACGAAAACCTCGGGCGCTATGTCGCCGGACAGCTTCCGGAAAAGCGCTTTATCTTTAATGACGGTTTTTGTCATGTTCATAGAGAAATTGCGGCAGGAGATCTTATATCAGCAAAAGAATTACATCCGGATGCGCTTGTGTTAACCCATCCGGAGTGTACGCAAGAAGTGCTTGCATTATCGGATTTTATCGGTAGTACATCGCAGATAATAGATTTTGCAACGCAGTCAGATCACAATGAATTTCTGGTCTGCACGGAAAACGGGATTTTTTATGAACTTTGTCAGAAAAACCCCGGTAAGAAATTTTATCCGGTCAGCCAGCATCAGTGCTGTCCGAATATGAAGCGCATCCGGGTAGAGAGTGTGCTGCGTGCGCTGGAAACCTTGGAGCCGGCCGTTTCGCTTGACTGTGAGTTGAGCGAAAAAGCAAGGCTGCCGCTTAAGCGGATGTTGGAACTTGCAAAATAATTGGAGGAAGCTGTTTTGAAAAAACAGGAAGAATTGTTTCGTGAACTTGGTGAAATGATAAAGGAGACAAAAGAGAAAAAGATCCATTGGACCGTTGAGGTGTTGACTTCAGAGACCAACCCTGTCAGTGAGAAGCCGGTTGAGGAGGAAAACGGGATCAAATGGATTGTGGACGAGTGTTATATTTCCTTTTACTGTAAATACAGAGAGAAAGAATTTTGTATGATCACGTATGAGATGTTAAAGAACACAAGCGATAACAGGAGGACGCATACCATTAATATGGTGTTTTTGCCGCCGGTATCGCTGCGTCTGTTTGATCTTCATACCCTGATGCCGTACAGTGTTGAGACGTCTGCTATACTGCTTGACCAGATTCATAAGCTCTGGGTTCTGCTTCTTGAGATGTACAAACAGAATCCGGAAAGTGTAATGCTTCAGGTTTCGGAGGGCAAGATGGTGATTGAAGCGTAGAAAAATACTCCGTCATCTTGCTGCAGGGTATTTGATTTTCACATAAAGGGATGAAAATAAAATCGTAATTAAAAATCGCCAGTTCGGGCAGAAGCCGGTTCTGGCGATTTTTTGTGTGGATGCGCACTGCGCGAAAATGGATGTTGAAGCAGCAATCTGAAACGAATGCGCGCTGCTTTTTTGGTGCATTTTTCGGGATATGTGAATCCAATTGAAATACGACGGCATGTGCCCGGCGTGATTTTAAGTGCGGGATTCTTTGCCGGTCGTATTGTTCATCCAGACACGTATTTCTGTAATGTTGCACAGGATCGGGAGCAGCAGCGCAGCAATTATGATCCCGGAGACACCCTGTACGGCATTAAAAGGAATGCCTGTTGCTGAAGATACTATCCCTGCGGCCAGAGAGGCCTTTGTAAACGAGCCGCTGCCGAAAGCAGCAAGCGATGCCTCATACAGAAAATAACCAAGTACCATAATTGCTTCCCCGACAATACCGCCGATGATTACACCGGCAAATCGGTTTACGGATGAAGAAATTTTGGCCGTTCTGCGAGCAGTACGGCGAAACAATAATCCGGCGCTTGCGGCAGTCAGCGCTTTGATCAGAAATGTGGCCGGCGCCCATGAGACATAGCCCGAAAAAATATCGGAGAACATAGAGCCGATTCCTGCTGACAGTGCGCCTGCACCGGGGCCCAATATAATACCGCACAGGAGTACAAAGCCGTCCCCCAGATGAATATAGCCGAACGTTGGGGTAGGGATTTTGATAATCATGGTTGCAATACATGTCATTGCCGTAAGCAAAGCGGCAATGACTAATTTTTTTATTTTTTGGTCTGTCATAATGTCTGTCATCCTTTCGTTTTTTTGTGATCACAAGTTGTATTCAATATAACACAAAATGGACTGTATGAAATGACCAGTTATAGAATAATTGACCAGACCAGTTGATTGGAGAACAGCGTTTTGCTATTCGATTACTCCAAGAGAAAATGTCTCCAGAGGGCCAGGAGCCGCAGTGGAAGTGCGAAGCATGGTATTTGAATGAAATTCTCTGCAATAGACATATCTGCCGGTAATATTGATATCTTTATAATTTCCCTCCGCAACCACAATATAGTCGGAACCGGATGTCGTCATCCGGCAGAGCGCCGCGTCATCCCCGTTTCTCTGGAAATAGATATAACTCCCGTAAACGTTAAAACAGTCGATGCGGTCGTCGCAGAGCGTCTTTTTTTCACCGGTCGCAACATTGACGCTGGCAAGTTTGTAATTGTCGTCACAGTCCAGAAAATAGATGACGTTTCCGTTTTCGGTAGGAACAGGCATCCAGCAGTTGCCCTGATAGACGCATTCTCTGGAGTTATTGGCCGTATTTAAACGCCAGATATTGTGGTCGCCGGACAGGCCGTTATAGTAGATATACTGTCCGCTGACGCCGCAGGTGTAATAGGGAGTTTTGTCGATCTGTTCTTTCTCATTGCGGTCAATCTTTACGCGGTAGAGTGTAGTTGCCTCGGACTTGTCATAGTGCAGATAATAGACATAGTCGCCAACCAGGGCCGCATACATGCATGGCACGTCGTCTAAAGTTACAGAGGAGCGTTTACTTCCGTCACGGTTAACGCGCAGGAGGACATTGCTTGAGAAATTTAAAAAGGAAAATGCCTCTCCGGTGTTTCTTTCATTGTTGCAGACATAGTAAATATAGTTTTTGTCTGCGTTAATATAGGTGGCCGTGTCGTCAGTCAGTTTTTTTAGTTCGGAACCGTCCTGGTTCATGGAGTACAGTTTATAACTGTCCGAGGGATTGGCGAAAAAAATTTTGTCGCCGCTTTCACAGATCAGGCCCGTATTGTAGAGGTTTCCGGGAAGATTGCCGTTGACGTAGGAGTTGTTAAAAATTGTCTGGCCTGATCGGTAATTTAACAGGAACAGTACGCCGATCAGGATGGCAATACAGAAAATAATTGCGGCAGTGATTAGTTTTTGTTTCATAGGAAATTCCCCCTGTTAGTCTGAATGTATTTCTTAAATTAATTATACATTATTTCGTTATTCTATAGCAAGTGATTCTTGCTATTAATTCGTGAATGTAATAATATGAAAGGTAGGAGGAAAATCATATAAGGAAACAGCGAAAGGAAGAGGAGATTGAAGTGAGGGGATTAAACGAACTGCGTGAAGAGATTGATGTGATTGATGAGCGCATAGTGGAATTGTACCGCAGGCGTATGGAAATTACGGCGGAAGTCGCTGAATATAAGATACAGAACAACAGGCAGGTATTTGATCGGGAGAGAGAGCTTGCCAAACTGGAAAAACTTTCGGCAATGGATGACAGGCCGTTTCACAAACGGGGGATCTGCGAGCTGTTTGAACAGATTATGGCGATCAGCAGAAAACGGCAGTATCAAATGATGTCTGAAAACGGCGGGATGGAAAAACCGGATTTTCATGAGGTGGATCGTCTTGATGATACAGGCGCACGTATCGTGTTTCAGGGCACGGAAGGGGCTTATGCACAGCTTGCGATGCGGGAGTATTTTGGAGAGAATGCCGCAAACAGCTATCATGTCGATACATGGCGCGATGCGATGGAAGCGATTCAAAACGGCGAGGCGGATTATGCGGTACTTCCGATTGAAAATTCCTCGGCCGGAATTGTATCCGAAAACTACGATCTGCTCGTAGAATATGACAACTGTATTGTAGGGGAACAGATTATCAAAATAAACCATGCGCTGCTTGGTCTGCCGCAGGCGCAATTATCTGATATCGAGGAAGTCTACTCGCATCCGCAGGCTCTGATGCAGTGCAGCAGATATCTGGAAACACAACGCAGCTGGCAGCGCTGCAGCTTGAAAAATACGGCGGTTGCGGCGCAAAAAGTCAGGGATGAGGGCGATGTGAAAAAAGCTGCGATCGCGAGTGTCCTGACGGCGGAAATCTATGGCTTAAACGTGTTAAAAGAAGAGATTCAGAATAACAGGGAAAATGCGACACGCTTTATTATCGTGGCAAAAGATCATATTTTCACAAAGAACGCGAATAAGATCAGCATTACGTTTGAGGTCGAGCATAAAAGCGGATCGCTTTACCATATGCTGTCACATTTTATTTTTAACGGGATCAATATGGATCATATTGAATCGAGGCCTGTACAGAGCAAAAACTGGGAATACCGGTTTTTTGTCGATCTGGAAGGCAATTTAAATGATCCTGCCGTATTAAATGCATTATGCGGTCTGCGCGAAGAGGCGATCAGCGTAAAAATATTAGGAAACTATCAGACGGGAGGGATTGTACAGTGAAGAGTATCAATAATCTTATTTTGTATCGGGATTTTGAGGATGACAGACTGTTATTTCATATGGCCTGGATTATCGAGCATTATCGGGATGAGGACAAAGACAGCAGTGATATAGAGGCGCTTTTTTACAATTGCTTAAATGGATTGATTGAGCTTGCCGAAAGTCATGGGTTCTCCGGAAACCTCTGGCATAATTTTCTGACTTATCTGATGGTGAACCACGAAAATGCTTACAGCCGGGCCTGCGAAATACGCGGTGATGTGGACGGTGCGATCAATGCGATTGCTACACATGATTTTGCCGTTCTGAAAGCGTATTTTAATTATGATTTAAGGGAGATTGGAGCGTATTTTGAGGTAGACTGTATGGACGCTATTTTAAATTACAGCGGAAACAGGGAGGGAAAGAAATATTTTAACCAGCGGATACGCGACCGTATTCAACAACTCTGCAGTCATCTTGAGCGGTCGAGGGGCACTGTTACGTTCAAGGCCGCTGTAACCGAATTTTACAAAGATTTCGGGGTGGGAAAACTGGGGCTTCACAAGGCGTTTCGCGTGCTGCATAAAGAGGACGGAGCGGAGATTATACCGGTTACAAATATTGCGCATGTGAAGCTTGACGACCTGGTCGGTTACGAGGCGGCAAAAAAGAAGCTCACAGACAATACGGAAGCATTTATAAACGGCAGGGAGGCAAATAACTGTCTGCTCTACGGAGACGCGGGCACAGGCAAATCCACAAGCATCAAGGCGATTGCCAATCAGTATTTTGACAGAGGGCTGCGCCTGATTGAAATTTATAAGCATCAGTTTTGCGACCTGCACGACGTGATTGCGCAGATCAAAAACCGTAATTATAAATTTATCCTGTATCTGGATGATTTGTCTTTTGAAGAGTTTGAGACGGAGTACAAATATTTAAAAGCAGTGATTGAGGGAGGACTTGAGAAAAAACCGGAAAATGTGATGATCTATGCGACATCCAACCGGCGCCATCTGATACGCGAGACATTCCGGGATAAGGAGGAAATACGGGAAGATATGCACACGTCCGATACCGTGCAGGAAAAGCTGTCGCTCTATGCCAGGTTTGGCGTAACGATCTATTTCGGCGCTCCGGATAAAAAGGAGTTTGAGACAATTGTAACTTCGCTTGCGGCCAAAAATCAAATACGAATGGACGAAAAAGAACTGCTTTTGGAGGCAAATAAATGGGAACTGCAGCATGGCGGACGCTCGGGACGTACGGCACAGCAGTTTATTGACTATCTGTTGGGAGTAAAAGCCGTGCAGACGGCAGAGTGAGGGATGATATATGGCGGTTTATACATTTGCGGCAATCTATATCGGATCATATGAGGTGAGTTTGAAAATTTTCGAGCTTTCTTTGAAAAAGAAGATGAGAGAAATCGATTATGTCAGAAGCAGGATTGAGCTGGGCAGGGATGCATATTCCAAGGGAAGCATCGGATATGAGCTGGTTGAGGCGCTGTGTGATACACTTGCAGAATTTACAGGGATCATGAAAGCGTATCGCGTTGACAGCTATGAGGCCTGTGCGTCGGCAGCGCTGCGCGATGCCGGAAACGAGCTCTTTATTTTAGATCAGATCCGCATTCGTACAGGACTCAACGTAAATGTGCTCAGCAATTCCGAGCATCGTTTTATCAGCTACAGGGCGCTTGCCGCGCGCGACGGGTTTGAGGAGCTGATACAAAAGAGGACGGCTGTTATTGATATCGGAGGCGGCGGCCTGCAGCTGACGCTGTTTGACAATGGAAGCGCAGTGACGACAGAGTATATGGCGATTGGTACGATGCGTCTTAGAAATCAGCTGGCGGACAAGAGCGCTAATCTGGAACAGTATGAACTTCAGATGGAGGAAATGGTCAACAAGGAACTGGATGTGTTCTGTGCAATGTTTTTGGAGGGGAAAAAAATTCCCCGGCTGATCTTTGTCGGCGACTATATCATGGAGGTCGCAAGAAAAGTCGAAAAAAAGCATGACAATAAGATGGTGGGCGCCGAAAAATTTATTGGCTATCTGGACAAGATACGGAAAAAATCAATTGAGATGATTTCCTCGGAACTTAGCATTCCTAATGAAAGCGATCCGCTTGTCGTACCATATATGATTATTTTTGAATGTATGGCGAAAAAAATGGGAGCGGAGGAAATCTGGGCGCCGGGTGTGGGAATCAGCGACGGTATTGCCTGCGGATTTGCACTGAAAAATCATATTTTTAAACTGGATCATGATTTTGACGCGGATATTCTCTCGGCTGCACGCTGTATGGCGGCAAGGTATATGAGTTATTCCCCGCATATTGATGCGCTCTGCGCCATGTCTACACTGATTTTCGACACGATGAAAAAGGTTCACGGCCTTTCGTCCCGTGAGCGTCTTCTGCTGCAGGTCGCCGCAATTTTGCATGACTGCGGCAAATATATCAGCATTGCAAATGCGCCGTTATGTGCATACCATATTATTATGTCGTCGGAGATTATCGGACTTTTGCACCATGAACGTGAGATCGTTGCAAACACGGTGCTCTATAATACGCATCCGGTTCCGGCTTATCAGGAACTGTCAGGTGAGCTTGATCAGGAAAGTTATCTTATTGTGGCAAAGCTTGCGGCTATTCTTCGCGTTTCCAATGCGATGGACAGGAGTCACAAGCAGAAATTTAAGAAAGTAAAAGCCGTAATCCGTGGCAGGGAGCTTGTCATTACGATTGAGACGGAAGATGACATTACGCTGGAAAAGACATTGTTTGACGTAAAGACGGCTTATTTTGAGAGTGTATTCAGTATTAAACCTGTGATCAAAAGAAAACGTATTGTTTGACGGAAGATAGTGTGAGAAGAACTTCTAAAGATCGCAGCAGATCCGCTAACGCGAAACAGGTTCGCGCGCTAAGAAGTTCTAAGTCTCACACCAGAGAATCCCCTGTTTTTGGGGATTCTCCGCGCAGATTTGAGTCGCGGCTCTGCCGCGACATGGAGGTTAGCGTGAAATTAAAAATTTCACAATCCTGATTTGTATGCCCGCCAAAGCGGGCGTATGGGAGTTAGCGTGAAAAGTACTTGTAAGGTTCATGCCAGAGTGCAAAACGCGAAACAGGTTCGCGCGCCAATAAGTACTAAGTATCACGCCGAAAAACGCCAAAAACAGGCGTTTTTCACACGTGAACTTGTTCACGTTGGCTATATTGTGCCGAGAACGTCACAAATTAGCCCTGATCCGACAGGAGAAGCTGCATTCGCAGATTTCTCTTGCGGTTCCTCGAACGTAAACGTTCTCGGAATGGAGAGTTTCATGGACAAAAAAATTGATTTTGCAAATCCGCAATTTTATGAGAACCGCGAACTCAGCTGGCTGAAGTTTAACGTAAGGGTTTTGAACGAGGCGAGAGATAAGAAGATTCCGCTTTTGGAACGTCTGAAATTTGTAAGCATTACTTCGTCCAACCTGGATGAATTTTTTATGGTTCGCGTTGCGTCGTTAAAAGATATGGTACATGCCGATTATAAAAAACCAGATATAGCGGGAATGACAGCGAGAGAACAGCTTGCCGCTATTAACAGCAATACAAGAGAGCTGGTAAATCAGCAGTATCAGACTTACAACCGGTCTCTGGCGCCGCTCTTAAATCAGAACGGCATCTATGTAATTGATGCTTATGAGAAGCTGGATGATCAGCAGGCGGAGTATGTTGACCGTTATTTTATGGAAAATGTGTATCCGGTGCTGACGCCGATGGCTGTGGATGCGTCAAGGCCGTTTCCGTTAATCCGCAATAAGACATTAAATATTGCGGCGCTTCTCTCGAGAAAGGAGACGGGAAATAAGGAGCTTGTAAAGAAAGGCAAAGACGCTCTGGAATTTGCCACAGTTCAGGTGCCGGGAGGTCTGCCTCGCCTTGTGTCAGTGCCGTCAGAGGAGGGAAGCCATACATTTATACTGTTGGAGCAGGTGATCGAAAAGAATATTGACAGATTGTTTTTAAATTATAATGTGCTTGGCGCTTATCCATATCGTATTATGCGCAATGCAGATCTTTCAATTGATGAGGACGAGGCGGAAGACCTGTTAAAGGAAATCCAAAAACAGCTGAAAAAACGACAGTGGGGAGAGGTAATCCGTCTTGAAATTGAGGCAAACGCAAACAAAAAGCTGCTGCGCTTCCTGAAATCGGAGTTAAAAGTTGCCGAAGAAGATATTTATGAGATTCAGGGACCGATTGATTTTACATTTCTGATGAAGATGTACGGCATGGAAGGGTATGACCATTTGCGCTACGAGCCGTACAAGCCGCAGCGCATCCCTAAAATCGAATCGAGTGACAATATTTTTGAAACGATCAAAAGAGGCGATATTCTGCTGCATCATCCGTATCAGACATTTGAACCTGTCGTCGAGTTTATCCGCCAGGCGGCAAAGGACCCGGATGTGCTTGCCATCAAGCAGACGCTCTACCGCGTCAGCGGTAATTCTCCGATTATTGCTTCCCTGGCGCAGGCGGCCGAGAACGGCAAGCAGGTATCGGTGCTGGTGGAGCTTAAGGCGAGATTTGACGAGGAGCATAATATTGTCTGGGCAAAGAAACTGGAGCAGGCAGGATGTCATGTCATCTATGGCCTTGTCGGACTAAAGACGCACAGCAAGATTGCGCTGGTTGTAAGGAACGAGGAGGAGGGAATCCGCCGCTATGTACATCTGGGCACCGGAAATTATAATGATTCTACGGCGAAGCTTTATACGGACTGTGGAATTTTTACCTGCAATGAAGCGATTGGCGAAGACGCGACGGCAGTATTTAATATGTTAAGCGGATACTCCGAGCCGTTATCGTGGAATGAACTGTCGTTGGCTCCGCTGTGGCTGCGCGCAAAGTTTATGCGTTTAATCGAGCGCGAGACAAAACACGCAAAGGCGGGCAAACCGGCAAAAATTGTTGCGAAGATGAATTCTCTCTGCGACGAGGGAATTATCGCCGCACTGTATGCGGCATCGGCGGCAGGCGTTCAAATTCAGCTGATTGTGCGCGGAATATGCTGTATCAAAGTCGGTATCCCGGGTGTCAGCGAGAATATTGAGGTGCGTTCGATTGTCGGAAATTTTTTGGAGCACAGCAGGATTTTCTATTTTGCAAACGACGGGCAGGAAGAAATCTATATGGGCAGCGCCGACTGGATGCCGCGCAATCTCGACAGGCGTGTGGAAATTCTTTTTCCGGTACTAAATGAGGAGATCAGGAAAGAGGTAAAACATATTCTGGATGTGGAGCTTTTGGACAACACGAAAGCGAATATTCTCTGCCCGGACGGGAATTACGAAAAAGTTGACAAGCGGGGAAAGCTGCTGGTCAATTCTCAGATGCAGTTTTGCAAAGAGGCGACCGAAGCAGCTCCAAAGCAGGAACATATTTATAAGGAGAGAGTGTTTGTGCCGGCGGAACCGGTATAGGAGTCAAAGATGGAACAGGTCTGAGAGATTGTCCGATGAAAGACGCCTGTGCCGGCGTCGCCGATTTAGAAAAAACAGATCCAGCCATGGAAAAGTGCGAGAGACAGAGTAAATAGATAAGATTTCCATGGCTGTCTCTCTCACAGCCTGTGTTTTGGGAAAAGAAACTGTTTTTGGGATTGCCGGCACAGAGAAAATCAAAAAATCTTTTACTTTAGTTCCGGTACGTCTGATTCCAATCTTCTGACTTTGATGCTTAACATTTCAAGTTCGCTGCCGGGTTTCATGGCGTTATGCAGATTTCTGGACAGATCAAGATGTCCCACGCAGCACGCTGAATATTAACACGGAGTTCGTTGTCGATAATCATATCCATTTTTAAAATTTTGGTCTTGACTAGGTCCATTTCAGATTTTAAGTCAGTAACGTCAGATTTTAATTGAGTCATATCGGATTTTATATGGCGTAAAAAATTTAAAATTAAATGCAGTTTTTTATTTTCAGTTATTATTTCTGTCGCCTTTTGTAAGTGGGTATACCATATTATGAAAGAAAAGTATAGAGAAATAACAAAAAAACAGTAAAATATAACATTTTATTTGGCTTGATTTGATTTGTTTTTGGCTGTCATATAATCTTTTAGACTGTCAAGTACGGAATAGGGGAGGTACATATGTCCTTTTCCGACGCCAAGTCGAATGTCAGGCTTATTTGTTCCGTGGAAATCGGAACCGCCGCTGATGAGAAGATTGTTTTCTATGGCCATTTTTTTGACCAGCTGTTCGTCAGCAGTCGAATAGGTGGAATAGACAGCTTCTATTGCGGCAAGACCTGCCGCTTTCAGTTCGCAGATGAGCCGGTTTAAGTCGGCGGGCGCTAAATGATAGAGCAGCGGATGGGCTAATACGGAGATTCCTCCTGCGCGTCCGATCAGTTCTGCGGCCTGGGCGGGGGAGATTTTAAAGCGACCGACATAGCAGGGGCATCCGTCGCCGATATATCGGTCAAATGCTTCTTTGATACTTTTAATACAGCCGTGGTTGTACAGAAAACGGGCAATATTAGCTCTCGTGATTACGCTGTCCGGATTTTCTGCCGTAAGCGCTTCCATTGTGATGGCAAATCCCTCCTGTTGCAGCCGTTTCACCATGATTTCGTTGCGCCTGTCGCGGCAGTCGCGAAATTCTGCAGTTTTCTGCAGCAGTTCTTTGTTTTTGGTATCTATAAAAAGGCCGACAATATGGATTTCCTTTGTTTCTTTTTCGGAAACCTGATATTCTGTCGAGAGTTCAACTCCTGGAATCAGTTCAAGCTCCAGTTGTTTTGCGGCTTTCTGCGCTTTTTCGACACCAGATACTGTATCGTGGTCCGTCAGCGCAATTGCGCTAAGATGCGATTCTTTGGCAAGCGCAACTACTTCCTCCGGTGTAAAAGTGCCGTCGGATTCGGTAGAGTGTACATGAAGGTCAATCTTTCGGTTGTCCATATTTTGTAATCTCCTTTGGAATAATTCTGATTTGTTGAGTTCACATTTGGAATCTCATATCACAGCATTTCTCATTTTAAGCGTATTATACTCCCTGCGGACAGAATGGGCAAGCGCAAGATGCATTTCGTATCCGGATTGGCGCAACTGTTTTTACAACGTATCAGTGGGGAAGCAGAGAAAAGGGAATCCTTGCATTTTGAGCAGGAAAAAGTTATACTGTTATAGCGTAGAACAGTAAATAATAATAGAACATGGAGGAACGTACATATGGTAAATCGTTTTGTATTGAATGGAATTTCTTATCACGGGGCAGGCGCGATCAAAGAGATCCCGGGAATTATCAAAAGCAAAGGCTTTCAGAAAGCATTTATCGCATCAGATCCGGATCTGGTAAAGCTGGGCGTTACGGCAAAAGTGACGGAATTACTGGATCAGGAGGGGCTTACATATGAAATTTATTCCGATATCAAGCCAAATCCGACCATTGAGAACGTACAGGCAGGGGTAGCCGCATACAGATCTTTTGGCGCGGATTATATGATCGCTATTGGCGGCGGTTCTTCGATGGACACCGCAAAAGCAATCGGAATTATTATCAATAACCCGGAGTTTGAAGATGTGCGTTCACTTGAGGGCGTTGCGCCGACAAAAAATAAAACCGTATTTACGATCGCAGTTCCGACAACCGCGGGGACGGCGGCAGAGGCGACTATTAATTATGTGATCACCGATGTGGAGAAGAAGAGAAAATTTGTATGTGTTGACGTCAACGATATTCCGGATGTAGCGATTGTAGATCCCGATATGATGGCAAGTATGCCCAAAAGTCTGACGGCGGCAACCGGAATGGACGCGCTGACTCATGCAATCGAAGGCTATACGACAAAAGCGGCATGGAGACTTGCCGATTGTCTGAATCTGGAGGCAATCCGTCTGATTTCCGAAAACCTGCGCGGCGCGGTTTCCAATACGACAGAGGGACGGGAAGGAATGGCGCTTGGACAGTTTGTAACCGGAATGGCATTTTCCAATGTCGGACTTGGTATTGCACACTCTATGGCGCATACACTTGGTGCGGTTTATGACACACCGCACGGTGTCGCATGTGCAATGATGCTTCCGATTGTTATGGAATACAACGCAGAGACGACTGGCGAAAAATTTAAGGATATCGCGGAGGCGATGGGGGTTGATACGGCCGGCATGTCACAGGAGGAGTACCGCAGAGCGGCAGTGGATGCAGTGCGCAAACTTTCGACTGATGTAGGCATTCCGTCAAAGCTTGCAGAGTTAAAGGAAGAAGATCTTGATTTTCTTGCAGAGTCCGCATTTGCAGACGCCTGCTGCCCGGGAAATCCGAAAGATACCAGTGTAGCGGATTTAAAAGAATTATTCCGTAAATTAATGTAGAATCATTAATATTGCGCCATTGTTAATTGAGAGCAGGGTCCATAGAAATAGTCGTCCGGTTGTTTTGACTGTGACGACTATTTTTTCTCATATGACTAGGAAATAGCTTGCTGCGGTACAGGAAAGCATATGACATTTCTATCTATAGAAAATAATATGCGCACCCATGTGAAAGGTAAAATGACGCTAAGGCGGCCGCACTCGGCGCGATAAAGAGCCTTGGCCCCATGGGATTGAGGAAAGGCCAGCTGAGCTGGCCAGGCAGATGATGCAGACTTGTCTGCTTTGTGTTCTTATCAGATAAGACTTGTTCGGGCAGGAGCGCTTTCTGAAAGTAAATCCTCTACATTATAGTAAGGTTATAAATTTGAATATTTTGTCTTCAGAAATTCGTAGAGGGCAGTGCAGCCTGCCGTGACATCTTCGTAAGTTTTATCGAAATCACCGGTAAACCACGGGTCGGCAACCGATGCCGATGATCCGGTAAATTCCAGTAGTTTATGAATTTTTTCGCATCTGTTTCCGCAAATTCGGATCATATTTCTGATATTTGCATCATCCATGCCGATCAGAAAATCGTAGTTATCATAGTCATTTTTTTTCATTTGTACTGCTCTGTGCGGAATAACCGGAATTTGCATCTGTCTTAATTTATTCACGGTGCCGTGATGCGGCGGATTGCCGATTTCCTCAGTGCTGGTGGCGGCGGATTCAATGACAAACTGATCAGTTTTGCCCTGCTGCTTGATCAGATGAGCCATAACGCTTTGAGCCATGGTGCTGCGGCAGATATTGCCGTGGCAGACGAATAATATTTTTATCATATCTTTTATATCCCTTCATAAGCCTTCAAACCTTGATTTTTCAAGCTTTCTGGCGCTTTTTTCATTTTTGGCTTTTTACCCTTAATCTGCGTAATTCGTTATAAATCTACGCAAATTTACGGGCAAATGGTGTAGTAATTGGTGTAGTAGATTAGTGTACTTCTCAACCTGATTTTCTCTGTTTTCCATGCATATCCGCTTCTTTGAAGTCTAAGATTTTTGCCATCTGCTCCGCCGCACGGTCATAGCTGGCATGAGTGTAGACATTTAGCGTAACGCCTACATCGGAATGTCCCATTACATATTGCAAAGTCTTAATGTCCATTCCTGCATTTGCCATGTTGGTACAGAACGTATGCCGAAATACATGGGGCGTGATGTGTGGCAACGGTTTATTCGGATATAGCTTCTTATATTTCTTCATTGCCCACCGCATTTCGTTCTCGATATGTAATGCCACTTTCGGGTGATTGTCTTTGTCAATCAGAAGAAAACCGCTGTAACCGTCTATGATTGCTTCTGTATTCAATTTCGAACGGTTGGCAAGGATATTCTTCAAGCTGTGATACACTTCCTCTGTCATCGGGATAAAACGGCATCCGCACTCTGTTTTTGTTTTTTCCACATAATATTTTCCGCCCCGTTCCCTGACAAGCTGCTTGTCAACACGGATTTTTCGATTTTGGAAATCAAGGTCATTTTTTGTCAAGCCACAAAATTCGCTGACACGCATTCCTGTTCCCAACAGCACGACAAATTCATCATAATACTTACAGTAGGTTTTATCCTCACGGATAAAACTCATCCAAAGTTTCTGCTGTTCCTCTGTCATGGCGATACGCTTCTGTGAATCGTTTGGCACAACATCAACCAGCTTAAAATCAAATGGATTCCTGCGGATAATGTCCTCATTATATGCCATCTGAAAAGCAGGCTTTACAACGCCCCTGACACTTGTAATGGTACTGTATCCTTTTCCGTCATTATGCATCTTCATAATCCACTGTTGTGCATCCGATACCTTAATATCTCTTATCTGGCGGTAGCCGAAATCTTCTTTTTTAATCAGATTCAGCACAAAATTGTATCCGACTTTGGTATTGTAGCGTACACCCTGTTTCAAACTGATATAGCGTTCCAAGAGGGCAATAACGGTAACTTCTCCAGCGGCATAATCAATTCCATCGTCAAGCTGCTTTTGGATTACCTTTTCCTTTTCCCGCAGTTCCTTCAAATCAGAAGAATAAATGGTCTGCCTCTTTCCGTGGATATCCGTATAGCGGTACTGATAAATCAGGTCTTTTCTCTGGCTCTCTCCTGTCTTTAAGACTCGTCCTTTATTGTCTTTTCGTTTCTCAGACATTTTCAAACTCCTTTCCGTGGTGGAAAGAGCCTTGATATGACGATATGCAGCGAACGCAAAAATACAAGGGCAACAATGGCAGCTTGCTGTCATATTGTTGGCATTGTATTTTTATGTGAGTGCAACGACAGCGAGAAACATCGTTTCGAGCTGACGTTCGCTGCATTTTCATTGTACCATATCAAAGCTGATTTTACACCATAAGATTCATAAAAACTGCAAGAAACAAGATAATCTCCATTGTCAGATAGAATACTCCCTCTCGATATACTGTTCGAACAGGCGGCGTTTGATTAACCTCTTATTGCCAACCCACAGGACAAACCGGCAGTTTTTCTCATTGGTAAGCTCACGCAGCTTATTTACACCAATCCCTGAATAAGCGGCGGCTTCTTCCAGACTTAGATTACTCTTTTCCCAAATCGGAACTTCCTTCATTGACTTTCGCCTCCTTCCATAAATTCCTTCCTAAACGCACAAAAAGGACAGCCCAGACTTTTCCCATAAGTCTGTGACTGCCCTTGCGCTGTGTTAATGAAAAATAATCAAAATCCCTTGAAAATACCTGCAAACAATCGGGAAGAATTGCAGGGTCATATGCGAGATTTATGTATTCAGTTTTTAATACTCTTATTCTAAAGTCCTAAATTATAAGCTCTGTATTTGCAATGCTCATATATCGCTATCCTTGCGTTCAACCTCTTTATTATAGTAATTGGTAAAGGTGCAAAAAATCTTCCTATTTACAAAATTTTTTCAGAATTTTTTCGTCGGTACATGTCTCAACACCCTTATTTGCTTTGGGCGGTCTGTTTATGCAGGCTAAAACCTGTCTATATTCTATTTCAGGAACAGCAAGCACTGCCTGTGTCATGACACAGAGCGTAATAGCAAGCACTGCTTGCGTATATACGCAGAACAAAATAGCAAGCACTGTCTATGGACGTCCACAGACAGAATTTCACAGATTTTCTTGTGGAATATCTGCGAAAATTGGCTTGCTCTGCCTACTAGGGAACAGATTCCCCTAACCCCTTTTTTATTCATATCCTTTCAGCAAAAAGCGTATCGCATTGAAAAATTTCTGTCCTCTACGATACACTTTTTTTGTTTAAAAATACTTTTATACTACATTTTCCCATAACTTTGCTTCTCGCATTAAATATCCAAACGAGATGTACTTGAAATAAATATCATCCCATTTTTATACTTTATAAAAGATACTGTATTATTCTCTGTCCGCACATGTTTGCAACTTTCTTATATACTATGGAAGTTCTTTCAGACCAAGTTCTTTTAAGAATACATTATGCTTCTTTTTTGCCTCTTTTATTTCTTCTTCTATTTTTTCAAGTTCTTGTCTTACCTCCTCTATGTTTACGACCTCTTCTTCGGGTGCAGTACTAACATATCTGGAAATATTTAAATTATATCCATTTTTCTCTATTTCCTCCATTGAAATTCGGCGGGAATATTTTTTATCATCTTCTTTTCTATATTGATATACATCAATTATCTTATCAATATGCTCAGGCAAAAGTATATTTTGACGCTTTCCCTTTTCAAAATATTCGCTTGCGTTAATAATTAATACATCATCAAACTTTTTACACTTTTTCAATACCAATATACATACGGGTATCCCCGTAGAAAAAAATAAATTAGCCGGCAAACCTATAATTGCATCAATATTGCCATCCTTTAAAAGTTTTGTTCTGATCTTCTCCTCAGCACCGCCCCGAAACAACACTCCGTGAGGTAAAATAATAGCCATTGTTCCGTCATCACTTAAAAAATGAAATCCATGCAGTAAAAAAGCAAAATCAGCCGCAGATTTAGGTGCAAGTCCATAATTTTTAAACCTAAAATTCTCAGCCATTTCTTCTTTAGGCTGCCATCTATAACTAAAAGGAGGATTGGCTACAACTGCCTCAAACTGTATTTTTTTCGCTGGATTCATTTCGTTCAAAATATTCCAGTCATTCAACAACGAATCGCCATGATGAATTTGAAACTCTGAATCTTTTACCCCATGAAGCAACAAATTCATTCTGGCAAGGTTATAAGTAGTAATATTTTTCTCCTGTCCATAGATCTGTCCAATACCGTTTAAGCCAAATTGTTTTCTAACATTAATTAACAGAGAACCTGAACCGCAAGCAAAATCAAGGACATTTTTCAGCTTACTTTTCTTTCCGCTACTCGGATCTTGACTATCAAGTGAAACAATCCGTGAGAGGATAGTGGAAACCTGTTGTGGCGTATAGAATTCTCCCGCTTTTTTCCCCGATCCGGCAGCAAATTGTCCAATCAAGTATTCGTAGGCATCACCCAAAAGATCTGTTTCATTTGGAAATTTAGAAAGCCCTTTTGCAATTTCAGTTATAATCGAGCATAGCAATATATTTCGTTCATTATAATTTTTTCCAAGTTTATCAGAATCAAGGTTTACCTCTGAAAATAAACCACGAAATCTGCTTTCAAACGACTCATTCTCAATGTATTTAAACCCACTCTGTAAAGTTTTTAATAATTGACTATTTTGTGTCCTTGCCAATTCATATATATTACTCCACAAATATGCGGGTTTTATCACATAATGAATTTTACGACGCATTTGTTTCTCAAGCATATCAACTTGATCCAAATTACGAATATACCAAACTGCGAGAGGAATTACATTATAGCTATAGAGCATCTTATTATTATCTTCCACAAAATTTTGTCTTGCTTTTTTAATTTTTTCTTGATCCTTTTCATCTTCTTGTAACCCTAATTTCTCTAGAGAAAGAGAATTGCTGTATGTGATGATAACAGCTTTTAGTTCGTCAATATAGGCATCAAGATTGTCTTTGTTTTCTTTATTCTTTTTGATTTCGAGCTCACTTTTCTGATAATCACTGCCCAATTCCTTTTTTACTGCCTCTTCATAATTATCAGATAAATAACGCAAAAAAAGGAAAGACAACATATAATCTCTAAAATCATCAGGGTTCATTGCACCACGCAGTTTATCAGCAATCGACCATAATGTTGAGCCCAACTGTTTTTGCTGTGAATCATTCATGATTTGCTACCTCTATCTTTCTGTAAACAGATCACCATTAAACTTATAATTTTCCATAAATCTGTTTAAAATATTTTTGAAAATTTCCTTATTATCCTCAACCATTTCGAGAGGATTAAATATTGAGTGATTGCCATGACTTAGCAGATTTGTCATTCGTGCAAAAATCACATCATCCAATTCATCATCCTCCCGTTTTATACAGGCTGAAAAATCATCAAACCCGTGAAATGCTGCTGTTTTCTCAAGAATATTTCTTAAAATATTAAAATGATAAGTATAAATTTTCCCGTTATCCGCCACTTTTTTTAATTCCTTTAATAATGCTACATGGTGAAAAAACGGTGTATCTCCAGTATTTTTTACTATGTATTTGTTTGTTTCTTTATCAAAGCTCAAAAAGCGACTCGCCGTGCTTTCTTTTCTTAATTCATTATACATCACATTAAAAAACAGTGTGTGATGAGTTGAAATAACAGTCTTGACTCTACAATCTTTCAGTAATTCTGAAAGCTGACAAGCTAATGCCACAACATTATTGTCATCCAGAGATGAAATCGGATCATCAATATAAATATATTTCACCCAATCATAAGATAAAGCTTCATCTTTTACCAGTTGAACAATAGCAAGAAAGAAACACCAAATAAATAGATTTTCTTCGCCGCGAGAAATTTTTATTCCGGTAACAATTTCCTCTCCAGTTCTGGTTTGTACTTTTCGTGAAAAGCTGACATATCCCTCATCGTAATAAATTGTAAAGTCAAAATCTACATGAATCTGCAAAAATCCCCGTATTCTTGTGTCCATTTCGAGATCTCTCAATCCGTCAAAAAAGCGAGAATTTGTATTGAAAAACAGGCGTCTGTCTGTATCTCCTTCTAAATCATTATCCCAAGAGAAAAGATCCTCGGTAAAGGCATTATAATATAATGTATCTCTTGTTCTTTCTTCACTGCTGGGAACTCTGCTCTTGCCTAAATTCTTAAATTCGACCGAAAGTCTTGTTTTTCCGGTTCCGTTATAGGCAAACAAAAGATAGTAATTTTTCGTATCTGTTGTGCCCCCAGTACCCAGCGTATCACGAATATTGCGTGCTAACCTTTTTAAATTTGCAAATCGTTTTATACCACTCATATATCTGCCTCCTCAAGAGAAGGAAACAATCCCTGCATTAATCCCTTTTTATGTGCTTTTAACTGTTCCACATTATTTAATTGCTCGGTAATTATTATATCTACCTCTGACAAGCAGTCTGCAATTTTTTGTTGTTCACCAGAATTTCTATCTGGAAATTTAATAATAAATTCTTTCAATGTAGAATAATGTCGCTGATATCCATTGGAATTTAATGGAATATTTTCAAGACAATAATATGCAAATTTTTCATCCAAATTATAATTAGCCGACAAAATTTTAATTCCATCTGCACCTTGTGCAAATGGCTGTGACATGTATTTTAAAACACAGGTATGATCACCAAATATGATCAGAGGACGCCGATAAGGTACAATAGCTGTTTCATCATCCGTCCAGCCTGCAATATACTCTTGTGATTGATCTATAATTGGATACTTACCTGAGTTTTTATACTCAGATTTTACAATTTTTTTAGGTGGAGTAATGATGTCAAAACTATCTTCAACAGTACAAATTCCCCACTCTCCACACCCTCGAAACTCAGAAAATCTCCATTCTGGCAGAGTTTTCCCCTCAGCAGGAAACAGCTTTTGCATCAAACCTTTTTTGTATCTTTCTAGCACTTTCAGTTTTCTGCTTTCTGCGTCAATCAACTCATCAATAGAGAATAAACAATCAGCAATCTTTTTTTGTTCTTTGAAATCTGGCAACGCAAGCGGCATACTCCATAAATGTTTGGTATCAACACTTAAAGCTCCGTGTGCTCTTGCCCCCACCTCAATATATTTTCTCAGCCAATGTCCGTGATAGTTATTTTGAAAGAGATAATCAAAAAACAGAGGATATGATTCACTATCAGTAATCCTAAAGCAAGTAAAAATACTATTAGGAACAGCTGCTATATTATACTCTTCCAACATAGAAATATAGCCTTCCGGAAATTGTTTTGTTGCACTTTTATTATAGGCAAAATCATATTTTTTTATAGCAATATAATTTTTATAGGAATCACCAGCTATTTCTCTCCCAAACTTTTCTGCTTGTGGTACTAAACCAACCCCAGATGTCACACTCATAAGAGTGTATACATTTTTTCCAACCTTTTCCTTTACGGCAGAAGCTATTTCTCCCAACTTCGTAATTTTCAATTTATTCCCAATATGTTCTGGAAACCTTAACTTCGGCACTATTTCTTTTTTCTTATTCATACGCATTCAATCCCACAATTTCACGACCATCTACCAATTTCTTTAACAATGGAATCAGGTCAGTCATCAAATCCAGTTCTTTTTGCGTTCTTTCTCTCCAGCTTAAGTCAAGCGGCATCAGAAGATCACTGAGCTTTTCTCCGTCAAAAATCATACGGTCAATGATTTCCTGAATAAATGTCTGCAAGCTTTGAATTTCAATGCCGTGTTTTTTTGCAATGGCATTGATTTCTTGATTGTTTTTCTGTTCCCTAAATTTCTGATACCCCGCTTTAATTTCCTTTTCATCCAAAGCCACACCAACTTGAAGCAAGTCAATATATTCGATAATATACTCTCTTTCATCAAGTAAATTGGAGGTAGCAGAAAGCATACCGATTAGCTGCTCTTTGCTCATCTTTTGCTTTTTCGGCTCGGACTGAGTATACTTCGCAATTAATGCCATGATATAGTCGTAGTCGATAATTGCAGATGAAAACAGAACAAACTCAAAATCGAACTGTTCAACTTCAGAGTTTTTATCCTCGTTCTCTTTTCCTTGCTCAGCTTTCAGCCTTTGTGCCACATCGATATAAGCACCACGAAACGCACGCAAAGTATCTTCCGGCAACAATTCCTCGATTTTTTCCGCATCTTTTTCTTCAATTTCCGTATACTGATCCAACTGCGTTTTTAAACGCTGTACCTCCTTGAATTTATTGATAAATTCACATCTTGCGGCATCACCTTTCAGATTGATTACTTCCTCCGGCGTACACTCCAAACCCTGAGATTCCATAAACTTTTCCAATTCACTTACTGCCTTATCCAATTTTTCAACAACCTTTGGCGCTGGATCAACAAGCCAGATTTCTTTTGCCCGTTCGCTGTTATTTTCACCGGAAAACAAGGCAATCGCTTTGTCTACTTCAGCTGACTGGTTTCTGAAATTAAGAATGTTACCATAAGGTTTTGTATCGTTTAAAACTCGATTTGTTCTGGAAAATGCCTGAATCAACCCATGATATTTTAAGTTTTTATCTACATACAAAGTGTTCAGATACTTAGAATCAAAACCTGTCAGCAGCATATCCACAACAATAGTAATATCAATTTTATTTTTATGGGTATAATCCGCATTGCTATATTTCTGATCCTTAATCCTTTGCTGTATATCCTGATAATACCCATCAAAATTGTTAATGTCATGACTGGTTCCATACTGTTTGTTATAGTCTTTGATAATACGCATCAACGCTTGTTTCTTTTTATCAGGTTCTTTTTTGTTATCTTCTTTTTCCTGTGGAAGATCCTCTTGAATTTGCTGAACATCCTTATTACCTTCCGCTGGCGGAGAAAATACACAAGCAATATTTAATGGCGTAAATTCACTGTTAACAGCATCAATACAATTCTGTTGTGCTTCTTTGAACAGGCTGTAATATTCAATAGCGTCATTAATAGAGGCTGTTGCTAAAATAGCATTGTATCTTCTGTTGTTCGTTGCAGTATCATGTTTTGACAAAATAGTTTGTACCACAGCCTTTTTTTGTTGTTCCTCATTAATTCTTGAGGCATCTCTGTCATTTTCCGGCTTGAAGTAATCAATATGGAACCGCAACACATTTCTGTCATCAATGGCATGCGTAATCGTATATGCATGCAGCTCTTTCTCAAAAATATCCTTTGTAGTGGTATAAGAGCCGATAGTTCCATCAATTTGCTTGTAAGTTGCGTTTTCTTCAAAAATAGGGGTGCCTGTAAATCCAAACAATTGAGCCTTGGGGAAAAAATTTTTGATTGCTTTGTGGTTTTCTCCAAACTGCGAACGATGGCATTCATCAAAAATAATCGCAATTCTACTATCCTTCAAAGGTGCCAATCTCTCTTTGTACGTGAGTTCGCCTTTTTTCCTTTTTTCTTTACTTTGTTTGCTATCATCATCAAGTGCCAAACCCAATTTTTGAATAGTCGTTACAATGACCTTATCCCGATAGTCCTCCGAAACAAGTCTTTTTACCAAAGTTTCGGTATTGGTATTTTCTTCCACGCATCCCTCTTGGAATTTGTTGAACTCCTCTCTGGTCTGTCGATCAAGATCTTTTCTGTCCACAACAAAAAGGCATTTTGCTATATTGCGATTATCCTTTAACAAAGTAGATGTCTTAAAAGATGTGAGAGTTTTACCGCTTCCCGTCGTATGCCAAATATAGCCATTGCCTCTGTTTTGCTCAATGCAATCCATGATGGCTTTAACCGCATAAATTTGATAGGGTCTCATAATCATCATTTTTTGTTCACTTGCCACTAAGACCATATATTTGTTAATTAGTTCACCCAAAGCACATTTACGCAACATAACCTCAGAAAAATCATGCAAATGGGTAATCTTTTTATTTTCTTTATCAGCAAATTGATATACCGGCAAAAATCGTTCATCCGCATCAAAGGCAAAATGTTCTTTGTTGTTATTGGCAAAATAATAGGTATTGCTTTCATTGCTGACGATAAAAAGCTGCATAAAACAGAGTAGGGAATTTGTAAACCCATTCCCCGGATCATTTTTATAATCAACAATCTGCTCCATTGCTCTTTTTGGTGTAATTTGCAACGACTTCAATTCAATTTGCACAATGGGAATACCATTGATAAGAATAATAACATCATATTTATGGTGACTATTTTCTGTGTTAATACGAAGCTGATTGATCACCTCATACTCATTTTTGCACCAATCATTCGTATTTACAAGAGTGTACTGTAGGGGTGTATCATCATCTCTTTTAAATGTGTTTGTTTCTCTCAAAATTTTTGCTGCTGAAAACACATCTGGCGTAATGATATTTTCTTTTAATCTTGCAAATTCAGAATCGCTTAATCGAACTCTATTGAGTTCCTGAAAATGCTTTCTGAAATTCTCCTCCAAAGAAGCTTTATCTTTAATATCTTCCCGATATATATATTTCAGCTCTTTGAGTTTTTCAATAAAACCCAACTCAATTTGCTTCTCATTTTTCATATTGCAACACCTTTCATTCAAATATTTGATTCTAAGATTTATATCAATTCTTAATTCAAATTCTTCTTTTTGCAAAACTCTATCAAAGCCTGCCTTGCAATCTAATTAGATTTTGATTTACTATTTTCTTATCGATTAAGCAAATCAAATTTCCAATACAATTCACCAACTAATCATTCCTGAAATATTTTCAATTCAAAGCAAATATTCTTAACAATTTCGGAAATCCTTACAAAACATTATCCCATATCCACTGCCACGCTAACACATTGACCTATTATATCATAAACTTTCCCATAATTCCATCATATCGTCTTTCAAAAATGGTGTTAGCACAGTGATAATAAAAGCTGCTTCCCTGATTGCCCCTTTTATCAATAGTCGTGTTCCATATCTGCCAAAAATCACAAAAAAGTCCTTTCCCACCAATGATTTTCCTCACTCAATTATAACTACACCATATTACCCCGATTCTGCCCATTATAGAAAAACCTTCTAACTTCCATAATCAAATCATTCGGATCATCTTCAATCACTACATAGTAAATAATATAATTATCCACATAAATACGATAATAAGAATATCTACGCTCCCGAACAGAATGATATGGTTCAAAAGATTCAGCCACTGGAAGCCGCTCCATAATAGCAGACTCTACCTTATCCAATAAATCATTTGCTGCTTTGGGATTCTTCAATTTTTCTGCAATATAGGTTACTTTTTCATCAAGATCCTCATAAAAAAGTGGCAGATAGCTCAATCTGTACTTTTT
>CAMUGE010000012.1 GCA_947088345.1 uncultured Roseburia sp.
GGTTTTATGCGACCTGCAAGGTATTTATCTAATATTCAACTGTCAAACTCCCGAGTAGTAGCATGCGGAACAAATGCATTAAAAGCAGATATGAAAACGGAACTGTCTGCACCATCCAAAAAAGTAAAGGCAAAATAGACCGTTTTGATACAAAGCCGGGCCGGAGGAAATATTTCTTCCGGCCCGCTTCCTATTATAAATAGGAAGCGGGTGGAAATTCAAAAAAGAAATCAATGAAAAAATACTTTTTTTAGTTTTCAAAACGGGAATAGTCTGTTATAATAAACGTATAATATCACTTAGGAGGCAATTAGCAATGGGTGAGGACAGAAAAACATTTAAAATAAAGGATGGTAATTTAGGAGAAGTGAAGATTGCAGATGAAGTAGTCGCCATTATCGCAGGACTTGCAGCAACGGAAGTCGAGGGCGTAGGCTCTATGGCGGGCAACATTACAAACGAGCTGGTAAGTAAGCTGGGAATGAAAAATCTCTCGAAAGGTGTGCGCGTTGAAGTACTTGACGGAATTGTCAATGTGGAAGTTGCGCTCAATATTGCATACGGTTATGCAATTCCTGCGGTATCCGCGAAAGTGCAGGAGCGGATTAAGAGCGCAATTGAAAATATGACCGGACTGGAAGTATCTATTGTAAACATCCGTATCGCAAGTGTAGACATGGGCAGCAGTAAATGATGAGCGACTGGTAAAATCATAAAGGGTGTCGGGTGGACATCCTTTTTTTTACCTTGCAAAACCAGTTTACAAAAAAGCAGCGTGAGAGGAAATTTGAAAAGATGACCAGAAGGGAATTGAGAGAACAGGTATTTAAAGTATTGTTTGGCGTAGAGTTTCACGATGCGTCGGAATTTTTATCCCAGATTCATACATACGGGGAGACGGAGCAGGCGTGGGATTTTGCGGACGGCGCCTATATTGCAGAAAAGTGCAAAAATATTGCCGAACATCTGGCGCAGATTGACGATGCCATTAACAGCGCTTCCAGAGGATGGAAGACAAACCGTATGGGAAAAGTGGAGCTGACGTTGCTGCGGCTTGCTGTCTATGAGATGCGTTACGAGGAGGATATTCCGGTGAAAGTTGCAATCAATGAGGCTGTTGAACTGGCAAAAAAATACGGGACAGAAGATTCCTCGTCCTTTGTCAACGGAGTACTGGGAAAACTGGCATGAATAAGAGCGTATATACTGTCACACAGGTCAATTCCTACATCAAAAACATGTTCGATATGGACTTTATGATGAACCGCATCAGCGTAAAAGGCGAGGTGTCCAATTGCAAATATCATACGTCGGGTCATATTTATTTTACGCTAAAGGATCAGGGCGGCGTGCTGAATGCGGTGATGTTTTCGAAATACAGAAACGGTCTTTCGTTTCGAATGCAGGAAGGCGATCAGGTGGTTGTTGCAGGATCGGTATCGATCTATGAAAAGGACGGGCGTTACCAGCTCTATGCGAAAGAAATTGAGCAGGCCGGCAGGGGCAATCTCTATGCGAAATTTCTTGCACTAAAGCAGGAACTCGAAGAAATGGGAATGTTTGCGGATGAATATAAGAAACCGATTCCGGCCTATGCGACTACGGTCGGTATTGTAACAGCACAGACAGGCGCTGCGATATGGGATATCCGCAATATTTCACAGAGACGCAATCCTTATGTGCAGCTGATCCTCTATCCGGCTCTGGTGCAGGGGAACGGGGCGAAAGAGAGTATCGTAAACGGAATACGTGCGCTGGACCAGTATGGAGTTGACGTGATCATAGTCGGGAGGGGAGGCGGTTCGATCGAAGATTTGTGGGCGTTTAATGAAGAGGTTGTTGCGCGCGCAATTTTTGAATGTGAAACGCCGGTCATCTCGGCAGTCGGACACCAGACCGATTTTACCATTGCAGATTTTGTGGCGGATTTGCGAGCCCCGACGCCGTCTGCTGCTGCAGAGCTTGCAGTATTTGATCTGCGGGAAGTAAAGATAATGCTATACCGCAGTTTAAAAAGACTGGAAAACGGTTTTATGCAAAGTTTTACAGGCGCTAAGATCAGGCTGTTGAACAACAAAAGGCATCTTTCTTTGCTAAATCCGAAAACCCGGCTGACAGAGAGCAGAAAATATACGGCAGCTCTCTGTGAAAAGCTAAATGACAGGATGGAAGCCGTTTTTACAGAAAAATGCCACAGACTTGCGCTTCTGTCGGGTCAGCTTGAGGGGCTTTCACCGGCAAAGAAATTAAGTCAGGGGTACGCGTTTGTGACGGATGCTGCCGGGGCGGCGGTAACAGACGCGCAGAATGTGGCAGCTTCGGATCAGATTTATATTCATCTGGCAAACGGATTGCTGAAAGCTGAGGTAAAGGAGGTTTCGATTGGGCAAAGAGAATCGGGAAGCGGCACAGGAGAACGTGCAGACGCTGGAACAGAAATTTGTAGAAATAGAACAGATTATTGAGAAAATGGAAATGCCGGAGGTTTCCCTGGAAGAGTCGTTTGCCCTGTATCAGCAGGGAATCGCGCAGATTAAATCGTGCAGCCAAATGCTTGACATGGTGGAAAAAAAGATGCAGACGCTATGCGACGACGGCAGTACGGAGGATTTTATAACATCATAAAATGCCCTGTGCGCTGAGTATGGCGCTTAGGCGGAACAGGAAAAGAAATGGATATCAGAGAAGAAATCAAAAAACGTGTAGTTGAGACAGAAAAGATTATAGACAGTTTCCTGCCGAAAGAGGAGGGACTGCAAAAGCAGATTATGGAAGCGATGAATTACAGTGTGCGCGCCGGGGGAAAACGTCTTCGTCCAATCCTGATGTTTGAGACTTACCGTCTCTTTGGCGGGAAATCCAAAGTCATTGAGCCGTTTATGGCGGCAATTGAGATGATACATACGTATTCTCTTGTACATGACGATCTGCCTGCAATGGACAATGACGAATACCGCAGAGGGAAAAAGACGACACATGCGGTATTCGGGGAGGCAATGGGGATACTGGCCGGGGACGCGCTGTTAAACTATGCATTTGAGACGGCATCCCAGGCGTTTGACCTGGAACCTGAAAATATTAAAGTCGGAAAAGCTATGCAGATTCTGGCTAAAAAAGCCGGTATTTATGGTATGGTCGGCGGACAGACTGTTGACATTCTCGCTGAAAACGATAATGAGATGACAGAGGAGAAACTTCATTTTATTTATCACTTAAAGACAGGCGCGCTGATTGAGAGCGCGATGTTAATCGGCGCGGTTTTGGCCGGAGCAACAAAGAACGAACAGAAATTGATGGAAAAGGCGGCGTCTTCGGTTGGACTAGCATTTCAGATTCAGGACGATATTCTGGATGTGACAAGTACGACGGAGGTGCTTGGAAAACCGGTTGGAAGTGATGAGAAGAACAACAAGACTACGTATGTAACATTTGCAGGTCTTGAAAAAGCAAAAAATGATGTCAGCCGGCTGACAGAGCTTGCAGTATCCGATATGGATTCGCTTGTTGTCAAAAACGAATTTTTAACGGAGCTGTTAAAGTATCTGATCAGCCGTGAAAAATAGAAGCCAAAATGCAGGGGTGTTCGGTGTGGATAGCGAAAACAGAATGATATTGGAGCAAATAAAAAAAGAAAATGATATCAAATCATTGCAGGAAGAAGAATTAAGACAGCTTGCGGATGAGATACGCGATTTTCTGATTCAGAAAATATCTGTTACGGGAGGCCATCTGGCATCCAATCTGGGTGTCGTGGAGCTGACTATGGCGCTTCATCTGTTTTTGGATCTGCCGAAAGATAAACTGATCTGGGACGTCGGGCACCAGTCCTATACGCATAAAATATTGACAGGCAGGCGGGACGGGTTTGAAGGACTGCGAAAATATGGGGGGATGAGCGGTTTCCCAAAGCGTAAGGAGAGCGACTGTGACTGTTTTGATACCGGGCACAGTTCAACCTCTATTTCGGCGGGCCTTGGCTATGCGCTTTCCCGGGAGATTTCGGGGGAGGACTTTAAGGTTGTCTCGGTTATAGGCGACGGAGCGCTGACCGGGGGGATGGCATTTGAAGCGCTCAATAACGCTGCGCGATTAAAAACGAATTTTATTATTGTATTAAATGACAATAATATGTCCATTTCCGAGAATGTAGGAGGTCTGTCGGCCTATCTTTCCGGATTTCGCACAGCCGATGCCTATCAGAGTCTGAAATTGGGCGTGATGAATTCTTTAAATAAAATCCCGGTATACGGCGATAAAATGGTCAATCGTATACGCCGTACGAAGAGCAGCATCAAACAGCTGTTTGTACCGGGGATGTTGTTTGAACAGATGGGGATTGTATATCTTGGACCTGTTGACGGGGCCGATATCAGAGGAATCCATAAATTGCTGCGTGAGGCGTCAAAGATTGACGGACCGGTTATGGTGCATGTGATGACGCATAAAGGAGCCGGTTACCCTCCGGCGGAGCGCCATCCGGCACGTTTTCACGGTACAGAGCCGTTTGAGATTGAAACGGGTCTTCCGCTTCATCCCCGCACTAAGGCGAACTATACCGATATTTTTTCTACTGTAATGAGGAAACTTGGGGACAGGGATGAAAAAGTAGTTGCGATTACTGCGGCAATGACGGATGGGACAGGATTGAAGCGTTTCCACAATATGTTTCCGGAGCGCTTTTTTGACGTTGGAATCGCGGAAGCTCATGCGGTGACGTTTGCGGCTGGCCTTGCGGCAGCCGGCTTAAAACCGATTTTTGCCGTTTATTCTTCGTTTTTACAGCGCGCGTATGACCAGATTTTGCATGACGTATGTATTCAAAATCTGCATGTGGTATTTGCCATTGACAGGGCCGGGCTTGTCGGAAGCGACGGCGAGACACATCAGGGAATTTTTGATTTGTCTTACCTCTCTTCCATACCGAATATGACGGTTATGGCGCCAAAAAATAAATGGGAGCTTTCTGACATGATAAAATTTGCCGTCAATTTCTCAACGCCGATTGCGATAAGATATCCGCGCGGGGAGGCATATGACGGTTTAAAAGAGTACAGGCAGCCGATTGTATTGGGAAAGGGCGAGTGGATATACCGGGAGTCGGAGATTGCGCTGGTTGCGCTTGGCGCAATGGTAAAGACGGCGGAAAAAGTCTGTGAGGAATTAAAAAAAATGGGATATTCCTGTAGTCTGATTAACGCGCGTTTTGCAAAACCGCTTGATACGGAATTGCTTGATGAACTTACAAAACATCACAGGTTAGTAGTGACAATGGAAGAAAATGTAATTGACGGCGGGTTCGGCGAACATATTCTTGCTTATTATAATATGAAGAAAGAAATTCCGAAAGTCGTTACAATTGCCATTCCGGATGATTATGTGGAGCATGGAAATGTTGAGATTCTGCGCAGAGAAGTCGGAATTGACGAGAAGACGGTGCTGGAGCGGACGGTGGAAGCCTATCGAAAGATTGGGCAGTAAATACGGCTGTCAGGAAAGAGAGGAATGAAAGTCCGGTGAAAGAGAGATTGGATGTATTGCTGGTAAACAAAGGACTTGCGCCATCCAGGGAGAAAGCAAAAGCAATGATTATGGAAGGGCATGTATTTGTGGAAAATCAGCGGGAAGATAAAGCGGGCGCATCGTTCGACATAGATGCGGCAATTGAGATTAAAGGCAGTCCGCTAAAGTATGTCAGCCGGGGCGGTCTTAAACTTGAAAAAGCGCTTCAGAGGTTTTGTATTTCGCTTGATGAAAAAATCTGTATGGATATTGGCGCTTCCACAGGTGGTTTTACCGACTGTATGCTGCAAAGCGGAGCAAAAAAAGTCTATTCGGTTGATGTCGGTTATGGACAGTTTGCCTGGAAACTTCGCAATGACCCGCGTGTCGTCTGTATGGAGAAAACAAATATACGTTATCTGATGCCAGAGGAAATTGAAGATCAGCTGGATTTTGCATCTGTTGACGTGTCTTTTATATCGCTCACAAAAGTTTTGGGACCGGCAAAAGCGCTGTTGAATGAACAGGGAGAAATTGTATGCCTGATTAAACCACAGTTTGAGGCTGGCAGGGAGAAAGTCGGAAAAAAAGGCGTAGTGAGAGAGAAATCCGTACATATAGAAGTGATAAAAACAGTACTTGAGTTTGCGGCAAAGACAGGGTTTTCAATTCAAAATCTGGATTATTCCCCGATCAAAGGGCCGGAGGGAAATATAGAATATCTGGCATATCTAAGGGCCGAAGCAGCGGGGGAGCAGGCAGGAGACGACTGCATTTACAATGTCGTGGAGGAGGCGCATGGAGAATTAGGCTGAATTATGAAACATTTTCTGATTATTACAAATTCTTTTAAGGATACCAACTTAAAGCTTACGGGTCAAATCTGCCGATATATTCGAAAAAAAGGAGGAAGCTGTTCCTATTACACGTGTAATGGAGAGGGTGAGGCCGCTCCTTGTGCAGACGAAATACCGCCGCATACACAGGGGGTCATTGTATTAGGCGGCGATGGGACGTTGATTCGTGCGGCAGACCATATGGTACATACGGGATTGCCGCTGGTCGGTGTGAATCTCGGTACGCTCGGTTATCTCTGCGAATTGGAAGAAAATCAGGTATTTTGCGCTATCGACCTGTTATTTTCGGACTCATATACGGTGGAGGAGAGGATGATGCTGACCGGATGCGGCGTAAAAGACAAAACGGTGCTGCCATCTAAGATTGCATTTAATGATATTGTAATTCATCGGACAGGGGCGTTATCCATAGTCAATCTGATTGTTTGGGTTAACGGCGCATATCTGCATACATTTCATGCCGATGGAGTGATTCTCTCGACGCCGACCGGTTCGACCGGTTATAATATGTCCGCAGGAGGGCCGATTGTTGATCCCAAAGCAAGTATGATTCTGATAACGCCGATTAATGCGCATAATTTAAATTCCAGAAGTATTGTAATTGGAGACGGCGATGAGGTTACGGTGGAACTCGGAAAGCGCCGCTCACAGAAAGACGAGACGGTGGAGGTCAGTTTTGACGGAGACAATTCCGTAAAATTAGAAGTGGGAGATCGTTTTATGATACGAAAAGCAAACGATACGACAAAAATTCTAAAACTCGGCAGCAGGGGATTCCTTGAGATCCTGCGCGGAAAAATGGAGAACTACAGATAGATGAAATCAAAGCGGCAGTCCGAAATTTTGGCATTGATTGAAAAATATGATATTGAGACGCAGGGGGAGTTATCCAATTATCTTGAGCAGGCAGGCTTTCATGTGACGCAGGCTACGCTTTCGCGTGATGTCAGGGAGATGAAACTGTCAAAAGTTCTGATGGACAATGGGCGGCAGAAATATGCGATTCTCACTGAACAGCCGGATTCAGACGTGATTTCTGATATGTCGGAAAAATATAAAAGGATTTTTCGGGATGGTTTTCTTTCCGTAGATATGGCGCAGAATATTCTGGTTGTGCGGACGCATTCCGGTATGGCGATGGCTGTCGCTGCGGCGCTTGACGCATTGAAAATGCAGGAAATTGTAGGTTGTATAGCAGGAGACGATACGATTATGTGTGCGATAAGGAGTACAGAGGAGACGAAAAAGCTGATGCATAAACTGCGCGGGATCGTAAACCAGGTTTAGTGTTATAGAGCGAGAAAAGTACTTCTACGGCTCAAGCCTGAGGGAAAATCGTGAAAAGTACTAAGTTTCACGCCCCAAAACGCAAAAAACAGGCGTTTTTCATCTTGATTTGAGATTGGGCGAAGCAGAGTCATGTTGGTTCGTGTGAGAAGTACTTCTAATTACTCGCAGCAAAGGCGCTAACACGAAACAGGTTCGCGCGCGAAGAAGTTCTAAGACTCACACTGAGAAATGCCTGAAAAACGGCATTTTTCATCTTGATTTGAGTTGCGGCAGAGCCGCGACATGTTGGTTTGTGTGAAAATAAATGCATCAATGGTTTGCTATAAATGGTTTGGCACGAAGTCGTTTATGCGCATAAGGCGAATGTGAACTGCGTTCGCTATGCAGAAATGGGGAATTTTATGTTACAGAGCTTGCATGTAAAAAATCTGGCATTGATTGAAGAGACAGAAGTGGAATTTGAGGAGGGATTAAATATTCTCTCCGGAGAGACAGGAGCCGGTAAATCTATTATTATCGGTTCCATCAATCTTGCGCTGGGGGGGAAAGTACAAAAAGAGATGCTGCGCGAAAATGCAGAATATGCATTTGTGGAGCTTGTCTTCCATGTAACCGGGGAAAAACAGCGGAGCCTGCTAAAAGAGCAGGAGGTTTTTTTGGAGGATGATACCGTGATTTTAAGCCGGAAAATAGTGAATGGACGAGGTGTCGCAAAAGTGAACGGCGAGAGTGTACCGGTGTCGAAAGTGAGAGAGATTGCTTCGATACTGATTGATATACACGGACAGCACGAACATCAATCGCTTCTCTCTGCGAAAAAGCATCTGGAAATTATAGATGAGTATGCAAAAGTTAAGATTGAGGACAAAAAAGAGAAACTTGCCGGTGCTTACCGGGAATACAAAAGACTCTCGGAAGAGTTAACGCATGCCGATGTGGATGTAGAAGAGCGGATGCGCGAAATATCATTTTTGGAGTATGAGATCAGAGAAATTGAAGACGCCGGGGTAAGGCCGGGCGAAGACGAGGAGCTGGAAACAGAATATAAACGTTTTGCCAATGGAAAACGTATTATGGAGGCTGTCGGAGCGGCCTATGCGAGCACCGGAGAGGGGATGGATTCGGCTTCTGAACTGATCGGACGGGCGTTAAAAGAGCTTTCGGGCATATCCTCTTTTGACGGGAGGATTAAAGACTGCGAAGACCAGTTGTTGGAAATTGATAATCTGCTGAATGATTTTAACCGCGAAATTGCGGATTACATGGAGGGGGAAGAGTTTGACGACGAGACGTTTTACGAGACGGAAAAGCGTCTTGACCTGTTAAATCATCTCAAGTCAAAGTATGGTAAAACGCTGGAAGACGTAATAGAAGCGCTCTGCCAGAAAAAGGAACGTCTGCAAAAACTGGAACATTATGATACTTATCTGGAACAATTAAAAAATCAGGTTGCCGAGGCGGAAAAGAAATTGCAGAAATGTTGTAAAGCTGTATCCGATCTGCGAAAAACATATGCGGAAAAGCTTGCTGTCGCGGTCACGGAGGCCTTAAAAGAACTGAATTTTCTTGATGTGCGGTTTACAATGCAGTTTGCAAAGCAAAAAACATATACGGCAAACGGGTACGACGACGCAGAGTTTTTGATCTCTACAAACCCGGGCGAACCGTTAAAGCAATTATCAAAGGTGGCGTCCGGCGGCGAGCTTTCCCGTATTATGCTGGCGATCAAGACAATTCTTGCCGATCAGGATGCGGTTGATACGCTGATATTTGATGAAATTGACAGCGGTATCAGCGGGAGAACCGCACAGATGGTCTCGGAAAAAATGAACGTGCTCGGTCGAAATCATCAGATAATCTGTATTACGCATTTGCCTCAGATCGCCGCAATGTCGGACGCGCATTTTCTGATTAAAAAATCCGTCGAAAATAAATCCACAGTATCTCATATCAGACGGCTTGATCAGGAAGAAAGTATTGAAGAACTGGCGCGTATGCTGGGCGGTGTGGAGATTACGGATACTGTGCGAAAAAGTGCGAAAGAGATGAAAGAGCTTGCTGCCAGAAAGAAAATTTAGCCGTTTTTCCAGAAAATGGCATTACTGTCATGAGTGAAAACAAAAAAAATCCATATAATAGGAGGAGGATACAGAGTGCTGTATCTTCTTTTTGTAATATGGAAGGAGTTTTTGCTTATGCAGAAATATTATCGTTATATACGTCAGGTTACCTGTCTTGGTTTTCTTTTTGTGTTGTTTTTTGCGGGTCAGACATTTTATGATTCAATTCCCGAAGTGATGTATATTAATGCGGGGGAGGAAGTCAGATATGATTTCGCACTTCCGGTCAGCGTCGTTTTAAAAGACGACAGCAGGCAGGTTCTCACGCAGCTGTCCGGCGGTATCCGGGACGGCAGAGAGATTTCCTATACGGTGACATGTAAACTTCTTGGAATCTTTCCGGTAAAAGATATTGAAGTGAATGTGCTGGAGGGAAAAGAAGTTTATGCAAGCGGGATGCCGATTGGCATCTATACAAAAACAAAGGGAATCCTGGTGATTGATTCGGGCGAATTTGTATCTGTTTCCGGTGAAAAAGTCAGGCCTGCGGCAAACCGCGTTAAAGGCGGCGATTATATCGTGAGCGTAAACGGCGAGTCCGTGTCGGAAAAAGAAAGTCTGATCGAAAAAATCGATGCATACGGGGCCGAAAAAGAAGTTCTGGGCATTCAAAGAGACGATGAATATATTGAAGTGGCCGTTGATCCTGTAAAGAGTGAGGATGGCAGCTATATGCTTGGAATCTGGGTGCGGGATGACCTGGCCGGAGTCGGTACGATGACTTATTTTGATGAGGAAGGTGATTTCGGTGCGCTTGGACATGCGGTCAGCGACGGAGATACCGGAACTCAGATGCAGATCTCGGAGGGATGGATTTATCTGACCAACATAATCGGCATTCGAAAAGGTGAGGACGGGAATCCCGGGGAACTCTCCGGCATCATAAATTACAGCAAAGATTGCTGCCTTGGAACAATACACGAAAATTCCAAAATTGGCATTTATGGGAACCTGGACGGAGATCTGACGAACCTTGCAGCGGGGACAGGCTATGAGGTAGCATATAAACAGGATATACGTGTGGGAGCCGCCTATATACTCTCCTCGTTGTCCGGTGAAAATAAAAGCTATGAGATCGAAATTGAGAATATTGACTACAGCGGAAGAGAGGCAAACAAGGGGATTCTGTTTCGCGTGACGGACAGGGAGCTTCTCGATCTAACGGGCGGCATTGTGCAGGGAATGTCCGGTTCTCCGATTATTCAGGACGGCAGGATGATCGGAGCTGTCACACATGTATTTGTGTCAGACAGCACAAAGGGGTATGGAATCTTTATCGAAAATATGATGGAACATTGAGCGTTACAGTGTTTAGACTGCAAAAATTGTAAATAGGGCAGAAAATATTCTTCTTTCAGTACGTTGTTTGTAGTATATTGTCATATGTAACTTTTATCCTTAACGACGGTATTCGACAAATTACGATATCAAAAAATTAGTAATATAATAAAACAAGGTCTTTGCTTTACAGAGAACTTAGAAAAATTGAAGAAAGGGGAATATAATGGAAAAACTGAAAGTAGCAATTGCTGATGATAATGAGAAAATGCTACGAATACTGACGCAGATAGTAGAAAGTGACGATGAGTTAAATGTAGTCGGAACTGCGAGAGACGGAGAAGAAGCGTATAATATGATAAAGTCGACAGAGCCCGATGTAGTTTTACTCGATGTGATTATGCCGCACGGAGACGGGATGCATGTTTTAGATAAAGTAAATAACGATAAAAACATTAAAAAGCCGATCTCTTTTATTATGATCAGCGCTGTAGGAAAGGAAGACATTACAGAACAGGCATTTCAAAGAGGCGCATATTATTATATCATGAAACCGTTTGAAAATGATGCTGTGATTGACCGGATCAAAAGCGCGGTGAGCAAATCTGCATCAAAGCAGGGCGAACCGGTAAGACAGAATAACCGGGGGGAGATGCCTGCGGAAGAGCGAAACCTTGAATCGGATGTAACGGAGATTATTCATGAGATCGGCGTTCCGGCGCATATCAAAGGATACCAGTATCTGCGGGATGCGATTGTAATGTCGGTCAATGATATGGAAATGCTCAATTCCATTACAAAGATTTTATACCCGACCATCGCAAAAAAATATCAGACAACCTCAAGCCGCGTTGAGCGAGCCATACGTCATGCGATTGAAGTAGCGTGGAGCAGAGGGAAAATGGACACAATAGATGAGATGTTTGGATATACGATACATAATGGAAAAGGAAAGCCCACAAACTCGGAATTTATTGCGCTCATAACTGACCGTATCCGTTTGGAATATAAAATGTATTAAGCCTTTTCAGTTTGGACAAAAAGAGTTATAATACCTTTGAGAACAAAAATCCGCGGCAAACAGCCGTGCACAGGATTATGAAAGTCAATGTATGGGGATTTGGAGGTATTATAAGATGAAAAAAATACTTTTTGCTGCTTCGGAAGCTGTACCATTCATTAAGACCGGCGGTCTTGCGGACGTGACAGGTTCACTGCCATTGTATTTTGACAGAGAAAAGTACGATGTGCGTGTTATTTTGCCAAAATATGCCTGTATGGATGAAAAATGGAAAGGACAGCTTCATTTTTTGTGCCATTTCTATGTAAATCTGGGATGGAGAAAGCAGTATGTCGGTATTCTGACAACAGAGTGGAATGGGATTACTTATTATTTTGTGGACAATGAGTATTATTTCGCGGGAGAGAAACCGTATAACAATATCTACGAAGATATTGAAAAATTTGCCTATTTTTCCAAAGCGGTTTTAGAGGCGCTCCCGTATATGGATTACTGTCCAAATATTATCCACTGCCATGACTGGCAGACCGGACTGATCCCGGTATTTCTTAAGACATTGTTTGGAGATGAGCACTATTATACCGGAATCAAGACGGTATTTTCTATCCATAATTTAAAATTCCAGGGCAGATGGATATTAAATGCCGTCATGGATATCACAGGACTGCCGCGCCAGATTTTTACATCCGATAAACTTGAGGCATATGGGGAAGCGAATTATCTAAAAGGCGGGTGCGTTTATGCCAATGCGATTACGACAGTCAGCAGAACATATGCTTTTGAAATTACGACGAAAGAGGGCGGCGAGGGCTTAGACGGTCTGATGCGTGCGCGCAGCAACAGCCTCTTTGGAATTTTAAACGGGATTGACGATCGGTTTTATAATCCGTCGACAGATGAGTTTATTTTTAAAAATTATACTACAGAGGATGCGGTCGTTGGAAAAGAAAAAAATAAAGCCGCTCTGCAAAAAGAACTCGGGCTGCCGGCGGACCAGGATATATTTCTGGTTGGCATGGTGTCGAGGATGACGGATCAGAAAGGGTTTGATCTGATTCGGGAGATATTAAACGAATTGCTCATGGACGGGCGCCTGCAGATGGTATTTGTCTGTTCGGGAGAAGAGCGTTATGAGGAAATGCTGCGCTTTTTCGCGAAGAAATATCCGGATAAGGTGAAAACACGGTTTACGTATTCCGAAGAGATTGCGCATAAAGTGTATGCATCGTGTGATGCGTTTTTAATGCCGTCACTGTTTGAACCGTGCGGGTTGTCCCAGTTAATCAGTATGCGATACGGTACGGTGCCGATTGTCCGTGAAACAGGCGGGCTGCGTGATACGGTAGAGCCATATAACGAGTATGAACAGACTGGTACGGGCTTTTCATTTACTAACTATCAGGCTCATGAGCTGTTAAATACGATCTGGTATGCAATGAAAGTGTTTTATGACGACAAAAAGGCGTGGAACGGATTGATGAGCCGTGGAATGGAACAGAATTTTTCCTGGAAAGTATCCGCAGGCGAATATGAGGAATTATATGACAGTCTGACGGATATCAGATAGAAGTTGTGAGCATTGTTACATGGTGATTTTACCGCTGTCCATGCAAAAATAGTAAGCGTGGTCAGAGAGGATTTCTTCCGGTGCGAGTTGGGAGCCGTTGACTTCCCGCACCATGAAAGAAAGATCTTCGCAGGTTGTTTTTTTGTCGGCAGGGATCAGGATTACTTCATGTATGCTGCTCGGCAGGATAAAAAGGTCTCTGCCGAAGTGATTAGCAATCTTTGCAAGAAGGTTAGGGTAGAGCATACAGACTGCGCCGTTGACACGCGATGTATTTGTAAGGATAAACATCGGACAGTTTTTTGCGGTTTCTTCTTCAAAGACCGGCAGATTCTTATTTTGTAACGGGCATAATTCGGAGAGTATATCCGAGATACTGAACAGATGATGCGGCAGTAAAAACGGTGTGTTTTTTAAGGCGTGAGCATAGAGATCGTCGGCAGTAATATCCCAAAAATCAAGATGGCGTTTTTTAATTAGAATCGTGCCGTTTCCGGGAAAGTCTGACTGCATCAGACAGCAGAACACAATGGCGAGATCGAGAAAACGAAAATGAGGGATTTCGGAGAGCAGTTCTTTATTTTTTTCATAGTGAATTAATTTACAGATCAGGTTTGATTTCATCCGGCCGTAGTCAGTGAAAAAAGATACGTCGATATTGGAACAGGGCAGCGTTTCGCGGTAAACTTTCAGGATATCCTGACAGATCTTTGCGAGTGGCCGTCCATGTTTATACTGATCGAAGTAGCAGTTTAAGTAGATGGTCGGGGAGCAATTAGATTTCTCGGACAGAACAGTAAGTCCATCCAAATGGATGCCGTTATTTTTTACAATGTCCGAGATATCAATTTTAGCGCTGTTTCCAAGTTCTTTTTGAAGGGTATGGATAATGTGCTGTTTAAATTCCTGGTAGACCATGTATAACCTCTTTTCTGCGCTGCCTTTTCACAAAAGTCTTTGTGCCAGGCAGCGCGAAGACACAAAGTGCATTACAGGAAATGTGATACGTTGCAATATGGAAATACTTCTGATCGGAGAGTTGGCATCGAGTTGATGCAGAAACATAGCAGAATGTCCCGGAAAAGACAGATGTAATTCTGAATGTTTGTTTAATCTAGCATAAAATGTTATAGAATGCAAGTGGGAAAAAAGTACTAAAAATTATTTGACAAAAATGAAAAATAATGGTTGCATTTTTTGAAAAATCAGTTATAATATCATTTGTGACATCAATCTGATTGTCCAATAGCAGATGCCGATATGGCTCAGTTGGTAGAGCAACGCATTCGTAATGCGTAGGTCGTCGGTTCGAGTCCGACTATCGGCTTATCTTTTGCCGCATGTGCGTAAGGAAGCGTATATGCGGCATTTTATTTTGCATACGGACGCGGGAAATTTGCAGCTAAAGCTGCCCGTGTCCGGCGGGCGAGCAGGGAGAAGATGAATCCTCTCTGCTCGATTGCACAGAGAAAAGCTGCTTTTTTAACCACACGGGCTCCGCGGCAGGCAGAGCAGAAGCAGTCTTCCCACTCGATTGCCAGGAACGCGCGACGATCGGGAGCTTAAAATTCATATTGACAAAATAAGGGAAATATGGTAATTTGTGATTGCTGACCCAGGAGGGCGGCTTTGTGTGAAAACATATTTTCGCACGGCGACTTGTGTCTGCACGCTGCTTGCCAAAAAGTCATTTATGCGCAAAGGCAGCGCAGAAACAGGAATTTTTATGCAAATGTGTAGGGAGCGTAATTGAGGAGGGTTTTGTTATGCAGCAGGGAACTGTAAAATGGTTTAATGCAAAAAAGGGTTATGGATTTATCTCTGATGCGGAGGGAAACGACGTATTTGTACATTTTTCCGCATTAAACATGGATGGATTCAAGGAATTAAAGGACGGCGAGCAGGTGGAGTTTGAGGTGACTGACGGAGCAAAGGGACCGCAGGCAGCAAACGTAAGCCGGATCAGTTCATAAAAAAATAGTTTCTGTTCAATACTAACCATAGAGAAGATGCTGTATCAGCATCTTCTTTTTTTCAAAACTCCCATACAGGAAAGGGGCAAAGGCAAGGTATGAGATTAGAAGAGCTGAAAGCTTATGAGATTTTAGAGGACAGGCAGTTAAAAGATTTAAATTCAAAGGGTATATTGCTGCGGCATAAAAAGAGCGGCGCCCGTATATCCGTAATCTCCAATGATGATGAGAATAAAGTATTTTATATCGGTTTTCGGACGCCTCCGAAAGATTCTACGGGCGTACCGCATATCATTGAGCATTCGGTACTCTGCGGTTCCGATAAATACCCGGTAAAAGATCCGTTTGTTGAACTGGTCAAAGGTTCCCTGAATACGTTTCTAAATGCGATGACATATCCGGATAAGACCATTTATCCGGTCGCAAGCTGCAATGAAAAAGATTTTCAAAACCTGATGGATGTATATATTGACGCCGTGCTCCATCCCAATATTTACCGGCACAGGGAAATATTTGAGCAGGAAGGATGGCATTATGAATTAGAGCAGGAGGACGGGCCGGTAACAATCAACGGTGTTGTCTATAATGAGATGAAAGGGGCGTTTTCATCTCCGGATGATGTTTTGCAGAGGGAAATTTTAAATTCGCTCTTTCCCGACACGTCCTATGCAAATGAATCAGGAGGCGCGCCGGACTGCATACCGGATTTGACATATGAGGAATTTCTGGCTTTTCATCGCCGGTATTATCATCCGAGTAATTCATATATCTATCTCTACGGAAATATGGATGTTGCAGAAAAATTAAAATGGATGGACGAGGCCTATTTGAGCGCATACGATGCAATCGAAAACGATTCCCAGATCCGAATGCAGGAGCCGTTTGACCATGCGTCCGAGGTCAGGAAAGCTTATCCTGTTGCGTCCGGGGAAGATACCAGTGCGCGCACATATCTTTCGTACAATCTTGCGGTTGGGACATCGCTTGACAAAAAACTGTATCAGGCGTTTGATATTTTGGATTATGCGCTGTTAAATGCGCCTGGCGCACCGCTGAAAAAAGCCCTGATTGATGCGGGAATCGGAAAAGATATTATTGGCGGATATAGCTGTGATACACTGCAGCCGATATTTTCGGTGATTGCCAAAAATGCGGACAGTGTTCAGAAAGATAAATTTCTTACGGTAGTGAGGGAAACGCTGCAGGAGCAGGTAAAGAACGGTCTGAATAAAAAGGCGCTCCTGGCCGGGATAAACAGTGCGGAGTTTCGCTACCGGGAAGCTGATTACGGTCAGTTTCCGAAAGGACTGCTCTATGGGATTCAGTGTCTCGACAGCTGGCTTTATGACGAAAAAGAGCCGTTTTTGCATTTGGAGGCGATTGAGACCTACCGTTTCTTAAAAGAGCAGGTGGAAACCGGTTATTTTGAGAATTTGATTCAAACGTATCTGCTTGACAATACGCATGCTTCTGTACTTGTGATTGAACCGGAGCGCGGCCTCAATGTAAAACGGGAGAAAGAGCTTTCGCAGCGGTTAAAAAAATACAAAGAAAGTCTCACCGCAGAACAGATCAGGCAGCTTTGCGCAGATACAAAGCATTTAAGGGAATATCAGGAGGAACCCTCAAAAAGGGAAGATCTTGAAAAAATACCGATGCTGCGACGGGAGGATATGAAAAAAGAGGCTGCTCCTCTGGTCAATGAAGAGAGGGACAGAAACGGGGTGAAAATCCTGTATCATGATATTTTTACGAGCGGAATAGATTATCTCACGCTGTTGTTTGATATCAGAGATATTGCGCCCGAGGATTATCCGTATCTTGGAATATTAAAATCACTGCTCGGATTTATGGATACGAAATCATATTCATATGCAGATCTGGCAAATGAGATCAATATTCATACAGGCGGAATTTCTGTCTCGCTTGGCGTATATCCGAAAGATCAGGATATGGAAGTAAAATATGAAGTGCGCACAAAAGTTCTTGCGGAGAAACTGCCGGAGGCGATGCGTCTGGTTCGGGAGATTCTTCTCAGTACAAAGTATGCGGATGAAAAACGATTACAGGAGATTTTGGCGCAGCTTGTCTCACGTCTTAAGGTTTCCCTCAGTTCCGCTGGTCATTCTGCGGCATATATGCGCGCGATGTCCTATTTTTCCAGAATGTTCTACTACCTGGATGCAGTCAGCGGGATAAGGCTCTATCACAGGGCCTCGGCTATTGAAAAAGAGTTTGAACAGAATAAGGAAGCGCTGGTACAAAAGTTGACGCAGCTTGCATCCAAAATTTTTACGGCGGATCGGCTTATGGTAAGTATAACCTGTGAGAAAAAACATTTGGATGCAGTCGAGCAGGAAGTGGAGTCGCTTTGCAGTTTTCTGTATCCGGGAGAGAAAACGGCGGGGAATCTGCCAGAGATTCCTTTTGCCAGGAAAAACGAGGGATTTATGGATGCTTCACAGGTGCAGTATGTTGCGCGCACCGGCAATTTTATTGCGCATGGCCATCCGTATACAGGGACGTTGAAGATATTGAAAGTAATACTCGGCTATGATTATCTCTGGAACAATGTACGCGTGAAAGGCGGCGCATATGGCTGCATGAACGGATATATGAGAAACGGGGACACCTATTTTGTCTCTTACCGCGACCCGAATCTTTCAAAGACAAATGAGGTATTTGACAGGATACCGGAATATGTAGGACGGTTTGATGCAGATGAGCGGGAGATGACAAAATATATTATCGGAACGGTAAGCGATCTGGATGCGCCTCTGACGCCGGCGACAAAAGGAATCCGCTCGTTAAGCGCTTATCTGTCCGGAATCACTTTTGCAGATCTGCAGAGAGAGAGAGACGAAGTAATCGGAGCGTCGCCGGAAAAAATACGCGCGTTAAAGCCGCTGCTCATCAGCGTACTGGAAGAAGAAAACATTTGTGTGATCGGAAATGAAGATACATTAAAGCGGGAAAAAGAAATGTTTATGGAATTAAAAGAATTATAAAAGAGGTTATTAAAATGAACGAGGCGATAAAATCGGGATTTGCAACAATTATCGGGAGGCCGAATGTCGGGAAATCCACATTGATGAATCATTTGATCGGGCAGAAGATTGCGATCACATCCAAAAAACCGCAGACGACAAGAAACCGTATTCAGACCGTGTATACAGACTGCGCGCGCGGGCAGATTGTGTTTTTGGATACGCCGGGGATTCACAAGGCGAAAAATAAACTTGGCGAGTATATGGTAAATGTAGCGGAACACACGTTGTCGGAGGTCGATGTGATTCTCTGGCTGGTGGAGCCGTCGAACTTTATCGGAGCCGGGGAAAAGCATATTGTTGAGAAGCTTCAGAAAATCAGTACGCCTGTGATTTTAATTATTAATAAAGTTGATACGGTAGAGCGCGACAAGATTCTGGAATTTATAGATACTTACCGCAAAATTTATGATTTTGCAGAGATAATTCCGGCCTCCGCACTGCACGGGGAGAATCTTGACGCGGTACTGGATATGATTTTTAAATACCTGCCATACGGTCCGATGTTTTATGACGAGGACACCGTAACAGATCAGCCGCAGCGCGCAATCGCCGCGGAAATTATCCGGGAGAAAGCGCTGCATGCGCTTGACGATGAGGTACCGCATGGAATTGCGGTTAATATAGAACGGATGAAAGAGCGAAAAGACGCTTCGATCACAGATATTGAAGCTACGATTATCTGCGAGAGAGATTCGCATAAGGGGATTGTGATTGGAAAAGGGGGCGCAATGCTGAAAAAGATTGGCTCTAACGCCCGCTACGAGATGGAGCAGCTGCTTGAAACGAAAGTAAACTTAAAGCTCTGGGTGAAAGTCAGAAAAGACTGGAGAGACAGTGATTCCATGATGAAAAATTTTGGTTATGATAAAAGAAATATTTGAGTTATTGCTGAATTGTATGCTTTATGTATTGGATGAGACTCCCAGATTTTTTCCAGTATAAAAAAATGTTACCGGCGCATCCTAACTGTAAACAACTTGGAGGTTTTTTGACAGGGAGGGTGCATATATGGAGGAAGCCTGGGAGGAATTTGAAGTTTCAGGAAGAGTAACAGATTATCTGCATTTTTGTGCAGTCAGGAAAGAGCAGGAAGATAAGCCCGATGGGACAGAATGTAGAAATGACGGCAATTGTTTTAAATGTAATGCCAGTTGGCGAGAATGACAAAAGAATTACATTACTTACGAGAGAGCAGGGGAAAGTTACAGCGTTTGCGAAAGGGGCCAGGCGTCCGAACAGTCCTCTTTTAGCTGCGACAAATCCCTTTTCTTTCGGAGTATTTGAGATGTACGAAGGAAGATCTTCCTATACGGTGGTCAAAGCTTCCGTTTCTAACTATTTTCGAGAACTCTCAGCCGATTATCTGGCGGCATGTTATGGTTTTTATTTTCTTGAGACAGCCGATTATTACTGTCAGGAAAATAATGACGAACGCGAAATGTTAAGGCTTTTGTATCAATCTCTTCGCGCTTTGGCAAAAGAGTCGCTGGATAACAGGCTTGTGCGCGTTTGCTTTGAATTAAAGGCGATGGCCGTCAACGGGGAGGCGCCGAATGTGTTTGCCTGCGTCAAATGCGGAAAAAAAGACGCGCTTTATGCGTTTTCGGCAAGGCGCGGGGGAATGCTCTGTGTCGAATGCGTAAAAGAAGAGCCGGACGCAGGAAAAAATCTGGAAGATTCCGTGGTCTATACGATGCAGTACATAATTTCCGCAGCAATTGAAAAACTATATACGTTTGCAGTAAGTCCATCTGTTTTGACGACGCTTAAGAAAATTTTAAGAGAATACCGCATGATTTATCATCCGCATCCGTTTCAATCGTTAAAGATACTGGAGGAGATGGAACGTGAGAGTGAGAAAGCGGCCCGGGACTGTCAGTCCGGAACATAAATTCGCAGGAGGAACATGCGATTGTCTGCTTTACATCAGGGACCTAAAATAGTATAATAGCAAAGGCTGATTTAGATCAAGGGGGGAATAGCTATGAAGAGAAGACTTAGTATTGCAATCTGTATTTTATTCATTATGGGAATTTTTTCCGGGTGCGGCGCCAAGCTTTCGGGCGACGAGAGCGTTATCTATGTGGATAAGAAAGGCGCGATTACAACGCTGGATGTTGATGTATTTGACCAGGGGTATTACTCAGAAGAGGAATTTAAAAAAGATATGGAAGACTTTGTCTCGTCCTACAATGAAGAACACGGAAAAAATGCGGTGAAAGTTGAAGATTTTTCAGTCGAAGACCAAAAAGTCAGACTTCAGATGAAATATCAGACTGCTGAGGATTATCGCAACACGATAGGGATTGAGATGTATCAGGGAAAAGTTGTCAACGCACTGGCGGAAGGATATGGTTTTGATGTCGATTTCTCGGCAGTAGAAGACGGAAAAGTAACAGGAAGCGCCCAGAAAACGGACTTTTACGGCGAAGGAGATCTGAAAACCGTGATTATAAAAGCAAACACGAATGTGAAAGTGGAGGGAGAAATCTGTTATGTCTCCTCCGATCATGTGGAGGTGACAGGCGCAGACAGCGTAACGATCGGCGCAGACAGCGATTCCTTGGAGACAGAGATCTATACTTATATTGTATATAAATGATGTAAGACGCAGCGGCAGATTTCATTGGCCGTGATCTATATTACGAATCTTTAGAAAGGCGAGGAAAAAGAAATGGAAAAATCAATGGATAAGATTGTGGCATTGGCAAAGTCGAGAGGATTTATCTATCCGGGTTCCGAAATTTACGGCGGACTGGCAAATACATGGGATTACGGAAATCTTGGCGTGGAGCTTAAAAATAATGTAAAGAGGGCATGGTGGCAGAAGTTTATCCAGGAGAATCCTTATAATGTCGGCGTAGATTGCGCGATTTTAATGAATCCGCAGACCTGGGTTGCCTCGGGGCATCTCGGCGGATTTTCAGATCCTCTGATGGACTGTAAGGAATGTCACGAGCGTTTTCGGGCGGATAAAATCATCGAGGATTTTGCCGCGGAACATGATATTGTACTGCAGGGATCGGCGGACGCGATGAGCCAGGAGGAGATGGTCAGATTTATCGATGATCACAATGTGCCATGTCCGACCTGCGGAAAACATAATTTTACCGATATCAGGCAGTTTAATCTGATGTTTAAGACGTTTCAGGGCGTGACGGAGGATGCGAAAAATACGGTTTACCTTCGGCCGGAGACGGCGCAGGGTATCTTTGTAAACTTTAAAAATGTTCAGCGCACTTCACGTAAAAAAATTCCGTTTGGCATAGGACAGATCGGAAAATCTTTTCGAAATGAAATTACGCCTGGTAACTTTACATTCCGCACGCGTGAGTTTGAGCAGATGGAGCTTGAATTTTTCTGTGAGCCTGGAACAGATCTTGAGTGGTTCCAGTATTGGAGAGGATTCTGCCGTGACTGGCTGCTTTCTCTTGGGATGAAAGAGGAGGAAATGCGTCTTCGCGACCATTCGCCGGAGGAACTTAGCTTTTACAGCAAAGGAACGACCGATATTGAATTTTTATTCCCGTTTGGCTGGGGGGAACTGTGGGGGATTGCAGACCGTACCGATTATGATCTTTCGCAGCATCAGAATACTTCAAAAGAGGATCTTACATATTTCGATGATGAAAAAAATGAGCGCTATATTCCGTATGTCATCGAGCCTTCGCTTGGAGCTGACCGCGTTGTATTGGCATTTCTCTGCGCCGCTTATGACGAGGAAAATATTGGAACAGAAGAAAAGCCGGATATGCGGACCGTGCTGCATTTTCACCCGGCGCTCGCCCCGGTAAAGATCGGCGTGCTTCCGCTCTCCAAAAAGCTTGCTGATGGGGCGGAGAAAATATTTACGCGCCTCTCCAAAAAATATAACTGCGAGTATGACGACAGGGGAAACATAGGAAAGCGGTACAGAAGGCAGGATGAGATCGGAACGCCGTTTTGTGTTACCTACGACTTCGAGTCAGAGACAGACGGCGCGGTGACAGTGCGCGACCGTGATACGATGGAGCAGGAGCGCATTCAGATCAATGAACTGGAAGCATATTTTGCAAATAAGATGGAATTTTAGGCACATTGTGAAAATAGCGGCAAGAAGCGCCGGTGGGAGACCACCGGCGTTTGTGTGTGAATAAGGGAGCGAAAGTCTATGGATTTGGGGTATCTGGAATATTATCTGATTGCTGTTAATCTGACAGGTTTTTTATTTTTTTTATTGAATCACCGGCTGCGCGCTCATAAGGCCGGCAGGCGCGGAGAGTCCGTTTCTATGATAACGGCCCTGCTGGGCGGCACATTGGGGATATTGGCCGCCATTTTGCTGTTTGACAGAAAAGCGGAGAAGGACAATATGATGCAGCGCGTCTTTGTGCTCTGTGTTTTTGTGATTCAGACCGTAGCAGTTTTGTTTATCAAAGGATTTCATCGGGACGATATTAATTTTGCATTTTGGAAACTTTTTTACGAAAATAAAATATTGTCCGTTTATCTTGTGTCAGTGAATCTGATTACGCTTTTTGCATTTGGAATTGATAAATTTCTTGCAGTCAGGCGCCGCCGCAGAATACGTATCGTCACACTGCTCGGACTTTCCTTTCTTGGCGGATCAATAGGCGGCCTTGTCGGAATGTACGCGTTTCGTCACAAGACAAAAAAAGATTATTTCGCGTTTGGCATTCCGTTGATACTGATGATGCAGATGGCGTTAATTTTTTATGTAATCAATTTATAATGTTTCGGAACGGTTGTAATCCGCAAAATTGTCTGTTAAAATAGATATATCCTATATTTTGTAGAACAGGAGAGCGTCATGTCGTTGCAATTTGTATTCGGAAATTCGGGAAGCGGAAAATCAGGAAAATTATATGAATCCATTCTGCGCCGTGCGGGCGAACATCCCGATCAGAATTTTATTATACTCGTGCCGGAGCAGTTTACCATGCAGACACAGCGGGAACTGGTAGAGAGGCAGAAAAACCATGCCATTATGAATGTGGACGTATTAAGTTTTGCGCGACTGGCCTACCGCGTTTTTGATGAACTCGGAAAACAGGAGCTTGTTGTATTGGAGGAGACAGGCAAGAATCTGGTGCTGCGAAAAGTTGCGGAGCAGAAAAAGAACGAACTTACCGTACTGCGCGGCAGTTTAAATAAAATGGGGTATATCAGCGAGATAAAGTCTTTGATTTCCGAACTGACTCAATATAATATTTCGCCGGATTTACTGAATGACTTTTTAAAGGAGAATGCTGTCGGAGAAGCGCTTTTGCTGAAAATGCAGGATATTCTTGTGATATACCGGGGATTTCGCGAATATCTGCAGGGGAACTATATTACATCGGAGGAAGTACTCTCGCTTCTCGCCGATGTGGCTGCAGAGTCGGCGCTCATCAGAGACAGCGTGATTGTATGCGATGAATTTACCGGCTTTACACCGATTCAAAACCGTCTGCTGCAAAAGCTGTTCCTTCTTGCAAAAGAAGTAATCGTCTCGGTGACAATCGATGTGAGAGAGGATTTTTACCGGAGCAGAGGAATCCATGAACTGTTTGCGCTGAGTAAAAAAACAGTACGTACTTTGATGAAGATGGCGCGGGAAGTATTGGTGGAAGTCAAAGATCCGGTTATTTTAAAACCATCCGGCGAACAGCGATTTGCGGGAGCGCCGGAACTTTTCTTTATGGAGCAGAATCTTTTTCGCGTCACAAAACGTGCCTGGGAGGAAGAAACAAAACAGATCAGATTGTATGCGGCAAAAAATCCAAGGGTGGAACTGACATTTGCGGCGAAAGAGATCACGCGTCTGATTCAGCAAAACGGTTATCTCTACCGCGATATTGCAGTGGTGACCGGGGATGTGCCGCAGTACGCAAATTATGTGCCGGAAATTTTCGGGCAGTACAAGATCCCCTATTTCATCGATCAGACAAGAAGTATTTTATTTCATCCGTTTATCGAGTTGATACGGGCTGCGCTCGAGGTGATTGAGTATGATTTTTCGTATGAAAGCGTCTTTCGGTTTCTGCGCTGCGGGATGGCGTCGATTTTTGTCTCGGAGGAGACGGGGGAAACGATTATAGATGAAGACGATATTGACCGTCTCGAAAATTATGTGCTTGCAAAGGGCATCCGGGGCAGGAAGCGCTGGAGCCGTATTTTTACGCCAATAGCAAAGGACGCGGACACGGAAGAAATGCTGTGTCTGAACCGAATACGCAAAGCGGTTGTCCTGACATTTGAACCGCTTGTGGAAGCTTTTCTTCCTTCCGGAAAAGGAGAACGAAAGACTGTCGCGGAACAGACTTACGCACTGTACCGGTTTTTGTGTTCTCTTCATGCGCAGCAAAATCTGAAAAAAAAGGAACTGTCATTTGAGGCGGATGGAAATCCGGCAAAAGCAAAAGAATATGCGCAGATTTACCGCATTGTCATGGATCTTTTGGATAAAATTACAAGCCTGCTTGGCGATGAAATAATCCCGGTCCGCGAATTTGGCGATATTTTGGACGCCGGATTGGAAGCGGCAAAAGTTGGGATTATTCCGCCGGGCAATGATCGGGTTACGATTGGAGATATTGAGCGCACAAGATTAAATCATATCAAAATACTTTTTTTTGTCGGCGTTAACGACGGAATTGTCCCCAAATCCGGGGGCGCGGGAGGGATTATCTCCCAGTTTGAACGTGAAAAAATCAAAGAGCAGCAGCTTGAACTTGCGCCGGGGGCGCGGGAAAAGGTATTTATTCAGAAATTTTATCTCTATCTGAACCTGACGAAGCCCTCGGACGCGCTTTATGTGACTTATGCAAAGACAGATGCAGACGGAAAGGCGCTCAGGCCGTCTTATCTGATCTCCGCGCTGATAAAATTGTTTCCCAAATTGTGCGTCGCACAGCTTGCAAAGGAGGAACAGGCGGGCGATATTCTGACGCCGGAAAATGCGCTGCAGTTTTTTATCGAGGGGCTGCAGAAGAAAGAATTTACCGGCGCGTGGGCCGCGCTGGCTGGCTGGTATTTTTCTTCGGAAGAATATGCGGCAAAGGCGGGATGGCTGATAGATGCTGCATGCACGGTTTATAAAGGAGAGCCGATCGGGCGTGCCGTGACAAGGGCGCTTTACGGCACGGTTTTAGAAAACAGCGTGACGCGCCTGGAACGATTTGCGGCGTGCGCGTTTTCCCACTACCTTGCCTATGGGCTTTTGCTAAAAGAACGTCAGCTTCTGTCATTTGCAAGTGTTGATATGGGAAATATCTATCACGATGTGCTGGAGCGTTTTGCAAACCGTATACAGGAATCAGAATATACATGGTTTGATCTGCCTAAAGAGCTGCAGGAGCGCTGGGTTGAGGAATGTATGGAGGAATCTGTACTCTCGGAAGAAAATACGGGAGCATTCGAGGAGGCGAGAAACCGGTATCTGCTGGGGCGCATGAAAGAAACGTTAAAGCAGACGGTTTGGGCGTTGATTGCGCAGATACAAAAAGGTAAATTTGTTCCGCGTAATTTTGAGATTGCGTTTTCCAGAGAAAACAAGCTCTCGGCGATTCATTTTAATCTGAGCGAGGAGGAAAAGATGCATCTGCGCGGCAGAATCGACCGGATTGATACTTATGAGACAGACGATGCGGTCTATGTCAAGATCATCGACTATAAATCAGGCAGTACTTCGTTTTCCCTGTTAAACCTTTATTACGGCCTGCAGCTGCAGCTTGTGGTTTACCTGAACGCAGCGATCGAACTGGTGGCCAGGGAGCATCCCCAAAAAAACGCGAAACCGGCGGGTATTTTTTACTATCATGTCACAAATCCAATGGTTGACGGAAGCGGCGCAGAGTCGGAAGAAGAGATACGACAGGCAGTGCTTGAACAATTAAAATTAAACGGAATGGTTAACGAGGACGAATCGGTTTATCGCGCGATGGACGAATCGTTTTCGGGAAGTTCTTCGGTGATTCCCGTTGCGGAGAAAACGGACGGTTCTCTGAAAGCTGCGTCAAAGACGCTGAATGCAGAGGAATTTCAAATGGTTTCCGCTTATGTCAACGAAGTGATCAAAAAGACAGGCCGTCAGATCTTTCATGGCGTCTCGTCTGTGCGTCCGTATCTGTTGGACGGAAAGAGCGGATGCGATTACTGTCCGTATCATACGGTATGCGGGTTTGATGCGCGGCTGCCGGGCTATGAATATAATCGCCTGAAACAGTTCGGAAACGAAGAAGTGTTAGAATCCATGCGGGGAGGTACGGCAGATGGGAATGTCATGGACGCCGGAACAAAAACAGGTCATTGAACTACGCGGGCGCAATATTCTGGTATCGGCTGCCGCCGGTTCAGGCAAGACGGCCGTATTGGTTCAGCGTATTATAAATATTATCACGGATCGGGAAAAACCGGTTGACATCGACCGGCTTTTGATTGTCACATTTACCAACGCGGCTGCTGCAGAGATGCGGGAACGCATCGGCGCGGCAATTGAGCGCGCGCTGGAAGAAAATCCGCAGAATGAGCATCTGATGCGTCAGCTTACGCTGATTCACAATGCGCAGATTACAACGATTGACAGTTTCTGTCTGTATGTGATACGCAACTATTTTTATGAGATCGGTCTGGAACCAAATTTTCGGATTGCAGACGAGGGCGAATTAAAATTATTAAAAGAAGATGTTTTAAAGGAACTGTTGGAGCAAAATTATGAGGAAAGCCGGACCGAATTTCTTTCGTTTGTGGAAAATTATGCTTTTGGGCGAAATGACGAGGCGCTTGGCGGGATGATTCTCTCGCTGTATGAATTTTCCAGAAGCTATCCGTGGCCGGATGAATGGCTTTTGGGATGTGCGGACGGATACCATATTACAACAGAGGATGAGTTTTCCGGCGCGCCTTTCCTTGAACAGCTTGCAGAAACAATACGATCCTGCGCCGCAGATCTGGTTTCGCTCATGGAGCGGGCGGTGATTTTGTGCGAGGGCGACGGGCCGTCGATGTACGAAAAAACGATACGGGACGATCTGGATCAGTATCGGCATATTGCAGGACAGCAGACGTTCCGGGGGCTGTATGAATCGATTTATGCGCTGAAGTACGCAAGAATGCCGTCAAGCCGCGGGTTTGACGGGGATGCAGCAAAGCTGGAACTGGTGAAATCACTGCGCAATACGGCAAAAGACACTGTAAAAAAAATAAAAGCACAGTATTTTTACTGCCCCATGGAACAGATGATTGAAAATATTAAGAAGACAGAGCCGATGGCGAAAGAACTGGTGCGTCTTTCAACTTGTTTTTCGGAGCTGTTTGCCGAAAAAAAACGGCGAAAAAATCTGGTCGATTTTCATGATCTTGAGCATTTTGCACTTGACATTTTAGTGGATCGGAAGACAAAGGAACCAAAGAAAGCGGCGGAAGAATTTCGAGACGCATATGAAGAAATTATGATTGACGAATACCAGGACAGCAACTATGTGCAGGAGACGCTGCTGCGCGCCGTATCGCGGGAAGCGCGCGGGAGCAATAATATTTTTATGGTGGGCGACGTCAAGCAGAGTATCTACCGGTTTCGTCTTGCCAGGCCGGAGCTGTTTATGGAGAAGTACGATACCTACACGACGCAGGAGAGTGACAGACAGCGCATAGATCTGCACAGAAACTTTCGAAGCCGCAGAGAAGCGCTTACATTTACAAATGATATCTTTTACAGGATTATGCAAAAAGATCTGGGAAATGTTGCCTATGACGATCAGGCGGCGCTTTATCCCGGAGCGGAATTTCCGGATCTTGCTGACAATATGGCGGCGGCAGAAGTGCTGCTTACGGATTCCGGCGAGGAGTTATTTGCACAAAGCGGTTTTGAAGATAAACGTATGCTTGAGGCTAAAATGATATCGCAGCGAATCAGGCGATTAAGGGACGAACACCTTGTCGCTGACAGGGAAACAGGGAAATTACGTCCTGTCCGGTATTCGGACATTGTAATTCTTCTGCGCAGCTTAAGCGGATGGGCAGATGTGATTGCGTCTGTTTTAAATGCGGATGGAATCCCGGCGCATTCGGTGTCGTCAACCGGTTATTTTTCCTCAGTCGAGGTACAGACTGTTCTCTCGATGCTTCGCATCTTAGACAATCCCAGACAGGATATACCGCTTGCCGCAGTGCTGCGCTCGCCGATTGCGGGGATGAGCGACGAGGAGCTTGCAAAGATACGTCTGACTGACCGGGAGTGCAGTTTTCACGAATGCGTTCTGAAAAAATGCAGACTGCTTTCGGAACAGACAGGCGAAATGGAACCGTATGAACAGAAACTTTTTCGGTTTTTCCGAATGTATCAGAATATGCGAAAAGCTGTGCCGGATACGCCGGTGCATGAACTGATCGAGATTTTGCTCAAAGAGACAGGGTATGGCAGTTACGCAGCTGCGATGCCGGCCGGAAAACGGCGTCAGGCAAATCTTTTTATGCTGGTCGAGAAAGCGAGCGCATATGAAAATACAAGCTATAAAGGCCTGTTTCATTTTGTGCGCTATATCGACGAATTGCAGAAATATGATATTGATTTTGGGGAGGCCGATCTGTCAGGCGAAAATGAGGATGTTGTGCGTATTATGAGTATCCATAAGAGCAAAGGCCTGGAATTTCCGGTTGTATTTGTATCCGGGATGGGAAAGCAGTTTAACAGGCAGGATACGAAAAGCCGCCTGATCCTTCATCCGGAACATGGGATAGGCCTTGACTGTATCGACGGCGCCCGCCGTTTAAGAACGCCGACCATTGTAAAGAAAGCGCTGGCCAGGCAGATCGAACTGGAAAATACCGGAGAGGAACTGCGCGTTCTCTACGTCGCTTTCACACGTGCGAAAGAAAAGCTGATCGTAACGGCGGACAGAAAAGACGCGCAGTCATTTTTGGAAAAAGAAAAGGAATACGCGCTTTTGACCGGTTGGCAGGGTGCGCTTTCTTATCTTTTGCGCGCGGGAGCAGCGGGATATCTGGACTGGATCATACCTGCCGTCTGTTCCTACGGTGAAAAATATCAGGTTCGCTTTGTGCCTGCGGCGGAGCTTGTGACCGGGGAAATCGGCATACAGGCGAAAGAGGCGTTTGAGAAAGAGAACTGCTTTCACGCTGTCTCCAATGCAGACGAAGAGGACAGGAAAAAATTTGACGATATCTTTTCCTTTCGTTATCCCAATGAAGCGCAGATTAGCAAAAAGAACAAATATTCCGTCTCCGAGTTAAAACACCGCTCAATGCGGCAGCTGGCGCAGCAGGAAGAAGAGGAACTGTATCCGGTATTTTCCGAGGAGGATATCATTCCGTATATTCCGGCGTTCGCCCGACGGAAAGAGGGTATGGAGGAGGCGGCGAATATTGGCGCGCTGCGAGGCACGGCGGTGCACCGCGTGATGGAATGCTACCGGTTTGATTTGCCGGATACGCCGGCAGAACAGATAGAAGCCATGTTAAAGTCAGGAAAGATTACAAAGGAGACAAAAGAGCTTGTTATCCCCGGACAAATTGAAAAATTTTTGCGTTCCGATCTCGCCAGGCGTATGGGCGCCGCGGAAGCGGCGGGAAGACTTTATCGTGAGAAGCCGTTTGTTATGGGATTTCGCGGGGAAGAACTGGCAAGATTTGGTTTTGGAGACTGCACAGAACAAAAATGCGGCGATCTGACGCTGATACAGGGAATTATCGACGCATTCTGGCTGGAGGAGGACGGGATTGTGCTGCTTGATTACAAAACAGACCATGTAGATAGTGCAAAACAGTTAAAAGACCGGTACGGAGCCCAGCTCATGCTCTACGGGGAGGCGCTGAACCGTATTTTTGCGCAGGACGGCAAAGATACTCTTCGGGTGAAAGAATGTCTGTTGTACTCGTTTCGGCTGGGAGAAGCGGTCAGATAACACAAGATTGGAATTGGAGAAAATTATAACGCCCCAAGGTTGACTAATTTGTCCGTTACGTATAAAATACGTTTTATGAGTAATGATCCAAAATGAATCGACGGAGGAAGTAAAGATGGCACTTGGCAAAAAACCTGTCAACGGCATGAAAGATATTCTGCCGGACGAGATGCAGATACGCGATTACGTACAGCAGGTGATCAAAGATACATACCGCAGTTTTGGTTTTACCCCGATTGAGACGCCCTGTATGGAGAATATTGCGAATCTGACCGGCAGGCAGGGCGGAGAAAACGAAAAACTGATCTTTAAAATTTTGAAACGCGGGGAGAAATTAAAACTGCAGGAAGCAGAGGAGGAAGCGGATCTGGTTGACTTCGGAATGCGTTACGACCTGACCGTACCGCTTGTGCGCTATTATGCAAATCATGCGAACGATCTGCCAAATCCATTTAAAGCGCTGCAGATGGGAAACGTGTGGAGAGCCGAACGACCGCAGAAAGGCCGCTACCGTCAGTTTATGCAGTGTGACATTGACATTATCGGAGAACCCGGCAATCTGGCGGAGATTGAGCTGATTCTTGCGACGACGGAAACAATCGGCAAGCTCGGGTTCCATAATTTTGAGATACGCATCAATGACAGGCGCGTCTTAAAAGCGATGGCATTGTACGCCGGATTTACCGAGGAATCCTGTGACGCGGTCTTTATCATTTTAGACAAGATGGATAAGATCGGTGTGGACGGCGTTTCGGCTGAATTAAAACAGGAGAGCTTTCCGGCGGAAGTTGTGGAGCGGTACCTTTCTCTGTTTAAAGGCATAGAGGAAGCAGAAAATGGGCTTTTCTATCTTGCAAAAACATTAGACGGTTACTTGGAGCCTGCAGTAAAGCAAAACCTTGAGGAGATCATAGAGAGCGTAGGGGCCGCAAAGACCGCAGATTTTAAAATTGTGTTTGATCCGACGCTTGTGCGCGGGATGAGTTATTATACAGGTACAATCTTTGAGATTGCCATGCCGGAGTTTGGCGCAGCCTGCGGCGGAGGCGGCCGTTATGACAGAATGGTGGGCAGGTTTACCGGAACGGATGTGCCGGCGTGCGGCTTTTCGATTGGTTTTGAGCGAATTATTTTACTGCTGCTGGAGAACGGATATCGGATTCCAAACCAAAAACCAAAGGCGGCGTATCTGATCGAGAAAGGCTATCCAGCGGCGGGGCTGGCTGAGGTCATCTCGAAAGCCCAGATGGAGCGCGCAGCCGGAAAACAGGTGCTTGTAGTCAGGATGAATAAGAATAAAAAATTTCAGAAAGAAAAGCTTGCGGCAGAAGGATATGAGGAGATCACGGAATTTTTTGCCGACAGGGCGCAAGTGTTTTGATCAAATAGAAACAAGGAGGGATTTATGGCAGAATCAATGAGAGGCCTGCACCGAAGCCACCGATGTACGGAGGTTTCGTCCGGGCAAATCGGCCAGACTGTGACTGTGATGGGATGGGTACAAAAGAGGAGGAACCTGGGAAGTCTGATCTTTATTGATTTAAGAGACCGCTCCGGCATCCTGCAGCTGGTATTTAGTGAGGAGAGCGCGGGAGAGGAGGGCTACCGGAAAGCCGGAAGCCTTCGCAGTGAATTTGTGATTGCCGTTTCCGGAACCGTACAGAAGCGGTCGGCAGCCGTCAATGAAAATTTAAAGACCGGCGATATTGAGGTGATTGCACAGGATTTGCGCATTCTTTCCGAATCTGAGACACCGCCGTTTCAGATAGAGGAAAACAGCCAGACGAAAGACGAAGTGCGGTTAAAATACCGCTATCTTGATTTAAGGAGACCGGATATTCAGAAAAATCTGATGCTGCGCAGCAAAGTTGCATATCTGATGCGGGATTTTATGATGCGCGAGGGATTTCTGGAAATCGAGACGCCGATGCTTTGCAAGTCCACGCCGGAGGGGGCCAGAGATTATCTGGTGCCAAGCCGTGTGCATACCGGACATTTTTACGCGCTTCCGCAGTCGCCGCAGCTGTACAAACAGCTTCTGATGTGTTCCGGCTATGACAGATATTTTCAGATTGCGCGGTGTTTCCGTGATGAGGATTTGCGCGCGGACCGTCAGCCGGAATTTACACAGGCCGATATGGAGCTGGCCTTTGTGGATGTGGACGATGTCATTGATGTCAATGAGCGTCTGCTCCAATATGTATTTCAGGAGACCGTTGGCGTTTCTATTTCGCTGCCGCTGCCAAGGATGCCGTGGCAGGAGGCAATGGACCGTTTCGGTTCTGATAAGCCGGACACGCGATTTGGCATGGAATTAAAAGATGTGTCAAAGACAGTAAAAAACTGTGCTTTTTCTGTATTTACGGGCGCGCTGGCAGAGGGCGGTTCTGTCCGCGGCATCAATGTCAAAGGACAGGCTAAAATGCCGCGTAAGAAAATTGACAGGCTGGTAGAATTTGCAAAAGGCTATGGTGCGAAAGGCCTTGCATACCTTGCGGTCAATGAGGACGGCACATATAAATCGTCGTTTGCCAAATTTATGTCGGAGGAAGAATTAAAAGCGCTTGTCCGCGCCATGGAGGGCGACAGCAACGACCTGTTGTTATTTGCGGCAGATAAAAATAAAATTGTCTGGAACGTACTCGGCGCGCTTCGCTTAGAGCTTGCAAAGGAACTAAATCTGTTCGATGAAAACCAGTATAATTTCCTTTGGATTACAGAGTTTCCTCTGCTTGAGTGGTCAGACGAAGAAAATCGCTTTATGGCGATGCATCATCCGTTTACGATGCCAATGGAAGAGGATTGGGAGCATGTGGACAGCGATCCCGGATCGGTACGCGCAAAAGCCTACGACATTGTGTTAAACGGTACTGAACTGGGAGGCGGTTCGGTGCGTATTCACCAGAACGATGTTCAGGAAAAAATGTTTGAAGTGCTTGGATTTTCAAAAGAACGGGCACAGGAGCAGTTTGGATTCCTTCTCGATGCATTTCGCTACGGTGTGCCGCCGCATGCAGGCCTTGCATACGGGTTGGATCGGCTTGTGATGCATATGGTGCATGCCGATTCCATTCGCGATGTCATTGCATTCCCGAAAGTAAAAGACGCATCCTGTCTGATGACGCAGGCGCCGGGGCTTGTAGATGACAAACAGCTCGAAGAACTTGGAATTACTGTTTCTGAGTGACAGGTAAAATAAAAAATTCATAGGTTACAGAGGTGAAAAATGAACCAGTCAAAGAACAAAAAAATGAGGCATCTTGGAACAAAAGTCAATCTGCTTGTGATTGCGCTGTTGGCTGTCAGCATGGCAATGGTAGTCGTTGTCTGCGTTACAATGTTTTATCGTCTGACAATGAAACTTCTTCAGGAAGAGTGTGTAAACGGAACCAAAGTGCTTGAATATGAGCTTAACAATTATACCGGGCCCGATGACAAGACACAGCTGCTGGACGATCTGAAACAGAAGATGAACTGTGAGTTTACGATTTTTAAAGGCAATACACGCGTTTACACGACGATTATACAGGACGGGGAACGTGTAGTCGGGACAGCGCTTTCAGACAGGCTGACAAAGATTATCATAGAACAGGGAGAGTCCTATGTCGGTGAGGCCCATATTCTGGGAACGGATCATCTTTGTTCTTATGTTCCGACTCTGGACGAAAACGGTCAGGTGAACGGTTTGATTTTTGCCGGAATTTCAATGGAATCTGCGCACGACCAAATTAATACCACCATTTTTGTTTCCTGTGCGGCAGGCGTTGTTATGGTGCTGATCAGTACGATCTTACTGTCGCTTTTTATCAGCAATGCAGTTTCCAAACCGCTTAAAAAACTGACCATTCTTGCGCAGACAATGGAGCGCGGGGAACTCGGACTGAATGAGGACACAAATCTGCGGATTGATGTACGATCCAATGACGAGGTCGGGTATCTTGCCGAGATATTTGGCGCTACGATCGCCCGGCTGAAAGGGTATATAGGAGAGATTTCCCATATTTTGGCCTCCATTTCCGAGGGAAATCTCGGCGTGGAGACAAAACAGCAGTATGTAGGGGATTTTTTGTCAATCAAGGAATCTTTAGACAGTATTCTTGATAAATTAAATTCAACAATGGAGCAGATTGTAGAAAGCGCATCTTTTGTTTCAAACGGCTCCGAGCAGATGGCAATCGGCGCACAGAGTTTGAGTCAGGGTGCAGTAGAGCAGGCCAGCACCATAGAGAATTTTGAAAGAGTAATCGGTGATATAGCCGGACAGGTGGAGGAAACAGCAGGGAAAGTAGCGCAGGCGAATGATCAGATTGATCTGGTAAGCGGCCAGATTATGGAGAGCAACCGCAAGATGCATGAGATGATTGATGCGATGCGTGAGATTGACACAAACTCAAATGAAATTGAAAAGATTATCAAGACAATTGAAAATATTGCGTTCCAGACAAATATACTTGCATTAAATGCTGCGGTTGAGGCAACAAGGGCCGGAGAAGCGGGAAAAGGTTTTGCTGTTGTAGCTTCTGAAGTGCGCAGTCTCGCAGAGCAGAGTTCCGAGGCGTCCAGATCCACTGCGGAACTGATCGGCCGTTCCATACAGTCAGTAAAACATGGAACGCAGATTGCAAACGAGACGGCGGAACAGTTGCAGGCTGTCGTTAGCGGTGCACAGGAGATTGTGGAAAAAACCGATTGGATCGCAAAGGCGTCGAACGTCCAGGCGGAATCTGTCTCTCATATACAAGAACAGATCGGACAGATCTCCTGCGTAGTTCAGACAAACTCCGCGACCGCGCAGCAGAGCGCGGCGACCAGCGAGGAGTTAAGTTCGCAGGCAGGACTGCTGAAAGCAATGACGGATATGTTCCGGTTAAAACGACGATAAAAGAGAGGATAATTTACAATGAAAAAATTTGCTGCAATTTTAACGGCAGTTGTTTTATGTCTTGGTCTTTCGTCCTGTCAGGGAATTACGGCTTCAAAAAAATTATCTCCGGTTGAGGTTGTCAATACATTTATGGAGGCTTTTCAACAGGGAAATTACGAAGGAATAAAACCGTATATCAGTGCGGACAATCCGCTGCATTTGTTTTTTGCTGGTATTGATGAGACAAAAGGCGGCGATTTGTCGGCTGCATACCAGACGCTGTATGAAAAATTAAAGACAGTCACTTTCACTGCGGAAGCAGTGGAAGGTGAGGAGACATGGGGCGCAGTCAACGTCACGCTCTCTGTACCGGATTTTTCAGAGGAGCTGCATACGGCGATGGCAGAGGCGCTTGTGGAACAGGTAGAAAACAGTTCTACTGCTTTTCACGATATGCCGTCCTGGATCTCGACTGCCGTGCAGAGTGAGAAAACAGCCGGCCAGGAGACCATGAAAATTTATGTGGGGAACAGGGACGGCGCTGAAGTGATGGATACCAATACGAACCGCGACTTTTTTGAGATGCTTTGCGGCGGATTGGAGCCGTATCTTGATGCAAGCATGACGACCTGTACGTTTCCGGAAGGCGATGTATGGGAGATTGCAGCACACGGTGACGAAATTGTAGCTATGATCAATACACAGAAACTGGAAGCCGGGGCAGAGTATAGTGCGGAGGAACTGGAGGCATTTGCACCGTTTTATATAGAACAGTATAACGGCATGGACGGCGTTACCGCAAATGCCAAAGTGCAGGACGGTGTTTTGCTGACAGCGTTCGGTGTAGATATGGCGAATGCCAGTACAACTGCTCTGGAGAATATGGGGATCATCAGCGACCGCATAACGTCAGGCAGTATGGGATGGCTTAGTCTGGACAGTACCATCAAAGGTTTTGAAAGCGACGGCGCAGAATGTGTGACGGAATATTTTAAGACGATGGAGACAGAACAAGAAGAGTAAACGCGTCAAATGGTAAAAAATGAAAAAAATATATTAATAATTGACGATGATGAAGATTTGTCGCTGATTTTAACAGATATGCTGGAGAGCTACGGTTATTGTGTTACATTTGTGTCTGACAGCGCCGGAGCTTTTCGGCTTTTGTCGAAAAAAACGTTTCATTTGATTTTACTGGATATCAATCTGCCGGACGGCACCGGATTTGACCTGTGCCGGGAGTTAAGGAAAGTATCGACAGTACCTGTGATCTTTGCAAGTGCAAGGTCGGGAGAGAATGACCGTATCGCCGGATTTGACCTGGGCGGGGACGATTATCTGCCGAAGCCGTATTCTATGAAAGAACTGCTTTCCCGGGTCAATGCGCTGCTTCGTCGTACTTATGGATTTGCGGGGGAGGAGCAGATCGTTGCATTTGGGGATGTCAGAGTAAATATCACGGCAAGGAAAGCGGAGAAAAACGGTCGGATCGTATCGCTTTCTCTGCGTGAATTTGATTTGCTCGCCTGTCTGTGCCGGTATCGGAATACGGCGGTTGCAAAAGAAAAACTTCTGGCGGAAGTATGGGGGGCCTATTCTCTGGTGGAACCGTCGACGCTGACGGTACATATCAGGTGGCTGCGGGAAAAGCTGGAGGATAATCCGGCCAGCCCGCAGTTTATCAAAACCGTTTTCAAAGTGGGATATCTACTGGAGGTGCCTCAATGAAAAAAAGGCTGTTAGGAGTTTCCGTACTGTTTTCTTTTGCGATTCTGATGACAGCAGTATTGTTTGGTCTTTTGAAAGTTGAAAACAATAGACAGGATATAACGGAGAAACAGATTGTAGCAGTAAATGAACTGGAACAGCTTGCCCGAAGCGGCGATATGAAGACAATGCAATTAAAATCCGAGAGACTGCAGGAGAGCCTGCGGTCTTTTTCAAAAGAGGAAAGTTTCGACGCAGGATATATATTGATTGCCGCTCTCTGCGTTGCATCTATTATAGTTGCGTTCTGTTATATTGATCGTGTTATTCTCGGCCCGTTTGATCAGATGAAATCGTATGTCAGTCAGATTGCGCAGGGGAATTTTGACATTGCTCTTGCATATGAGCGCTCCAACTATTTTGGAGAGTTTACCTGGGCATTTGACAGTATGAGACGGGAAATTACGAAAGCGCGCTCCGGCGAGAGGCAGGCGATTGAAAACAATAAAACAGTTATTGCGACGCTTTCGCATGATATCAGGACGCCGATTGCTTCGATTCGCGCATATGCGGAGGGGCTTGAGGCAAATCTGGATTGCTCGGCCGAGCGCAGACAGAGGTATATTGCGGTGATTCTGAAAAAGTGCGACGAGGTTTCTGCATTGACTGACGATTTGGTTTTACATTCTGTTGCGGATCTGGATAAATTGAAAATTCAGACGATACAGTTTGAACTCTGTGCATTTATGAGAAACGACGTCGCCGAGATTTCCGCAGGACGGGGCGACGTAAGGATTGTGCTGCCGGATGAAGAAATAACGGTGAATGCAGACCCAAACAGATTGCTGCAGGTCTGTGAGAATCTGATTAACAATTCCAGAAAATATGCAAAGACAAAAATTGACGTCAAAGTAGCGGGGCGGGAGGATACGGTTTCAATTTCCTTTCGTGATTATGGCAGCGGAATTTTTGATGAGGATATTCCGTTTATTTTTGATAAATTCTATCGCGGAAAAAACAGCGCTCTCGAGCAGGGATCAGGCCTTGGTCTTTATATTGTAAAATATATTACGGAGCAGATGGGCGGATTTCTTGAGTTTTCCAACGGTACACAGGGGCTTGAGGTAGTTGTTGTGCTGCCGATGGCAAAAGTTTCAGGGAAAAAAAAGAACCGGATTGAAATGTCAGGCGAAGAATAGTATAATGTCACCATAAAACAAATGGCCCCATTTGGAGCCGGTCTAAGAAATGGAGAAAAAAATGGATAAAACAATACCTTACAAAATTTACCTGGAAGAAAATGAGATGCCCACGCAGTGGTATAATGTGCGCGCCGATATGAAAAAAAAGCCGGCGCCGCTTTTGAATCCGGGTACGAAACAGCCTGTAACGGAAGACGAGCTTTCCGGTGTTTTCTGCAGAGAGCTTGCGAAACAGGAACTGGATGATACCACGACGTTTTTTGATATCCCGCAGGAAATCCGGGATTTTTATAAAATGTACCGTCCCTCGCCGCTTGTGCGGGCTTATTGTCTGGAAGAGAAACTGGATACGCCGGCGCATATTTATTACAAATTTGAAGGAAATAACACATCGGGAAGCCATAAGTTAAATTCTGCGATCGCGCAGGCTTATTATGCAAAGAAACAGGGATTAAAAGGCGTGACAACAGAGACGGGCGCCGGGCAGTGGGGCACTGCTCTTTCCATGGCGTGTTCTTATTTTGATCTTGACTGTCAGGTCTATATGGTGAAATGTTCTTATGAGCAAAAGCCGTTTCGGCGGGAAGTGATGCGCACATATGGGGCGAAAGTAACGCCGAGTCCGTCGATGAATACTAACGTAGGAAGAAAGATTAATGAAGAATTTCCGGGTACGACAGGCAGTCTTGGATGTGCGATCTCAGAGGCGGTTGAGGCCGCAACGACACAGGAGGGGTACCGGTATGTGCTTGGCTCTGTGCTTGCACAGGTGTTGCTGCATCAGTCTATTATCGGATTGGAGACGAAAGCCGCATTAGATAAGTACGGCGTCCGTGCGGATGTGATTATCGGCTGCGCCGGTGGCGGTTCCAATCTGGGTGGTTTGATCTCTCCGTTTGCGGGTGAAGTTTTAAGAGGCGAGGCGAATTACCGGATGATAGCGGTGGAGCCGGCTTCCTGCCCGAGTTTGACGAGAGGCACATATGCCTATGACTTCTGTGATACCGGAAAAGTGTGTCCGCTTGCAAAAATGTATACGCTTGGCAGCGGATTTATACCGTCTGCAAATCATGCGGGAGGGCTTCGCTATCATGGCATGAGTTCTACCGTATCCGAGTTATATGACCAGGGACTTTTGGACGCAAGGAGCGTGGAACAGACAGAGGTATTTAAAGCGGCGCAGACTTTTGCAAAGGTAGAGGGGATTTTGCCTGCGCCTGAAAGCAGTCATGCGATCAAGGCGGCCATAGACGAGGCATTAAAGTGCAAAGAGACCGGGGAACAGAAAAATATTGTATTTGGTTTGACTGGAACAGGCTATTTTGATATGGTGGCATACCAGAGATTCAATGACGGCGATATGAGCGATTTTATTCCCACAGACGAAGAACTGGCGGCATCGATTGCAAAGCTGCCGAAAGTATAAGCGTGAAAATGATTACCTACAGAACTTTAAAGGAAGACGAAATTAAACGGGAGCTGTTTCGGTATTTTATCCGCCGTCAGGTTGTAACAGATTGCAGGCGAAAGGAACAGGGAAAATGGGTCATAAAAAGCGATCCGTTTATCGACGACTGGTCAGAGCAGGATTATTGGACGCTGGTTTCCTGTTTAAAACATACGCTGTCTGCCGGTGGATATGTATCCGCTGCTTTTTGTGATAATCGGTTAAAAGGATTTGTGTCTGTGGAAGCGGAATTTTTTGGCAGCCGAAAGAATTATCTGGATCTTTCCAGTCTGCATGTTTCGGAGGACATGCGGGGAAATGGAATCGGAAAAGAGCTCTTTTTGCTGGCAATGAGCTTTGCAAAGAAAAAAGGCGCCGAAAAACTCTATATTTCTGCGCATTCCGCGATAGAGAGTCAGTTGTTTTATCAGGCAATGGGCTGTGTGGAGGCTTTGGAGTATAATCAGAGACATGTTGAGGAAGAACCTTATGACTGCCAGCTGGAAGTCAGTTTAAGAAGAACTTCTTCATAAGTTATGTCGAACTAAGTTTCATACTGTAGAATCCAACGCCATGCATGGGGCTGGATTCTACAGACAGATAACAAACGGTAAGAAAACTAGGAGTCTTCTGTGTCTGTGAGCGCATCGCTGGCATAGTGTTGTGCAAGAAATGCAATGACGTCCGCAATGGTCGGGGAATCTTCGCCATCTCTGGGAGGTATGTGTTTCCAGAAATATTTTAATTCCGGAATATTACTTTTTAGTGCGATTCCCACCGCGAGTCCTATTTTGCTGATGACTTCATCGACAGTTATGTTTTCTTTCTGTGCAATCTGTCGCAATGCTTTTTTTGTTTTTTCCTGATCCATAAGTTATCCTCCTTATCGTATTTTGGCACACCTGCAAAAGCGATTATTTTATGATTTTTGCACGGATACATTATAACACTAATTTGGATAAAAATCACCCGGTTTTTTAAATTTTTTTCATCTAAATTTTCTATATTCTGTAAGCTTTTCAATTTTTTCTCACAGGTTTTCCATAATATGGTCACAAATTCTGTTTATTCTTGTTATGATTTCAATTGCAAAAAATATGGATAAAGCAGGGGAAAAGGAGGAATGAATGAGACATGAATACAAGCACCGGATTAATTATGAAGATTATCTGGCGATAAGGAGCAGACTTCGCGCTCTGGCGTCCCGGGACGCGCATGTGGGCGCCGACGGGACGTATCTGGTACATAGCCTGTATTTTGACAATCTGTATGACAAAGCGCTTCGTGAAAAGATAGACGGTGTGGAAAACCGGGAGAAGTTTCGGATTCGGTATTACAACGGCGATGCGGATTATATCCGGCTGGAGAAAAAAAGCAAACAGCATGGTCTTTGTGAAAAACAGGCGGCGCCTCTGACCAAAGAAGAGGTTTGCGCAATCTGTAACGGTGAAATTGACTTTTTGCGGTTAAAAAATAACCGTCTCTTACAGGAACTCTATGCAAAGATGCGATATCAGTTATTAAAGCCGATCGTACTGGTTGACTATCGGCGTGAGCCGTATGTGTATGCGCCCGGGAACGTGCGTATCACATTTGACAGTGAGATCAGGACAGGACTGTATCATCGGCGTCTGTTTACAGAGACTTATGCTACTGCGCCGACAGAGTGCGGCGCAATCATAATGGAAGTAAAATACGACGCATTTTTGCCGGAGATTATGGAAAAAGCAGTGCGTGTGCCCGGACGCTCTTCGATGGCGTACAGCAAATATGCAGCGTGCAGGATGTATGGATAGGGGAGGATATGTATGACATTTCAGGATATTTTTAAATCATCATTTTTGGAAAAAGCGGCGGATTTTGCCGTGATGGATTTTGCGATTGCGCTCTCGCTTTCTTTTGTACTTGGCTTGTTTATTTTTTTTGTCTATAAGAAAACATTTAACGGCGTCATGTATTCCGCCAGTTTTGGAGTTTCTCTGATGAGTATGGCAATGATTACCACACTTGTGATACTTGCGGTCACTTCAAATATCGTTCTCTCCCTTGGTATGGTAGGCGCACTCTCCATTGTGCGTTTTCGGGCCGCGATCAAAGAGCCGATGGATATTTCTTTTTTATTCTGGGCGATCGCCGTTGGTATTGTGCTTGGGGCGGGTCTGCTCCCGCTGGCTGTCTTTGGATCACTGTTTATCGGTCTTATTTTATGGGTTTTCGTCAATCGAAGAACAAGCGACCATCCCTATATTATGATTGTCAATTGTAAAGGGAAAGACGTTGAGAGGCAGGTTTTTGATCTGCTGCGTCAGTGTGTAAAGAAACAGGTGCTGAAATCAAAAACAGTCTCAAAAAGCGGAATTGAGATGACATTTGAGGTGCGCCTAAAGAGCGCAGACTCTGAATTTGTCAACCGGATTTCGAATCTTTTGGGTGTTGAGAGCGCTGTTTTAGTCAGCTATAACGGAGATTATATGTCATGAGCGCCAGTAAATATTTCAATATGATTGTTGCGGCTGCGATGGCTGCAGCGGTTTTCTTTACATCGCTGCTGTATTATCTGTCAGGGAATCAAAAATTTGTGGAAGCGATGTCGTATCAGGCAGCGATGCCATATGAGGAGATGTTTGACCAATTTGAAATTTTACAAGTGGAAATTGAACTGACACAAGAGGACTGGGAGGATATCCTTGCAAATCCGCTTGCCGAAGAATATAAGCCGTGTGACGTGCGAATCAATGGGACGCTGTATACAGATCTTGCTGTGCGTACAAAAGGAAATACAAGTTTAAGCCAGGTGGCATCCAGCGATTCGATCCGGTACAGCTTTAAGCTGGAATTTGATCACTATGACGGCAATAAGACATGGAACGGACTGGATAAACTTGTGCTCAATAACCTGTATTGCGATGCTGCTTATGTCAAAGAGTATATGGCGTACGATATTTTTCGCGCAATCGGGGTGGCAGTTCCCTATTATGCATTTGCGGACATACAGATTAATGGCGCCGATTTTGGATGTTATCTGGCATTGGAAGCAGTTGAGGATTCTTTTTTACAGAGAGTGTATTCTGCAAGTGGGAAGCTGTATAAACCGGAGAGCGTATCATTTGGCGGCGGAGGGAGGGGTAAAATGCCGCCTGCAGACGGCAGTATGACGCAGACGCCAGGGGAAGCAGGCGAAAACATGCAAAAAGCTTTTGAGTCGGCGTTCAGGGAACCGTTCGATAAGACATCGGCAGAAAGCGGCGGCATATTTGGGGAAGCGCAGGAAAAGCCGGCGGCAGAGCGTAAGGAACGAGGCGGACAGATACCAGAGATTACGTCAGACTTGCCGTCAGACGCGGGAGTAAACGGAATGCCGCCGGAACAAAATTTTGTAGGAGGTGAAAAAGACCTTGATCAGGCGTCTGGCAAAGGAGCCGATCTTAAGTATACGGATGACAACATCAGCAGTTATAGCGAGATTTTTGACAACGCCGTGTTTGACTCGTCCGACGAGGATAAGAAACGTGTGATAACCGCTTTAAAAAAGTTATCGGATGGAGAGGAACTGGAAAAATATATTGATGTAGACGCATGTCTCCGCTATTTTGCAGCACAGACATTTCTTGTCAATCTGGACAGTTATTACAGCATTTTAAAACACAATTATTATCTTTACGAAAATAACGGACAGCTTACGATATTACCCTGGGATTTAAATCTTGCATTTGGAGGTTTCCAGTGCAGGGATGCAGACGAGGCGGTAAACAGCGCCATTGATACCCCGATGCAAGAGGAACTGTTAAAGGAGAGACCTCTTTTTGGACAGTTAATGGAGAACGAGGAATATCAAAAAAGTTATCACGATTATCTGAACCGGATTGTGGAGGATTATGTGGGCGGCGGACAGTTTACAGCGACACTGTCAAAAATAACATCGCTGATCGCACCATATGTGAAAAAGGACGCGACGTCATTTTACAATTATGAAGAATTTGTAACTGCAGCTGATCTGCTAAAGGCTTTTGTACTGCTTCGTTCCGAAAGTGTGTCAAAGCAGTTAAATGGTGAAATTCCGTCTCGCGACAGCGAAAGGGACGAGAATACGTCTCTTGTGGACGCATCTTTCATTGATCTTAAGGCCATGGGTGTTCAGGGCAGCGACGGCGCCGGAGGAAAAGGAAATATAGATGGAAATATGTTCGGAGGATTGTCTTTACACGGCCGGTCTCCAATGATAGAATAGTTTTATTCGAGAGATCGGGGAAAAGCCTCCTGTCCCGGAAAAAAGAGATATGGATTTGGAGCAGAGGAGAGAAAAATGGCATATTTTCCACTCTACATTAATATGGAAAGAAAACATTGTGTTGTTGTCGGAGGCGGGGTTGTAGCCGCCGGAAAAGTCGGTCAGTTATTGGACTTTAAAGCCGCGATAACGGTAATTGCCCCGAAAGTCTGCAGTCAGATGGCACAGTGGGAAAATACGGGAGAAATCACTTTGGTTCAGAGGGAATTTTGTGAGTCTGATTTAGAAGGAGCCGCGGTTGTGGTAGCCGCGTCAAGTCAAAGAGAAGTAAACCGGTATGTATCAGAACTCTGTCAAATGCAAAAGATTCCGGTCAATGTTGTGGATGACAAAGAGCTGTGTACATTTTATTTCCCTGCGCTGATCCGACGGGGAGAGGTAGTGATATCTGTTTCTACAGGCGGCAGCAGTCCGGCGCTGGCAGCTTTCATTCGGAGAGAACTCGAGGCAGCGGCGCCGGATTCTTACGGGAGAGCGGCAGAGATAATGGGAAGATACCGGGAGGAAGTTTTGCGCAGTGTGAAAGACCGGGAGCGGAGAAAGCAGATATTTCATACAATGCTTGCTGATGTCCTGGCGGGGGAAGATATTACGGAAAAGGAAGTGGCGGATTATTTTGCGGATACCGAAAAAAATCAGAATTGGCACAAGGGCGAGTCTTCTTGCACAGGCGCAGACAGATCTGTGGATTGCGGCGGTGAAAAAAAAATATCCGACGATCGAATGTGAAAAGGTAATTCTAAAGACGACAGGAGACCGTATTTTAGACAGGCCGCTTTTGGAATTTGGCGGAAAAGGCGTATTTGTCACGGAATTTGAGCAGGCGATCTATAACGGGACTCTCGATTATGCCGTACATTCTGCAAAGGATATGCCGATGGAACTGCATAAAGGGCTTGCCATTGTAAGTGTATTAAAACGCGGGGATGCCAGGGATGTGCTGATTACGAAACAGGGATTTGAAATGGCGTCTGCAAAAAGCGCAGTGATCGGTTCCGGAAGCAGCCGCCGTATGGCGCAGTTTGCAAAACTTTATCCGGATGCTTCCTTTTGCGGCCTGCGGGGAAATGTGACGACGCGCCTGCAAAAGTTAAGGGAGGGGCAGTATGACGGGATCATTCTTGCTGCGGCGGGACTCTCCCGCTTGGATTTACTGCAGGAGGATGATCTTTGTTATACATTTTTTGATCTGTGGGATATGGTGCCGGCCGGCGGACAGGCAATCATTGCCGTGGAAGGACGCCTGGATGACGACCAGCGTTTTCTCTGTGAGGTCACTGACGAAAAAACGGCGCTGGAGCTGGATACGGAACGGAATATATTAAAGAAGCTCTCGGCAGGATGCCACGAAGCGGTCGGCGTCTTTGCAAAAATTACGGAGATTTTCGAATCTGATATCACAGGTAAGATGCCAGAGACAGGACTTGCAATGCCCGGCTGTCTTATGTTAAGAGGTACAGGCGGCAGGAAAAAGAAACGTTCTCAGATGGAAGTGATGCTGATGCATGAGGCTTTCGGTGAGATATTGAAAGAAAGAAAGACTGCGCCGCTTGCAGACAGGGAGGCTCTATGGGGAAAGTAATCTTAGTCGGCTCCGGGCCGGGGGACGCATCATTGATTACCGTAAAAGGACTGGAGCAGATCAGAGACTGTGACGTAATTGTGTATGACAGGCTGATTGCAGAAGAACTGTTGTCTTTCGCAAAACCGGGCACGCGCTTTACGTACGTCGGCAAAGATCCGGCCGGGCATGCGCTAAAGCAGGAAGAGATCAACCGGATTCTGACGGAATACGCGAAACAGTATGAGACAGTGGTGCGCTTAAAAGGCGGCGACGCATTTGTATTCGGACGCGGCGGCGAGGAGGCGCAAGCGCTTCATGCACAGCAGATTCCGGTGGAGGTAATTCCGGGTGTGACATCTGCAATAGCCGTTCCGGAACTGGCGGGCATTCCGGTCACGCACAGAGGCGTAAGCCGCAGCTTTCATGTGATTGCAGGCCATTGCAGAGAAGACGGCGAGCTGCGCGAGGCGCCGTTTGATCTCTATGCAAAATTGGACGGAACATTAATTTTTCTGATGGGAATGGCAAACCTGGATACCATAGCAGGACAGCTGATCCTGCACGGTAAAAGCAAACAGACGCCGGCTGCGGTAATCTCTGACGGCGCATCAGAACGGACGCGCGCGGTGCGGGGGACGCTTTCTGACATTGCGGCGAGAGCAAAAGAGGAAAAACTTACAGCTCCTGCAGTGATTGTAATCGGGGAGACAGCTGATTTTTCTCTTGTCGCTTCGCATCAGGCAAATCAGTTGTCTGTCGGTCTGACCGGCACGGCGGATACCAATAAAAAAGCGCGGCATACAATTGAATGTGCCGGCGGCGGCGCTATAGATTTAACCGAACTGAAGACGGTAAAGCTGCCTGGATATCATATTTTAACCGAAGAGATTGGCCGGATTGCAGAGTACGACTGGGTTCTTTTTGCCGGCAAACAGTCCGTTGCTTATTTTTTTGAAGCCTTTATGGAGAGAGGTCTGGATATCAGGTCACTGTATCGGCTTCGGTTTGCCGCGATCGGGGAAGGGACAGGGAAAGCGCTGCGTATGCATGGAGTATATGCGGATTTTATGCCGGAACATGCCGACCGTGTTTCCTTTCTCCGGGAATTTGCGCAAACTTGCTGTGCCAAAAAGATTTTATTTCCGGCTGCAGTGAGAAGCTATCATGCTTTAATGGGAGCGCTTGCCGAATCCAAAATCCCGCACACGGCAATCCCGGTCTATGATGTGCGGGGGATACGGGGAGCCTGTTTTGACCAGGCGGACAGATTAGATAAAATCGCGTTTTTTTCGGGATCTGGTGTGGAGGAATTTTTTTCTCTGATAAGGGAGAGCGAAATGCAGATAAAACCATACTGCAAAATGTACTGTATGGGGAACTCTGCGCTTCATGCGTTAAAAGATCTGACGGAATCGGCGGTATGGCAGGAGAACAGAAAAACATGGGATGTGATTGCAGCAGGAGAGGCCACGGTCGCCTGCCTGGCCGATTGTATCCTCTCATAGAAATTAGTGTATGGGAGAAACGGAAATTCCCTTGAAAAAACTTTTCTGTCATGTTAGTATAAAGCTTACTGGAATGAAAGGAAAGGTGGATACAGGATGAGTGGATTATTTAATCTGGAGAATAAATTTTTCCGTACCTTAAGCAAACTGGTTGACTGCTGCGCCTTAAGCATTCTCTGGGCAATCAGCTGCATCCCGCTGTTTACTGTGGGGGCGGCAACATCGGGATTATATTATGCAATCAACAAGGTCATTATGCACAACAGGAGTTATGTCTGGACAGAATACTGGCATGGATTCCGTACGAACTTTAAACAGGCGACGGCTGCATGGTTAATCATTGCGGCAATCGCCGCTCTGTTTGGGGAGGATATCTATATTATGCGCCAGTTTGCGGAGTCCGGAGAGACAATCGGCTCCATTTTTCCGGCATTTTATGTATTGCTGGCTCTTTTAGCGATCTGGGCAAATTACATATTCGCCTATATTGCAAGATTCGAGGATAAATTAAAACGGATCTTCCGCAATACTGCAGTCATGGCAATCGGACATTTGATCTGGTCTGTTGTGATTCTGCTGTTATTTGCGTTTGCGTGCTTTCTTGTCTATCTGCTTCCGGAACTGATCGTGATTATACCGGCGGGTTATATGATCTGTGTGAACGAAACATTGGAGCGCATATTCCAGAAATATATGTCGCAGGAAGACAGAGAGGCCGAAGAAGAGCGCAACAGGGAATATCAATAGACGCCTGAATCTGACAGGAAATTTTTGTATTGATTTATACAGGGACTTATAGTATATTGAAAATGTTTGAAGTTGCAGCAGAAGTAAAGATTGAACCGGGGCGGATGCGCTTCGGGAACGGAGGATGGATATGCAGCAGGGCAGTCATGAAATGACAAAAGTCGCGCTGGATGTGATGGGCGGCGATCATGCCCCGGTGGAGCCGGTGAAAGGAGCAATCGACGCAGTTTCGGCAAGAGACGATATCAAAGTATTTCTGGTAGGGCAGCAGGATGTCATAAAAAAAGAACTGGCAAAGTACAGCTATCCGAAAGAACAGATCGAGATTGTACATGCCGAGGAAGTGATTGAGACAGCGGAGCCGCCGGTTCATGCGATCCGTAAGAAGAAACAGTCTTCTATTGTAATAGGGATGGATCTGGTCAGCAAAAAAGAAGCGGATGCATTTGTTTCTGCGGGCAGTTCGGGCGCCATTCTGGTTGGCGGTCAGGTGATAGTAGGAAGAATCAAGGGAGTAGGGCGTCCGCCGTTAGCGCCGCTGATCCCGACCGAAAAGGGAGTATCGCTGCTGATTGACTGCGGTGCAAATGTGGACGCGCGCGCCGTGCATCTTCTGCAGTTTGCCAATATGGGTTCGATCTATATGGAAAACGTACTTGGAATTAAAAAACCGAGAGTTGCGATCGTAAATATAGGCGCAGAGGAAGAAAAGGGAAATGCGCTTGTCAAAGAAACGTTCCCGCTGCTTAAAGAATGTCCCGATATCCATTTTGTCGGCGGTATTGAGGCGCGGGAGATTCCGCGCGGCGAGGCCGATGTGATTGTCTGCGAGGCATTTGTGGGCAACGTGATATTAAAATTATATGAAGGATTGAGCGCCACATTGATTGACGTGATTAAAAAAGGTATGATGAGCACGCTGCGCAGCAAAATCGGGGCAGCTCTTGCACTTCCGTCTTTAAAATCGACATTAAAAGCATTTGATTCTTCTCAATACGGCGGCGCGCCGCTGCTGGGGCTAAACGGGCTGGTCGTGAAGACGCATGGGAGTTCAACGGCAAAAGAAATTACAAACTCCATCTTCCAGTGTATTACATTCAGAGAGCAGGATATTAACGGAAAGATAAAAGAAAATATTACAAGTTCATCAAAAGAACAGAAATGAGGATAAGCATGGAAATTGAAAAACTAAAAAAGATCATTGCGGATGTGTTAAATGTAGATGAGGCGGAGATTGCAATGGATACGACATTTGTTGACGATCTCGGCGCTGATTCCCTTGATATCTTTCAGATTATCATGGGCATTGAAGAAGAATTTGATATTGAGATCAATAACGAGGATGCAGAGCGCATCACTACGGTATCGGATGCCGTGGAGGAAATTAAGAATGCGCTCGGCGTGCAGTAAGAAATGTGTGCCGTAATATTTGACGAATCACATATGGAATGATGTCTGGGGGTTTTTCTTAAATCATACGGGTGTGTGGCGTAAGAAAAGCCCTCTTTTCTGTCAGGAAAACAGAATGTGAGTGAACGGAGGGATTATGTCATTTTTAGATGAGCTGGAAGATCGGATTGGATATCATTTTAAAAAGAAAGGACTGCTTCGCCAGGCAATGACACACAGTTCCTATGCCAATGAGAAATTTATGAAGAAATTTTCTGATAATGAGAGACTGGAATTTTTGGGGGATGCCGTCTTGGAAGTGACGTCCAGCGAATATCTTTACCTGAATTATCCCAATATACCCGAGGGGGATCTGACAAAGCTGCGTGCAAGTCTTGTCTGTGAACCGACGCTGGCTGTTTCCGCCAAAGAGATTGATCTTGGCAAATATCTGCTGCTGGGGAAAGGCGAGGATGCCACCGGAGGAAGAGGACGAAAGTCGGTAAATTCGGACGCTATGGAAGCGTTAATCGGCGCGATTTATCTGGACGGCGGTTTTTCCGAGGCAAAAAAATTTGTCGAAAAGTTTATTTTGACTGATATCGACAACAAGAAGCTGTTTTATGACAGCAAATCCAGCCTGCAGGAGATTGTGCAGGGAAATCATGAGAAATCGCTGCACTATAATCTGCTGGGAGAGGACGGGCCTGACCACAATAAAATGTTTTATGTGGAGGTAAGACTTGGGGATAAAGTGATCGGAAAGGGAGACGGACATTCAAAAAAGGCGGCGGAACAGGACGCGGCGTATCAGGCGCTTATGTTTCTTAAGAAAAATCCGTTGTAGGGATATTTCATCAGAAAACTGGAGAATCATTTATGTATTTAAAGAGCATTGAAGTGGCAGGCTTTAAATCTTTTGCAAATAAGATTGTATTTGAATTTCACAATGGGATCACCGGGATTGTGGGGCCAAACGGAAGCGGAAAAAGCAACGTCGGCGACGCCGTGCGCTGGGTGCTTGGCGAGCAGAGCGCAAAGCAGTTGCGCGGCGCGAGTATGCAGGATATTATTTTTTCCGGGACAGAAACGAGAAAACCGTTGAGCTACGCCTATGTTGCAATTACTATGGATAATTCGGATCATAAACTTGCTGTGGACTATGAGGAAGTGACAGTTGCCAGGCGCGTCTATCGTTCCGGGGAGAGCGAATATCTGATGAACGGGAGCGCCTGCCGTTTAAAAGATGTGACAGAGTTGTTTTATGATACCGGAATCGGAAAAGAGGGCTATTCCCTGATCGGACAGGGACAGGTTGAGCGCATTCTGAACGGAAAACCGGATGAACGGCGCGAGCTGTTTGACGAGGCTGCCGGTATTGTCAAATACAAAAAGAGAAAAGCGGCTGCGCAGAAAAAACTGGAGAGCGAGCAGGAAAACCTTGTGCGCGTCAATGATATACTCTCGGAGTTGGAGCGCCAGGTCGGCCCGCTCGAAAAACAGGCGGAAAAAGCGCGTACTTATCTGAAGAAAAAAGAAGAATTAAAGACGCTGGATGTCAATGCTTTTCTGTTGGAAGCCGAGCAGCTGAAAAAAGAACAGCAGGAAGTTGCAGAGAAGTATGAGATCGCAGATCATGAACTAAAAGAAGCGAGTACTTTGTTTGAGCACATTAAGGCTGAGTATGACAGACTCGAACAAAGTCTTACGGCGTTTGAAGAAAAACAAAATATTCTGCGGGACAAGTTAAGCGAGTCGACGCTGCTGAAAGGAAAACTGGAAGGTCAGATCAATGTTTTAAATGAGCAGATTCGTTCGGCGAAGATGACAGATGAGCATTTTAAAAGTCGCCTGCTTGATATCGACAGAGAGAAAGCGGAGCGCGAGCGATCGCTTGCGGAATATGAACGCGAGCGTGAACAATTGGGACAGGAGCTTGCCGGGTCGCTGGAAGAGAGTGCGCGATACGGCGGGGAACTTGCCGCTGTGCAGGAAGAGATCAGAAAGTGCAGCGAACAGATTGAACAGGGAAAAAATGAGATCATCGGTCTGTTAAACAGGAAAGCATCTGTGAAAGCCGGACAACAGCGCTACGATACCATGCTCGAGCAGATTAACATTCGAAAAGCACAGCTGACAAAGCAGCTGATTGACCATAAAACACAGGATGCAGATCTTGAAAACGTTTTGATGACTTCCCAGAAAAAGTTAGCAAAAGTAAACGAGACAATTGAATCTTTAAAGGGACAGGCCGCCGCCGGCGAGAAAAAGGAGCGGGAACTGCACAAAAAGGCGCAGGAGACGGAGCAGCTGTTAGAACAGGCAGTTGCAAAATTCCACAAAGCGCAGTCAAGACTGGAGTTTTTAAAAAATATTGCGGAGCGGTATGACGGCTACGGTAACAGCATACGGCGCGTGATGGAACAGAGAGCGAAAACACCGGGAATTATAGGCGTTGTCTCTGACTTAATTCAGGTCGGGCAAAAATTTGAGACGGCTATTGAGACGGCGCTTGGCGGCAGAATACAGAATATTGTCACGGAAGACGAACAGACGGCAAAGCAGATGATTGCTTTTTTAAAACAGAACCGCTACGGGCGAGCAACCTTTCTTCCTCTGACGAGCGTGAAAGGGAATCACTCCTTTCCCTATCCGGATGCATTAAAGGAAGACGGCGTCATCGGGCTTGCGAATACGCTTGTGACTGCGAATGAAAAATACAGCGGCGTATTGTCCTATCTTCTGGGACGAACCGTTGTCGTTGAGAATATCGACAAAGCGACTGCGCTTGCAAAAAAGTACCGCTATGCGCTCTCCATAGTCACACTTGAGGGCGAATCGCTAAGCCCCGGCGGATCTATGACCGGCGGCGCGTTTAAAAATACCAGCAGTCTGCTTGCCAGAAACCGTGAGATTGAAGAACTGGAGACGTCCATAAAAAGCCTGGGCAAAGACGTGGCCGTAAAGCAGAAAGATCTGGGCGGGATTAAAAAAACGCTTGACGATCTGGCGGAATTGGCAGAGAAGAACCGAAAGGAACTGCAGGCCTGCTATATTGAACAGAATACGGCTCAGATGAACGCAGACAGGGCGAAGGAGCAGAAAGACGAGAGCGAAGTGTTTTGTTCCGGTTTAAGGGCGGAGAGCAGCGATCTTGAAAGGCAGCTTGCAGAAATCAGGGAGAATAAGGATAAAATTGCACAGCAGATGGAATCTGCGGTACTGAGGGAAGAACAGATTGCGCGTGAAAGCAAAGAGCTGGAGAAATTGTTGGAAGATTACAGCAGGAAAGAGGAGTCCATACAAAAGGAAGCCTCGGCTGCTTTGCTTAAAGAGGCCGGATTACGGCAGAAAGCAGAGTTTGCAGATACGAACCTTACGCGTATCCGGGGCGAACTTTCACATTATGACAGAGAGAAAGAAAATTTTATCAGCGAGGCGAGGACGGCAAAGGAGGATGCAGAAAAAAAGAGAAGCGAGATTGAGGAAATCCAAAAGACAATTGACGCGTCCAATGAAGAACACGCGCGTCTGTCATCGGAGTTAAAAGATACCACGGAGCAGAGAGAACAGATGCAGTCCGAGCACAAGAGTTTTTTTCAGAAGCGCGAGGAGATTTCCGGTCATATCGCACAGTTGGATCGGGAAATCTTTCGTCTGAACAGCCAGAAAGAAAGGCTTGTGGAGGCAGGCGAGAGCAGGACAAACTATATGTGGCAGGAATATGAACTGACGCTGCATGCGGCGATGGAACTGCGGTGCGAGGAGTACACAAATTTATCCGAGCTTCGCAAAATGGCAGCTGCAGTGAAGGACGAAATCCGAAAGCTTGGCGATGTCAACGTCAATGCAATTGAAGATTACAAGGAAGTTTCAGAACGCTACGAATTTTTAAAAACGCAGCATGACGATCTGGTCGAGGCGGAAAAAACGCTGCTTGGAATTATAGAAGAACTTGACACAGGGATGCGCAAACAGTTTCTGGAAGAATTTGCCCGGATTCAGAGGGAATTTGACAAAGTGTTTAAAGAACTTTTTGGCGGGGGACGCGGCGCACTGGAACTGGTGGAAGACGAGGATATTTTAGAGTGCGGGATTCGTATTATTGCACAGCCGCCGGGAAAAAGACTGCAGAATATGATGCAGATGTCCGGAGGAGAGAAAGCGCTGACGGCGATTTCTCTGCTGTTTGCCATTCAAAATCTGAAACCGTCACCGTTTTGTCTGCTTGATGAGATTGAGGCGGCGTTAGACGACTCCAATGTCGATCGTTTTGCAAAATATCTGCAGAAACTGACGAAGAACACACAGATTATTGTCATCACGCACCGACGCGGCACAATGGGCGCGGCAGACCGCCTTTACGGGATCACCATGCAGGAAAAAGGAGTTTCGACACTGGTGTCAGTCAACCTGATTGAAAATGATCTTGAGCAGTAAAAAGGAGAATAGCGATGGAAAAGAAAGAAAAAAAAGAGAAGAAAGGCTTTTTCAGCCGTCTTGTAGCCGGACTTAGCAAGACGAGAGATAATATTGTTTCGGGGATTGACTCCATATTTTCCGGTTTTTCTAAAATTGACGAAGAGTTTTATGAGGAGATCGAGGAAACGCTGATTATGGGGGATATCGGCGTAAAGGCGACGGAGGAGATTATAGAGAATCTTCGGCTGAAGGTCAAAGAAAACCATATCAAACAGCCGTCGGAATGCAAGGAGCTTTTGATTGCAAGCATCAAAGAACAGATGGATGTCGGAGAGACAGCGTATCGGTTTGAACAGGAAAAATCAGTAGTCCTTGTAATCGGCGTCAACGGAGTCGGGAAGACGACTTCCGTCGGAAAACTTGCCGGAAAATTAAAAGACGAAGGAAAGAGAGTTGTAATCGCGGCTGCGGATACCTTTCGTGCGGCTGCCGGAAATCAGCTGCAGGAATGGGCAAACCGCGCCGGAGTCGATATGATCGGCGGTCAGGAGGGGCAGGACCCGGGAGCCGTTGTCTATGATGCGGTTGCGGCGGCAAAAGCAAGGAATGCGGATGTTCTCTTATGCGATACGGCCGGACGTCTCCACAACAAAAAGAATCTGATGGAGGAGCTGCGCAAAATTAACCGTATTCTGGAAAAAGAGTATCCGGATGCATTTCGCGAAACACTTGTCGTATTGGATGCAACAACCGGACAGAACGCCCTGATGCAGGCGAAAGAATTTTCAGATGTTGCAGATATCACAGGAATTGTCCTGACTAAGATGGACGGAACGGCAAAGGGCGGCATAGCCGTGGCGATCCACTCTGAACTTGGCATCCCGGTAAAATATATCGGTGTCGGCGAGACAATCGATGACCTGCAAAAATTTGACGCCAATGAATTTGTAAACGCACTGTTTTCAAAAACGGAAGACAGTGGAAATGAATAGAAGAGGGAGGGGTATCATGCTGACATTGGATCGATTTGAGGAGGCAAGTGACAAGGTAAGAGAAGTCATTCTGGAGACGAAACTGATATACAGCGATTATTTCAGTGACAAGACAGGTAACAAAGTTTATTTAAAACCGGAAAATATGCAGTTTACCGGGGCATATAAAGTGCGCGGGGCGTACTATAAGATCAGCACGCTGTCGGAGGAGGAGCGCGCCAGAGGTCTTATTACAGCATCCGCCGGCAATCATGCGCAGGGCGTTGCCTACGCCGCAAAATGTTATGGATGTAAAGCGGTTATTGTTATGCCGACAACGACGCCCTTAATCAAAGTAAATCGTACAAAAGGGTATGGTGCGGAAGTGATCCTTTATGGAGACGTCTATGACGAGGCATGTCAGAAAGCCTACGAGCTGGCCGATAAAGAAGGCTATACCTTTATTCATCCATTTGATGATCCTGTGGTTGCAACCGGTCAGGGGACCATCGCAATGGAGATTTTTAAGGAGCTGCCGCTGGTGGAATATATTCTTGTCCCGATCGGAGGCGGCGGTCTGGCCACCGGTGTCTCCACATTGGCAAAATTATTAAATCCAAATATAAAAGTAATTGGAGTGGAGCCGGCCGGGGCGAACTGTATGCAGGCCTCATTTGAAGCAGGAAAAGTTACCACGCTTGAGAGCGTAAACACAATTGCAGACGGAACGGCAGTAAAGACGCCGGGGACGCAGATTTTTCCGTATATTCGTGAGAATCTGGACGATATTATAACCGTAGAGGACGATGAGTTGATCGTCGCGTTTTTGGATATGGTCGAAAATCACAAGATGGTGGTAGAAAATTCGGGTCTTTTGACAGTTGCGGCATTAAAACACCTGAATATAAAGGATAAGCGTATTGTCTCGATTCTGAGCGGCGGAAATATGGATGTGATTACCATGTCGTCCGTTGTACAGCAGGGTCTCATTTTCCGTGACCGTATTTTTACCGTATCGGTTCTTCTGCCGGATAAGCCGGGCGAGCTTGCGAAAGTATCGCAGGCGCTTGCGGCGGAACAGGGCAATGTGATTAAACTGGAACACAATCAGTTTGTAACGACAAACAGAAGCGCAGCCGTAGAGCTTAGGATTACGCTGGAAAGTTTCGGCACGTCGCATAAAAAGCAGATAATCAAATCGCTGGAAAAGAAAGGCTACAAACCCAAAGTAGTGCGTACGATATTGTAAACAGAATACGGTAACACAGAAAATACGATATGATAAACAGAATACAGTAACACAGAAAATACGATATTATTAGCAGAGCAACAAGATATTAAAATATAATTTAAGAAAAGGAGAACAGATCCAATGAAAAAAATAGAAGAATACGTCAGAACAATTCCGGATTTCCCGGAGGAGGGGATATTATTTCGCGATGTCACCAGCGTTCTGCAGGATGCGGAAGGCTTTAAGCTGGCAGTAGACTCTATGATTCAGCTTTTGGACGGCGTGGAGTTTGATGTGATTGCAGGGGCAGAGTCCAGAGGCTTTTTGTTCGGCGCGCCTATTGCGTATGCACTTGGCAAGCCGTTTGTCCCGGTGCGCAAAAAAGGCAAGCTTCCCTGTGAGACAATTTCTGCGGAGTATGCGCTGGAATACGGTACGGCGGAAATTGAGATACATAAAGATGCAATTTTGCCAAAACAGAAAGTGGTTTTAATCGATGACCTCATTGCGACAGGCGGTACAATTGAAGCGGCGATCAGTCTGATTGAGCAGCTTGGCGGGGAAGTAGTAAAAGTTCTGTTTTTAATGGAATTAAAGGGTTTAAACGGCAGGCAGAGGCTTGCCGCCTACGACGTTGCCTCCGTTATTGAATACGAGGGTAAATAAAGCACAGAAAGTTTATCTTAAATTTGTTTTGGGAAAGGGATTTGTACACCCGCATCACACTCTCACGGTCTGTGCAGTAATTGCACAGACCTGTCTGTGTGAACAGCATCGCCCAGCGTGCTTTTTTTACAGGAATTACCAATGCATTTTTTTCCGGAACATGCTATCATAAAAGAAAAAGCGGTGTGTGGATGAAAATGAAAACAAGGAAAAAAGTAATAATCACAGCAGTAAGCATCATACTATTTCTGACAGCCGTATATTTTCTATTGATCAATTTTCTGGTCAGCGCGGCATTGGTTCCCTCCTTTATGGAAAAATTGGAGTCGTTTGAGCGAATTACCGAAGAGAGTTTTGCCAAACAGGTTCAGTCAGCCGATATCAAAGTGAATCACAGTACGGCGGTCAAAGAGACAAAAGACTGGCTTTACGACGAAAAAAAAGAGATGAAAAAGAGCAAAAAGATTACCGCAGTCACAAAAGACGGCTATTCTCTTGTTGCAAGGGAGTTTGCTGCGGCAGAGGAGAGCAGCAGCTGGGCTCTTTTGCTGCACGGATATACTGGCAGCAAGGAGGAAATGTATCCGTTCGCTTACTGGTATCATGAGCAGGGATACCATGTGATCGTGCCCGATCTGCGCGCGCAGGGCGAGAGTGAGGGAGATTACATAGGAATGGGCTGGACAGATCATACGGACTGTATGCTCTGGATTGACTATATCCTTTCGCAGAATGAAGCAGCCTCCATTGTACTGCACGGACAGTCTATGGGCGCGGCAACGGCGCTTATGATGGCGGGCGATCAGAATCTTGCGTCAAATGTAAAGGCTGTTATTTCGGATTGTTCCTACACGGACGCCTACACGATGTTTGGAGAAAAAATAAAAGAATGGTTTTCACTGCCTGCATTTCCGTTTGTGGATTCTGCGCGCCTTGTCTTAAAAATGCGCGGCGGATATGATCTGATGGATGCGTCGGCTCTTGAAGCCGTAAAAAATGCGAAAATACCGATTCTTTTTATCCATGGCGATCAGGATGCCATGATATCGGTCGATATGTCAAAAGATCTGTATGAGGCTGCAAACTGCGAGAAAGAGCTGTTAATTATAGAGGGGGCTGGCCATGCGCAGGCCCAGGATAAAGATCCTGACACCTATTTTGTAACAATTTCGTCATTTTTAGAAGCAAAAATGTAAAAAATTCCGAATAACTGAAAGAAATAATTAATATTTTTGTGAAAATGTTTGGTTCTACTTTTATGCATTAAAGTCCTGATGTGGATTAAATAGATTGAAAATGCTCCGAAAGTACTAAATTTATGGACAAAAGTATCGAAAAAAATTTGTATCGGCCATGCATAGCAAATTTGACTTTTGGATATAATTTAGTATGATAAGTAAAAAGTAAATCCTGTTTTGGTACAGGTTGGCTTTTATGTATCATTCTTGAGGAAAGGAGCAAAATGAGTAAAAAAATATTGGACGCAGCGATAACGGCGGCATTTTGTGCCTGTCTGATCATGGCGCCCAACATTCAGGAAAAGGAAGAGAACCATGAGCAGAGCAGTTTGGAGGTTTTTGCAGCATACCGAATGAAAAAGCCGGAAACTGCAGTGGCGGGAGTTTTCGAGGAACTTTTCGAACATTCATTTACGACAGAATCAGGTGAAGAGACAGCTATTGAAAGAAATGAAGTCGTTCTTGTAACATCACAGGAAGAGAATATAGAGAGTCATACAGATTTTAAAAATACAACCCCTGTGAGCGCCATAGTGGCAAGAGAAGTACCGGTCATCAAAAACAGATGGAATATCACGCTTACGGCGGATGAAATTGACCTTTTGGCCAGAATCGTCTGGCTGGAAGCAAACGGCGAACCTGTGCAGGGGCAGCAAGCCGTCGTGGAAGTTGTTTTAAACAGAATGGCTTCCGACTTATATCCGGATACGCTTTACGATGTACTCAGCCAGAAAAATCCGGTACAGTTCTGTTCCTGGAAAAACAGGAATAAGGCCGTGCCGACGGACAAAGAGTATCAGTCTATTAAACAGGTGTTAGACGGAAATACGAGCATATTAAGAAATGATACACTTTATTTTTCAACAAAGCCGCTGACTGCAAATACCGATATCAGAATCGGTGGACACAGTTTTTGTTATTAAAGCAGTTTCGAACAGTAAAAAACAGCTTTCTTTTTTTAAAGAAAGCTCAGACTGTAGACAAAACGGTTCGCGATATCATGTCCGCGAACCGTTTTTTTGC